>NZ_JBYTAV010000005.1:215924-508041 GCF_058788535.1 Undibacterium sp. FW305-107
TTGATGGTGTTTTTGAGTTCCAGAATCTCGCCTTTGGCGTCAGCCGTAATCTTCTTCGATAAGTCACCATTCGCTACAGCTGTTGTCACATCAGCAATATTTCTCACCTGCCCCGTCAGGTTACCGGCCATGGAATTGACCGAGTCGGTCAGATCTTTCCAGGTACCTGCTACACCTGGTACATTCGCCTGCCCGCCTAGTTCTCCCTCGGTGCCGACCTCACGCGCCACCCGGGTAACTTCTGATGCAAACGAGCTGAGCTGATCCACCATAACGTTGATGGTGTTTTTGAGTTCCAGAATCTCGCCTTTGGCGTCAGCCGTAATCTTCTTCGATAAGTCACCATTCGCTACGGCTGTTGTCACATCAGCAATATTTCTCACCTGTCCCGTCAGGTTACCTGCCATGGAGTTGACCGAGTCGGTCAGATCCTTCCAGGTACCGGCTACACCTGGTACATTTGCCTGCCCGCCCAGCTTGCCCTCTGTACCTACTTCGCGGGCGACACGGGTTACTTCAGATGCAAATGAGTTCAATTGATCCACCATCACGTTGATCGTGTTTTTCAATTCCAGAATTTCGCCTTTAACGTCCACCGTGATTTTCTTGGACAAGTCACCATTCGCCACCGCCGTTGTCACTTCGGCGATATTACGCACCTGCCCTGTCAGGTTGCCCGCCATCGAGTTCACTGAATCAGTCAAGTCTTTCCAGGTGCCACCTACACCCTTGACCTGCGCCTGACCACCCAGTTTACCTTCGGTACCAACCTCCCTTGCCACCCGAGTCACCTCTGATGCAAACGAGCTGAGCTGATCCACCATGACATTGATAGTGTCTTTTAACTGCAGAATTTCGCCCTTGGCATCCGCCGCGATTTTCTTCGACAGGTCACCGTTTGCCACCGCCGTTGTCACTTCAGCGATATTACGTACCTGCCCGGTCAGGTTGGATGCCATGAAATTGACGTTATCCGTCAAATCCTTCCAGGTACCACCCACACCTGGCACATAAGCCTGCCCACCCAGTTTGCCTTCGGTACCCACTTCACGCGCTACCCGGGTTACCTCGGATGCAAACGACCGTAACTGATCGACCATGGTGTTGATAGTGTCTTTCAGTTGCAAAATCTCGCCACGGACGTCGACCGTGATTTTCTTGGATAAGTCACCGTTTGCCACGGCCGTGGTCACTTCGGCGATATTGCGCACCTGTGAAGTCAAATTACCGGCCATGGAGTTGACTGAGTCGGTCAGATCTTTCCAGATACCTGCCACGCTGGGCACATTTGCCTGACCACCGAGTTTGCCCTCGGTACCGACTTCACGCGCCACCCGGGTTACTTCTGACGCAAAAGAGCTGAGCTGGCTCACCATCGTATTTGCTGTAGTCGCCGCACTCAGAAATTGTCCTTGCAAGGCGCGGCCATCCACTTCCAGCGCCATGCTTTGAGAAAGATCGCCTTTTGCCACAGCACCAATTACCCTGGCCATCTCAGTCGTGGGACGTACCAGATCGTCGATCAGGGAATTGACAGAATTGACGATGGTTCCCCAGTCTCCCTCCGCCCGTACGGAAGAAGCGCGCTGCAGCAAACGCCCTTCCTGGCCCACCAGTTGGCTGACATTCAGGATACCCTGCGTCATATGCGAGCTATTTTCTATGATCTCGTTTAAGGTGTCAGCGATCTTGCCATTGAGGCCAGTCAGGTCAGATGGCATTTTTACTGAGAAATCACCCTTCTTGAGCGCTGTCAGTGCAGCAAGCAGGAGCTTGGGATCGAGTGTTTCCGAGATGTCAGTGAGCGTGTTCATTCTGGCCTTTTAAGCGATGAAATTGATAGCAAATGTTGCAAAAACACCGTCTCGCTCACTTTCTTCACAAGAGCCTGACTGAGACTGATATGGTGCCCGCCAGGCAGCACCCAAATAAACTATGTATTTTGCAGTGCAATATGCACGCAGGTGATATTAAAAACCTGCAAACAACTATTCAGCGGTATCCGAGTATTTTTCTTTCCGTGAAATGAGATACGGTGACATAATTTACTTCAAATTTAAGGATTTGTGACAATTCAATATTTGTATAATGATAAAAGTGTCGCCAACTGGAAACGGTGCAGGTGAGGAAACCCGTGCAAGCAAAATATAAACCCAAGATCCTTGTAGTCAATGACGATGCGGCGAGTTTGTTTGCCCTAAGCGGACTGCTCACAACCTGGGCAGACGAAAACCAATGTTCGGTGGTCACTGCCAAATCTGGCGAAGATGCGCTACGTCATGTACTGCAAGATGACTTTGCCGTAATACTGCTCGATGTCAACATGCCGGGCATGGATGGATTCGAAACTGCAGAAGCGATACATAAGCGCGCCCGCTCCTCTTCCATACCGATTATTTTCATTACAGCTTTTCTGGCTGATGACCTGAATAAATTACGGGCTTACCAGCAAGGCGCGGTCGATTATCTTTTCACCCCCATCATTCCCCAGGTATTGCAAGCCAAGGTGTCGGTGTTTGTTTCACTGGCGAAAAAAAACCTGGAATTGAAAGCGCAAACAGATGCTCTTGGTCTGCGTACACAGGATTTACAGGCGGTCAATGACAAGCTTCAGCGGGAAATAAAAGAAAGAAAAATAGCCGTCGAACAAAATGAAGCGAAAGATAAATTCCTGGCCATGCTGGGTCATGAGTTGCGCAACCCTTTAAGTGCCATCACCAGCGCAGCATCCATCATAGGGTTTCCAGGCGCAAAAGCAGATAGTGTAGAGCGCGCAAAGAAAATTCTTTCCAGACAATCACAACATCTGACACGCATAGTCGATGATTTACTGGATTTGGGGCGAGTGATATCAGGAAAAATTGTGCTCGACAAAACTGCGGTCAGTCTTGCAGACGTGGTCACGTCTTGCCTGGATAGCCTCAGAGCCAGCCGCCCTGTTGATAGTTACCAATGGAGTATTGATCCTATCGACGCATGGATAGACGCAGATCCCACTCGCGTAGAGCAAATCGTTACCAACTTGCTGGATAATGCCATCAAATATACCCCCGCTGGTGGCACCATTGCCATCAGAAACAATCATTCTGACGGCAAAGTAAGCCTGATGATTACCGACTCTGGAATAGGCATTACAAAAGACTTATTACCACGTATTTTTAATATTTTTGTCCAGGGTGAACATTCGCTGGATCGGGCTAAAGGTGGTCTGGGTATAGGCCTCGCTCTGGTTAAACAATTAGTCGAATTGCATGGGGGCGACATTATCGCCCATAGTGAAGGTGAAAATCTTGGTAGTACCTTTTCTATCGTATTACCCCAGGCCAGGCAGGGTAAACCCTCACCTGAGCATCACGAGGTTCGCAAACTGGAAACAAGCAGAAAGTTGCTGCTTATTGAAGACAATGAAGATGCCCGAGAAATGACTACACAGTTGCTCAAAGCTCATGGATTCCAGGTTATTGAAGCGGCAACTGGTACCGAAGGGATCGTTCTGGCGAAGAGTGAGAAACCCTGTATTGCCCTTATCGATATCGGCCTGCCGGGTATGGATGGTTATGAAGTGGCACGACGCTTGCGCACCGACAAGGACACCCGTGACATGTACTTGATCGCATTAACCGGTTATGGCCTCAGAGAAGATCAGAGGCTGACATCAGAAGCTGGCTTTGATTCTCACTTTGTAAAGCCTTTGAAACTCCAGCAACTCATACTTACGATAGAGTCTCTGCAAGTTGCATGAAACCTGCTTAGTACCTTTATCTGAAGTCCTCGGTTGATTGATATAGATTCATAAAACAGTGCTACATAAAGCAGTACCTGCAATCAAGAAACAAAACCCAGCCTGAACTTCAAGATCAATTGGTGGCAAATAATTCGTTGTCGTCAATGGTCAATGTGCATTGTTAAAATCAAAACTCCCTCATTATTATTACGCAGCAAATCCATCAAGGAGTTGTTGTATCTGGCTCAGCTCATAGGGCTTGGTTAACATATGACAGGGGAAATTCACATAAGAATGCATATGCGCACCATGACCGGATGAAAAAACAATATGCATATCAGGCGCATCAAGTACCGCTTGCTTTCCCAAAGCGATGCCGGACATTTTTGGCAGGTTGATGTCCGTCAGCAGCACATCAAAACGTCCTTGTTGAAGTAGCTCCAAAGCGCTCTCCCCACTTCCGGCAGGGGTGGGAATATGACCTATCATATCCAGCATTTCACATAACATCTCCAGCAAATCCTGATTATCTTCAACAACCAGAATACGCAAGCCTGCACCTCGCTGACCATCAGACTCATTAACGAGGGAGGCCTCGTTCCCATTCTCGGGGATAGTATTTATCATAGTTACCTATCTGGACTAAGGACTTCCCTGTCTGGGCAGCGCAGGCAGGATCAGATGCATTTCATTTGTCTGAAGCGAACAAAGTTTTTTCATTATTTTGATCAGCTAAAAAACGTGCTCACCTTCAAATTTGCAATCATTTGTAGTTGACATGTTCAAATGCTTTTCTTTGCTTCCATACTTTGCAAAATTGATCAAAACATATATCAAAAGAATATACTTTGAATCCTAAGTCCAAACAGTCTTAAACCCTAGCAATTTAATCCCAAAATCACGTAAGGCAATTCCTACAAACAGGCTTGCACGTCTTTCGTGTCCGGTATTATTCAAGGTGATTTTTACTACTCCACTGTGTCTGCAAGCCTGGTTATCTTCCTTCAATAATAAGTTTCTGCAAATAGTCCAGTTCGACAGGCTTGATCATATGCGCGTTAAATCCAGCATTCTGGCTACGTTCCTTATCATGTTGCTGTCCGTAACCGGTCAAGGCTATCAGCCGAATATTGGTACCACCTGGCAAATCCCGTATGGCGTTCGCGAGTTCATAACCGTCCATGCCTGGCAAGCCTATATCAAGAATGGCAAGCTCAGGTATCGATCGCTGTACTTCTTTCAATGCATCTACAGGATCGTAGACTGCTTTGACATCATGTCCCAGGCTTGAGAGCAATTCAAAGAGTGAATCGGCAGCATCGCGATTATCATCCACGATAAGGATACGTCTTTTTACACTGAGTGACATATGTACTTGTTCTTTTTGTTTTTCCGCCTCCACAACAGTCAATTTATGTGGCAAGGTAATGGTAAAGCGACTTCCCAAGCCTTCGCCGGGGCTCTCTGCGTGCACACTACCTTGATGCAATTGAACCAGATTTGCCACCAGCGCAAGGCCTATGCCCATACCCCCATCCGACCTGTCCACACTTCGCCCACCTTGTACGAAAAGATCAAAGATATTTGGCATCAGACTGTCGGAAATACCGACACCGTTGTCGCTGACACATATCTTGACCTGATCGTCTTCGTGATAGCTCACCAGCGAAATTTCTCCGCCATCAGGCGTATATTTTGCGGCGTTCGTTAACAGGTTTGCTACCACCTGTGCAAGACGTGCGGGATCTCCCACCCAGGTGATCGGTGCAACATCCACGGTCAGGTGATGATTTTTTTTCTCCAGCAGATGACTGGCCATTTCCACGGCCTTATTCATCACGTCACGCAAATTGGCAGCGACTATCCTCAGTTGAACCTTGCCACTGGTTATCCTTGAAACATCCATGAGGTCGTCAACCAGACGTACCAGATGATCAACCTGGCGCTGGATAACTGCCTGCTCCCTGCTGATAACGGGGTTACGCATTTTCATCAACTCCAGGGCAGTCACTATGGGTGCCAGAGGATTGCGCAATTCATGACCCAGCATGGCCAGAAAGTCGTCTTTTGCACGGGAAGTGACATTCAGGTTGTCATTCAGGCGTTCAATCTCGGTTCGTGCCAACACCTGCGTTGTGATATCAATGCCTATGGCCATCAAACCATATACCTGGCCATCTACACGCCTTATCGGGGCAAGGTTGTAAATATAATAGCGATCCTCAGGCTCGCCGCCATGCAGACTAAGACGTATCATGGTTTCATCAGAAACAAAGGGCGTGCCTTCCCGGAAAACCTGCCTGAAAGTCGCACGTACTGATGAATCCAGCAATTCCGGGAAAACTTCGTCAAAGCTACGCCCCAGCACCTGACTTTCCAGTCGGCCAATCATTTTGCAATAGATGGGATTGGCTAACTGATAAACCAGATCCTCCCCTACCATGATCGCGGTTCCTACCGGGGCATCGAACAGCAGACGGTCTCTTTCTGCCGCAGCAAAATCGCGCGCCAATACACTTTCCAGATGAGTGAGTGCGCGACAGACAACTGCGGTAAATTCATGCAGGAATTCCCTGTAAGCAGTATCAAACGGCAAACGTTGCGAGATTTCGAATGTCAGTGAACAATCATGATGAAAATGGAGTTCAATTGCATGGATACTAAAATGAGTATCTTTGTTCAAACTGGCGGCATCTTCATGATTGACGGATACAGCCACAATATCTGCCGCATTGTCAGCAGCGACAGCACTGACGGTCATAAAAATTTCTTCCCGGCTTTTACAAAGCATCAATCGCTGCGTCAGGGAAGACAAGGTGGCTTGCCTGCGCTCCGCCAGGATATGCGATGTTGTTTCGGTACACACTACCAGTGTGCCTGCGATGCGGTCGTCGTCACCAAAGACAGGTGTATAGGTATAAGTCCAGTACACATCTTCGATACGTGAATTTCGCCAGATGGGAACCAGGTTATCTTCATACCATAGTGCTGCACCACCAGTCATGACATGGGCTATCTGCGGCCCGATGACAGGCCAGATTTCTTGCCAGCATTCAGCCCCCTCTTGACCTAGTGCTGCAGGATGTTTACCAGCGCCAAAACTGGGTACATAGGCGTCGTTGTATATCTGGATCAGCTTTGGTCCCCACCAGAGAAACATGGGGTGTGCAGAATTCAGGACAATGCCCACGGTCGCCCTCAAGGCTGGCGGCCAGTTGCTGATGGGGCCAAGTTCTGTTGCAGACCAGTCAAAATTCCTGACTGCCTCACGCATAGGTGTCCCGCTGCCTATGAATGCCCATCCCGGCGCGGGAGCCGGAACGGCTGATGTGCCGGCATTATCGTTTTGTATCGGGGACATACTCGGTCCTGAAAATGGGTAAGCAACATCACGGTGCTGCATGGGTCAATATACCGAATAATGCCTCACCCAAATGGCAATAGCAGGCAAACGCATACGCCCAGCATATTTTGAATGCAAGGTTAACGCCATTTTGCAGTATTGGCAATAATTCAGGGTGAATGAATTTATTCGTCTGTACTGACTTGGCGGATAGAGAACTTAATATTGGGGAAAACTAAAAGCTCTGGAATCGGTAATACGTCAAAATCCAGCTATCAGGAAAAATCAAAGTTGCCGCGACAACTTTATCTGACTGGCATGCTGCGGCTTACGCATCTCGCTGTTTTCAATGCTGCTTGCATTCAGGTGTTTCACTTTTTGTACAGGATCAGAAAATGATATATCCCTCTGCAGTAATTCTTTCATAATCTTTAAATTAACCGCCTGCTGTGTATCCATATACAAGCCATAATCCGGTTTCAATACAAAGTAAATTACTTCAAACTCTATAGAGTTGCGGTCGAATAATTTGAGATGGGCACGATCAAAACGTACTTCTGCCTGATCTTCTACAATTTTTTGCAACATGGGTGGAACCTGCTCCACGACATCGGGCGGGGTGTCCGAAGCGACTTTGACCGACAATTGCACGCGCCTGTCTTTCATGCGCTTGTAATTGCGTATGGTGTTCTTTAATAAGTCAGCATTAGCGATAACGATCTGTTCACCGCTATCAGCGCGAAGGCGCGTGGTCTTCAAGCCCACATGTTCGACCGTACCTGTTATGCCATTGATATTAATGGCGTCTCCTACTTCAAAAGGTTTGTCTACGGCAATCGCCAGCGAGGCAAACAAGTCGCCCAACACATTCTGCACTGCCAGTGCAATCGCAATCCCGCCTATGCCAAGACTGGCGATGAAAGCCGATACATTGATACCTACGTTCGACAACATCGCCAGGAGAAAAACCACCCACAATACAAACTGCAATGCCCAAACAATAATGGTATGTGAAACCCGGCTGACCGGCGCGCCATCAGTCGCCATCGACGTAAAGTAACGCTTACTCAATACCTTGATGGTTTTGTTGATCCACAACGCCAATTGCAAGCCAAACGCCAGGAACCACAAATGATTGACACGGTCACTCCAGCGCGCTGGCAAATCCAGCACGGCCACACCGATCAGCACTGAAGTAATAATGAGAGTGATATTGCTGGTACCGCCCAAAATTTGAGGGACCAATTGTGAGGTGGCGACTGTACCAGGTTCATTCTCTGCGACCAGCTTGCGTTTAAAGACCCCGATTAAGGCATGCATCACAAAGTAAGCAATTACAGCAACGCCACATGCCGTGATCCAGCTGATGAGTGGAATATCCAGAAAGTTACTATTGATGGCCGATTGAAAATCCATAATTCCCCTGAATTTTTTATGTCATGAGTGTTGCGTGTTGCCCTGTGCGCTCAGGCGATTGTGCTTGGACAGTTGGTATGATGTACGCTTGCACACGCAACACAGTTACTGATGCCGGATTGCAGAAAAATTTCACGCAGCCCGGCACCCATTTTGCGGTGTGGCTTATTTTGGCTTATTGCATAGATGGGAGGCTGATTTCATCCTTGCGTTCTTGTATTGCCTCTCCCAGAGATACCAGGTCAAGCTTTGCTTTTTTTGCCTTGGGAAACATCTCACCTTCCTCTTCCTTTACATGATGCTCAATTTGTTCGGATAAGACTTTGACCTTGGCGTCATACAGATCGTCATCAGGCTCCATAGCCAGAATCTGTGTAATCAAGTCTTTGGCGGCAGCGTGTTCGACAGTGGCCTCATCCATCAAATCCTTGACATCTTCACCAGCCTCGCGCATGGCAGTATAAAAAATCTCTTCCTCGGCGATGGTGTGTTTGGTCAATTCCAGGCAAATCTGATGAGCGACTTTTTTCTTACTGGCAAAAGCGTTATCACCCAGGCTCTCGAATTTACTGAACAGTGCTTTCACATTTTTATGATCTTGCTTAAGCAGACTGACCGCATCTTGCGCTTCAGCACCTTTGTTTTTTTTGGGGAGAGCTACAGCAGAAATGTTCGTAGGTTTGGCTTTTGCCGTAGGGGTCGCAGTGCGCATGATGGTTCCTTTAAGTCATTAATGAGAGAAGTTAATTTCAATAATTACCTGCCTGTCACCATCGCATCCCGCGAATGGCATTCCCCGTGCAGCTTTGCCTTATTCATCTATTCAAAAACATAAGCTACCAACTCAGGCGAGCAGTAAGTTCATCTTAAAACCTGCACCCGCAAATGCCGGTAAGCCGCCGCGCTGACGCCATGTAGGACAAAAACCAAAGATTCTTGTGGCAGCAATTAATGCTTTACTTTGATAAATTCGTTGATATACTCCAATAAACATCCAATTACCATCCATATGGATGGTTAATTTAAAGTAAAGGCGTACCATGACTGTCACCGATATACGGGCCAAGGCCAGCGATACAGAAAAAATCACCATCAATCTTGGCCTGGTCGATCTTGGCCAGGTTGACTTGCTGGTGCAGGAAGGCTTTTATTCGAACCGTACCGACCTGATACGCACAGCGATACGCAATCAGTTGCTGACCCATGCTGAAGTCATACGCCAGACGGTAATACGCAAGAGTCTGGTGCTGGGCCTGCAGCATTACACTCGTGCCGATCTTGAAGCCGTGCGGGATGCAGGGCAGCGTTTGCAGATACAGGTCCTGGGTCTGGCCAGCATTGCAGCAGATGTCAGCCCCGAGCTTGCTGTGGCGAGTATCGAATCCATTTCTGTCCTGGGTGCATTCCAGGCCAGTAGCGCGGTAAAAGCCGCGCTGGCAGACCGCATCCTTTGAATGCACATTCAATCTCACATGCAGCAACATTGAAAGTACAACATGAATTTTAATCAAAACCTGCTAGCCCGTATGCGCATGGCAGGTAAATCCTGGCGCGATGCTCAGGCGTTTGCCGTGCCTACCCAAGGCGCCATTCATCCAGATCAATTGCAGAAATTGACAGCCGTCACAGAATTGATACAACGTACCCTCAACGATAATTTACCAGGGCTGGCTCCAGCTTATCGTGGCACAGGCTCCGCCCATGCGGGACAAGACGATGCAAATGGGAACAACTCTCTGCATGACATCAACCCACGGCCTGAAAAGAAGCACGATAGTGAGGTACGAGGCCAGGCACTACACCAGACAGATGTCATTGATGCTGAAACTGCGGCTGAAACTGTTCCTGAAACTTCACAGACCAGGAAAGCAGATGAAAGTAATATTGGTCGCTTCATTAGCGGCAACTATGCCAACGCACATGGCAAGCGTGCTTATAAGCTGTATATCCCCTCCAGCTATACTGGCAATACCGGGCAAGCCTTGCCGCTGATCGTCATGCTGCATGGCTGCACGCAAGGGCCAGATGATTTTGCCACAGGTACAGGTATGAATCTGATAGCCGAGCAACAACATTGCATTGTGGTCTATCCGGCTCAGGAGCAAGGTGCAAACACGTCCAAATGCTGGAACTGGTTCAAGGCCGTGGATCAAAAACGTGATCAGGGAGAGCCTGCCCTGATTGCTGGCATTACCCGAGAAATCATGGCTGACTATCATATCGACGATAGCCGCGTGTTTATCGCTGGCATGTCTGCTGGTGGTGCAATGGCCGCCATCATGGCAGATACCTACCCTGAGCTGTATGCAGCAGTTGGTATACATTCTGGCTTGCCGTTTGGCGCAGCAAACGATTTGCCTTCCGCACTGTCGGCCATGCGTGGGGCATCAAACCAGATTAAAACCCCATCTACTGGTACTGCGATACCGATCATCGTCTTCCACGGCGATCAGGATCACACCGTCAATAGCAAGAATGCCGACCGCATCATGACGCGTTATCTCGACCATAGCCAGTCAAAGGCACTGAAGGCACAAAAAGAAAACGGTAGCGGAAAGCTGGGCCGCCGCTATACCCGCACTCGCTTTGCTGAAAATGCCGCAACTCAACCTGCCCGTGCCGAACAATGGGTCATTCACGGTGCTGGTCACGCGTGGTCAGGCGGCAATAGTCAAGGCAGTTTCACAGATGCATCAGGGCCAGATGCCAGCAGTGAAATGCTGCGTTTCTTTTTGTCGCAAGTAAATCAGAATCAGGTATAACGCGATAAAATCCAATGAGGAAAGCCTGATGCATAACGATGCACCAGGCTTTCCTCAATAGTGCCGTCTTTACAAAGGTGGTCGCACAAATTTTTCGCGGGCCCACAGCCGTGTTTTTGCCGCAGCGATGAAGTCTTTCAATTTATCTGTCGAAATCACAGCATCATCTTTATCGACACCTGCCGCAGTCAACAGCATTTCACTGCCAGCATCATAGGCTATCGCTTTCAAGTGACTGAATGCATCGCTAACAAAGCCTTTCGCTGTCGTATCCCGTTCCAGTTTTTTTGCAGCTTCATCTGAAAGAACAAGAACGACTGCATCAAATATCACAGAAGGGCTGCCTGCCAATTGACCATCTACCTTGGCTTCCTTACCGTCAGACAAGAGTATGCCATTGATACGCGGAGCAATGAGCTTACACTTGCCCTCTGCGGCTCCAACAACCGCTTTGACTTTTTCCAGAAGCTTGGCATCTGAACCGTCGGCGATGAGAATGCCAACCACACGGCCTGCAAGAGTATCTTTCATCTTGTCAATCAAACCAAGGGCTGGTGATACTGGTAAATCCTGTATCTCTGCGTGAATGGCGGGTGCTGCAGGCAAGTCTTTTACGCCCAGGCCAGCGGCGACGCGTTGCGCCAATTCTTCGTTGATATGCAACATATGGCCGACCATCGCTAAGCGTATATGTGGATGCTCAACTTTTGACAGTTCAAAGACCAGCGCCGCAACTATATGCGCTTGCTCGGTTTCGTTCTGGCTAGCAAAAAATTGACGCGCCTGGCTGTAATGATCAGCAAAACTTTCAGGGCGTATCCTGCCTTTGTCACCAGCAACTGGCTCTGCCATACTGTTAAAACCTGTTGCTGGCTGCTCGCGCGGCGCATCCTTTGCCAGAGTATTTGGCTCATATGCAACCCTGCCAACGGGGCGCGTCATTTGCATATGGCCATCACGCTGGTGATTGGCAAATGGGCACTTTGGCGCATTGACGGGAATTTGGTGAAAATTAGGCGAACCCAGTCTGGACAACTGTGTATCCAGATAAGAAAATAAACGCCCCTGCAACAAAGGGTCATTGGAGAAGTCAATGCCGGGGACTATATGCGATGGGCAAAACGCCACTTGCTCAGTCTCGGCAAAGAAATTATCAGGCCACCTGTCCAGCACCATGCGCCCTATGACAATCAGTGGCACCAGTTCTTCGGGGATGAGCTTGGTGGCATCAAGATGATCAAACGGAAATTCATCTGCTTCTTCCTGCGTAAAAAGCTGCACCGCCAGTTCCCATTCAGTGTAGTCGCCAGCAGTGATGGCTTCAAAAAAATCACGCCTGTGAAAGTCAGGGTCAGTTCCCGCAATTTTGACTGTCTCATCCCAAATTGTGGATTGCAAGCCTGCTTTTGGACGCCAGTGAAACTTCACGAAAGTGGCTTCGCCATCCTTGTTAATGAGTCGGAAAGAATGTACACCAAAGCCTTCTATCATGCGCAGTGATCTTGGCAGTGTGCGGTCAGACATGATCCACATCACCATATGCATGGTTTCTGGTGTCAGTGAAATAAAATCCCAGAACGTGTCATGTGCTGTCGCGGCTTGCGGGAAGCCGCGATCAGGCTCCATTTTTACTGCGTGGACAAGATCAGGAAATTTAATGGCATCCTGAATAAAGAACACTGGAACATTATTGCCCACCAGGTCCCAATTGCCTTCAGGGGTATAAAATTTGACTGCAAAACCGCGCACATCCCGTGGTGTATCTACAGAGCCAGAACCACCCGCAACCGTCGAAATGCGGGTAAATACCGGTGTTTGCAGACCCACATCAGTCAGGACTTTGGCCGTCGTGTATTTTTCAAGCGAATGTGTCAGTTCAAAATACCCATGCGCACCAGTTCCACGCGCATGCACGATACGTTCAGGTATGCGTTCATGATCGAAATGAGTAATTTTCTCTCTTAAGATAAAATCCTCCAGCAAGGTCGGCCCTCTGACACTGGCTTTCAGGGAATTTTGATCATCTGCAATGACGACACCTTGATTCGTCGTCAATTCCGGATGAGTTTTCCCTGCGATCTGATGTAGCTCTCCCCCATTACCGATCGAGGTGGCAGTAGGGGTAGTAGTAAGGTTTTTTGTTTTTTTGCTTTCGGCTGTGGCTGTGATCGCATTGGTTTTAGGCATGGTGGGCACTCTAAAAAGTAAGATTTTGACGCGATGAAAATCAAGCACTATGCAAATTGACGCTTAAATTTTGCTCGTTTGAAGATAGACCAAAATGCGGTAATCATTTGTACGGAAACGAACATTAAGGTCAAAGCTGGAATAGAAATTACTTTTTATTTTTTCTATAATTTTTGGAATTTCGCATTCCAAGTTCAAAGAAAAACGGACTGCTTTATGCAGTCCGTTCTTGCGCTACAAATAACCTGTCACTCAGACACAAGCTTAAGAGACACTTGCTTCGGAAGTTGAGTTGATGTCTTCTGCGCCAGCTTTTTTGTAGATTTCTTTTGCATTGGAAGCCTGATCAGAATTATCGGTATGAACTGAGATAAGAACATTGCCTCCGCGAATTTTTCCGTCATACAATTTTGCTTCATATTCTGGAATGCCCAATCCGACCAGCGCACCAATGATGCCGCCAGCCGCGCCCACCAATGCAGCACCACTCAATGCGGCCATGATAGGTCCGGCGGCAATGAAAGGCCCAACGCCAGGAATTGCCAGCGTGCCTATACCTGTCAGCCACCCCAGTATGGCACCCACCCCCATGCCAGCAGCGCCACCAGTGGCAGCTCCTTCAGGTAATTTGGTATTTTGCTCGTGCGCAAAATCCCGTGTACCAGTCTGGTCAGGAAACAAGACTGAAATATCGCCGCTTGGGAATCCGGCAAGTTTCAAATTGTCGACGATGTTTTCTGCCTGAACACGATTTGTTGCGATACAGTAGATTGCGGTTTTCATATGCATACCCCTTGGTGAATTAAATTGCGCGCCTTATTTTGCTGCGTTACTGGCTTGTCACACTTGCCCAGCTTCAATTGGTTTTTACATCCAGTGAATTATTAATGGAACTCACACCTGTGACAGCCTGTACGATTTTTTCGACTTTCAATTTTTCATCTGCAGTTTTTACCGGACCGCGTAAAGTAACTTTACCCGTATCCACCATAATTTTGATGTTATGCGCCATCATTGAGAGCGATTTGTCCTGTACGACTGCGCGCCTGACTGTGGCGAGAAGATTGCGGTCTTCTGGTGTATTGAATTGATCTTCTGGCGTTTTATTCCCGGCATACTTGTCGCGGTTATTGATCGCCGTATTATCGACATTCGATGCGCTCTTCCCTTCCGTGACCACGGGGGGAACAGGATCCGCAGCGAATCCTGTTCCTGGCAATGCGGCAAAGCACAGCAGCGAGGCAAGGCCAATCTGATTTAATATTCGTCCCATTCATCTCTCCTGATTAAGTCCATTGCGGACAAGTAGCGACAGATTAGGAAAATTAATCAACGACATCTGTGCGGTAAGTCACATGCAAGAAAATCAGGCAGGAAGATTCTCCCGCCTGTGTGATCAAAAAGAGTGATGTTATTTCATAGGAAAAACATCTGAAGGAGTTGATTCAAGGTTGCACCCAGGTGTGTCGTCAGATCAGAGAAGATTTCACGCTGATTGCAGATCGCTCAACAGTAAGATTTTTCCTACAAATCAGGTCGCTGTTGTCCTGTACTTAATATGCGGGATTCTCGTTATCATGACAACTCTATCGCAGAGTAACCATCCCTTATCAATCTATGGTACGGCTTATGCTAATGCAGTAGAGAAAGTACACAGCCAACCTATTTTTCCAGAGGAATTATCATGAGGAATTTTTTCGGTTTCCATTTTTTAACTAAAAATCAAAACCTTTCAGCACTCAACAATCAACAAATTGCTCCTGGCATTACTGCAACAGACATTAACAGCGCTGAAAAACCGAAAAATATGACTCCTGCAAAACAGCATATGCATTTGAAGAAAATGGAAGAGCGTAGCCGGCATTTGAGAACCATGTATTTCTCGAGCTAAACGAATGCTCGCCAATAGAGCCTGGCAATTTTTACCGGAGCATTTGAAATGAGAATCCAAACGATAAGTTAAAAATGTGTTTTGCTTTGCTTGCTTATACTCAAGTAATTATCAAGCAGTTAGTTAGTGCCAGGCTTCAATTAATAGACAGGAATGATCATGACAAAAAAAGTCACAGAAAATTCAAACAATCCGCACCGTATATCAAGTTCAGATTTTAAAGATGAACTGGATAAATTGATCAACCGGCTACCCTCTATGTCTGATATTGAAATAAGTGCCGCCAAGGATCAGTTTTTGCGAAAAATAGAAATCGCCATCGCTAGTCAATCTTCATAGCACCAAATCAGAGCCATCTTCTCCCTTATCAATTTGCACTATACAAATTGGATGGTTCTATCAGTGCTACTGCAGACGCTCAGACGCTTTTATGCTGATAAGCACTAGCAATCACAGACCTGACCTTGCGCGCAAGTGCTTCACGACTATACGGTTTGCTCAGCAATTCCACACCAACATCAAGCCGTCCTCCGTGCACGATGGCATTTTGTGTATAGCCCGAAGTAAACAATACCGCAAGATCAGGCAAACGCTCGCGTGCTTTGCGCGCCAACTCAGGACTGCGCAATGATCCGGGCATAACGACATCCGTAAACAGCAAATCAACTTTGGCACCACCCTCGATTATAGACAGTGCACTCTCTGCATCAGCAGCATGTAATACGGTATACCCCAAAGCGACCAGTATCTCGATTGCCGTAGTACGGACTTGCTCGTCATCTTCTGCGACCAGAATAGTTTCACTCCCCCCGACAATTTCTTCCGTTGCCTGCAGCGCCAACCGGCCTTCTTGCTCTTTCGAACGGGGAAGATAGACTTTAACCGTAGTGCCATAGCCAAGTTCACTGTATATATTGATGTGTCCCCCCGACTGTTTGACGAAACCGTAGACCATGGACAAACCCAACCCTGTCCCCTTGCCCTCGGCTTTGGTAGAGAAAAAGGGTTCAAATGCCTGGGTCACAACTTCTGGCGCCATACCTGAGCCAACGTCGGACACTGCCAACATCACATATTCACCAGCGCTGACTTCTACATGAGTACGCGCATAATTTTCGTCCAGAACAACATTACTGATTTCTATGGTGAGTTTGCCGACGGAGTCCATGGCATCGCGAGCATTGACTGCAAGATTAAGCAAAGCATTTTCGACTTGAGCGACATCGACAAAGGTATTCCACAAATCATCAGCCAGAATAGTTTCGACTTCGATAGTCTCCCCCAGGCTGCGTTGCAGCATATCTTCCATATCAATCACAAAACGACCGATATTGACGACTTTGGGATCGAGTGCCTGACGTCGTCCAAAAGACAATAAATAACTGGCCAGCTTGGCACCGCGCCGGACACCGGCGAGTGCATTGGTAACTCGCCTCTCTGCATGTTGATTACCTGCAATCTCAGCTGACAGTAGTTGAAGATTTCCTGAAATGATCTGTAACAGGTTATTGAAATCATGGGCTATGCCACCAGTCAATTTACCTATTGTTTCCATCTTTTGCGCATGCTGTAATGCTTGTTCGGTTTTTTTTAGCGCGATGGCAGCTTCATATTTTTCGGTAATGTCCCTGGTAATTTTGGCATAACCAAGGAATTCATTGAAGGTATTGTAAATAGGGTCAATCACAACATGGGCACGGAATTGACTTCCGTCCTTCCTCACGCGCCAGCCTTCCTGCTCAAAACGACCTTCGCTCCTGGCAGTCAATAGAGCACGCTGCGGCACTCCGCTATGCTGATCTTCTTGCGTATAGAAACGGGAAAAGTGCGTACCAATAACATCTTCTTGCCGATACCCCTTGATACGTTGCGCGCCAGCATTCCAGTTACTGACATAGCCATCTTTGTCCAGCATATAGATCGCATAATCAGTTACGCCTTGCACCAGCAAACGAAATTGCTGTTCGCTCTGGCGCAACGCTTCTTCCGCTTTTCTGCGATCAGTGATGTCACGGGTAATTTTTGCAAAGCCAAGTAATCGACCATTTTCCCGGATGGCATCTATGATGACACTCGCCCAGAAATAAGATCCATCTTTACGCACGCGCCAGCCCTCAGTCTCGTAACGCCCTTCAGCTTCCGCAATCTGAAGCGACAGTCCAGGAAGACCAGTTGCCTGGTCCTCAGGTGTATGAAATCGGGAAAAATGCTGGCCAATAATTTCTTCGGAGGTGTAACCCTTGAATTTTTGCGCACCGGCATTCCAGCTAACCACGCGACCATCAATGTCCAGCATATAGATTGCATAGTCAGTAATTGCATTAACCAGCAAATGGAAGCGCTGGAGGTCAATCAATTTTTGATCTTCGAGTAAATTTCGGCTGAGCATCGGCTATTTCCACAGTTACAAACTTTGTTAGCTAGCGCGCATCAACCGTATCTGTCTATGACGGATAAGACATCGTGCGTAGTACTTCCATGACGCGTCAAACCGGACGATACATGATTTTGGCATTGTCATCCGCATCATATTCTATAATTAAAAACAACTATAAACTTGAGAACCAAGCTTGATTGTGCGCTAACGTACTGAAAATACTAAAATTGATTTCATAAAACCCTGTCATACGCCCTCTCACATCCCAGTTCTTTCAGATCCATGTGAAGTTTTTTTAAGCTGCGTCGTTGCTTGTTATTTTTACCTGCTTCGATTTTGAGCCAGCTTGAAAGTTGTAATGCATATTTGTCGATGGCTCTGATCGTTTGTGGCTCTGCATAGGCCGGCTCTGTGATTTAAGAGCGCAGAAAGCGCCTGACAATGTTGCGAGAGATCCCAGCCATCTGGCGATCTCGCGTAATGGAATCTGGTCACGCATGTGCCTGCGTCGAATAATATCTGGTAATGCCAGGGCTGTCGCTGTCGTCTCTTACTCATCAAGACAAGCAGGATTGTGTGCCAAACGTGGGTCACAATAAATGCACATGATCCCGCAAAGTGGGGCAATTCTCAGCGCAACCCAATACACTAGCGCAATAGGATGATGTGGGAATAAGCAATATGCTGATCCGGACTGAATATTTTCAAAATAGCTGGAAATAAGATTGATTCTCATTTACACTAACTACGTTGTTTGCCTGACATGCAATTTTGCTTGCAATGCCATGCAGGCTCATTTGTTAATCGTATTTTGTAATGAGCGCTTATGAGCAGCCTGAGATCAATGCCTAATCAGTTTGAAGATACCCGCCATCAAATTTGCACTGGCCCGGGTATCAGAATCTCCCATATCGACTATACGCCACAGCAATATCGTAGTGTGAAATCGGAGTCACCGCCCTGTCTGGCCTTGTGTGTATTTTTGGAAGGTAGCGGAGAGTCCATACTCGCTGACCGTTCAAGAATTAATTTTGCCCCGGATCAGGCACTGTTATTCGCGTCACCTGCCAGCAGTTGTTCCGAAACAAATCTGCCTGCACATCAGCGCTTGCGTGCCATCGAAATTCACTTCACCGCACAGACGCTGGAGCAGATACAGGGGATGCAGATACAACCTATGCTGGAGCGTCTGGCAGCAAATTCAAAGCTGCGCCCGGGTGGGGCCGAGAGTTTTCTGTATCAGTTCCCTGCTTCTGCTGCGATTCGCGCCATTGCAGAGCAGATTTTCCGTCAGCGTACACCTGAGGGAGTCCAGCAACTTTTCTTGCATAGCAAGGCACTCGAATTGCTGTCCTTGATGATCGATGCTTTGTTATCTCTAGTGGAAACACCACAAAGCTTGGACAAACCGGCTATACAAAAACGGGATCATAAAAAACTGGACCGCGCGCGCGAATGCCTGCTGGCCCGGCTGGATCATAACTGGTCACTGGCAGAGCTCGCGCATGCCTCCAACTTGAATGAACGCAAGCTGAAAGAAGGTTTCAAGGCTTTGTTCGGTAATTCAGTACATGCCTATTTACAAGAAAAACGCATGCAGGCTGCGGCACATTTGCTTAGCTGCACAGAACTCAGCATCACCGAAGTGGTGATGCAAACCGGTTATGCCAATCCCAGCCACTTTTCCAAATTGTTTCGACGTCATTTTGGCATGTCACCGCGTGAATTTGCCCAGCTAAAAACTTCAGCCTGACGCCATTTTTTGTTTCTCAGGCCGCCTGGCGAAAACGCCAATGGCGGCTGTTTTCCTGTTGTTGCCAGAAATGTGCGTACAAGCCTCCATGCTGTATCAGATCCATGTGATTGCCTTGTTCGACCAGCGTGCCATGGTCGAGCACGAGTATCTGATCAGCATCGGCGATGGTATGCAAGCGATGGGCGATCATTAACACTGTCTTGTCGCGCACCAGTGCCGTCATGGCTTGCCGGATTGCATGCTCATTGCCTGCGTCTATGGATGCAGTCGCTTCATCAAGCAAGATGATGGGCGCATCCTTCAAAATGGCACGAGCAATAGATAAACGTTGACGCTCACCACCAGACAAGGTACCGCCCCCCTCACCTATCACGGTCATGTAACCCTGCGGCAAGGCTTCGATGAAGTCGTGACAGCAGGCTGCACGTGCGGCGGCAACCAGTTCATCATGGTTCGCGTTCGGTCTGGCGATCAGCAGATTGCTTTCTATGGTGTCGTTGAACAGATAGCTTTCCTGCAGGACGATGGCGAACAGGTCGAGCAGATCGTCCTGATGCAGGTTACGTATGTCGATCCCACCTATGAGTATTTTGCCGCTTGCGACATCATGAAAACGCGCCAGCAAATGTACTATAGTAGTTTTGCCTGCCCCACTTGGCCCTACCAGCGCAGTCACAGTGCCAGGTTGTGCGCTAAATGAGATATTTTTCAGCGTTTGTGCACCGGCTTCAGCACTGTAACTGACATTGCAAAATTCGACATCATGCCTGTCTGGCACCAAGGCCAGGGCGGGTTCGGGGAGAGATTTTTCACCTAGCAATGCGGCGATTCTTTCAAAGCTTTTTCCATAAAAGGCCAGTTGTGCCATCAAAAGCGCTGATTCGTTCATCATGGTGTAGAAGCGATGGCTCATAACCAGAAACATGACTAACGTAGCATGCACCAGATAACCACTGATATTCAACTGGAAGGCGCGTGCGAGTACAAGTAAAAAACCAATTTCCAGCAAGACAGAAAAGCCGATGGCAGCAATCCCGGCAATGATTTCCACCCGTATGGACAAAGCACGCAGGTTTTGCAAGGCAATCAATACCTTGTCATAACCGCGTGTCGACAGGCCAAAAGCACGTATGACCTTGATACCTTGCACAAATTCCAGCAGTCGGCTATTGGTTGAGGCTTTCTGGTTTACTTTGGCGCGACTGATCTTGCTGGCGTTTTCCTTGATAAGACGAAATAATACCAATCCGGCTGCCACGCTGGTCACGGCAAGCAAGCCCAGTTGCCAGTCTATGTAAAGCAGCAATGCCACTGTCAAGCCTGCAGTGGCCAGCCTGCCACATAATTCACCTGCAAGATGGGTAAAGGCTTCTTCTACATGCAACAGGTTTTCTGTCATGACTGAAGTCAGTTCACCGGTCTGGCGACGTGCATAGAACCCCAGTGGCAGACGACGTAAATGCTCGGCAATTTGCAGGCGTAAATCACACATCATGCCTGTGCCACCGACAAAGCCATCCACATTGGCGGCAACACTGCACAGCAATTGCAACAGAAGACTGACTGACAGGATAAGCGTGAGACGAATTAAAAGACTCATATCAAAAGAGCCTTCAAACATGGCATTCAATGCTGCAAACAGTACGACATAGGGAATGGTGGCAAATAGCGATTCAGCAATCCGCCACGCTATGCTACGGCGGAACCGGCCTGTATTATTCATCGCTGCGTCGTTACGCACCAGGCGCATTAATCCAAATATCATTTGCATCAGGCAACTCCCTTGACGTGTTCATCGGCTGAGGCACTTTTTATTTTCCAGGTGGCGCTATCGCTTTGTAATTGCCACAGATGACGATATAAAGCGCAGTCTTCCAACAATTCTGCGTGTTTAGCGCAGGCTATAACACGGCCAGCATCCAGTACGACAATCTGGTCAGCATCTACTATGCTTGATAAGCGATGGGCGATGACCATGACAGTTTTGTCGCGGGTCAGCACGCCCAGGGCTTGCAGTAACTGCGCTTCGTTGAGAGGATCGGAAAATGCCGTGGCTTCATCCAGAACAATAACCGGTGCATCCTTGACCAATGCTCTGGCGATTGACAGACGCTGTTTTTCCCCTCCGGACAGGCGCGCACCACGCTCACCCAGGACAGTTTGATAGCCTTGCGGCAAACGGCTGATGAAATCGTGTGCCTGGGCCGCAGTTGCTGCTGCAATCACCTGTTCTTCACTGATGTCCTGCCGACCAAGGCGGATATTTTCCAGCACTGTGTCATGAAACAGGAAGACGTCCTGCATCACATAAGCGACCTGGGCATGCATGTTTGCCAGAGGTAGCTCACGGACATCCATACCGCCAATCTTGACAGCGCCTTGCTGCACATCCCAAAAGCGCACCAGCAATTGTGCCAACGTCGATTTACCAGCGCCACTAGGGCCAACAATGGCTGTCAAACTGCCCGCAGCAATTTTGAAACTGATGTCATGTAAAACACTCACCTCACCATAAGCAAAGCCTGCACCATCAAATTCAACGCTATTATCAGCTGGTATCAGCGCGCTAGCAGTGTCTGGTAGCTCAGGTGCCTCCATCAAATCCTGTACGCGTCCATAACCATCCTGTATCAGTCGCATCAGGCTGCCAAAAAATGCCAGTTGAAACAATGGCCGCGTAATACCCAGTCCCAATAACAGGCACAGGATAAACAATTCCAGCGGCAGGCTCCCCTGCAAATACCAGTAACCGCCAAACGGCAATATACAAAGCATGTTGGCACCAATGACCACGGTAAAAGCAGACCAGGCCGGTACCGTCAGCTTCACCATGCGCACGATAACATCGAAATAAGCGGTAACTACTTGGGGTAAACGTATTGCGCTGACCGTGCTTGCTGCACCATGATGATAAGTCTTGATGACTGCAATGCCTTGTACATACTGTACGACCTGGCTGGCCAGACTGGCATTGACTTCATTATATTCACGCATGACTTCCGGTACTTTTTTCCATAGCAGCAGTTGAACCATTATGGCTAAGGGCACAGTAATCAGAGTGACCGTAGCCATACGCCAGTCCAGGTAAAACAGGATAATGGCGCTGGCCAGTGGCAATGCAAGTCCAGCGGCGCTGTCGTTCAGATGATGGGCAATGAACAGTTCTAGCCGGTCTATGTCGTCACGCAATACTTTGTTGGTGGATTCTGCACTGCGTGCCGTGATCCAGCCCATGGGCACGCGCCTGAGTTTATCGGCCACTGCCAGCCGCAGATCGAACAGGATATTAAACGCTGCCAGGTGCGCCAGTACCCCGCCGCTGATCTGCAATAGCCAGCGCAAGCCCATTGCCAAAGCACCCCAGCCGATGATGGGCCAGAGGCCTGTGAGCGTGTTTTTTTGCTCAGGATGGGCCAATTGCAATAGCACCAGATAGGTCACCAGCAATGGTACCAGTGACAGCACACTGCTCAACGCACTCAGGAAAGTGGCCCAGACCAGGCTGGATTTGCGTTCGCCAGCCAGTGCCAGCAGTGCACCCATCCCACGTTGACGAGTTGGCGTTTTTGGTGAGGCTGTCGGATTTGACGTGAGTGATGTATTTGAAGCATCTGCTGCACCAGTTGTTTGATCTGTCATCATGCAGCCCGCCTACTCGCCTGCTGTACTTGAATATGCTCGGTGATATGAAGTTCTTCTTGCGCACTTTTGATAAAATAATTAAGCAGCATGGCCTTGGGCATGGCACTCATGATCCAATTACGCAAGCGGAAAGACCAGACACCATCTGGCAAATATAGCTTGGCGGCTTTACGTCCACGCTGTTGAAGTGCCTCTATGCCAGGACGCATACGCTGTTGATAACGCAATAGTGCTGCCGGGGTGGAATCTGCCGCCATTTCCTGTGCCAGACAGCAGGCACCAGCCAGTGCCATACTGGCCCCCTGCCCGTTTGCCAGAGTCAGGCAATGGGCCGCATCGCCCAGAAGTACCACTCTGCCGCGACTCCAGTCAGGCAGGTGTACCTGCATCAGGGCGTCCATGTAAACTGAGCTGCTGGCCGACAAATCTGCAATCGAATCAATCACGCGCGGATGGCTGCCGACAAACTGTTTGAGCAGATAGTCCTTGCGTGTAACTTGCGCAGGTGCGGCGTTCTGATCCGATTTCCAGATATGTAATGCGGTGACACCTTTTGTGCCAAGCTGGTAATACATACTCATGCGGCGTGGCTCGGCGATGGCAACCATGTCTTCTTCCAGCTGCGTATCACCATCCATCCAATAGGCAGCAGCCTGCATGCCCAGGTGCTGGCAAAAGTCGGCATCTGGCCCAAATGCGAGACGCCGGGTGGCAGAGCGAAAGCCGTCGGCACCAATTACATAGTCAAAGCGTTGGGTGCCGCCATGATTCAACTGCACGTCGACACCGTATGCATCTTGCTGCAATGATGAAATCCTGGTGCCAAACTGTAATGTAACTGCATCGCTCAGACTCTGGTGCAGGATATCTGCAAGATCGCTACGCAATACCATTTGATGGTTAAGTTGTGTCAGCAGCTTGCCGTGATTGAGTTGCATGATGGTACGCCCACGTGCATCCAGATATAAATTGCGGTTGATTGGCAAGGCAATCTGACGCAAGCACGGTAACAAGCCCATTTCTTCAATGACACGCCGCCCCGCACCGGACACACTGAGCATATAACCTTCATCGCGCAGGGTCGCAGTCTGTTCAATAACAGTGACTTCATATCCACTGCGGCTCAACCACCACGCAGCGCACAAGCCACCTATGCCAGCACCGGACACCAATATGCGTTTGCCACTCATGCGACACCTTCACTAATTGCAACTGCGTGATCACGCAACATGGCTTGTACTTCCAGACGGGATTCACGCAGAAAAAAATGCTCGGCATCCACGGTTTTTCCAGCTGTTGGTATCGCACTATAAGCCTGCCAGCCGCGCATATGGGCTGGCGTCACCAGTTTGTCGCGCGTGCCTGCCAGGGTATATATCGGGCATGGCAAGCGGCACTGGTCAAAACGCTGGTAACGCGCACCGACGGCAAAGTCCGCCTGCATGGTCTTTTGCACTGCGCGCATCATGGCCGGTGCTGCCAGCACGTCCGGCGGAGTGCCGCCCAACACTCTGAGCAACATAGCCAGATCGGCACTATCGAAAGGGATGGTTTGCAATAGGTTCATCAACATGGATGGGAGTGGCAGATGGGGGGGATTGGTCGCAGTCAGCCACAACGCTGCCGGCGGCCTGCCTGATGCTGTCAGTGCCAGCGCCAGTTCATATGCCAGCAAACCACCAAGGCAATGGCCGAACAGTGCAAACGGCTGCTCATGGCCGAGGGCATCCAGTTGTGGCCGGATCTGTGTCATGGTCCATGCAACCCACTGCTCCATGGTCTGCAAAGGTGCGTCCATCATAAAGCCTTCGCGACCAGGTAGTTGCACCGGGCAGAATTGCATTTCATTGGATAATGTTTGATGCCAGCCTCGAAATACTGAAGCACCACCACCGGCGAATGGAAAGGCAAATACCGGCAAACGCGAATCCTTGGTTGGTGCACTGTATGGAAATACTTCGTCAACAGCTTCCGGTGTCGTAAAAACCGGCACTTCCGTTGACCTGCCTGCTAATGTCGGTAATGGCAAATACCAGTCTGGCGCATTGTTATCCACAGACCTGTTGTCACGTGTAAAGCGCATGGCCTGATACCGCAAATTTGTGGTCGCCAATGCGACTTGTTGCGCAGCAAGTTCATCGCTGAGTACCGTTCTCAGGAAATTTTCTTCACTACTGCTCACATTGACAGCGACAGCATTTTCCTGGTACTTGGTTTGCCTGCATGTGGCCGCAGCCAGTACGCCTGCGCTCAGGTCACGACTGGAATCGAGAGTGAAACCACAGTCCTGAATACGGCTGACCAGTATTGTCCAGGCAGTGTCGTCAAGCAGATCAGCAACCAATAGGCAGCCACCAGCACGCAAAGCTTGTGCCGCACTACTTACAAAAGCAGATGTTGCCTGCAATTCCTGGAGCAGTTCTATCGCCAGTATCACATCCTGGCTGGCATTCGCGAGTGGCAGGCTAATCGCATCAGCCACTTGCCAGCGTATTTTCAGTCTACCGAAGCTGCGACGGCAAGCGTCAATCTGTTCTGGTGACAGGTCTATGCCAGTCAGTCCGGCAGGCTTGTGCCTGTTCGCAATCGCTGCCAATGATCCACCACGCCCACAACCAGCGTCAAGGATATGGCGAGCTTCCAAGGGAGTATCTCCAATGATTTCCCACAGCAGATGCTCTTGCGTATCATGTACGCTTTGATTACTTTCAGGAGCGGCATAACCGCGATTCATGAATTCAAAACGATGTCCGCCATCCAGGGTGTTTATCAGCTCATTCAGACGCGCATACACCAGGCGTGTCAGCATCGCAGCTTCCTGTACTTGCAATTTTGCAGCCCTCATGAACTGGCCTCGGCCAGCATGACAGATGGTTTGGCTGTATCTGACTGGTCCGCAACGACGTCAGTTACAGTTTCTGTCACAGCACCCGCAACGGCTTTGGCATACAGACGCGGTGCCAGCAAGCAACCTGCAAATGCCAGACCACTGGTGATCATGAAAGTGACACCATATCCAAGTCTGGATGTCACCCAGCCAGCACTCAGACCAAATACCAGGGCGCAAAAAGCGTCGGTGCATTGCAATAATGAATAGTCAGTGCCAGCCTGTGCTGGTGATGCCCAGTCCATCATGATGGTATACAAGACCACGAAACCGAGTGACATCGTTGTGCAAAATAGCAAAAACACAGTCGCCAGTAAAACTTTGGCGTGCCACCCCTGGCTTTCCAATAGCAGATAAGTGAGTTGGAGTACCAGATACGCAATCAGGCTGGCTTTCAGCATGCTTACACGCGAGTAAGGCTTCAGCAATATGCCGCCCAACAAGGCACCGACGACCCCGGCAATGGCAACGCCAGCACCAGACAGGATACCAACTTCAACCACGGCAAATCCACGATCCACCAGATAAGTCAGCATGATGGTGCTGAACCAGCGCATCGACGCCTGGCAACTAATGATGGTTGCCATACCCCAGCGTATGGACGGCCTGCACCAGGCTGCCTTGAGACTGGGCGTTGTTGCAATGACAGGCACTATTGCCACCATGCGCCGTCTGCGCATCCATAAAGCAGGTAAGCCACACACAGCGACCAATGCTGCCAGGGCACGTATGCCGGTTTCCCATCCGAGATAGCCAACCGCTGTCACCAGCAAACCGCCACCCAGTATGTAGCCCAGGTAGCTGCCGCCTATCTGCATGCTGTTACCCAAACTGCGTTGCGCCAAGGGTAAAGCCTGCACCGCCATGCCATCGGTGACGATGTCTTGCGTCACCGATGCCACCATCAGTATCAGCAGCAAAAAAATGATGGCTGACAGCGTTGATTCCAGCGGAAGTAAAGTCAAAATCAGCACACCAAGCAGCAGGAATAGCTGAAAATTACCTGCCCAGCGCAGGCTTTGTTCAGGCTGACCCTCAGTCAGGCGATCTATCCGGGATGCCCATAAAAATTTCAGGGCACTCGGCAAGAACAGCAGTGACAGCAAACCTATTTTGTCCAGCCCTATACCACGTGCACGCAAAAGTACGGGCAAGCCTTCATGTACCAACCCACTCAGTAAGCCCTGTGTGGCATACAACCCACCCAATACCGTAAGCAGGCTGCCAGCAGCTAATGGTGTACCAATTTTTTTCATCATAATTGCGCTTGCAGGCGTAAGCCGACTGTGCGTCCACGATTATATTGGCCGAAATCACCCAGTGGTCCGAATGAGAATGCGTAGTTAGGCACGACACGGTCACTGACATTGTCAACATACGCAGTCAGGCTAAGACGCTTGTTGATTTCCCACTGGACTGAGGTGTCCAGCAGGGTATACGTTGGCTGATGTAATGTATTGGCAGTGTCGAACCACAAATCACCGGAATAAGTAAGGTCAGTACTCCAGCGCAGCAAACCAGCACCTGCCAACTGGAAGCGCAGTTCAGTACCAGCCCGCAGGCTTAACGGCGCAACATAGGGAACGCGTTTACCGTTCAGATCCAGATTGCCTGCCGGCGCATGAAAATTTTCTATAGCGCTGCGCGTCCAGCTTGCACCACCGCGCAGGCTGAAGTCTGGTGTAGCAGCAAAGGCAGCATTAATTTCCAGGCCATTCACCTTGGCATCACCAACATTAGCCAACATCTGAAATGGGCCTGATTGCACAGGTGCCTGCAAGCCCCGCGTTTTACTATGGTAGATAGTGCCATCCAGCTGCAAGCGATGACCCATCAGATCAGCTTTGAAACCAGCTTCCAGGTTACGTATGGTTTCTGCCTCATACGGAATACCACCAGCCGTATTTTCTGCAACGCGGTTATAGCCACCTGCCTTGTAACCCTCGCTGACCAAGCCATACAAACGCCACTCTGGATTTAATTGATAACCCACTGCCAGTTTGGGGCTGACATGGCTGAAACGCTTGTCAGCAACAAAAGACAGGGCCGCCGGACCTGTGCGTTTAAAATCAATATCCGCTTTGTCTACGCTATAGCGCAGGCCGCCCGTCAAATCCAGACGCTCGTCAATATGCCAGACTGCCTCACCAAAAATCGCAGTGGATGTAATGGTTGATGCACTTTTGCTGGGTCCAGGGAACAGGAAGGCAGGTACCGTTGGTACTGCGACACTACGAAGACGTTCAAAGTCCTGTTTTTCATAATACAGACCAAACAGACCATCTACTACACGCTTGCCGCCACTGGTTGCCAGGCGCAATTCCTGATAATAGGTCTTCTGTTTTTCCGGGTCGGCATTCCCGGTGGTGATTACCCTGTCAAATTTTCTGTCTTGATATGAACTGCTGGATGTCAGCTTCCAGCCATTGACGAAGTAATCAACACCAAGCCCGACCTGACTGACCGTGCGGGTCAACACTGGTTCAGTAAAATCAAATGGCGTGCTGGCTATGGCGCGACGATCTTTCAATGGGAAAGATTGAAAGTATTCGTCATGCGCACTATAGCGATCACGGCTGACAGTCAGCATGGCGTCCAGGTTGCCGCCCGTTGGCGCCCAGCGCAATCGTGCACGCCCCAATGCTTCGCGGCTTGAACCCAGATCATCTGCGCCATTCGCGCGTAAGCGACCTGGATATTCGTCAGCATGGACATTGATATCGCCATACAAACTGTCCTTAACCAATGCACCGCCTGCCATCACATCAAGACGACGCGTCATGTTGCTGACATCCAGAGTCAATTGCGCCTTGCTGGTGTAATTTGGTTTGTTGGTAACGATATTGATAACGCCACCCTGAGCAGACCGACCATACAAACTGCCTTGTGGCCCTTTCAATAATTCGATTTGTGCAACCCCAGTCAGCGGTTGCGCAAAATAGGTCATATCCTGCGGTATGCCATCAACATACACCGTCACGGCAGGGTTATAAAAATCGATCGCGGGTGCACCGCGCATGCTGAACAAGGAATATACGCGCGTACTGCGCGGCATGACTGTCAATTCGGGGAATATCTTTCCCAGTTCATCGGTACGCACCACACCTGCAGCATTCAAGCGCGCTGCTGTCGCCACAGAGCTTGCCACATCAGGCGTCAGGCCGGTG
The DNA here is from genome assembly GCF_058788535.1 of Undibacterium sp. FW305-107. Classification (NCBI taxonomy): domain Bacteria; kingdom Pseudomonadati; phylum Pseudomonadota; class Betaproteobacteria; order Burkholderiales; family Oxalobacteraceae; genus Undibacterium; species Undibacterium sp. FW305-107. Next base: position 245,077 of record NZ_JBYTAV010000005.1, read on the forward strand.
GCATCAAGTTTGGTGGAAGTCACCACCAGTTCTGGCAATACATAGTCTTCACGCTGCTGCGCCGCGACTCCGGTCATGACACCACTTGCGCCTAGCGCTCCACCAGCCAGTAAAACGCTTCGCAAATAACTCAACTTCATTATTTCACTCCCCTTTTATCAGTGGGGGCAGTATCCACGTCAATTCCCTGGAGCACTACCGCGATCGGTGTCAAAAATATCGTAATCAGTACTTTTAATTGATAATCATTCTCATTTATAAGATATTCATATGCTAATACGGAAAACCGATAAGTCCCCAGCGAGACAAGCAGGTTTCCGCCAATGCCAACTGATATCGAGGTAAGAGATGCTCCCCAAACCCACCATTTCCTTGCGCCAGCACGCCACCCTGATTGACTGGATAGAACATCATGCAAAGCATCAACCTGACACCGAAGCCCTGTGTTTTATCGGCCAGCGTGGAGATGGCAGTGATGATGTACGGCTGACTTATGCCGCTCTATCGAAACGCGTGCAGTGCTATGCCGCCAGTTTGCAAAAACATGCGACGCCGGGTGAGAGTGCACTGATTCTGTTCCCTTCGGGAATAGATTATGTCGTGGCTCTGCTGGCTTGCTTTTATGCAGGCATAACGGGCGTACCAGTCAATTTGCCAGGTGCAGCAAGAGTAAAGCGTGTACTGCCAAAACTGGGCGACATCACGCGCGACTGTCGTCCTACCCTGCTTATCAGTAACAAGCAGGTTGCAGAAGCCAGTGGCAGCGATCTGCAAATATTTGCCGATGAACATAAGCTGCATTTACTGCAACTGGAACAAATGCAGGAAGGCGATCCACAAATATGGCAACGACCAGCGCTGGACGGTGCTGCACTGGCCTTCCTGCAATACACATCAGGATCAACTGGTCAGCCCAAAGGGGTTATCAATCGCCATGGTCCCTTGTTGCACAATCTCGAATTTCTTGGACGGCTGACTGCAGTCGACACACGCCCTGCCACGGACACTGTCATTGCCAGTTGGTTGCCGTTATTCCATGATCTGGGCTTGATCATGGGCATCTTATTGCCGCTGGCTTATGGTGGCCGCGCCGTCTATATGGCACCGATGGCTTTTGCTGCAGACCCATTGCGCTGGCTGGAAGTGGCAACGCGCGAGTTTGCAACCGCCCTGCCCTGTCCATCATTTGCCTTGCGTCTGTGCGCTGATGAAGCCAAAACAGCCGCGCAAAGGCTGTCCAAGATCGACCTTACCTCTGTTACTTGCCTGATGCCAGCGGCCGAACCGGTATTGCCCGCTCAGATAGAGAGTTTCCATGCCACGTTTGCTGCATATGGTTTGCGCCGAACAGCAATCAAGCCAGCCTATGGTCTGGCTGAAGCGACTTTATTGGTGACCGCCCATGTTGATGACCATGATCCCTATTTCATTGACGTGGACAAGACGAAACTGGAGCGTGGGCATGTTGTCGTTAGCCCAACCCTTGATGAAAACACAGACACAGGCAGGCGCCGCTACACCAGCAATGGCAATGATTTTGGTGGACAGGATGTACGCATCGTTAATCCTGAAACCTATGCAGCCCTGGCGGAAGACCAGGTTGGTGAAATCTGGATCAATGGCCCTGCCGTTGCAGGCGGTTACTGGAACAAGCCAGAACTGAACCGCGATATCTTTGGTGCCTGCATAGCCAGCATCAATATCAATGAAGAAGACTGCAAGCCCTATCTGCGTACTGGCGATATGGGTTTCATGCATGAGGGACACTTGTTTGTCACGGGCAGGCTGAAGGACATGCTACTGTTCCGCGGACAATGCCATTACCCGAATGATATAGAAGTCACCAGTGGCCGCAGTCATGAGGCTGCAGTGCCGGAAAGTGGCGCTGCATTCTCGATCACTCAGAATGATGAACAAACAGAGCATCTGGTCATCGTACAGGAAGTCCTTAAGCAGGCTGATGTCGATTACCAGCATATAGTCAACACCATACGCACATCAGTGGCCGAAGAGCATCAGCTGAGCAGTCATGCCATCGTACTGATACGTAAAGGCACTTTACCGCGTACTACCAGTGGCAAGGTGCGACGTGCCGCGGTGCGTCAGGCCTATCTTGATGGCAGCTTACCTGTCTTACACCGGCATGTACTGGACACACAACAAATCGTGGAAGTATCCGCGGATACTGCTTTACTGGATACATTGCGCCCACTGTCACTGGCACAACGCCACCAACATTTACGCAACTGGCTGGCAAACGAAGCTGCCACCATACTGGGTACTGTCACAACAAGAGCAATACATCCCGAAGCCAGCCTGTTTAATTATGGGCTGGACTCCATGTCGGCAGCACGCCTGGCCACAAGCGTAGCCAAATCTCTGGGAATGGGCTTGCCGGACAACGTGATATTCGACCATTCCAGTCTGACTGAACTTGCAGTGCACTTACAAACTGTCTTGGTGACCCAGGCACGCTTGCCACTCGCTGCCGATAATTCGTTGCCAGTTTCGACCACTCCGGACCGCGATACAGGAAAAGCAGTTCCCGCTTCCACAGACAAAGAAGCCATCGCCGTCATCGGCATGGCATTCCGCTTGCCAGGTCAGGATGGGCAAGATGCCAATAATGATGAAGCATTCTGGGCCATGCTGGAGCAAGGCGGTTGCGCCATACGCCCTGCGCCATCAGAACGTTTCCGTACCCGTGAAGATATACCCGGTTTTGGTGCTTACCTGAACCATGTTGATCAGTTTGACGCTGCCTTTTTCGGCATGTCACCGCGTGAAGCGATGAATACAGATCCCCAGCAACGCCTGTTGCTGGAAGTGGCATGGCATGCGCTGGAAGATGCAGGCCAGCGCCCTGCTACCTTGCGTGGTGGCGACACCGGCGTATTTGTGGGCATAGGTACGGGCGATTATGGCCACCTGCCCTTCATCAGTGGTGAACCTTCACATTTTGATGCCTACTGGGGTACTGGCACTTCATTTGCTGCCGCCTGTGGTCGCCTGTCTTTCAGCTTTGGCTGGGAAGGCCCATCCATGGCAGTGGATACGGCATGCTCGGCTTCGCATAGTGCCTTGCATCTGGCGGTGCAAAGCCTGCGTGCGCGTGAATCTGGCTTGTCACTGGCTGCCGGGGTCAAATTGCAGTTATTGCCGGAAGTTGATCTGGTATTGCACAAGGCCGGCATGCTGGCTCTTGATGGTCGTTGCAAGACACTGGATGCACGCGCTGACGGTTATGTACGTGGCGAAGGATGTGTGGTGCTGGTGCTGAAACGTTTGTCCGATGCTTTGGCCGATGGTGATGCCATACGTGCCGTCATCCGCGACACGACGGTACGCCAGGATGGTGCAGGTAGCAGCCTGTCAGCACCGAATGGCGCTGCCCAGCAACGCCTGCTGAGCCTGGCGCTCAAAAAAGCGGGGCTGACACCCGCTGATATCGACTATATCGAATTGCATGGCACCGGCACCCGCCTTGGCGACCCGATTGAGTATCAATCTGTCGCTGATGTTTTTCGTGGTCGCGACCTGGATGATCCTTTATGGCTGGGTTCAGTCAAGACCAATATCGGTCATCTGGAAGCTGCCGCCGGAGCTGCCGGTCTGGTCAAGACCATACTCGCCATCGAACATGGCAAGTTGCCGCCTGCTGTTGAATTGCAAAATGTTAATCCGTTGATCGATCTGGATATCATTCCTGCGCGGGTGCCAGGTCAAACCATCAACTGGCCCGTGCGTCAGGCTCTGCGTCGCGCGGGTGTGACCTCATACGGCTTTGCTGGAACCATAGCCCATGTCTTGCTGGAGCAGGCACCTGTGGTAGCTAGCGCCAAGCCATCAGAAAAAATCACTGCATCCCAGCTTTTCCTGCTGTCTGCACGCTCAGCAGAATCACTGCGCATGCTGGCATCCAGCCATGCAGAAAATTTAGCAGGCTGCGATGACTTGCCTGCCCTGGCACGCGGCATGGCACGCCAGCGTGAGCACCACAGCATGCGCGCCGCCGTACTCGCATCCAGCCGTGAAGAACTGGCTAGCGGTTTGCAGCAACTGGCAGCACCCGGATATACAGCGACAGAAGCAATGCGTAATCCACGCATAGGCTTTTTGTTTACCGGACAGGGTTCACAATATAGTGGCATGGCACGTGAGCTGTATGCACAGCAGCCTGATTTCCGGCAGGCGCTGGATGCCGTTGATGCTGCGCTCGCTGCTGACCTGGGCATGTCTGTCATCACCCTGATGCATGACGATGCACAAAATGAACGCTTGCAACAAACCGCATTTGCCCAGCCAGCTCTATTTGCACTTGGCTATGCGCTGGCAAAAATGTGGCAGGCTTTTGGTGTGCAGCCAAGTATCGTGCTTGGTCACTCCATAGGTGAATTCGCAGCGATGGTCATTGCTGGCTCGCTGACACTAGAACAGGCTGCGCGCCTGATCGTCAAACGTGGCGCATTGATGCAGGCACTACCGGCTGGTGGCGCCATGCTGGCGGCTCGTGCAACGCCGGAACAGGCAATTGCCGTATTGGCCCAATTGCATGCTGGCCATGCAAGCGAGATTGCCATTGCAGCCTTCAATGGCCCGCAGGATGTGGCGTTTTCTGGCTCTGCAGCCGCCATGGAAGCCGTACAAGCCCTTTTGACTGAACAACAATTGCATGCACGGGCTTTGCAGGTATCCCATGCCTTCCACTCTCCCTTGCTTGATCCCATGCTGGCTGCATGGGAAATCGAGTGTGCAGCACAAACGATGCAAGCCCCCCGCATTGCAGTCTGCTCCAGTCTGACAGGTGAATTGCTGATCCAGGCACCCGATGCTGTCTATTGGAAAAATCACGCGCGCCAGCCAGTACGCTTTGACCAGGCCTTGCAAAATGCTGCCAGCACCTGCGACATTCTTTTGGAAATAGGTCCGAACGCCATTTTGAGTGCGGTAGCCCAACGTAACCAGGTTGTGCAGCAATGGCCACATGCTGTCAATTGCCTGGCAAGCCTGCGCCGTGGTAGCAATGATCTCGTTGCCATAGGCGATGCCTGCGCAGCACTATATATCGCCGGGCAAGATTTTGATTGGGATCATGTATTCGCTGGGAGCCTGCCATCTCCACGCAGCTTGCCGCGCTACCCATTTGAACGCCAAAGCTATTGGCTCGACTATGACGATGATGCACCACGCCTGCCTTTGCAACTGCAACCGCAGCCAGAACGCGCAGCGGCGAAGCCGGTTGATCTCTACGCCATGCAGTGGGAACACTTTACGCTGGCAGAAAATGACACACATGCGGCTCGTTATTTCCTGCTGGGTGGTGACCTTGCACATACAGCCACGTTTGCTGCCGGATTGAAAGCCACTGGCGCCAATATCTACTCACTGACGGCAGGTGAATGGCCGCTGGCAGCAACTCAACTGGAAGACAGCGATATCGTCATTTATCTTGATGGCTGGCATGCGCAAGCTGAGCCCGCGACACTGGCAGATCAGCAAGGCTGGCAATTGACTGAATTCGTCAAGGTGCTGCAACACTTGCAAAAGAAACCACGCATCCTGCTGCCTACCAATGCGGGCCAGGCAATTGCAGGTGATTCAGGAAATCCTTTGCAGGCATCGTTATGGGGTGCGGCAAGGGCATTGGCGCTCGAATATCCAGGCCCGCGCTGGCTGATGGCAGACAGCGATGCTGGCCTGCTGCCGTTCGCATCTGCCCTGTCAGCCCTGCTCCCCTTGTTTGGCAATGAAGAAGCCGTCGCCTTGCGCAAGGGACTGTGGTTGCGTCCGCGGCTTGAGCATGTCAGTGCACAAGTTCATGAAATGGCAGCACCGCCAATGTTGAAACGGGACGGCATCTACCTAGTGGCCGGAGCCTATGGTGCACTTGGACGCCATGCCACTGACTGGCTGGCAAGCCGTGGCGCTCGTCATCTGCTGTTACTGGCACGTCGCTCTGCGCCAGCAGGCTGGAAGGCACGACTGGCTTTATTAAAAGCTCAGGGCATACAAATCATTCATATTGATGCCGACGTGGCAGATGCAAATGATATGGCCCGAGTGTTTACGCACATCACCCACATGGAGCAGGATAGCGGCCTCAGCTTGGCTGGTGTCTTCCATTGTGCAGGCACCAGCCGTTTCAATGATCTGGCCACGATCACGAATGAAGATTACCAGCTAGTCAGCCGCGCCAAGATACAGGGCGCATGGCTGTTGCATGAGCATACGCGCAGTCGCGCACTGGATTACTTTGTCTGCTTCACTTCGATTTCCGGCATCTGGGGCTCACGCTTGCAAATTCCTTATGGCGCAGCGAATGCCTACCAGGATGCCCTGGCGCGCATGCGTCATCACCAGGGCTTGCCTGCACTGGCAATTGCCTGGGGTCCCTGGGGCGGCGGTGCAGGTATGTCGGAAGTAGATGAAGACCTGCTGCAATTGTTGCGGGCAGCGGGTATAAGGCGGCTGGCACCAGCACGCTATCTTGCCACGCTGGATAAACTGCTGGGTGGCGAATACGTCACGGACAACGGCACTTGCGTCGCCGTCGATGTCGATTGGCAGCAATTCGTTCCCCTATACGCCTTGTACAACCCAGCCAATACTTTCGAGCGTTGCCTGAGTGCCAGCCAGGCAAATGCAATTGCCGTATCGGTCACTACAGAGACTCCCAGCGCCCTGCATGCCCTGGATGAACAGGCACGCCAGGTAGCAGTACATGCCTTCGTGATTGCCGAACTAGCCCGCACCCTGCGCGTCACACCTGCACAACTGACACCAGATATCCAGTTACTGAAGCTGGGTATGGATTCCATCCTGGTCATGGATTTCTCACGCCGTTGTGAAACTGGTCTGGGCGTCAAATGTGAATTGAAAGCCATTTTTGAGCGCAACACTCCGCAAGGCCTGACTGATTACCTGCTGGAACAAGTGGGCAAACAACTGTCGGATAGTCATGTTCATAAAGAGACTGAGCAAATCATCGCTGATCCAGCCAATGCCAACGCCCCCTTCCCGCTGACTGAGCTCCAGCATGCGTATTGGATAGGTCGTCACAGCCACTATGGCCTGGGTGGCGTAGCTTGTCATGCCTACCTGGAAGCGGATGCACCCAAGGGCCTGGACCTGGATTTGCTGGAACGCTGCTGGAATATACTGGTAGCCCGTCACGGGGCGCTGCGTCTGGTAATAGCTGAAGATGGCCAGCAACGTGTGCTGCCTGACGTGCCTGCCTATGCCTTACGTGTGGCTGACCTGACTGATGCTGACCAAACCACGGCTGATGCGCATTGCGCAGCATGGCGTGAAATCATGTCACATCAGGTGATGGATGCAGCACAATGGCCCTTGTTTGACCTGCGTGCCAGCCGCCTGCCTGGCGGAGCAGTCAGGCTGCACATCGGTATAGACATGCTGATCAACGATGCTACCAGTGGCCAGATCATCTGGGAAGAACTGGCTGCGCTATACCAGTCCAAGGCGGATATGCAGCTTGCCGGTTTATTGCCATTCCAGATCAGTTTCCGTGATTATGTGCTGACCAAATACGTCCATAGCAAGCAGCGCCGTACTGAGCGCGAATCTGCCAAGGCATTCTGGCTGGAGCGCATCCCTGTCCTGCCACCGGCCCCACAACTGCCTTTGCGGGCTGAAGCCTTGCGCCAAACCAGTCCGACATTCTCACGCAGACAACAGCAACTGGCAGCACCCTTGTGGCAAAGCTTGCGCGACCAGGCGGCCCAGGCAGGTTGTACACCAGCGTCATTGCTGATCACTGTGTTCGCCGAAGTGCTGGCAGCCTGGAGTGCAGAACCGCAATTCACGCTGAACCTCACTATATTTGATCGTTTGCCCTGGCATGCCGATGTGCCGCGCCTGCTGGGTGACTTTACTGCCGTCACCTTGCTGCCACTCGATTGCAGCGACGCACTGCCATTTGGCCAGCGTGCCGCGGCCGTTAATGGCACAGTGCTTGAACATTTGCAGCATCGTGCTTTCAGCGCCGTCGATGTCATGCGTGAATGGAACCGTGGCCGCGAACGTCAGGATGCGATAGCCATGCCTGTCGTTTTCACCAGCCAGTTAGGCATGAATGATCCAACCAAGGGGGCAGCGCCGGACAGTGCACTCGGCGATGTCGTCTACGGCATCAGCCAGACCCCACAAGTGTGGCTGGATCACCAGGCATGTGAGCTCGATGGCGCACTGATTTATAACTGGGATGCTGTCGACGCCCTGTTCCAGCCCGGCACGCTGGATGCCATGTTCAATGCCTATCACGGCTTGCTGGAAAAGTTGGCGACACAGCCACAGGCCTGGCAGCAGGCATTACCAGCATTGCTGCCACCAAGCCAGCAGGCAGTACGCGCCCAGGTCAATGCCAGTGCTGCCCCTATGTCTGATCGTTGTCTTGATCAGTTGTTCTTTGAACAGGCGCAGCGCAACCCGCAAGCTGTCGCCATGATCGCCCATGAACAACAATGGTCATATGCAGAACTGGCAGACTGGTCCTTGCGTCTGATAAACGCCTTGTTACAGCATGGCGCAAAGCGCAGCGACCGCGTTGCTGTGGTCATGCGTAAGGGGCCGGAACAGGTAGCTGCCTGTCTTGGTATCCTGGCGGTCAGTTGCGTATATGTGCCGGTAGATGCCGATGTACCTGCAGCACGTCTGCAAGCAATACTTGATGGCAGCCATACAAAACTGGTGTTGACACAGGCTGATTGCCTGCCCATCGTGCAGGAAATGTGTGCCGGTCGCGACGTGACTGTGCTGGATGCCAGCCACGCTGCGACACAAATCTGGCCAGCCAATCTGCCACAAGTTGAACGGACAGTGACAGATCATGCTTATGTCATCTACACCTCAGGTTCAACCGGCATCCCCAAAGGGGTATTGATTGATCACCGTGGTGCGGTGAATACGGTGCTGGATATCAACCGTCGCTTTGATATCGGCCACACTGACCGGGTACTGGGTTTGTCCTCGCTGTATTTCGATTTATCTGTATATGACCTGTTCGGTATTTTTGCGGCTGGTGCTGCACTGGTGTTGCCAGCAGCAAGTGGCACTCGCGACCCTGCACACTGGCTGGATTTGCTGTTGCGCCATCGTGTCACAGTCTGGAATTCAGTACCAGCCCTGCTTGAGCTTTTACTTGACGAAGCAGAAGCTGCCGGTGCATCACTGGCTGGCCTGCGCCAGGTATTCCTGAGCGGCGACTGGATAGCACTGGGTTTACCAGCACGACTGCGCACGCAGGCTCCGCAGGCAAGGCTGGTGGCCATGGGTGGTGCGACCGAGGCATCGATCTGGTCCAACTGGCTTATCGTGCCAGAAATACTGCCAACACAATGGCGTTCCATTCCCTATGGTTATCCACTTGCCAACCAGCATTACCGTGTGCTGGATACGCGCCTGCGCGATTGCCCTGACCATGTCAGCGGTGATTTGTATATAGGTGGCACGGGTCTGGCCGTCGCGTATGAAAATGATGCTGCCAAGACTGCCACCGGCTTTATTACCCATCCAGTACATGGCGAACGCCTGTACCGCACTGGCGACCTGGCCCGTTACTGGGGTGATGGCACGCTGGAATTCTTGGGAAGGCGTGACTTCCAGGTCAAAATCGCTGGCAACCGCATAGAGCTGGGTGAAATTGAAAGCGCGCTCTTGAGCCATCCTGGCGTACGTGAGGCGGTTGCCGATGCTGTTGGCCCGGCACGTGGCAACAAGCGTTTGGCGGCATGGGTAGTACCAAATGCTGCCGACACCAGTCTGTACGATGCTTTTGCAGGCAACCCAGTCTTGCACAGCGAGTGTTGGGATGCTGTTGAGCAGACTGGCCGTCAAACTTTTGCCCAGACATACAGCACGCAGCAAGCACAGCAACTGGAACAGTTCTGGTCTTTGATGGACCACATTGGTCAATGCATGATGCGCGATACCTTGCTGGCTGCTGGTGTCGTCTCCGGCGATCATGGACAAATACTACAGATGCTGGCACCCGCACCGGACCTGGTAGTGCTGGCACAACGCTGGTTGAACACTCTGGATCTTAATACGCAATATGACAGCGAATCTGCCTGGAATAGCCTGACGCCGGCAGCACTGGACTTCGGCTTATCACGCGCGGTCTTGCAACGTCTGCGTTCAGGCGCGACTCAAAGGCTGGAAGTGTTGCGCGGCCAGGCCAGCGCGCTGGAAGTGTTTTATGGCGCGGATGACACTCTGGCACCAGAACAAATGACACGCATGAATCCGCTGTCCAGTCTTTGCACATCTGCGCTGGCCGCCACCATACACAGTATTGCGCAGCGTCTGGGACGACCTTTGCGCATACTGGAAATTGGTGCGCGCAGTGGTGCAGCTACACGTGATTTGCTGGCGCAGTTAAGCGATTGCGCGATTGACTATACCATGACCGATCCGGCACGCAGTCTGGTCGAACAGGCTGAACAGGCGTTTACCGCACAAGACAGCAGTCCCTTGCACGCCATCCATTGCCGGGTATTTGAGCATGAACGGGCAGCAGCAACACAGGGAATGCCGGAATACGAATTCGATTTACTGATTGCATTCAATGCCCTGCACCGCAGCCGCAATATACCTGCCTTGCTGCATCGTCTGCGTCGCCTGTTGAATGCAGGCGGCATGCTGCTGGCCCCGGAAATCACGCGTAACAGTGATTTCCAACTCGCTACCGTCGCCTTGCTCGAAGGTGGCTATACCCAGTTTGAAGACCGCAGGAAGTCAAATGGAAATGCGCTTTTGGCAGCAGATGCGTGGCTGGATGAATTAGCGCAGGCAGGCTTTGCAGCCAGTGCTGCATCTGGTATAGGCAGCAATGGCGGCATGCATTTGCTGACCGCACGCCAAACCGATACGGTGTTGCGTTTTGCCTCGCGTCGCCTAGTGGAGCACCTGACTACCTTGTTACCAGCATACATGGTGCCGCAGACTATTCTTGAACTGGATGCCTTGCCATTGTCTGCCACGGGCAAAGTCATGCGCCAGCAATTGCCATGTCCTGAAATGAGAGGCTCCCGCCGCATTAGTCGCCAAGCTGGCAATGATGCGATGCCACCAGCAAACGATCTGATCAGGATATGGCAAGAATTGCTGGGTGTTGAAGACCTGCATGGTGACGATGACTTCTTTGATCTCGGTGGTGATAGCTTGATCGCCGTACGTCTGATAGAAAGAGTACGCCACGGCATGAATGCACATGTCGCTTTGTCAGACCTGTTCGATGCATCCAGTCTGTCTGCATTTGCAGAAAGAGTAGCAAAGGCAGCCCCATATGAAGACAGCCTGCCACCATTGCTGCCTGATGCAGCGGAACGCTATGCGCCCTTCCCGTTGACGGATGTACAGCAAGCCTACTGGATAGGACGTGATGAAAGTTTCGAGCTGGGTGGCGTCTCCACACATCTGTATGCCGAGATTGAAGTTGAAGACCTTGCCCTTGCTGATCTGGAGCGAGGCTGGCAACAGGTCGTGGCACGCCATGACATGCTACGTGCAGTTATTAATGCTGACGGCATGCAACAGGTAGTGCAGGATTTGCCCGCCTACCATCTTGCCAGCCATGATTTGCGCGCTGCCAGTGCCTCCGAGGTATCCGAGTGGCTGGAAATCACGCGACTGGAACTGTCGCACGAAGTGTTCGACACAGCACGCTGGCCTTTGTTTACCGTGCGTGCCGCGCAGATGACAGATAGCCGTGTACGTTTATTTGTCAGCCTCGATAACCTGGTGTGCGATGGTCGCTCCATGCGTACCCTGCTGGCAGAATGGTCGCAATTCGTCCGTGATCCGGCTTTGCAATTGCCGCCACTGACGGCAAGTTTCCGCGACTATGTCATGCTGACCCAGCAAATAGAATTGCTGCCATCTTACCAGCGCTCGCTGGCTTATTGGCATGACAAGCTGAGTACCCTGGCACCTGCCCCAGCCCTACCGCTGACACACTATGCTCCGGAAGATGTATCGCCACCTCACTTCACCCGGCGCGAAGCCAGTCTGACACCGCAAAATACACTAGCCTTGCACGCACAGGCGGCAGCACATGGCGTCACTGTCAATGCAGTATTGCTGGCAGCTTATGGTGAAGTGCTTGCCAACTGGTCTGCAATACCGCGCTTTACCTTGAACCTGACCCTGTTCAACCGCCCGCCTGTGCATGAAGAAATCGATGCCCTGGTCGGTGATTTCACTTCACTTGTGTTACTGGGTTTTGATGCAGGTGTAACAGCCAGCTTTGCTGAACGGGCATTTTCCATGCAGCGTCAGATCTGGGCTGATCTGGAACACATGCAGGTATCGGCAGTCCGTGTATTACGCGAAGCCGCGCGCCGCAACCGTCGCCTGAACCAGGTTGCCATGCCGGTAGTGTTTACCAGTGGTCTGGGTGTAGCCAGCGATGGCGCTGCAGAACTTGACTGGCTGGGTGAGTTTGTCTATGGCATCAGCCAGACACCACAGGTATGGATAGACCAGCAGGTAGTTGAACGTGATGGGGCCATGGTATTCAACTGGGACTCTGTCGATGCTCTGTTCCCTGAAGGCTTGCTAGATGAAATGTTCCAGGCATACCACGGCTTGTTATTGAATCTGGCGCAGAACAGTGATGCCTGGCAAAGTCAAGTCATCATGCCAGTGAATCGCTGGCCTGCCTCAACGCTCAAATCCGTGAGTGAAATTTCAACAGCCGCATTGCCAGATGCCAGCCCTGTCATCGACGACAAATTGTTGCGCATGGTCAGCAGCCGTCTTGCTGCGCTGCTTGGTCATGCTGAACTTGCGCCACAGACCAATTTCTTTGAATTGGGTGCAACCTCACTGGATTTGATACGGCTGCGCCAACAACTGCAGTCAGATACCGGTTTGCTGCTCAGCATTACTGAAGTATTCCAGCACACCAGCATCGCCGCCCTGGCCGCCCATTTGCGCAGCCTTGATCAGTCAATGGTAACTGAAGATATGTCCAATGATGAAGCTGGTCAAGCCCGCAAGCGCCAACGTCTGGACAATGACCGCCGCCGCAAACGTGGCCAGCAATCCAAAGCCTGATGACTAAAAATCACAATAAGAAATCACAAAAATAAAATATACAAGGATATTTATGAATACAAGCAATCAAATCAATTCAGCGACAACACCAGACTATGGTGACAGTATGCCTGTCGCCATCATCGGTGCCGGCTGTCGCATGCCGCGCGCTGATGATATTTTTGAATATTGGCGCAGACTGGCTGACGGTGAAGAACTCATCAACTTCTTCGACGCAGAGCAACTGGCTGCTGCTGGTGTCAACTCCGCCCTGTTGCAACGCCCAGGCTATGTGCCAGCCGCTGCGGTTGTGGCAAATGCAGACCGCTTTGACTGGGGTTTCTTTGGCTATTCACGCCATGAAGCAGAATCCATAGACCCACAGCAAAGACTGTTCCTGATGTGCGCATGGGAAGCGCTGGAAATGGCTGGACATGCTCCCGCCGAACTGGCCGCCAAGGGTGACGAATTGAAGATAGGCGTTATCGGTGCCTGCAAGATGAGCAGCTATCCCGCCGCTTCTTTCGATAAAATGGAAGAGATCGCTTCACCATCCACCTTCGCCCGACTGATAGGCAACGACAAGGACTATCTTGCCACCCGCGTATCCTACAAGCTGGGGTTGACCGGCCCCAGCATGACAGTACAGACCGCCTGTTCCAGTTCTTTGGTGGCGATACATCTGGCTTGCGAACAGATTGCCAGCGGTGAGTGCGATATGGTATTGGCGGGTGGTGCTGGCATAGGTTTCCCGCAAGAATCTGGCTATGTGCATCGCGAAGGCATGATTTTTTCCAGGGATGGCCATTGCCGCCCGTTTGATGCAGAGGCAGGCGGTACCACGATAGGCAATGGCGTGGCCGTGGTCTTATTGAAATCACTGGAACGCGCCCTGGCTGACGGCGACCCGGTACTGGCCATCGTCCGTGGCTCTGCCGTCAACAATGATGGTGCTGGCAAGGCAGGCTATACCGCGCCATCGCCAGAAGGCCAGGCACGCGTCATCAGCGAAGCCCTAGTGATGGCAGAAGTAGATCCAGCCAGCATAGGCCTGGTAGAAGCACATGGTACAGCCACCCCGCTGGGTGACCCTATAGAAGTGGAAGCACTGACCCGTGCCTGGCGCAAGCACACCAGTGCCAGCCAGTATTGCGCCCTTGGTTCAGTGAAATCCAATCTGGGTCATCTGGACACTGCTGCGGGTGTCGCCAGTTTCGTCAAAGCTGCGATGGCCTTGCACTTTGGCCAGGTGCCACCCAGTCTCCACTATGAACAAGCCAATCCGGCCATAGATTTTGAAAACAGCCCTTTCTTTGTTCCACAAATGTTATTACCGTGGCCCCTGGATCAAGAGCCACGTCGGGCCGCTGTCAGCGCCTTTGCCATAGGTGGCACCAATTGTCATGCGATACTGGAGCAAGCCCCGGTACGTGCAACATTGACGCCTGCCAACGGAGCACCAGTATTCTTGCTACTCAGCGCGCGCAGCGAAGCCGCCTTGAAAACGCTGGCGCAGCGCCATGCATGGCGTTTGTGTGAATGGACCGCCGATCAGTCTCTGGCGGATTATTGCGCCACCAGTGTCCATCACCGCAGCATATACCCTTATCGTCTGGCACTGCTGGCCAATGATGCCGACAACCTTATCAATTTACTGTACGCCTTTATCGATGGCGATGATAAAAAAAGCAAAAAACTCCAAAGTCAGCAAACTCATGCATGGATAGCTGATGCACTAGTTCCTGATGCTGGCAAGCAGAGCTTGCTTGATTTTGTAATAGCACAGGCCAGCGCTGAACATCCTACTTGGGAACAGCACCCTGTTTGTGCTGTCCGCCCTGTGGCACGCGCCTTGTTACCAACTTGCCCTTTCGAAGGTGAACGTTGTTGGTATGCGAAACCCATAATTGTTCCAGCCATTATTAGTAGTGGCGAGCATCCCACATGGCAAGTGATGCGCAATGCAGGTCATCAAAGCGCAGCAGTATTGGCTGCCGACCTCGACTTGTCAGCTCTTCCACGTGAAAACGAAGGTGTTGACGCTTTGCATGCTGCCTATGTGGGGCAGGCATTTTCCACGCTGGGAATATTTAATAATAATGATGAATGGATGGATGTAAAAGCTTGCCTGCAAGCCGCTGGTGCACCTGTCCGCTTCCATCAGTTATTTGCCCGCCTGTTGCGCGACCATGCTGATGCTGGTTTGCTGGAAACACGTGATACAGGTGAGCAGCTCAGTTATCGCAACCTGCACAAAGACCTGCCGGACCCACATCCCTGGCTGCTGCTGATGCGTGAACTGGGTTATCAGCAACTGGCTGACCTGGTTGAACGTACTGGCCCGCGTCTGGCCGAGATGCTAGCTGAAAAAGTGGATGCAGTCAGTATCGTCTTTCCTGGTGCCGCCACCGACGATGTTGAGCACATGTATCAGGACCAGCCGTATTCTGTCTACCTGAATAGTATCGCCGCCGCAACTGTAGCGGGCTTGGCGAAAGCACATGGACGACCACTGCGCATACTGGAAGTGGGCGGCGGCACCGGTGGTACGACGCGTGACATACTTGCGCAATTGCCTGCTGGTGCTTGTGAGTTGTATACCTTTACTGACCTGGGTACACTATTCCTGCAAAAAGCACGCAAGAAATTCGCGGCTTACCCCTTCATGCAATACCAGAGTTTTGACATGAATGGCCCTGCTATTGCGCAAGGCTTGAAAGCAGGCAGTTATGACCTGATCGTCGCCGCCAATGTACTGCACAATGCGCCTGACCTGCGCGTCATGCTGGCCAACCTGGCTACGGTGCTGGCTCCAGACGGTGTGCTGATGATGCGTGAAATCACCACGCCCAAAAAACTGTTCGACTTTGTCTTTGGCCCCTTGGTACCTGCATTAAGCGATAGTGATCAGCGTGATGGAGAATTGTTTGCCAGCTGCCTGCACTGGCAGCAGGCACTGACTGATGCCGGTTTTGTACAGACCGATGCCATGCCTGCAGCAAACTTGCCTACTCACGCACTGGGTGAACAGATAATACTGGCCCGCTGGCCAGGCATGGTCAAGGACAGCGCGTCAATAAATACGGTTGTTGCCAAGCCCGATAACGCCCATGTGCTGACAATACCAGAGCCAACTATCGGTAAAGTCATCGCAGCCGTTTATGCCTGGCTGCCGCAGGCTGGCAGATGTCATTTGGAAAACCTGCGCTGGCATCTGGATATCAGCAATGCACCCTCTCCCTTGCGATTGGCATTGTCTTATAGCGGCGACCGCTTGCATGCAACGGTAACAGACGCACGAGACATCCAGCAAACTTTGTTGACCGCCACTGTCTCGCATCCCCGCACATTGCGCAGGCAGAACAGACAGGTCGCAGAAGCTATTCATCTGGACCCGTCTGACCATACATTGCTTGACCGTGTGATCGGAGCTTTGAATGACGATGCATCCCGGCTTGCTGGCATGGATAGCCTGTATTTGGTCACATCTACAGACAACGTGCAAAGCCTGCGCCTGCATCTCACTGAACACGGAGCTGTGGTGACTGATGCCACAGGCCAGGTGCAGCTCGACCTGCGGGGAATAGATTTGTTATGCCGTCCTGCCGCTTTGCCGTCTTTGTGGTCTGACAAAGGCGATGCAGAATTGTTTGGCTGGCAATGGCAGCCAGTAGCTGCGACAAACCAGTCGCTTCTATTGCCACAACTATTGCCGCGACGTGTGCTGTATATCAGTCATGATAATCAAACCGATTTCAGCCAGGCACTCACCAATGCTGGTGTCGATTGCCGCATGCTATCTGTAGCTGAACTTATGCAGGATAAACAGGCATTGACGACACTACTGTGCTCAGATACTACGTTTGATGCCGTCGTGTACAAACCAGAGACCACCAAGAATCTCGATGATGCAATCTCGCTCTTTGACACCATGGGTGTAACACCACTGGTGAATCTGATGTCGGCATTGGCGACACTAGCTACCGTGCCGCCTCTATTCATCCTCACTCCAAATGCCTATGCAGTCACAGAGATGGACCATTGCACTTCCTGGCCAGCAGCTGGTACGAGTGGATTATTGGCGGTAGCACGTCAGGAAATGCCAAATCTGCATTGCATGCAGCTAGATACTGCAAATGCCAATGCACAAGAACAAGTGCAAGTGATCTTGCAATTGCTAAGGGATACCCAGTTAAAACACGCGCCTGTACTCGCTATGCGGGATAGTTTTTTATATCGCCAGCAATTGACGCCAGCGACCTTGCCAACAGCGGTACCATTGCCCGAGGGCCGTCATGTGCTGATAGGTGGTTTATGTGAACTGGGCCTGGAACTGGCACATTGGCTGGTTGCCAATGGTGCACGTGACCTGGTCTGCCTGACGCGACGCTCACCTGATAGCAAAGAAAAGCAGGTGCTGGACATGCTACGCAGCCAGGGTGTCGCGATCCATGTCGATGCCAACGCCGAAGTGACCGACACAGAAGCGTTCACAGCAGCATTGCAAAGACTGACCGACGGGCCAGCACTGGGCATCGTCTTCCATCTCGCAGGCCTGCTTAATGATGCTCCATTGAGCGCCATAAAAGCTCAAGACTGGGAAGCCAGCCTGACAACAAAATTGCGTGCTGCCTTGCGCCTGCATGCGCTGGAAGCGCAATTGCAGCCTGCTCTGACAGTCTACTTCTCTTCAGCAGCCAGTGCATTTGGTCCTATAGGCCAAGGTGCCCATGCTCTGGCGAATGCCACCCTTGAAGCATTGGCAGAGCACCGTAGCCGCGCTGGCTACGACACCTTGGCATTAGCCTGGGGCTTCTGGCGCGAGATAGAAAGCGAGAAGCGCCAGGGGCTGGCAGCTTATCTGGCCGAACGCGGCATGCTGGGCATGTCAAACGCCCAGGGCTGGGCCTTGCTGGCCAGTGCCATAGGCGGCAATGCCTCGGTTTATCTGCCTTGCAATGTGGACTGGAAACGTTTTGCAGCTCAAGCGACTCCAGCACAGCAAGTACGCTTTAGCCGGTGCTGGAATGAGGAATCACTTGGCACAATTACGCAGAAACCGGCATCGGCAGAACATGCAACCATACCCCTGCTACATCAATTGCGTCAGCATATCGCTGGTGTGCTTGGTTGTCCTGTTGATCAGGTGAATGAAGACAGCAAACTGGTACAGATGGGCCTGGATTCATTGCTGATGCTGGATCTGGCCGAACAATTGAAGCAAAAATATGGTCTGACCGTGTCAGCAGAAACTCTGTTCAAGGCTGATACGCCAAAAACTCTGGCTGCGGCATTACAACTGCAAATGACTGGGCAAACCGATCCTGTAGCTGCCTTGCTACAGGCAGACACTGTCTCAGTCTTGTCTGCAGCACAGCGTTATTTGCGTAGCCGCCTCAGTAATCTCTTGCAATGTGCTGAAGCAGATATGAGTGAGGATAGCAAACTGGTCGAGATGGGACTGGATTCCCTGCTATTTCTGGAGTTGAGTGAAACCATACAGCAGGAGCTGGGTTTCAAACTGTCTGCTGAAGTCGCATTCCAGGGTGGCAGCATTGCAGCCCTGGCAAAAATACTGGTGAATGCACTGCACCCAAATCTGGATGCAGCAGGCAAAGCCCCGGCAATATCAGGATTACGCCAGGCATTGTTGGAACTGGAACAGCGTGAAGGCGGCTGGCTGGCCAGCAATGGTGATGTACTGCCACGACCAGACAACAAGGCACAAGCACTGACAGGCTTGCGCAAACTGCGCTGGCAATTACGCAGCAAAGACTTGCCGCAGCAGTTGTATGTGGAGTTCGACAAGCCAGGTAATTTTGACCTGGCTGGTTTTGAACTCGCATGGCAGCTGCTGCTGGAACGCCACGCTGTACTACGCACGACTGTCGACGCGCAGGCAAATTTGCATGTCATGGCAAAAGCACCGCCTTACCTGTTGCAGACAAATGACTTGCGCGAACTGACAGCTCAACAAAGAGATATAGCACTGGCTGCATTGCGCGAAGAAATGACACACGTAACAAGTGATCTTCAAAATTGGCCACATTTTGACTGGCGTGCCAGCAAAATCAAGCTGGAAAACCAGGATGTCCTGCGCATACATTTGCGCATAGATACCACGTTGACAGACATAGAAAGCTTCCGCATCATGCTGCGAGAACTGCATTTGTGGGTGCTTGATCCGCAACGGCGCTTACCTGCTCTGCAGTTCAATGCCAGCGACTACTATGCATGTGAACAAGCCTTGGCTACGACTACGATTCATGCAAAACAATTGGCGACATACGGCAAACAACTTGCACAACTACCACCAGCGCCAGCGCTGGCAAAAACTGGTGCCATTGAGGTATCAAGCGGTGAAATCAAAGTCTGGCGTGAAGCCCTGCCCCGCAGCAGTTGGCTGACATTGAAGGCAACTGCTGCGCAAGCAGGCCTGACCGGCACCGCTGTCATGCTGGCGGCGTATGCCACGGCCATCGCCGCATGCTCAGAGCGCCCTGACTTCAGTCTGCGACTCGACTATCCTGACCGAAAACCTCTACATGCACAGATAGGTAATGTCATGCTCGATGCCAGTGATACCGCTGTAATTGGCTGTCATACCAATGTCGCCAGTTTCATGAGCTTGGCGCATGCATGCGCTGAGTCCATACAGCAAAGGCTGGCAATTGATTTGCTGGACGCTGCTAGCGTGCTGACTGCCTATCGGGCAGCGGGCTCTGGTCGCCCGCCTATCCCTGCTATCGCCATGACCAGCCTGCTGGGTGTGCGCACTACCTATGCGATCCCAGAAACATCCGACCCTTTGCTTGGCATGCCTGCTTATGAAATAGCAACACAGCCAGGCACGGCACTGCACTTCCAGGTATTGGAAGAAGAAAGTGCGCTACTGTATAACATAGACTTGCACACGGGCGTACTACCCAGTGAACTGGGTGATACGCTGATGCGCCATCTCGGCATTATCCTGCAGACCCTGGCCAACTCACCTGCTGCATGGAACTCCAGTCCGCAAAGCTTGCTGCAGTCTGGTAAAGAGGTGTCGCATGGCTGATATCCTCAACGTGATTGTCTGCGGCACCCGCTTTGGCGAGCATTACCTGGCCGCCCTTAATTGTGCCGAACATCTGTGGTCTGCCCGACCCGCACATCTATCTCGTTATCGCCTGACTGGCATCGTGGCAAGGGGAAGCGCCAGATCACGTGCACTGGCTGACAAACTGGCCGTGCCGCTGTATACCGATGTTGCGCAATTACCCGGCAATATAGACATAGCCTGCGTCGTGGTGCGCAGTGCCATCGTCGGTGGCGATGGTTCCTTATTGGCACGTGCGCTGCTGTCAAAGGGGATACATGTATTGCAGGAACATCCCGTGCACCCGACTGACATCCTGCGCTTGCGTGCACTCGCTGCACAGCATGGCAAGCGTTATCACGTCAATACTTTTTATCCACATCTGCCTGCTGGCAAGTGTTTCATTGACTATGCAAGGCGCAGTGCTACTGAGCGCCCACCAGCTTTCATAGAAATAACCACGAGCTTGCAACTGCTGTATTCAAGTTTGGATATTGTCTGCCGCACCCTGGGTAAAGCCGCTCCTTTTGCTTGTTCAGAACCTCTGCTATTGCAGGGAGCGCTTGCAGACTACGCGTCGCCATGGCCCTTCCGGGCTGTACAGGGTTTGATAGGTGGCGTGCCGTTTTCACTGAACCTGCAAACCTGGCTTGACCCGCAAGATCCCGATCATCATAGTCTGGTAATGCATAAAATTGCCATAGGTGGCCCTGAAGGTAATGTCTTGCTGGCCAATAGCTATGGGCCGGTAGTCTGGAGCCACCCTATCTACGCGCCTGACTATGAACGCGATGATGCCCAGTCCTCTTATCTGCTGGCAGAGGATCAGTTTGCAGAAAGCCGTTTCAACCGCCAACCCACTGCAACGATATTTGGCAAGCCACACGGCCCCAGCCTGACTGAAGCTGCTGCACATGACTTCCCTCTGGCAATACATGCCGCGCTTGATGAGTTGGTGCAGGATGACGCCCCGGTTCATCAAGACCAGTGGTGGCAAGCTCATGGTGAGGCATGGTTGGGCATCATGCGTGCAGTCGGCCCGGCGCAGACGACCAATTGCTCACCACCACAGCCGCCCTATCCCAACCCTGTTCGCTATGCAAAGGAGTATCAGTCATGAGTCAGACTGCAATGCAATCGCAATCAACAGCAAGTGCCACATTGGAGCGCAATCGCCAGGCCTATGCAGGCCTGGCGGAAGTGCTGGAGAACGCCGGCCTGGCAGAACATGCGCTTTACTTGAACTGGGGCTATGCACCACAAACTGGCTTACCGGATTGGGCATCAAACACCCTGCCCTCCGGAGAAACCGGCATGGCACAAGCACGTCTGATACTGGAAGTGCTTGGTGATACCGCATTGGCAGGCAAGCGCGTGCTGGACGTAGGTTGCGGCCGTGGCGGTGCACTGGCCTTGCTTGCGCGCTTATATCCCGACGCCAATCTGGCTGGCGCCGACCTCAGCGCAGCCAATATTGCTTACTGCCGCAAACGCCACCAGCATGCCCGTTTACGTTTCCAGGTAGCCGATGCCTGCCGTCTGCCTTACGCAGACCAGAGTGTCGATGTCTTATTGAATCTGGAATCATCGGGGGCTTACCCCGACCTGCCCGCCTTTTTTTTCCATGCTTATCGCGTACTCAAACCCGGCGGCCGCTTTTGTTATGCCGACGTGCTGGCCGCCGACACCCTTGAACCCATACGCCAGGCATTGCTGCAAAGCGGCTTCGTGCTGGAGCGTGAACGCTCGGTCAGCAAGCAAGTATGCGCTGCCAGAACTGCCAGCCCGGCAGGTCTATGGACAAGGCTGGATAAGGCTCTCGATACTCTCGATAAACCCGGCTTGCGCGTAGAGCTCGAACGCTACCTGGCACAGCCTGAATCCGGCCTGTTCCACGCATTGCAAGATGGTCGGGCTGACTACCACGTCTTCCATTTGCGCCGTGCCGACGCACCAGCTGGCAAAGTCAGCCAAGAGATTGCAGCAAAACTGAGCGGGCGCTCTGCAAGGCTGGACCAACTGGAAAACACAGCAGTGACTGCTATCTCTACTTCAGAGTGGTTCCCATTTACTACACCGGATGCAAATAAGGGATGCAATGTTTTCGCCTTGCCGTATGCAGGCGGCGGTGCATCAGTGTACCGTCAATGGCAATTGCCACAGTGTGATAGCAGACGTGCATGGCGCATATGCCCCTTGCAATTACCTGGCCGTGAAAGCCGGTTGGCAGAAGCTGTTATCAGCGATATGGACACCATGGTGGACCAGATTGTCGTGGCGATCACCCCATACACACATCTGCCCTGGGCGTTGATGGGATGCAGCCTGGGTTGCAAGATTGCTTTTGAAGTAGCACGTCGCTTTGAACACATGGGGCATAAACCGGCATTACTGTTCCTGATGGCCTGTCCTGCCCCCAGCCTGCCATTAAGACGCCGTGTATCAGCTTATAACGATCATGACTTTGCTGGTGAAGTAAGACATCTGGGTGGTACACCGCCAGAGATCATGGCAGATGCAGAAATGATGCGCACCATCATTCCTATCCTGCGCAATGACAGTGCTCTGGCTGAAGCATATGTCGCCTCAGCCGACGATAAAATCCATGCTCCCATGCTTATGGTTGCAGCCAGCGATGATCATCTGGTCACGGTAGAAGAAGCGCGTCGCTGGGGGCGCCATGCTGGGGCAGGTTTCGATTGGCGCATGGTTGATGGTGGGCATTTCTTCTTGCGCAAACGTCGTATTGAGCTGCTGGGCTGGCTATCAGATGCACTCAGAGCGGATGAAAATACAAAACTGTATGAGGATTTAGCATGTCAGTAGCAGCATGTGCGACCAGGCACATACTGGAAAATATTCATTTTTTTTCAGATGAAATACTCGTCATTTTGGCCAGACGTCATCTGGCAGACAGGATGGAGCTAAGACTATTGAATGATAAAGAACAAGCCCGGTATCATGCCTACGTTTTTGAAGCCGATAAACAAAGACATTTGCTTGCACATGGTCTAAAGCGTCAGATATTAAGCAAACTGACTGGCTTGGCGTCTGCATCACTGCAATTTGATACCGGGCCAGCTGGCAAACCTTACCTGTCCGGTCAGGGGAATAAAGAAATACATTTTAATATGTCGCATAGTGGCGACTGGGTAGCCTTGGCTTTCAGTCAGTCCCATCCTGTTGGTATCGACGTAGAGCAAACAAGGGATATTGATTATCGGAGTTTGCTCCCTGCTATCGTTCATCCGCGAGATGACCTTTTATTTTCCAGACAATCGGCTGAAATGAATTTCCTGGCAAATTGGAGCATGAAGGAAGCCGTGACAAAATGCATGGGTTCAGGTTTGTCCGTGCCATTTACTTCGCTACGGCTAAATAACCATGAGAATGCGAACTACACTTGCAGCTTGAGCGGCGATTCCTGGCATGTCCAGCATCTTCTACATGGAGATACGCACTTTGCCATTGCGGTTCCAGATGTCAAAACAGGCAGGCAGTTCCGGACCATAGAAATTCAATAGGCTGCCGTCTGCCAGCCTTGAAGTGCCAAATAAGCAAAACTAGCAAAATAGCACCGCTGATTCGGTGGTACATCGACCAGATGTGGCGACTATCATCTATCATCTGTAATCAGATAATACAAACCATATCCACTCATAGTCAGCCAGATCAGCAAACTGATCATTAGCCAAGCAGTCAATAAATTACGGCGAACATTACAAGCGCGGCGAATGTGATTATTTAATAAACTGCCAAAAATTGTTGTCGGTGCTCATAAATAATACTCCTCAAGCCAATTTCGAGACCTGCTGATGCATTCAACTGTGTGCTCATTTTCATTTCGCTGTCGACTTCCAGTACCGGTCTATCCATTGCTGGTGCGTTGGCATCGCAGCTGTAGCATGCAAGAGCATTGTGCGCATCCCCTCGACATATTCATGCAGTTTGTCTTCAGGCATGTCATCGACTATGGGGTGGTAGCTTTGCGGCATGATGCGCTGGCCCAGCATGACCTGGACCCAGCTCGGTAGCGCGAAAAAATCTTCGCCATTACGGAAGTAGCGACCATCGTAGCGGAACAGTGCTATCGCCTCGCCCAAGCTGTCCGGGATTTCCATCGTGCGGCAATGATTCCAGAACGGCGTGTCCTTTCGTTCTGTTGCATGGTAGTGCAGGATCAGGAAATCGCGAATGCGTTCGTATTCTGTCACGGATTCACGATTGTATCGTTCGGCCAGCAACGGATTGAAATCGCGCTTGGGAAACAGGCTCAGCAAGCGTGTGATACCGGACTGTGCCAGGTAGATGCTGGTTGACTCGAGTGGTTCAAGGAAACCGCTGGCCAGCCCCAATGCCACTACATTCTTGTTCCAGAACTTCTTGCGCATGCCAGCGGTAAAGCGCAACTGGCGCGGATCGGCCAGAGCCTTGCCATCCAGATTGGCCAGCAGGGTTGCGGCAGCTTCGTCATCGCTGATATGCTGACTTGAATACACGTAGCCATTACCAACCCGATGCTGCAGCGGAATGCGCCACTGCCAGCCTGCTGCACGTGCAGTGGCGCGCGTGTATGGGGTAATCGGATCGACACTTTCGCTCGGCACTGCCAGTGCGCGGTTGCACGGTAACCAATGTGTCCAGTCGAGGTAGCCAGTCTTTAGTGTTTGCTCGATCAGCAGCGCGCGAAAACCTGAGCAATCGATAAACAATTCGCCGCCGACGACTGCACCGCTTTCCATCGTCAGCGACTCGATAAAGCCATCGTTGTCGCGCTGCTTCACGCCGACGATTTTGCCTTCTATGCGCTGTACGCCACGGCTTTCTGCCAGTTCACGCAAATAGCGTGCATATAGCGTGGCGTCGAAATGATAGGCATAGGCAATGTCAGCCAGCGGCGAGTTGGGCGGTGCATTATGGTCGCCGGGCGCGAACTTGCCGCGTGGTGCCATCACTGTCTGTGGGGAGTAGTCGCCGATCGGCGCAGCGCGGCCAGAGAGAAACAGCTTGAGCCAGAACTGATGAAACGGCAGCGGCCCCAGTGAACGACCGATTGCGCCGAAGCCGTGGATATAGCTGTCACCGATGCGGCCCCAGTCATTGAATTGAATGCCGAGCTTGATGGTGCCCTGCGTACGCTTGACGAACTCGGCTTCGTCTATGCCTAGCCATTGTCCGTTGAATAGCCTGATGTGCGGGACGCTGGCCTCACCTACGCCGACGATGCCTATCTCTTCGGACTCGATCAGGCGTATCGTGGCCCCCTTCCCAAGATAAGTAGCAAGAGCTGCAGCAGCCATCCAGCCCGCGCTACCGCCACCGACGATAGTGATATTACTGATCCGGTTGTTCGTGGTCATTGCGTCTCCCAGAAAAAAACGGCAGTGACCGTTTGGTCGGTCACTGCCTTTAAAGACACTCCCCTGCCTTGCGGCGCGGGGAGTTTGCGGGTTTTGAAACTTGTAAATCAGAACTTGTAATTCAATCCTACGTATATAACGCGGCCAGCATAGCTGTTGGAGTAGAAGCGGTCCTTGGTGTCATTGCCGAGATGGGAACTCGACTCTGCCTGGGTCAGGTTCAGCACTGAGGCGGTCAGACTGAGCTGCGCATTAAAGTTATACGCTGCATTCAGATCCAGCTGGCTGTAAGGGTCCTGATAGACATTCAAGCCATTTACCAGGCCGCCCACGACTTCGCCACGACGATTGTACGAAGCGCGCACCAGGTATTTGTCATTGCTGTAAAACACGGTGAGATTGGTCTGGTTCCTGGCGCTGCCAACCAGCGGCGACTTGCCGATTTCCTTGCCATCAGCAAGGGTGATCGCAGCCTGGTTGGTATTGTTGTAGGTGTAGTTGAACTGGAAGCCCAAACCAGATTTCAGCGTATGCTGCGCATATAATTCAATACCTTGGGACACGGCATCGCGGCCGCCAGCACTGGTCGAGTAGTTTTGCACGGTCACAGTATTGCCACCAACAACCATGGGCATGCTCAGCACGACTGGCACCGCGAAGTTGCTGACGTTCTTGCGGAACACGCCTGCACCCAGCACAGAGCCACGATGGAAGTACCATTCCAGACCGAGATCGAACTGAGTAGCCTTGTACGGTTCCAAGGCCTTGTTGCTGCCCTGACCAAACCAGCCCTGCTGGTCGGCACCACCGATCAGGCGGCGGTCATTGACATATTCCTGGCTGTAGTAATTCAAGCTGCCAGGAGATGCGATGTCACCATAGCCTGGCCGCGCCACTACCTTGGAAGCTGCTGCGCGCAACACCAAATCGTCACGAAGATCATAGGCAAGATTAAAGCTTGGCAGTACGTCGGTGTAGCTACGATCAAGCGAGCTGACTACGAACGAGGATTTACGTCCAGTGCTTTCCGGCAGCGTGGTATAACCGCTGATGCAACCAGAGCCAGCGGGAGCACCGACAGCTGGCAAGCCACCCGGACGGCATGGTGCCGGTGTGCCATTGGCACCATTAAAGAAGTAATCGTTGTAGTAGTCAACCTGGTCAGTTGAATCGGCATGCTGTTTGGTCTGTACCAATCGCAGACCGGCATTTCCGCGCAAGCGATCGGTCTTGATATTGGCCTGCAGATAAGCCGCCGTAATCTTCTCATTGACGTTGTAGACGAAGTTGTCTTCGTTTCGCATCCGCATCTCACCGTAAGTCTGATTCAAGTGAGCGATGTAAGCAGGAAAATTGATCGCCGGGAACGCACTGGCGTTAAAGCCGCCTGCAATATTGTCCAGCGATGTCGGGTACAGGAAACCGGGCTGGAACTTGGAGGCGCTGGAATCGCAGCCGGCCTGGTAGCGGTTGTCGTAGTTGCTGCCATCAGTGCCCTTGCAGGCCCAGTAATTGTTGCCGGTGCTGCGGTGGGTGCCACCGTCACGGTACTTGACACCAAACTGCAAGGAATCAAGCCAGTTGCCATCTGTATGCCAGGTGAAATCAGCCTGGGCGTACTTTTGCTCGGTACTGTTCTTGGTCCACGACGACGACGTTGAGCCAAGGTCGATTTCGCCTATGCCTTTTTGCATGTTCGCCATCAGTTGAGGCGAGAACACCATAGTCGGCGTACCGACCGTACTCCAGGCGCTGGCGTAGTTACCCAGTGTCCAGCTGCTATCTGCGTTTTGCATGCGCGGTTTGATCGGCATGGTAAATTGCATCTCTGGACCACCGCTAGCCCAGGTGCGACCGCCCTTGAAGGTAGCGTCGACCGATGTGCCGCGCCATTCGGCTTCAAAGTCGGCAGTCTGCGACAACGAGCGTTCACGGTTGTAGCTGCCGGTGATTTGCGGTGTTGGTATGGTGCAGTCGTCCGGACCGAAACCGCCCGTATTTTTGATGCCGCCTGCAGCCGCTGCATCGCCACTGCAATAGTAAGTCTTGCCAGGGCGGGCACTGTATTGCGCGCCAGTGACGATGGTACCACTACGGTCGAAAGTCAGGCCGTCAAGCATGCGGCCACCGGGCCAGTTGCCGTCACCGTCATAGCGGGCCAGGTTCCATTCCGGCACCTTCAGTGTATTAGTCTGCGAGTTTTGCGACAGATCGAAACGGAAGTAGTTAGCCGTCAGATTAAGGTTACGCACCGGTTTGAATTGCAGCGTCAATTGCCCGCCTTTGCGTTCGCGGTCCTCGTTCTTGACATCAAGATTGACCGAGGTAGGCATCATGAAATTAGTATAGTACTTGCCACTCTGGTCGTAAAAACCAGACTGCCCCCACCATTTGGAATTCAGGCCAGATGGCCCACCATTGACATCGACTGCTGGATGGGTCTTGTAGTTGTCTGCATACCATTGCCAGTTTTCTGTACTGGCCCCCATGGTGCGCGTGGTGCGTTTTTGCTGGGTATAGCCGACCAGCACGCCCAGGCGATTGTCTTCATCATGCCATGCATACTGACCTGAGAACTGGCCGTCGACCTTTTTACTGGTGTCGGCCCAGGTCCCTTCGGCTGAGACAAAACCACTATTGGACTTGACTTCCAGCGGACGGCGCGTGCGCAGGATCACCGTGCCACCTATGCCACCTTCATCTAGACGCGCTTCCGGTGTCTTGTACAATTCAGCACTTGAAAGCATATTCGAGGGCATCAACATATAGTTGAATGAGCGTGTAGGGTCGCCGTTGGATTCTGCAGTGGCGATGTAATTGCCATTCAACTGCGTCAGCGTCAACTCAGACGACAAACCACGAACGCTGACATTTTTACCCTCGCCTCCACTGCGGTTAACGATGACGCCCGGCACGCGTTGCAATGCATCAGCCACGTTTTTATCAGGAAATTTGCCTACATCTTCAGCGGTGACAACTTCAACAATGGCGTTGGCTGAACGCTTTTGATCAAGGCTTTTCTCGATAGCATAACGATAGCCGGTCACGACCACTGAGGCCGGCTGTTTGGTGTCGGCCGGAGTCTCTGCCGACTTCTCTGCCGTTTTTTCAGTTGGTGCAGTTTGTGCGTGGGCAGTGGAAAGGGCCAGCAGAGCGGCTCCCACTGCCAATGCAATGGGTGTTGCGCGGTAACGGCGCTGGTGTGAAGCGAGATGTGTTCTGAAGCTCATGTATGTCTCCTGGTTATGCCCAACGACGGGCTTGTTATATGGCGCTGGCAGGGTTCCCTTCATTCGTGGAACAAGCGGTTACCTTCCGCATTTGTTCGCTTTCCCAATCTGCGGGTAACGCAAATTAGTGAGAGTCCCGACGATTTACTAAACGACACAAAACCATTTGCATGTCGTCGGGCATCGCATTACACCCTGAGATGTTTATACAAAAGAAAACTCAGCGCTCAAACAAAATTTCAAAATTAGGGTGAAGTTTAGTTTGATTAGTAAACGCTGGCCGAGGAACAGGTGTGGCGATTCTGCCACATTTACCAGTTACAGAAAGACCCGATCCTTCAGCTCAACCTTCAGCGCATTGGCGAGCATCAAGCAGATATACGCGACGCGTAAAATTGGAGAGTGAGATGGGCAAGCAATACTGTCACAAGTGTTTTACTTGCACGAACTGCTTAAGTTGAGCATGACAGGAATACGAAATTCACACTCCAAACGAGTTTGCACTGCGCCACCAAAGATGCGGCGAGTGAGTCTTCTATCTAAAGAGCAGTTCTTTTGTTTAGTGAACTTTATAAACAAACACGCATTTTCTTGATTCATTTGAAGTAAATAATTCGACGCGATATAAATATCATTAAGAAAAAAACTTGATGCAAACACGAAAACGGCAAAAAACAGAGTCTTTGCGTTTATTAAACCACGGTAAAGAGGCTATGAAAATGCAGCAACACAATCTAGCCCATTTCATGTTGGCGTGAGCAAGTACACGGTCCCCTTACATTTATTTAAGCATCATTCCTTGACGTTGTTTAGGTATTTCAGCCAACCGGCACCCTGCCCTGGCTTTCATTTCAGCTTGATTGGAGTCCCGCAATGTCCTACCAGGTTTTGGCAGTTCTGACACTTTGCAGCAGTATCTTCTGTGCAAACGCATTTGCGGGGCAGGGAGAAAAGCCAATTCAAAAACCCGTCGAGTTGGCAATTATTCCCAAGCCCGCTAATCAACAACTGGGACAAGGCAGTTTTAGCCTGTCTGGCAAAACCAGGCTCTTCGTCAGCGATGCTGCAGCATTGTTGAATGCGGACCTATTGAATGACAGACTGGAGCAGACGCTGGGTTTCAGGCTGGTCGTGCTACAAAGACTGCCTGGCAAGGACGATGGCAACTATCTGCTCTTAAAAACTGAAACAGGTGCGCTGAACACGGTAGCTCATAAGCAAAATCAGGATGAAGCCTATACGCTAACGGTAAATCCGTATTCCATAGAGTTGAAAGGCTCAGCAGCAGGTCAGTTCTATGGCATGCAAACCTTGCTGCAAATGATGCCAGCCAAGACAAGTCCTGTCGCCCATCTGCGCACCGTTAACATTGCTGACACTCCCCGATTTCTCTGGCGCGGCATGCATCTGGATGTGGGGCGACATATGGTATCGGTAGAATTTATCAAAAAATTCCTCGACCAGATGGCATTCTACAAAATGAACACTTTTCACTGGCATTTGACAGAAGACCAGGGATGGCGCATAGAAATCAAAGCCTATCCCAAACTGACAGAAGTGGGTGCCTGGCGCAAGGAAAGTACGCTAAAGCGCCATGTAGAACCTTACATAGGCGATGGTAAGCCCTATGGTGGCTTTTATACCCAGGAGCAGGTAAAGGAAGTCGTTGCCTATGCTGCTGCCCGCCATATCACGGTGGTGCCAGAAATAGAATTACCAGGTCATGCCCAGGCTGCCTTGGCAGCTTACCCTGAGTTGGCCTGTACTCCAGGGCCATTTGATGTGGCGACTAATTGGGGTATATTTGAAGATATCTTTTGTCCCAGCGAGGCCACCTTCCATTTCCTGGAAAACGTGCTGACCGAGGTCATGGCTTTATTCCCTGGCCAGTACCTGCATATCGGTGGTGATGAAGTCCCTAAAGCACGCTGGAAGAAAAGTCCGCTTGCACAGGAAGTCATGCGCAGGGAGGGCTTGAAGAATGAAGAAGAATTGCAAAGCTGGTTTATCCGCCGCATAGAAAAATTCATTAACAGCAAAAACAAGCGCCTGATAGGCTGGGATGAAATTCTGGAAGGTGGCCTGGCTCCCAATGCCACCGTCATGTCCTGGCGTGGCGAAGATGGTGGCATCGCGGCAGCAAGGCAAGGCCATGATGTAATCATGAGTCCGACCAGTCACTGCTATTTCGATGCAGGCCAAGGGCCGAAAGAACAGGAGTCATGGGAACTGGGCGGTGAATTGCCGATAGAAAAAGTGTATGCCTACAACCCCGTGCCTGCCGCGCTCAAAGGCGAAGAACAGCATCATATCAAGGGTGTGCAAGCCAATATCTGGACTGAATACCTGAGCAAACCAGAGATGATTGAATACATGGTCTATCCCCGTCTGCTGGCGATGGCAGAAGTGGCATGGACTGCGCAGCAAGGAAAAGAGTACGCCAGCTTTGAAAAAAGGTTGGCGGCCCACTATCCCAGATTGCAGCAAGCAAGACTGGCATATCGCATTCCCCGGCCAACTGGCCTGCCGGCACAAGTCAATGCGACAAATAAAACACATACGCTGACCCTGCACTCGCCTGTGGCGGGCAGCAAGATGTATTACACCGTTGACGGCACTGTACCCGATACCAGCTCGGCCCAATATCTCCGCCCGCTGATAGTCGTTGTCAAGCCAGGTCAGGATAGCCTCGTACAAGTGCTGACGGTCAGCCCCGATGGCAGGCACAGTCCCATACAGCGCAGTGTCATTCGCTCTCCAGGCATTGCGCAAAAATAAGTTGACTATGTACTGCATGGGATCTCGGTAACGTCCGCCATTTCACATGGTGGACGTCGGTAGTCACCGTGCCAGCCTGTCTCCCCTCATTCCTTTCATCATCGGATTTCAATATGAACACCTCCCGGTATTCCTTCAGGCGATTTGTACACAGCACTTGCCTGGCCTTGCTTGCTGCCTCGTCCAGCCTGTTCATGCTCACGCCTGCCGGGGCAGCCACTACCCGTGAGCAGGATTTATCCGGCAACTGGACTTTTCGCTTGCTACCCGACGACACCGCTGCTGCCAAGTATGCAAAAGCCACACAATGGCATGCGGCACAAGTACCTGGCCACGTCCATACGGATTTGCTGACGCATCAGTTGATTACCGATCCATATGCTGGCGATGCCGAAACTGGCTTGCAATGGATAGGTAATGCCGTCTGGGAATACAAACTTGAATTTGACCTGAATGAAAAACACCTGAAATCAAAACACCAGGACCTCGTGTTTGAGGGCATAGATACATTTGCTGATATCTATTTGAATGGCAAGAAAATTGCAGCGACAGAAAATGCCTTCCGGCGCTGGGTCCTGCCTGCCAAAACGCTACTAAAAAAGCGCCAGAATGAATTAAAAGTCATTCTTCATTCACCCATACAAAGACTGCTGCCACAAGTGCAGGCCATGCCCACCAAGCTGGCGGGCAACTACCCATCGCCGTTTGGTGATGAACCACGTGATGCCATGACCGGCAATTTCGCCCGCAAGCCAGGCTATCATTATGGCTGGGACTGGGGGCCACGCTATGTCACTGCCGGTATTTGGCGTGCTGTAAAGATCGTCAGTTATGACGATATCCTGCTTCAGGATTTCCATATACAGCAAGACAGGCTCAATGCACAAAGCGCAGAGCTGCAAGCCAGGTTTGAAGTGCAAGCAGATAAAGACGGCCAGCTTGATCTGGAGCTACGCGTCTCTGACCCGGATGGCAAACAACTCATGTCCAGGAGCTTGCATGCCAGAATCAGGAAAGGCCAGAACCAGCTATCGCTGCCACTACGGATCGAGAATCCACGCCGCTGGTATCCGCATGGTATGGGTGAACAAGCCTTGTACAGTTTTAATCTCAATCTGAAAAAGGGCAAGCAACTGATCGCCGAAATAAAAAAGCGCACAGGTTTGCGCCAGGTTGAACTGCGTCGCGACCATGATCAATGGGGACAATCATTTGGCTTTGTCATCAATGGTGTGCCGGTATTTGCCAAGGGTGCCAATCTGATTCCTTTCGATATGTTTCCCAACCGCGTCAAGCCTGAACAAATGCACGCGATTTTGCAGTCAGCCAAAGATGCCAACATGAATATGTTGCGGCTATGGGGCGGCGGTTACTACGAAAGCGATGCCTTTTACGATATGGCCGATGAAATGGGTTTGATGCTCTGGCAAGATTTCATGTTTGGCGGTGGCGTAGTGCCTGGCTATGATAAGAAGTTCCGTGAAAATGTCGTTGCCGAGGCAAAGGAGCAGTTATTGCGCTTGCGTTCCCACCCCAGCATCGTACTCTGGTGTGGCAATAATGAAGAAGAAACTGCCTGGAAGGACTGGGGCATAGGAAAAAAACTCGCTGAAGAAAACCCGATTTTTGCAGAGCATGTCTGGGCAGGCTATGTCGCCCTGTTTGGCAAGGACTTGCGTGAACAGGTCGCGCTGTATGGTGCAGGTGTCCCCTACTGGTCCAGCTCACCCAGTAACGATCTGGCTGACAAAGCCAATGACAGCAATAACGGTGACAAGCATTATTGGGATGTGTGGGCCGGTTCGCAGCCCGTCGAAGCTTATTTATCCGAAACGCCGCGTTTCATGTCGGAATTTGGTTTGCAAGCCTGGCCGGTACAAAGCACGGTCGATGCTTTTGTACCACGTAATGAACAAAAGATAGATGGCTCGCTGATCCGTGCTCACCAGAAGTTCTTGGCGGGAGATGGCAACCAGCGTTTGCTGCTCTACATACGCGCCAATTATCACGAGCCAAAAAGCTTTGCTGATTTTATTTACCTTAGCCAGTTGATGCAGGCAGAAGGCATAGAGATGGCGTCCCTGCATCACCGCAGTAGCATGCCGCGCACCATGGGCTCGCTGTACTGGCAACTGAATGATGTGTGGCCAGGTGCCTCATGGTCCAGCGTTGATTATTTTGGGCACTGGAAGGCTTTGCATTTCCACGCCAGGCGATTTTTCGCACCACTGACCATCGCCGCCTTGCATGACAAGGAGGCCACCCGCCTGAGCGTGATCTCCGATTTGCAGCAAGAGCTAAACCTGGCATGGCGGCTGCGCATCATGGACGTGCATGGCAAGGTCTTGCGTGACGAAACCCAGCCATTCAAGTTGCCTGCCAACAGCGCCATGGAACTGGCGCAAATCAAGGATACAGATTTGCCAGCCACAACGGATACCAAAACCACCTATGTCGTGGTCGAATTGATGAAAGATGGCAAAAGCATCGCCCGCAGCATTGCCTATTTACAGGCATCGAAACACATGCAATTACCAGATCCGGGGCTAGAAGCAACTATTGTCGCCGACGCTGACCATTATCGTCTGGACTTGCGCGCGGACAAGCTGGCGCGTGCAGTCTGGCTGGATTTTGGCGAGCATCAAGCACACTTGTCGGACAATGCCCTGACATTACTTCCTGGCGAAAGCATTTCCCTGCGGCTGGACAGTGTGCAAAGCCTGGTTACTTTGCGCGCTAGCTTGCGCATACGTCATCTGGCCCAGCTTCAAACTACGTCTCCTTAAAGAAAAATCACATGCGAAGAAAATTGCTCAATCTAAAAACTACCGTGTCTATCCTGCTATGCAGTGCCTGCCTGTTGCTGGAGTTAAATCAAGCCTCGGCCCAAACCGTCATACAGGCAGGGAAGCTGACATCATTCACGCGTAATGCCAACGGCGTAGTGATAAAAACCGAGCATGCAGACGTTGCGCTGACGGTATTCGCACCCGGTGTCATACGGTTGCGCATGGACAAGAAAGCCTTGGCGCCGGATTTCTCTTATGCCGTCGTCGGCAAGCCCGACAAGACGGATTTTCAGCTCAGTGAGCATGAAGACAAGCTGACCCTGAAGACAGCTGCATTGCAGGTACAGATACAGAAGCGGCCATTTTCTGTGCGATTTGAAACACCTGATGGCATGCTCATCAACCAGGATGAAGCTGGCTTGTCCAATGCCTGGATAGGTGATGAAGTTAGCAGCTACAAAACACTGCAAGAAGGCGAGCGTTTTATCGGACTGGGTGAAAAAACCGGCAACCTCGACAGACGTGGCAGCGCCTATACCAACTGGAATACCGATGCCTTTCGCTATACCGGAGAAACCGACCCCCTGTATGCCAGCATCCCTTTCTATATAGGCATACATCATGGTATGAGTTATGGAATTTTCTTTGACAACAGCTACCAGACTGATTTCAATTTTGGGGCCAGCAACCGGCGATTTTCTTCATTTTCGGCTCAAGGTGGTGAACTTAATTATTACTTCATTTTCCAGTCCCGAGTGGCAGACATTATCCGCGCCTATACAGACCTGACCGGGCGCATGCCCTTGCCACCCTTATGGAGCCTGGGTTATCAGCAAAACCGCTGGTCTTATTATCCCGAAGCAGAAGTGATGCGGATAGCGAATACCTTGCGCGAAAAGAAAATCCCGGCGGACGGCATCACCCTCGATATCCACTACATGGATGGCTACCGGGTATTCAGCTGGGACAAGCAGGCATTCCCCGACCCCAGGGCCATGACAGACAAGCTGGCCGCGCTGGGTTTCAAAACCACCGTGATTGTTGACCCCGGCATCAAGATAGACCCAGGCTATGGCACTTATGCACGTGGCATGCAGCAGGATGTATTTCTACGCTATGCCGATGGCGCGCCCTATGCTGGCGAAGTGTGGCCAGGCTGGGTGTATTTCCCTGACTTTACCCGCCCTGCGACCCGAGCCTGGTGGCAGGCTGAAGTCGCCAGCTATGCAAAACAGGGGGTTGCAGGTTTATGGAATGACATGAACGAGATATCCACCTGGGGCCAGAAAATGCCCAATAATATCCTTTTCGATTATGATGGTCACCTCACTACCCACAAGCAGGGCCGCAATGTCTATGCGCTGGAAATGGCCAGGGCCAGCCATGAGGGGATGAAGCAGGCCACGGGAGAGCGCCCCTTCACCCTGTCGCGCTCAGGTTATGCTGGCTTGCAGCGCTACGCGGCGATCTGGACGGGCGACAATACGGCAGATGAAGATCATATGTTGCTGGGTGTACGTCTGCTCAATAGCCTGGGCCTGAGTGGCATGCCATTTACCGGCATGGATATCGGTGGTTTCACCGGTACACCCACACCTGGCCTGTATGCGCGCTGGATGCAGATAGGTGCTTTCACGCCCTACTTCCGCAACCATGCTGCCAGTGACAGCCGCTCGTCTGAACCATGGACTTATGGCGAAGACGTGCTCAACATCAGCCGCAATTATATTAATTTGCGTTACCGGCTCATGCCTTATCTGTACTCCAGCTTTTACCAGGCTAGCAACTCCGGCCTGCCCCTGATGCGCTCACTGGCGATAGATTACACCCACGATGAACAAGTCTATAGCAGGCATTACCAAAACCAGTATATGTTTGGCGATGCTTTCCTGGTTGCACCTTTCGCCAGCAACAAGGAATTTGGCCGCCTCTACCTACCTCAGGGTGACTGGTATGACTTGTACAGTGACAAGCTGGAACATGGCAAGCAAGCCAAAGCCCTAGAGTTGCGACTGGACCGCTTGCCAGTCTATGTCAAGGCTGGCAGCATCGTGCCCATGCAGTCGCTGGTACAAAGCACCGCGCAACAACCGGAAGACACTTTGTTCATCCATGTGTATCACGGACAGCAAGGCAACGTCATCAGTTATTACGAAGATGACGGCAAATCCTATGCCTATCAAAATGGGGATTACTACAAACGCCAGATCAGCTTCATACCTGAGCGCAAGGAAATACAATTCGATGCGGCAGATGGAAAATATGCCTCCAAATTCCGCAAGCTGGAAATCTACTTTCACGGCTTCCAGGGCATCACCAGTGTAGAGCTTGATGGCGAGACTCTCCCTGTGCAGATGCGCCGGGTTGGCTTTCTCGGCAAGGAGGATAAAGAGTTGAGTTTGCCTGGTGTGACGGTCGCCAACCGCACCGGAAAAATCACGCTCAGGTATTGATATGGCCAGCCTGTCATCGAGCAAACTGATCGTCGCTGATGTAGGGGGCACCCATGCCCGTTTTGCCATTGCCGGGATAAACCCGCATGGCGAGCCCGAGATCAGGGATTATCATCACTTTGCCTGCGCAGACTATTCCAGCCTGGCTGCCATTATTTGGGCCTATAGCGAAATGATGCGGCAGCAATTCAACCATGCCAGTATCGCTATTGCTGGTGTGATTGAAGAAGACCGGGTACGTAACAGCAATTTGCCCTGGCCGGTCTCTCGCAGGCAAACCATGCGGGAGAGCGGTCTTGCGCAACTGCGTTTCGTGAATGACTTTGCAGCACTCGCCTGGTCGGTGCCACTCATCAATCCAGCGAACGCGGTCATACTCAATCAGGGCAATACTCCAGCGCTGGCTGGTCCTGTGCTTGTGGTAGGGCCAGGAACCGGGCTGGGCGCAGCGGTCTGGTTGCCTGGACCACCTCCTTTGGTACTGGCGACGGAAGCTGGCCATGCAGCACTGACGGCTGGCAATCCACAAGAGGCATTACTGCTTGCGCAATGCTGGAAATCCACGCCCTACATCGATAATGAAATGTTCTTGTCTGGCCCTGGCTTGTTGCGTCTATATCGCACACTCGCGCTCATCCAGGGTCAAACCAGTTCTCTGGCAACCCCTGCTGAAGTCAGCGCCGCTGCCATCGCCAAACAAGACAGCATAGCCCAGCAAGCCGTAGAGATGTTTTGCGGCATGCTGGGCAGCCTGCTGGGCGACCTGGCGATTTATTATGGGGCGCAGACAGTCTATCTGGCGGGCGGTATCCCCACACAAATCAGTGAACTGATACAAAAAAGTGAATTCAGGAATCGCTTCCTGAACAAGGGTGTGATGCGGGCCGTGGTGGAAAACATCCCGGTCTATCTGATAGAACCTGGGCAGCTAGCCTTGCTGGGTGCGGCCCACTGGTACAGGCAGGAGAGTCAGGGATGACAAGCGTGCTGCTGGAAATTGCCGCGAATTCGATAGAGTCTGCCTTGGCCGCCGAGGCCGGTGGTGCAGATCGCATAGAGCTTTGCGCTCATCTCGAGCAAGGCGGTACCACACCTTCCCATGGCACTATCGCAATTACACGTGAACGTTTGCAAATTCCCATCCATGTATTAATACGGCCACGCTCAGGCGATTTTATCTATACCGAAGCCGAGCGTGAAGCCATGCTCTACGATATAGAAAACTGTTTACAGTTGGGCTGTGATGGCGTGGTGGTCGGCGCACTGGATGCTGAAGGGAGTATAGATAGTAAATTCTGCCATGCCATGCACGTAGCGGCTGGCAATATGTCACTGACTTTTCATCGCGCCTTTGATCTTTGCGCCGCGCCTGAGCAAAGCCTGGAGGAGATTATCGCGCTTGGCTTTGAACGCATCTTGAGCTCAGGTATGGCGGACTCTGCCCTCCTGGGGCAGGCACAGCTCGCTAGCCTGGTGCGTCAGGCAAACAAACGAATAAGCATCATGGCTGGTGCAGGCATCAGGCCGGAGAATCTCGCCGCCGTACTGGCAGCAAGTGGTGTCACGGAGGTACATGCCTCAGCCAGTGGCCCGCATTTTGGAACGGTACATCACAAAAGAAAATTGCACGGACTTGCGCCGGATTTTCTGGAAACACAAACCCATATCGTCAGGACGCTACGCCAGGTGCTGGATCAACTGGATTGCTGATATACAAGCAGGAAAAAAGAAAGCAGGACCGGGGGCTGTCCTG
Organism: Undibacterium sp. FW305-107; assembly: GCF_058788535.1. Classification (NCBI taxonomy): domain Bacteria; kingdom Pseudomonadati; phylum Pseudomonadota; class Betaproteobacteria; order Burkholderiales; family Oxalobacteraceae; genus Undibacterium; species Undibacterium sp. FW305-107. The sequence continues at coordinate 283,574 of NZ_JBYTAV010000005.1, forward strand.
CTTTTAAGCTTGCTGCGTCAAAGAAATTTTAGCTATCCTTATTATTTATCCAGCGCACCTGGAGGCAATGCCTGCAAACTGCTACCCCAGGATTTGGCCTTGTCGTCACTGCTCAAGTCCAGGCTGAGTTTGCCGCCAGCTTGTATCTGCTCCCAGGATAGCCACACTTGCGACAAAGGCTTGCCCTGCCACTGCGCCTGGCGGATATAGCGTACGGGGGTGCGCGCTGCAGCCTTGCTGTCTATGCTGAGAGTCTTGCCATTCCCGAGATCGATATCGGCTTTGGAAAATTTAGGCGCATGCAGCAAGAACTGACCACTGCCCGGCATCCAGGGATAGATACCCAGGCTGCTGAAAATATACCACGCTGACATGGTGCCAAGATCGTCGTTACCAGTTACACCATTCGGGGCATTGCTGAACAGGGTTTCGGCAGCGCGCAGGACGGTCGTGGTTTTCCAGGGCTGGCCTGCCAGGGTATACATCCATGGCACATGCAAATCCGGTTCGTTATTGGGGTTGTAGCGATACTGATTATAATAACTATATGGCCCCACGACCCAGTCCTTGCGCACAGCCTGGTAATCGTTTTTCTCGATTTCATCAAAGGCAAAGAAGGCATCCAGGCGCCTGGCTGCCGCCTCACGCCCGCCCATAGCAGCAAAAAGGGCTTGCGCATCCTGCGGCACCAGCCATTGATACTGCCAGGCCGTGCCTTCATGAAAACCATGCTCGGCGCGCGGGTTGTAATGGCCTTGCAGTTCTGTATACCAGTTGCCATTTTCCAGCCGTGGACGCGGAAAGCCCCTGAAGCCCAGTTCCTTGTCAGCAGCATCCTTGTCCCACAGCTTGCGCCAGTTTTGCGCACGCTGACGCAATATGGCGGCGTCTGCCTTTTCGCCCAATGCTTCTGCCATGTAAGACAGTGCGCCATCGGCTGCAGCATATTCCAGGGTCGCCGAGCCGCCATGATGCGGGTCTACATCCATACCCTTGGCCCTGAAGCCCTTGTCGTATTGCACGAAACCATCGCGCAAATATTGCGGATTGCCTGCCCGACCTTCTGAGCGCAGTTTGAAGCTGGGCACTTCAAAGGCATTCTGGCGTAATGCCGCGTAGGCAGCTTTTTCCTTGCCGGCCAGGGCACCGTAACGCCACAAGTCGGCCATAAAAGGCGTGACCGGGTCGCCCGTCATGACATTCGATTCAAAATTCGCATAGCCCCAACGTGGCAACCAGCCAGCCTGCTCTTGTATCTTCAAGACGGAGTCAGCAATATCACGTGCTCTGGCTGGGCGCAGCAAAGCGATAAGCTGATTCTGGGCGCGATAAGTGTCCCACAGCGAAAAGAATTCGTAGTAGTTACCGTTATCGACTTTATGGATGACATCGTCATAGCCACGGTAACGCCCATCAGTGTCATTGCCTGTCAGTGGTTGTAGCAACGCATGGTAAAGTGCGGTATAGAAGACAGTCCGGTCATCGGTGTTGGCACCTTCTATACGTATGCTTGACAGTTCCTTGTTCCACTCGTCTTGCGCCTGCTTGCGCATATTGTCAAAGCTGCGCAGCTTGCCATTGGCTTTGCCTTCTGCCCGCAAATTTCGTCTTGCACCTTCTGCATCGACATGTGAAATGGCGCTGATGGCCGTAACCGCCTTGTTAGCTTTCAGGTCAAAACTTAGCCAGGCACCATGCGGCTTGCTGTCACCTTGCTGGCTCAATTGCATGCTGGCTTCGGTGCCGCCGCTTTCATCCCAGATGCCATGGCTACGGAAAGCCTGGTCAAATTCCATCCTGAACCAGGTCGTGTATTGCGCACCACCGCAGAAACTGCGTGTGACTATCTTGCCTTCCAGCGTATGGCTGTCTACCACTTGCAAATGACTACCAACAACAGAGTGACGCTCATTTGCCTGGCCAAGGTTGACCAGAATGTGGCCTGTGTCAGTCGTTTCATGAAAAGTATAACGCTCGGCCCCGGCCCTGGTGAGTGCCGTGGTCTCTGCAATGATGCCACCATAGTCGGTGAGCCTGACCTTGAAGTAACCAGCATGGCCCACTTCACCATCGTGTGTGAAGTTAGAACCATAGACTTTATGGTCAAAACTACCAGCCTTACTTGTATCAAAATTACCGCCGGGCTTGATACTGCCTGTCACTGGCAGGACTGAGAGTTGCCCACCCTGCTCCCAACAACCTGCACCAGACAAAAACGAATGGCCAAAGCCTCGAATTTTTTGATCGGTGTAGCGCCAGCCTGAATAGTGCTCACCGATGGGGCTCAGTTGTATCATGCCAAAGGGGGCGACTGCACCGGGGAAGGTATTGCCGTCATCCTGGGTACCAATAAAAGTATTGACAGGAAAGTTTTTGTCTTTTGCCGTATCTGCGTGAGCAATACTGCTTGCGCTGGCCAGTATCGCCACCATGCCCAAGATGGCCACACGCCTGAAGGTGGATAGTGTATTCAATTTGTCTCCTGTGTTTTTGTCTTGCCTCCACTACGGTAGCGGCAAGCTTCATCTTTTTGCTTTATTTCTTTTGGTTCAGCTTGAATGGATGGGCTTCTGTATTAAAAGTGATCGCATCAAAATCAAGGGTCTTTTTTGATGCGAACAGCAAATAAAAATATTTAAAGGTTTCGGCAAACACAAAGCTTTCCATCGAATCTTCCCGGCTACCATTGCGTACGTCCTTAAGCGCGGTAAACCCTGCCTCGCTACGGCAACGCTTGACAAAGTCGAGGAAAAATTCTTTACCCATGACGCGGTACTTGTTGTCACCTGTATAGTGGTGTAGGTAATAGGCAGACTCGATAATCTCAGGGCGCAAGGCATATTCCGGCGATGTGACTTGCATGGTCTGGTAGTTCAGGGCCTCTGGTTCTACGCCATGCAAACGCCACATTTTCAAATTGGAATCCTGCAGACGTTTTGCCCTGTCCATGTCACCACCGAGGGCCAATAAAGCTGGCATGAAGGCATCCAGTGCGCCATATTGTGTGGCCTTGCGGCTACCTGTCTCCATGTCGGCATGGCCGTACCAGAGTTCACCGCGGACTTCGTCGCCCAGATACTGGTTGACGCCGGGAATACTTTTGTTCCACATGGTTTTGCAATCCTGGTCGGCAAACAGCTTCCAGCATTTATACAGGTACTCATAATAAGAATCGATACCGCCGCCGATGTGAGCATCTTTGTTGACCCATACGCCAGCTTCAACATCAATGGCTGACCCGACCAGGCCCAGTTTGGAGCGTAGCTCATACGTAGCTACCAGCGCCCGTTTGGCTTTATCATAAAAAACAGGGTTGCCAGTCAGCTTGCTCAGCATGCCAAACTCAAGCAACAGGGTGCCTGTTTCAGCCGGATTACTGACCTTGCCACGTACCTTGCCTGTGCGTAAATTCACATGGGTATAAGGCATGCCGGTGGGTGATTCAAACACAGGCAGCAGGCGCTGACCCAGGTCGGTTGCCAGGGCCAGCAATCTTGGGTCTTCGGTCATCTGATAGGCGGATAACAAGCCACCCAGCAAACGTATGGTAATTTCAAAATTCTGGACTTCCATGTCCTTGTCGAAAGAGAGTTTACTGGCAATCAGCTCACGTGCTTCGTCAGCCTCTTTCTTCAGGCCCATCAACAACAGGGTATCAAGCGCATCTACCGGAGTCATCAACAAAGACTGGGCATACCAGTTATGGCCGGACTTACTCACGGGTTTCAAAGCATCCTGACCCCAGGCATAGCGCTTATAGGATTGCCAGGCATGTTGGGTTTCTTTTTTTACTTGCAGCGCCAGTTGGGCAGCTTCTTTTTCCGTCAGGTTTTCCTGTTTGGCGGCGTGGCCCAGGTTAGCCATGCCCAAGGCGGCCACCAGCAATATGCCGGGCAATAGTTTGATACGCATGTTGTTCTCCTCAATCACTGATATGGATATTATTTTTTTCAAGGCGCTGAATATGGCCACTATTCGTGACCTCTATACAAGGTCTCTATTTGTTCCAGGCTCGGCGCTTGCGCTCCCGAAGCCAGGCAGGCCGCTGCACCAGCGGCGAGAGCAAATCGCAGGTGGCTGGCCTGCTCTCTTTCTGGGTGCATGGTCAGGCTGTAGAGCAAGCCTGCAATGCTGGCGTCACCCGCACCTATGGTGTCGGCTACGACTATCTTCACGGCATCTGCCTGCCATGCCCTTTCTGCGACATGCAGCGACGCCCCCAGTTCACCACGGGTGTACAAGACTGTGGCAGCAGGATTGATGGCGCGTAGTTGCGTGAATGCCTGGTCAGCATCCTGACAACGGAACAAACCACGCAAGTCATCATCGGACACCTTGATCAGGTCTGCCAGTTGCCCCATCTCACGCAGGATGGGATCATAGTCGGCGTTCATATTGTTACGGAAATTGGGATCATAACTAATCCGTACACCTTGCGCCTTCAACTGGCGCGCCAGTCCCAGGAGTTTGCCCGCCAGCGGCTGGCGGGCCAGGCTGATGCCGCCAAAGTGTGCCCATTTCAAACGTGCACTCCAGCCAACTGGTAACTGTACCGGGTCAAAATGCAGATCTGCACTATCACTTCCGACAAAGAAATAACTGGGTGGCGTACTTTCGCCGACGATGGCCAACAATGGCGGGCGATCATATTGCTGTAATAAGCGCAAATCCAGTCCGGCATCGGCACTGGCGCGAACCAGCTCCTGCCCAAACAAATCCTGGCTGACTGCGCCTGCAAAGCCAGTTGCCAGACCCAGTTTGGCCATGCTGCGGGCCACATTCCAGGTTGAGCCGCCGACCACGCTGCGCCATTGGCCGGGGCCGCAAGCAATCATGTCGGTCAGGGCTTCGCCTGCGCTGAGCATTACAGGGAATTCAGCTTCCATGTTGCTCCTCCTTCAAGACGCGCAAGATTTCATAGCAGGCACCCATGGTGTGATAGTCCACTTTACCAGCCGGACTTTTTTCATCACTGAGCTTGTGATTTTCGCGCGACAGTATCCTGAACCAGGCACCAAATTCATGATCTATCATGTGCTGCCAGCTGTATTGCCACAGATGCTCATAACTGTCCCAGTAGCTTTGCTTGCCAGTACGTTTTGCCAGCAGGGCTGCGGCAGCCATGGATTCAGCTTGCACCCAGAAATATTTGTCACCATCACATATGCTGCCGTCGGGCGCAAAGCCATAACAGATGCCGCCATATTGCTCATCCCAGGCAAATTGCAGCGCTTTCTGGAACAAGGCTTCGGCAGTAGGCAATAACCAATCCTTATCATGTTGCAGATGTTGGGCGTGGTTTTCCAGTTGCAGCAATAACTTGGACCACTCGGTAAAGTGACCCGGCTGGAATCCCCAAGGGCGGAACAGATTAGCCTTGTCATCCAGGTTGTAATTCCAGTCTATGTTCCAGTTAGCATCGTAGTGCTCCCAGATCATGCCGTCTGCCAGCGCTGCCTGGCGCTGAGTGATATTGTGTGCCACGGTTTCCGCCCTGTGCAAGAAGTGCAGCTCACCCGTTGCCTCATAAGCTGCCAGCAGAGCTTCGCAGGCATGCATATTGGCATTCTGACCGCGATAGTTATCCAAAACCTGCCAGTCTGCACTGGCCTGGTCGGCATACAGACCATGTTGTGGCTCCCAGAAGCGGCGTTCCATCAACTCCATGGTTTCATCCAGATAGCCGCGCGCCTCTGCTACACCAGCCATCAGGGCATGGGCATAAGCCAGCATGACGAAGGCCAGGCCATAGCAGTGATTGTCGCCATCGATGATGGTCTTGCCGGCGTTCTCCCAGCGCAATTGCCAGGCGTAACCACCAGTCACCGGGGCACGGTGTACTTGTCGCAAAAAGTCCACGCCATGCCTGACTTGTTCCAGATAAGCCGGATTGTCAAAATGACGATAGGCCATGGCATACACAAAGACAAAGCGGGTACTGCTGACCAGATGGCGGCTCTGGCTATCATAAATACTGCCATCATCTTTGAAGTAATGATAGAAGCCGCCACTGGCATCAACACTACGCGGATAGTAAAAATTCAGTGTGTCACTGATATGGTCAGTCAGGACAGAAATTGATTTGAAGTCAGGAAAAGGATGCATACGAATATGGGTAGTGGTCAATAAGGGCCAAAAATTTTTACAGCCAGGCGTTACAGCCAAGTGTTAAATCTAATCATCGCAACTGCTTTCGCGCACGATCAGTTCAACTGCCAGGGTCTTTTCTACTATCTCGTCAGTTTGTTTGCGTATCAGTAAATCCACACCGGAGGCACCGAGTGCTTCCTTGTTCACCCTGATACTACTCAATGGAGGAATCGACTTGGCGGCGGCACTGATGTCATCAAAGCCAACAATGGCAATGTCATGGGGCACTTTCATGCCAAGGTCAAGACAGTAATGCAGTGCTGTCAGAGCGGCGCTATCGTTGTAGCAAAATACGGCATCAGGAGGGCGGGTCAGGCTCAGCAGTTCCCGCATGGCTTCACGCACGCCATTTTCAATATTACTGGGGTCTGGGATGCTGACTTCGAGGCTAGGATCTGCCAATGTCTTGGATTCATACAGAGCCTGGCGGAAACCACGTGCACGCTCTTGAATACTGAAATGTGCCAGCGGCCCTGATATCATGGCAATACGTTTTCGGCCTGACTGTATCAGATGACGGGTAGCGAGAAATCCGCCCAGCCGGTTGTCGGGATTGATTGAGGTGTAGCCGCGCAAACGCATGTCCACCAGCACGATAGGCTTGCTGGTGTGCAGTAGGGCTTGTAGCAACTCGGGTTCAAAAAAACCGGCACACAAAATCGCGTCAGGCTGGTGCAGGCGTATCTGCTCCATCACTGGTTCTGAGGGTCCAACCGCCACAAATGAAAGTACGATCCCTTCCCTGCGGCAAGCTTCTTCTGCACCATGCAATACTGGAGAGTAAAAGGGACTGCTTGCCAGGGTATTGTGCTGGCGGTGCAGGAGAAAAACAATACGCCTGATCCGCCCCTGCTTGAGATTGCTAAAGTCATAGCCCAGTTCACGCGCCACTTTGCTGATACGCACGCGTGTGGCTTCGGTCAAGCCCCCCTGGTTCTTCAATGCGCGTGATACCGTACCAATCGACAGTCCGGTAGCCTGTGCAATATCGCGTATGGTCACACTCATGAAGTGAACTCCTTACTGGTTATGTCAGTTTCAATATCTGGAAAGCGGGCATTCATCATGTTTATTGCATTTAATTCGTTTTTGCGTTTATCAATATCATCAAGCCTGCCACGCTTACCTGCTGCACATGTGTCATTAAAGGCAGGTTTAATAAACGGATCAGTTCGTAAAAAAAATAGAAATCGCCAGGAAATGCTGTGTTTTACAGAGTAACTCTTTTATACAGGCGGCAAAATCGAGGGTCAATCAACTGCGGGCAAATTGCCTTAGTTTATTAATTTTAGTAAACAAGGTGACAAAAACGCACATTGCTCACTTGGCTCAAAAAAAAATGGCGCACCAGACATGGCGCGCCATACAAATCAAAACCAGCAATTCTAGTGTGCGGCTACACTGGTCTTACCCAGCTTGATACCTTGCGCACGCAATATGCCTTGCACTTTCCAGGCATAGAATGCCAGGTAGGCAAAGCAGATTACCCCCACCAGGTAACTCATTTGTATGCCTATTTTGTCGGCCACAAATCCCTGCAACCAGCTGACTATACCGCCTCCCATGATCATCATGATCAGGTAATTGCTACCCTGCCCTGTGTGCTTGCCCAGGCCGCTGATAGCCAGGGTAAAGATGCAGGGCCATAGGGTACTGCAAAACAAACCTATGCTGGTGAAAGCGTAGACGCTGACCATGCCTGTGGTACTCATGCCGACGAGCAGGCCGGCAACTCCCAGCAGGGAAAAGATACCCAGCATTTTGGCGGGATTACCCTGACTCAGCATGTCAGCAGCGATCAATATCAGCACGATGGCGGCATATACATAGAAATGACTGAGCTCATGCTGGGCTATCGCGTTTACCAGCAAAAATACGCTGAAAGCCAGATAAGGAGCTAGGAATTTAAGCAGCTTTCCCAGCCCAGCCCGCAAATCAAAGGCTTCAACTGCGCCTGTCCAGCGTCCTATCATCAGACTGGCCCAGTAAAGAGAAATAAACGGCGCCACATCCTTTGTTTGCAAGCCCAGCTTGCTTTCCATGTAGGCTGGCAAATTGCTGGCAGTGGACACCTCCACCCCGACATACACAAAAATGGCCAGCATGCCCATGACCAATTGCGGGAATTGCAGTGCCGATTGCCTGTCCGATGCATGCCCGGCTTCTTCATTGACCTGCATGGCAGGACGGTCAGGCAGGGACGAGAACTTGAGCATGATGGCGACCAACAAAAAAGCCGCACCCAGCATCAGATACGGAAACTTGACACTTTCTATGCTGAGCTGACGGTTCATACTCGTCGGCGCACCAAATATTGCAAAACTGACGATGAGCGGGCCTATCGTGGTGCCAAAATTGTTTACCCCACCCGCCAGAGTCAGCCTTTGCGAACCTGTCTCAGTTGATCCCAAGGCGATTGCCAGGGGGTTGGCAGCGGTCTGTTGCAGTGAAAAGCCCAAGCCCACAGTAAACAATCCCGACAACATCAAGGGGAATGAACCTGTATTGGCTGCTGGCAAAAATAGCAGAGTACCTGCCGCAGAAATCAATAATCCGAGCGCCAACCCGTTCTTGTAACCCAGCTTATTGACCAGATCCACACCGATGACGCGTGAAACTGCCAGATAAATGAGCGAGCCCACAGTATATGCTACATAGAAAGCCAGAGACACGAGCTGACTTTGCTCCTGGCTGAGATGAAAGGCTTCTTTAAAGACGGGGATGAGAATATCATTGCTGGCAGCAACGAATCCCCAGAAGAAGAACACTGTCACCAGTGGTAAAAATTGTCCCCATTGTGTTTTTGTATTAGTCGCATGCATAGTGATATAAGTAGTTTAGGTTTGACTGCACATGTTGCACTTGCCAGGTTTTGTTTTTCCCTTTTCGATTTGGTAGTTTTGTCCGGATGCGACGGTAGCAATCGCTGTTATCTGCACTTTGATTAGGAAACTGCAGTTTGTATATATACCGCTCTATGGACGGACGTGCAATTCCAGTTTTAAATTTGGGTGATGTTTATGGTTTTTACTAAACTAACGCCTGCCAGAAACTCCTGACAATAAAAGTGTTCGTTTGTCTGTTGAATTGATCCGATCAGCTTGATCCGCCTTCCAACTTTCCAGTGAAAGCTGCCACCCAGTCGTACATTCCTTCCAATCCCAGCGCTTTCAGATCCAGATGATTTGTCTTAAGCTGTGCCGTTGCTTGCGATTTGTACCAGTTTGGTTTTAAGGTAGCTTGAAAGTTGTGGCTCATATTTATCAATGATGTTTGTTGTTACCACGCATAGGCTGGTTCTGTGACTTCAGAGCGCGGGCCCGGTCGTCTGGCGATCGTCTGTAATGAAATCTGGTCACTAATGTGCCAGTATCGAATGAATTCTGGCAATGCCACGGCGATCATTCCTTTTTCCTGCCCTTTAAGGTCAGCCAAATTGCGCACTAAACTAGAACTCATTTCATAAATATGTTGAGATGCGTTTGCCTCATAACGTGGGCTGGCAAGGGTAAAGCAGGGAATTCGTGCAGCATGATGCACGCCTGCGTACGATGTGCGCTTGCAAGCGCACATGTGCCCTGCAAGGGGACGAGGCAGTCAATAGCGGTGCTATTGATCACGAGTCGAATTGTCAAAACCTGCAGTCCAGCACGCGTTATGAGGCAAACCCTTAGCGAATTGACGATTTGGGCGCATTGCAGCGTGCAGTTTGTTACCTCGCCCTCGCTAAGACACCGGCCTTAGCTTCACAGGGTACACATCTTAGGCCTTGCACTGCATCCCAAATCGTCTTGTTCGCACTCATCCTATTTATGAAATGAGTTCTAGTGAAATGCATAGTATTTAGAAAAGTGGGGCAAATTTCAGTACAAATCAACAGCTTTGGTTTAATAGCTGCGGTACATCTTGCTTTCAGATATAGCACTATCCCTGATCTGATGAAATTGAGGCAGTACATTATTGAAATTTGTTAATGCCGCGCCACCAGCATCCAAAGCACAATCAGCATAGCAATGCAGAAGTATATGACTTCACCTTATTTATGCCCGGAACTCTCAAGCTTTTGCTGCTACATTCACCCGTATCAATAAGGGTGACGATGACGTTTCCATGCCATGTTGACGCACAAGTTGATCTAATTTGGCCCGGAGTTCACTTTCATGGACCGTAACGCTACGGCCAGACTGCTCACAAAACAGGCATATCTCTTCAGTTGCAATATTTGCATGAGTTAATCGATACTTTGCTTTGCCATCGACATCAAAAGAGCGTTGCAGAAAATTGATGGAAGTTAAATCTGCAAGCACCCTATAAATGGTTGTAATGCTGCCTAACCGGCCCTGCCTTAGTAATTCCCGCAAAATATCTTCCGGGTAATGATAGCCGTCCCCAATCTGAATAATCGCAGCCAGCATCCCGACTCTGCCAACTGTTGGGCGCAGTCCTGCACGTTGTAACTGTTCTGCCAGACCCGGTATCTCCCCCGAAGTCATCGAGTTGAGTCTAATTTTCTTTTCCATTTTTATCATTTAAACATGTTTATAGAGTATGCAATTGCCTAAGCTTTTCAGCTATGACAGTAAGCATAACAACAAACAAATAATAATGATTCTCATTATCGCTTGCAAGGATAATGTTTGTAATTTTATATTTCATGACACCCCTTCTTTGATCGCAATGAATTCTATGAATTTATACAATCACTTTCGGGGTAAAAACAGCGGCAAATTGGATGCAAAAAAACTTTGCATCCAATAAAACAATGCTGTAAGCATATATACAACCAAGGTGCCTGATCAAAAACGGAACATCAACGCGAATAACAGACTACTTTACAAAATTCCAAAGCGGGTTTCGGTGAAAACAGGCGGGAATAATGCCAGACATGAAGATATGAAAGGCACCATAGCGCGGACTGCATGAATCTCGGTTTTCATACTGGCGTACTCACATAATAATCACAATGCACTTCATCACCAAGATGACTATTGACGCTGCCTATACTAATGTTCCACATGGCCTTGTGACCTGCATCGCAAAACAAGGGCCGTGTACGCTGATTTGTTCATCATCGATTTCATTGGTACGGTGTTTGTGTATAGGGCCGAGCATCTTTAGAATTGCCCCACTTCTTGTTTGGCTCAGCCTGCATGACAAACACCAGCTCGCCACCAGCCATGATTTGCTCATGGCGCAGATAGTTTTGATCCAGCTTTTTCCCATTCAAACTGATGCTTGCCACATAGGGATGGGCATCACTCAAATTCTGGGCGCGTATGGTGAACTGTTTGCCATTCGGTAATTGCAGCGTCGTTTTATCCAGGAACGGGCGGCCAAGTATGTATTCATTACTACCTGGTGCTACTGGATAAAAACCAAAGCTCGTGAAAGCGAACCACGCAGACATCTGACCAAGATCATCGTTACCAGACAGTCCATCAGGCTTAGCCTGATACTGGCTTTGCATGATTTGCTGCAAGCGTTGTTGCGTCTTCCATGGTGCGCCGAAGTAATTATATAAATAAGCGACATGATGCGAAGGCTCATTACCATGTGCATAATGTCCTATCAAACCAGAAATATCTTCCATATGGGCATAGACTTTGTGATCCACTTTAGCATCGAATACCTGGTCGATTTTTGAGATGGCAGCAGCATCTCCTCCCAGCATGCTAATCAGGCCGGCATTATCATGCGGCATATACCATGAATATTGCCATGCACTGCCTTCGGTATAATCACTGCCAAAGTTGGACACGGCTGGGTCAAAAGGGACACGGAATTCACCATTCGATTTACGCGCACGGATGAAACCAGTCTTGGTGTCAAACACATTACGAAAATTCTGGGCACGGGCATAATATTTTTTCGCGATATCAGCTTTGCCCATTTTCTCGGCCATACGCGCAATGGTCCAGTCATCAAAAGCATATTCGACGGTTTTGGATGCTGCTTCTGGTTCCAGGTCGGTTGGCACATAGCCCAGTTTCATATAATGCTTCAAGCCGCCATAAGGACCATATTCAGCACTGGCTATCATTGCATTCAATGCGCTATCTGCATCAAAACCAGGAATGCCCTTCATATAAGCATCTGCTATCACGGGTACAGCGTGATAACCTATCATGCACCAGGTTTCCAGACCATGAAATTGCCATACCGGCAGTATCCCTTCAGGGCTATGTTGTTGCGATGCCAGTAGTGATCGCACAAAATCAGCATTGCGCTGCGCGGGCTGTATCAAGGTTAGCAAGGGATGGAGCGCACGGTAGGTGTCCCATAAAGAAAAGGTGGAATGGAAACGGAAGCCATCAGCCTGATGGACCTGATTATCCGGCCCACGGTAGCGGCCATCCACATCCATAAACAAACTGGGGCCCATCATACTGTGGTACAAGGCGGTGTATGCCTTGGTGCGCATCTCGGGTTTTGCCTCAATGCTGACTGCTGACAAAGCCTCGTCCCAGGCCTGTTTCGATTTGGCGCGCTGCGCAGCAAAATCCCAGTTCTGCATTTCAGACAGGTTTGCAATCGCACCATCTTCACTGACAGCCGAAATCGCCACTTTGACCATCAGAGTTTGGTCGCTGGGAACACCAAAATCCAGCGCCGCAACCAGCGCCTTGCCTTCAATTTTAGCTTTATCCTGAGGACCACTGCCTGGCCCGGTAAAGCCACGGTATTCGACTGCATCTTCGCGGTTATGGATTTCACGCGCCAATAATGGCCGTGAAAATTGCATCGCAAAATAAACCTGGCGGCCTGCCGCCCAGCCACGGGTTTCACGCATACCGGTAATGATGCCGTCTTTGCGTACACGCATGCTGGACCACAAGTTTTTTGTTTTGTAATCGTAAATACTACTGCGTAAATCGACGATCAGCTTTGCGGCTTCACCTTTGGCAAAGCGATAGCGATGCATGCCTACCCTGTCACTCGCCGTCAATTCGACATCAATCTCATGGTCCAGCAATTTGACTGCATAATAACCAGGCTCGGCACGCTCTTCCTTGTGACTGAAACGTGAACGATAACCGCTGAAAGGTCGCTCTGGATAGCCTGGCTCGAGTTTGGTGTCGCCGCTATAGGGCATCAACAACACGTCACCCAGATCAGAATGGCCGGTGCCAGAAAAATGCGTATGCGAGAAGCCAAGCATGGAATCATCTTCATAGCGATAGCCAGCCGCCCAGGGATAACTTTGACGAAAATGCCGTACCTGCGTATCGGGGCTTAATTGCACCATACCAAAAGGACGTGTCGCTCCCGGGAAGGTATGACCATCGCCACCAGTACCTATGAATACATTGACTGCATCAACCGGACGTGAACTATTGGCTGGAGCGGCATCAACGCTGCTGGCGATGAGCACGCCCAGGAAAATTAGCCCGCAAATACGAAACATCATATATACCTTTTCAGTGGATTCTTTTAAAACTACGGATACAGCAACTGCCTGAATTAAATTTACTCAAATGATGGTGGCAATTCACCCGGCTTGATGGCCCACTTTTTATTGGCTTGCTTGCCAAGTTTAAAATCCAGGTTCAGCTTGCCGTCCAAAGCAGTTTCATCGAGCCACGATTTCGTCAATGATTTGCCGTTCAATGTCAGGCTTTGCACGTATTTAAATTGCATGCCAGTCTGATCTGCATTGATGGTCAGCAGCCCTTGTTTTCGTTGAACCACGATCTTCTTGAAAGTTGGACTGGCAATCAGTAATTCCGCCCGGCCCGGGTATTGTGGATACAAGCCCATCGCTGCCCATACATACCATGCAGACATCTGACCCAGATCATCGTTGCCAGGTATGCCATCCGGGCGATTGTGCCAAAGCTGCCCTAGTACTTCGCGTACCACTTCCTGGGTTTTCCAGGGTTGTGAGGCATAAGAGTATAGCCAGGCTGCTCCGATGGAGGGTTCATTATCCATTTCTGAATGATGTGGACCAGAGACAGTCAGCGTCCATGCGCCTTGCTCATTCTTGAAAAATTTATCCAGTCGCTGCGTGGATTTTTCAACACCGCCCAAAGTCCTGATCAAGCCGTCCGCATTGAATGGCACCATCCAAAGATACTGTGCGCCACTACCCTCTACCATACCCTCGTCTGAGGCCGGGTCAAACGCTGTGACAAACTGACCATCCTGTTTGCGTTCCTGCAGATAGCCAGTGGCGGGATTGAAGTGATTTTTCCAGTTTTGTGCGCGTGCCAGGAATTCTTTCTTGGCAGTCTGATCACCCAATTTTTCAGCGAATGAGGCCAGCGCAAAGTCGGCACTTGCATATTCCAGTGCATCAGATACCATGCCCCAGCCTGGCGCTGATTGTGGCATGTAGCCATACTTTATCCACTGATCCAGACCGGGTCTTTGCCCTACACACATGACAGGACAACCATCCTTGGATAAATCCAGCCTGGTTGGGGTGCGCGCCGTTTTAGCGAGTGAAGTAAAAGCCGTAGCCACATCAAAATCACGCGCACCAAATGCGTACATGCTGGCAACCGAGGCAGTAGCAGGATCACCGTTCATGACGCCAGTGGCACCATTGTTATGCGTCCAACGGTCCCACACGCCATTGTTTTGCTGAGCCTGGTTCAATAAAGACTGTGCTATGTCACTGGCGATTTTTGGCTCGATCAAGGCTATCAACTGCACTTGTGAACGATAAATATCCCAGCCTGAAAAATTGGCATATTGCGCCAATTGGGGAGCCGTTACTTTATGCGTCTTTTGATCAAAACCTGCATATTCACCATTTACATCGCTAAAGAGATTCGGATGCAATAAGGAGTGGTACAAGGCAGTATAGAAAATCGTGCGCTGATCTTTGTCGCCACCTGCCACATCAATTTTAGCCAATTGCTGATTCCATGCCTTGCGGTTATCTTTTACAACCGCCTCCAGAGATTTTTCTGCAGATATTTCTGCATTCAGATTTTCTGCAGCGTTTGCTACGCTGACATAGGAAATACCAATACGTGCTTCAACATTTCTGGCATTACCAAAATCTATCCAGGCACCTGAGCCTTTGTTGAGTTGCGGAAAACCTTTATCATCCAACTCGGTCGCACCTTCTGCCGCTATACCATTGGGAATGATTTTCTCGTTTTGCCAAGTTGCGGTTGCGGAAAATTTTTGATTAAAGCGGGCTACAAAATGAACCGTGTAATAAGGCCGGCGCGTCACAGGATGCAGATATCCACAAAAATTGCCGCTGCTGACCGAACCGCTGACGGTATTAGTCTCAGTATCAATTTTCAAATTAGCCGCAAAACTGCCTAACTGTGAATCTGAATTGCGTATCAAAATCGCTGCCTTACCCTGTGATGGATAAGCAAAGCGTGCGATGCCTGCACGCAGGCTGGCACTTAATTCAGTTTGTACTCCATTTTCCATGCGTACTTTGTAATAACCAGCTTGTACTGTTTCATTTAAATGGGAATAGCGGCTGGCATAATGCTCATCCTTGCTGTCTAGCGAAGGCGAGGTGCTCAGCTCTGTCGTGACTGGCATAAAAGGTATATCACCGCTGGCACCACGGCAACCTGTGCCTGACAAATGCGTCAGGCTGAAGCCTCGTATTTTCCTGGCCTCGTACAAGTATCCACCTGGAGCTGCCGCCTTGTTTTTTTCGCCTTTGCTGGTCTCGGGACTGAAACTGAACATCCCAAAAGGCATGACTGTCCCTGGAAAAGTGTTGCCCAGGTTTGTTGTGCCTATCATTGGATTGACTTCAGCTACAAGATCAGTCCCAGCCTTTGCATGCGATTGGGAGGTGCAAAATACAGCAATCGAAGCAAACGAAATTATCGAACGGCGCATGTTTTTTCCAGAAATGATATTAAGGTGAAGGCTTAATCTGACGACAGGTTTTGTTAAACCGCTTGAACACCATTGCCCCTTACAACCAATTGCACTTCAAGAATTGGCTCCAGTTTTTCTCATTGCAGAACGCGCGAGGGTAGCACTGAGCCCCCTAAGCGTTTGTTTCCAGTTCTTATCAAGTACGAGTGCACACGTCACTGCGGTCAAGCCAGTCTGGTTTTTCAATGTGCGCGAGACTGTTTTCACTGAAAAGCCTGCGGCCTCGGTTAAAGTACGCATGGATATGCCCACCACATAAAAAAGCAAAACAAAGTCGTCGTGAATTGCTAAACAAAATCAGAAAATTGCTGTAAAAACGATATCTGATGGTAACTTTGTCTGGAAAAGCCGGTCAATCAATGTCAGGCCCCATGTTTTAGTTTAGTTTGATTACTAAACAAATTAATGGGTTTCAACAACAATTTATTGAGAGGGCCGAATTGAATAATGTCTGATCAATGCTACGTGTGCCCCAGTGAATTGAGACACATGGTACTGTGCGGTGCCATAGATAATTCCCCAAGACCCCGCACGTAAATTGAAATGCTCTGTTTTTATCAATAAACACTGACCTGATAATTTTTATTGTAGAAGTGACCGGAACCAGACTTCACTTCCGTTCCGGCCTCTACCATCATTACATAGTAGGTACTCTTAAATACGTCCGCCCTCCTCCGTGCTGCTTCTGCAAAAAAATATTTCAGGTTTTTGTTGAAGTACCTGGCATTAACACGTTTTCGGAATTGCATGACGGGCCAGCTATTGCCATTGGAAGTCATGGTCGCTTGCCAGACATCCCATGTTTCTCCATCCAGTACGAAACTGGTAGCGTCTTTAACGCCCCAACCTGATGTCTGCGAGTTGGCTGAGGAGTCGGGAATGACCATGATTTCTCCTTTGAGATAACTCATGTTCCAGATATTGGACGAATGAAAAAAAACGTCAATGGCATGGTTATAGGTACCTGTGATATTGCCCGTGCCATCGTAACCGGCCGTGGTAAAGTTCCATAGCACATCGACGTTTTTTGTATTGCTACCAAACAGGTAAGGCAAACCAGAGGTTGCCGGGTTGTTTTGGCTATTGCTGGCACCCCGCCGTATGCTTGGATATGATTTAACACTGCTGGTATCACCACCAAACCCCGTCCATTTATAACCAGCCCCATCCATCGTCGTGGTTGAATTGGTAAAGATGGTTTCAGACCAACTGCTTCCCGCGCCACTGACGCCCCACAGGTTTGTGGACAGATCATACTGACCAACATAAATATGTTTGTTACTTGCGTCCGCAGGGCTGGCAGATGCGGATGCTGCTTGTGCCTGACTGCACATCAACAGTCCGAATACCAATCCCGCCGCGATCGTCTTGACTTTGCCTGTATTGAAGTTTTGCATCTTAATCATTTTGTCTCCATTATTTGATAGTTTTTTAATTTGATAAACAAGGTCTCTCGTGGTGAGTGCAAATATGGGGGACCTCGGGCACGGATAGTGCCAAAGCGTCGTTGATTGACCTGGAATTGAGGCATAAGTCCTTATCGGCCTTTACGCATCCAGAGGACAGAGGTAGGCAATACCTCGTCTCTATCTTCTGCATCGGGTATACGCCCTCCTGTCTTGCGATGAACCAGTGCCTGTGAGGACAATGCTATCCGACCAAATTTGATTTGCTGTTCAATCAAAAAATAGTCACTTTTGATGTCAAGCATGGGGGCTTTGGCTGGCAGTTCTTCTTCCAGGCGTAAGGAAATTTCAGTTCGATCACGTAAAGCTTGTCGTTGCCGCCCCATCATCAGTGTTGCAGCTTTTTGTTGTGATATTCCAGTAATGGCGGACAGCAGAACTAGCGGTGCTGTATTGACGTTCAGAGAAGTGGGTTCGGGCAAGAGCACCACAAACTCCCTGATGGCAGCTAGTATTTGTGGCGTATATCCAGGGATTGTGATCAAGTCATCGATGTGAATGAAGGCAAACTGCTGCTTATCCGGCCAGATATTTATCTCTGGTGATGGTCCGTCAGCACCCGGCAATAGCGATTGGGTGCGTGCGATGGCAATTGCTGTTTGCTCAGCCAGATCGGGATCCATCTTGAGTGCCGTCAGCAAACGGCGGTAACTATTGACGTGTCTGTCATTAATCTGGCGACCCGTTGCGAGATTGGTCAAGTTATAACGCGACTGAGCATCCACAATCCTTACAGTTAAAGTAGCGTCGCTGTTTTCGCCAAAGCCAGTCAACTCCTCCAGCCTGATGGCAGGGACAGGTTTAGCCCAGACCCCAACCAGGCTGGTCACATTGCCATTCTCCATGGCATCCAGACGCAAAATCTGGCGTGTGTCGTCAATTGACTCTCTAAGCGCCACATTTGCCTGATGATGCTGCAACTGGTTTTCAACTGCCCGTGACTGAACTTGTTGTGGCCAGAACAAGCTGCTTACTATCGTCACTGCAAGCGCTGTCAGCAGCAAGGATAGAATAATGGCAACCCCACGTTGAGGCAGCAATTGCCGCGGCGCAGCCCATATGCTTTGACAAACCCGGCTTGGCATTTTTTTATGAGCGCTCATGCCTGACATTCATCCCCCACCTCTGAAATTCTCTTTATTTTCAAGGACATGCATTAAATAGCCGATTGGTACCGCTACCATTTATATAAAATGGTAGCGGTACCCAATAAAGATGTCAACTCTTTTTTGGCTTTGAACGTGAGAGCTTTTGGTGCATGCGTCATCACTGGCCTGTTCTACTATGCGGTACTCCCGAAACGGTAACGCTTCTCCTGCATGCAGAAGATTTTATTTGGTAGCCAAAGAGCTGGGATGGTCTTTAAGTGGGGTCAAAGGCAAGAACGACGGGGCATTAAGACGCACTAATACCCATGGCATCCATTCGCGCCGTAAACCGATATCAGGATACGATCATCCTAGGTGGCAATATTTCGATGACAGTTTTGACGACCTCAACCTGCGGGCCAGACAGGGAAAAATTGTTTTACATCGAGATATTGATCGTCTACCCCGTTCGCACCTGTGAAAGTCACCTGACAGTATGTCAAGTTGATGTTGACACGACCTGACGGTATCAGTATCACAGGTCATACAAAGCGCTGATAAAATGATGGCGTGCATCTGCATAGCTTAAAATTGCGCTTCATCGAAAAACGATCTACGACCAATAACACAATTGGCAAATTACGACAGACCATCTATGCACTCAGACACATTTTCTCATTTGCTATCGCAGTACATGCGCCGCATCCGTGCCAGCGCAGCTGGAGTTGCAGCAGAAATTGGCCTGAGCCGGGAATCAGTCAACAACTGGAGAAATGGAACGTCGCTTCCCAGTCCAAGATCACGTGACAGTCTGCACGCTTGCGCACGTTACCTTCGGTTGACAGAAACTGAAACCAATCTTTTTTTTATTACGGCTGGTCTTGAATCGGAATTTCCTCTGCAAAGTGAATTGGAAAGTGAAACACCGTTTGCCGGATTCATGGATCAACTGTTTGTGCGGCTGGCTCAGTCTACTCCCTACCCCATCACTTTACTGCTATCACAGGCCCACTGGGGACAACCGCCATTCCGGGAAAAATTGCTTGCCCGTGCGCGCGCTCAATACGGTGAAAAAGCTACGCTGCATATACAACCACCCTATAGCATCAGTGCGGATAGCAGCGAGTATTTTGCTGCGATTGGGCGCCAATGTGGTTTTTCGGATGTTAGTACAGACTATGAATTTGAAGCAGCTCTTGAACAAAGATTGAATGCTGGTGAGCGGGTATTTTGCCTGGTCAGCCGGTTTGAGCAAGGTACACCGGCCTTGCGTGAGGCATTGGCAGGCATCCTGCGCAGCCTGAGTGAAATGCATGGTGGCCGCCTGCATCTTTTACTATGTGGAGGCGAAACACTGGCTGACCTGAAATACCGCAGTGGCGATCTGTCTTTGCTCAATATTGCACAAGTCAGCCATTGGCCTGATGCCAGTAATGAAGATTTGCATATTCTCATCAAACAACGCTGGCCAGAGCATGTCATTGCACCATCCAGGCTAGCGGAATTGACATCCTTGTGTGGCGGTCACCCTGCACTGTTTGAGGAGGGCATGCAATGGCTGATCGACAATCCTGACGTTAAAGAAAATGATCTTTCGACCTTACGGATTTATCTGACGCACAGTGCCCGTCTGTGGCAGACCTTTTTGCCATTAACGCAAAGTCCGACATCGCTGACACGCTTGCACACACTATTAGCCTCTGATGACTTGGGGCGAGCCCGCCCCTATCTTCAGGACGAGGATTTACGCCGTCTGTTTTGGGGGAACCTGATCCACGTTCGCGGCAGTGGTGATCAGGCACGTCTTTACTGGCGCTGCGACATTATTCGCGAAGCTGGCCTGATGGTACTGGAATAATGCTGGAGAAAATTTTACAGCTTTTGTCAGGAAAAATGCCACGTACCGTATTCATCATTATACTGACATTGTTTATTGCAAGTGCTCTTCTCACACCAAAACTGAATCCATTGACACGTGGCGGTATTCTTGCAGCAGAAAATATCGGTTCAGTCTGGAGTGATGTAATCCAATGGCGTGTCGCCTTATCGGAGGCGCACAGCACCAGCGACGACTGGCCAAAAGATATTCAGCAATATGCCCCACAAACGACAAACTCACATCTCAATGTCACATCACCACGGCCTTATATATTGCAGGTGGATATTGCCAGGCATGGTGAGTTGGGGTCATTGTCAGGTACTCAGCTGATTTTTGAACTAAATCCTTCAAGCCATACCTGGCAATGCAGGACTGGCACTCCACCAGTACCAGCCAGATTTTTACCTATGAATTGTGATGGCATCACTTCTGCAGAAGTGAATTTCAGTGCACTCAGAATGTTGCTACTGATTTGTGCATGCATATTTGCAGTGGTCGCTATTCTTTTATTGCTGCGCCACCCCTTGCTGGGGCCGACCCAACTTCATCCAGACAAATTACGTCGCACACCTTATCGCATCTTACCCAAACTGGATCGTCTGTTGCGGCTTGTTGGCAGACGGCAATCCACATTGCAAGCAGCAGGTATATCAACTGTGGCCTGGCAGCGCGCCGTCAATTACGTCAACGATGGTGCAGATAAACAGCAGGCATACCTCGCTGCACGTTTATCGGCACAAAGCAAAGCCAGCAAAGACTGGACGCTTCCTGGTGAAGTCTTTGAATGGCAATTCACTAGCAACCTACCTGTTTCACTGGATAGATGCCTGGTTTTCGTTCCCTATGTTGATGCTAGCGAGGACCTTCTTATACCCGCTCTGATGACCGCACAAACCGGGTCAGATGTGATGTTAATACTCATAGGATCAGATACAGAAACTCAGCAAGCATCGTTGCAAGCGTACTGCGATGATAAAGCCAATATGTTCGTCATGATAGATAGTGCCAGCCAGACAGAATGTCTGCTCAGCAGGCAACCGGCTACAGTATTGTTGCGCCTGCTGGCGGCACAATTGCGTGTAACACGCATTTCGCCCTATCAGACCAGGGGAGCCATTACCAGTGCGGGTGCTTTTTTTGGGCGTGAACAATTGCTTGCCCGTGTCATAGGCCGTGAGCCATCCAATTATCTGGTTGTTGGTGGTCGCCAGTTGGGTAAAAGCAGTCTATTAAAAGCGGTTCAACGCAGTCTTCAAGGGCATCCGCACATAGTCTGTCATTATATTTCCCTACGTGATCATCGTCTGGCACCACGCATGGCATTGCAGTTTGGACTTGATGCTACGACCCCGATTGAGGGCATCATTTCTCACCTTGAAAGCAATTTTCTTGGCAAACGGCTGTTCTTGTTAATTGATGAGGCTGATCTTTTTTTTCGCGATGAGTCCAATAAAAATTATCCGCAATTGTCTGCCCTGCGTGCCTTGAGTGATGAAGGCCGCTGCTGGTTCATGCTGGCCGGTTTTTGGGACTTATATGCTACCGCTGTACTGGATTATCAATCGCCACTACGTAATTTTGGTGAAGTATTGACGATAGGCGGACTAGAACAACAGGCTTGCAAAGACTTGGTCACAGTACCTTTATCACGTCTGCGTTTCGGTTTCACCAGCAATCAACTGGTGGATCAATTGGTGGAGGCCAGCGGTCAAAGAGCAAACTTGCTTGCAATCCTGTGTCAGGAATGTCTTGAAGTCTTGCAGCCAAGTGAACGTGCCATAGAGCCCCGTCATGTCGCGCAAGCCCTGTCTTCACAAGCTGTGCAGGACGCTTTGGCTGGTTGGGGGCGGCTAAGTCATGATGAAGCTTCCTGTCGCCTTGATCGCATCATTGTTTATCACACTGCGCTTAAGGAGAAAACCAGTTTATCAGCACTTTCAACACTCTTTGCCAGTAGTGGCTTGAACATTGAACCTGAAACCATGCGCCATGCACTCTCCCGTCTACAATTAGCCTATGTAGTCAAGCGTGATGGTTCAGAGTTCGTGTTTGCCGTTCCATTACTGGCAAAACAATTTGAGCAAAGTGAGCTCATGCTTTTACTCGATCAGGAGTTGAAGTCAATGAATACTGCAAATTTGTGACAGCCCCAAATTCAAAGGAGATCATAAGTGTCTGAATATATTTCCATCCTGCAAACCTACATGAAAGCCTTGGGTGATGCTGACTATGGCACCATCAAAAACTTGTTCACGGAAGACGGCAAAGTTCTTTCACCATTCCTCGGTGAAATGGCAGCGAGCCCTTTCTTTGACAGGCTGGCTGAAGCATCCAGCCGCAATGTCATCACTCCTATCGACATTTTTGTCAGCACCACAAAGAAACATCATGCGACAGCCTATATTCAATATGACTGGACGGTTCGTGACGGGACTTTAATTACATTCAAAGTCATGGACTTGTTTACTTTTGACGCAGATAGCAACAAAGTCAAGTATCTGGATTTAATCTATGACACGCATCCTATCCGTTCTACTGCTGGTAATAAATACGAGCTTTAATGTCATCAGTAAAGAAAAAGCCCTGCAATTGATATTTGCAGGGCTTTTTTACTTTGAGGCAGTCTGCTCTATTACTCTGCACCCATTTCCTTCAACAGGCGGTCAGCTTTATCCACATGCTTCATCTGCCACAGCATATAACGCAGATCAACTTGTATGGAACGGGAATTCGCCTTATTGTAGTCCCAGTCAGAAATAATGGAATCCAATGTGCCATCAAATGCCAGACCGATGAATTCACCTTTGGCATTCAATGCTGCGGAACCCGAATTGCCCCCTGTGATATCGAGTGTCGCCAGATAGTTCACGGGAACTGTTTTTAATTGTGGATCAACATATTTGCCGAAGTCTTTGGCCTTGATTGCTGCCAATTGTGCAGCCGGTGCGTTGAATTCGCCAGTACCTGTTGCTTTTGGCGGGATACCATTTACTGTAGTGAAGGCATTCCATGCCAGGCCATCAGCAGTACCATGGTCACGGCCAGTAACTTTGCCGAAGGTAACGCGCAAGGTGCTGTTTGCGTCAGGATATACCGCCTGCCCTTTGCTCTTCATGTAGGCGATTTTTGCCTTCATATAGTTGCCATAGGCTTGCTGTATTTTACCCATTAATTCTTCATCTTCAGCTTCACGCTTCAAGCCACCTTCGTACATCGCCACCGCTGCTTTGACAAAACTGTCATTGCTGGCTTTAAAATCTTCTGGCTTTGCGGTCAACCATGCGCTGCGTGCTGTCTTGTCACCCAGTTTGCTACCGGCATACAAAGTGTCCAGCAGGGACTTTAGATCGGCTTCAGACATACCATCCTTAATGCCCAATGCGGCATCAAAATTGGCGCTACGGTCAGCCTTGGCTTGTGCAGCATATTTACTCAAGTTGTACAAGACCAAAGCCTTGTCGACTTTTTCATCATAATTGCGTTCGATTGCATCGACTGTCGCCTTGAAGCGCGGCACATCACGTACCTGATAACCAGCTTTACGTTCTGCATCTGCCTTGGTCGATTCATTCGACAGGCGGTACAAAGCTCGTGCCGTAGTCAGGAAGCGTGGGTAAGAACTACCCAGATAAAAGTCGCGCTTGCCCAGAGTATCGCGCTCTGCAATCAGTTTTTCTACCTGCTCAATATCACCGGCAAATTCTTTGGCGCGTGCAGGATTGCTGTTGATCCATGCTTTCAGATCATCATGCTCTTTGGTTTTGCGTGCAAGGATGTCGCTGCCAGCATAACTGTCCAGCATGCCCTGACGGTTTTTGTAGTAGTTGTTGATGCCTGCAACCTGACCAGCATATTTAAGTTTGGCATCCGGATTGCTATTGGTTTCTTTAGCGATGATGGCCAGCATATCGCCTGAGCTTTTCACAAATGTTGGATAGTTCCAGTCAAATGTGTAGGCTACTTCTGATGGCAGGCGGTGACGATTGGTGCGGCCTGGATAACCCAACACCATGATGAAATCGCCATCTTTCAAATTATCTTTGGCCAGCTTCAGGAAATGTTTAGGTACGTAAGGCACATTGTCTTTGCTGTAGTCGGCAGATTTGCCGTCTTTGCTGACATAGGCACGGTAAAAACCATAGTCACCAGTGTGACGTGGCCACATCCAGTTATCGGTATCGCCACCAAACTTGCCCACACCTTCAGGAGGAGCATGCACCAGGCGTACGTCTTTGATTTCCAGTTGTTTGATAAGGTAATACTCAAGGCCGCCATAGTAAGGATAAACGTTGCAGCGATGACCAGCATCTTTTTCGCATTCTGCGATGATGGCTTTTGAATTTTTTTCTATGGCATCAACACGGGCTTTGCCATTCAGCTTGGCAGTGTTTTTGTCGATGATCTTGCTGCTGACATTATTGACTTCTTTGGTCACGAAAATGCGTGAACCAGGAGATGCTGGCAATTCTTCTTCCAGGCTGTTCGCCAGAAAACCATTGGCCAATAAGTTACGCTCTGGTTTGGAATTATGAGCAACACTGTTGTAGACGCAATGATGATTGGTCGCAACCAGACCTTGTGGTGATACGAAAGAGGCTGAGCAACCACCCAGGCTGACGATGGCACCCATAGGGAATTCCGTCAATTTGGTCAGTGTTGCCGGGTCCAGTTTCAAGCCATCGGCCTTCAGTTGCCTGGCGACTTGCGGTAGTTGTTGCGGCATCCACATGCCTTCATCTGCGCTAGCTATCTGGCATAGGCTCATGACCGCCAGCGTGGTAAGTGTTTTTTTCATCATATTGTTATAAAAAGATGTGAAAATATAGAATAGTTATTCCCTCATGATGCCTCTGGAGTAAGCCTGAGGCGCGGACAGTTTAGTCCTAAAAACCTTGGGAAAGTTCACTATTTTGTGCGAACTAGTGCCAATTGCGTGAATTTCGCCAGGCAAGGACTCAAAAAAAGGCATATTGCCCTCACAAATTGACCTGCCCTGTTACTTTTCGTGGAAGTTTGCTGTGCTTGTCTGCAGTCAAAATTGCAAGATGCAATTTGAATATGCATTTATTTTATGCGAACGCAATACGATGAAGAGGATGTGGAATTTAAGATAGGCAGGTTTAATGCACTTTTGCAAAGTCAAAGAATTTTTCTCAGTGCTTCGCGAAGCTCCGACAATTTTGGGGGTTTGCTCAGCACACAATCCACATGTGAAGGCGAATCGCCATCATCAACCAGACGCTGGCCCCAGCCAGTCAACATGATGATCGGGGTCAAGGGCGACACTTGCTTGATTGAACTGGCCAGCTTGCGGCCATCTATATATGGCATGCCAAGATCCGTGATGACGACAGCGAAAGGATCACCTTTTCCATGAGCGTCATTAAATGCATTGATACCAGCTTGCCCGCCATCAGCCGAGAGTACGCTGTGACCATCAATTTCCAGTATGTCACGCAATGACTTTAAAACCATGGGATCATCATCAACGACCAGAATACGTCTGTGCGTGGGCACGGCTTCAGGCGCAGGCGTTCTGGCAATCGGACTAACTGCCGTAGGCACCAGGAAACTCATGCGCATGGTGGTGCCTTTACCAATCTCCGTCAGAATGTCGATATGGGCACTATGCCGTTCTATCATCCCATACACCATGGCCAGACCCAGCCCTGTCCCCCGCTCACCTTTGGTAGTGAAGAACGGTTCCAGGCAACGGCGCCTGGTATCGTCAGACATACCTACACCAGAATCACAGACATCAATATGTACTTGTTTCAAGATGACTTCTTTTGTTGACTCCAGCAGGTCTTGTTCGACGCTGGTACGCAAAGTAAGTACACCGCCATCGGGCATGGCATCAACCGCATTGAAAATTAAATTGGTCAGTGCTTCCCTGATTTCGCCATGCACACCCATGATGTCTGGCAAATCAGTGGCGAGCTCAGTGTGTACACTGATTACGATGCCACGTTGCTGTGGCATATCACTCCACCTGGCGCGGGTAAGATCGATGACTTGTTGTACCAGACTATTCACATCGACAGGTGACAAAGCTAGTTGTGGCGCACGTTGACGATAAAATTCCCGCATTCTGGCAACGGTGGCGGCAACATCATCTATCGCACGTGAAATGACCTCAAGATAATTTCTACCTTTAACACTCAGATTTTTTTCTGTTTCCAATAAGGATTCTGTGTACAGCGCTACGGGAGAAATTGCATTATTGATGTCATGTGCTATGCCACTTGCCATCTGCCCCAGGGCACGCAAACGTTCTTGCTGCATGATGGACTGCTGGGTCTGGCGCAAATCATCATAAGCTTGCTGTAATGCAGTATAGAGCTGGGCCTGATTGGCTGCCAGGGCCACATGCTCGCTCAATTGCCTTAAAAATTCACATTCACCACTATTAAAGCTGTGGGCCTCGCGCTTGGCGACGACCAACACGCCAAACACCGTACTTTCTGCTCTTAATGGTGCCATCACCACGGCACTAAGACCGCCTGCAGCCAGTCTTTGCGGAAAAGGAAAGTTGACTTTACTGATGTCTGCTTCATAGACCAACTGACCACGCACGCAACGCGATAAGCCATTTTCATCAATAGAGACCTGGGTATTTTGGGTCATGGACAATTTTTGTGCCAAAGACTCGCTGTGCAAACCAACGCTGGTCACCTGCAGCTGATTTTTTGCCTGATCATAAAGACAAACACAACTGAAATCGACAGGAAGATGATCTTCCAGACTGCGGATAACGACTTGAAAAATACTGCGTAAATCCTGACGCTCACCGATGGAACGTGTAATTTGATGCAACAAATTCAAACGTGCAAGCTGCGCCTGGGCCTTTTTCTCGATTTGCTGACGTTCTATGATCTCGGCTTGCAAGGCTTCGTTGATATCAACCAGCGCATCACGTGAAACGGTGGTCAGTTTGAGTTTTTCTGTCATGCCATCAAAGGCGCGGGCCAGGTCCCCTATTTCATCCTGAGCATCAAATCGCAGGGAAAAATCCAGGTTGCCGGCACCAACGATAGCTGTTCCTTCGCGCAATTTTTCCAAGGGTCGGCTGACACTGCGCAGCGTGATATAGATAGTGACTGTCACAACCAATACAACAATGCCGCCAAACAGAATGACAGCATTAAATGCCCTTTGCTGAGCATTCAAGGCACCGATACGGCTTTGTTCAGACAAACTCAAGGCATCCGAAATCATGGCCTGCGTTTTATTGGTGATCTGTCCCAACAGTCGCGACTCTAATTCTTCGAGTATCTCGGCTTTGTCTCTCTCCTTCATCAATTCACGGTGATTACTCACCAGTAGAGCAAATAATTGCGCTATATTTTCATTGCCACTTCGCAATTCAGAGATGGCATCTTTGTCAGCGAACTCAGTAAACTCTTCGGCCCCGGCCAGGCGTTTGGAGAAAGAATTGCTACGCAATTGCCACTGCGCCCTGGTGCGTTCATCATGACGTAATGCGTATTCCAGCGTCAGATAGCGCAATGAAGTTACCGCCTGCAATAATTCACCAGCAGCCTCATTTTTGGCGATTTCCCGCTTCATTTGTAAAGTAGTGGACAATAAAATGACCACAATCATCGCCACGATGGCTAAAGATATTAATTCCGCAAATTTCAGACGAGTTGAAATTTTCACGTTGGAATCTCAATGTATGATGGTCACTGCCGATGGCTTGACTTTTTCCATGCCGTCCAGGTAGATATAGTCAAGGTAATTGGGTACTTCAGTTTTATTGGTCAACTTGTTTTTAATTGCCCATCTGGCCTGGTCTTCCAATGCCAGCAATAATCCCTGATCAAGTCCAATTTCAAAACGATATGTCGCCCAGGCAGCCCTCTGCTCTTTGGTATTGGTCTTTTTACCTGCCTCGTGCAGTACGCGGGCAGCATCAGGCATCTCATTACAGTAATTGCTGCCTTGATCCAATGCACGCAACACCTTGTTGATCGTTTCTGGTTCGGCAGAAATATAACTGCGCATACCAACTACGTTATAAAGACTTTCATATACATCTTTACCATAAAAAACCACGCCATTATCCCCAAGCCGCGTCATCATGGTATTCAAAAATGGCTCCCAGGACGCTACGGCATCAACCTCGCCGCGCTCTATCGCATCAGCAAATTCTTCTGGTTTGTAGTTAATCATGGTCACATCTTTGACCGACAGTTTCTGGCGGTTCAAAAAAGCGCTGAGCGTGAAATGACTGGAGCTGCTAAGCGTCACACCGACACGCTTGCCTTTAAGATCTGCAGGCTGAAGTATGCCGCGGTCTTTGCGACCGACAATGCCGTGATCTTTATCGGTTTTAAATATGGTGGCAATTGCTGCTACCGGCCTTTGATCAAGGCCAGCAAACATGACGGGAATATCGGCTACTGTTCCCAAATGGGCCTGCCCTTGTACTACAGCCTCCATCGCGGCTTTGCCACTCGAATGCGATTGGATGAGTACAACAATCCCTTCTTTGGCGAAATATCCTTTTTCTCTGGCTGCGGTGATAGAACAGGTACCTACATACTCTGTATTTGTCGCAATAATGACTTGTTCCAGTGGGGCTCTGGAAACAGGTGCACGAATTAGCCAGACATAGATCAAACTCAAAAACAGGACGATGAAAAGCAGGCAGGCAAGCCAGATGAGAATTGACTTGTAAGAAAATTGCCTGAGCTTTATACCTGTCATGCCGATTTCCTCTTCCCAGTATCCCAACACACGCTTTTGCATGGCAACAACAGTAAAAACTTTGGCGAATGCTTCAGAACTTACATAAGGCAGATCCAAAACAACTCAATCATCCAACGTTAATTCTCATCATGCAAGTATGAAACATTGTTTTTTATTCTAGTTCCTCGAGTAAATTTAAGCAAGCAATTGCGGTTTTATTATCGAGATCCTCCTCCTCATGCCACGCTGAAACAGACACTGCAATTAACTTGAATTGGCGCAATACTGAAAAAAGCGTCCTCATCTGCGCATGCGATGGACCTTGTTTCACATGGTATTTAAGTGCAGGCAATTCACCCCTGTCATCGATCACGTCGGTATCAAAATGCAGATAGATATTCTCATGTGGAGACAGATGTTTACTTATTTCATCGATTTTACAGGTGAGGATTTTTGAACTTTCCAGCGATTCTTTCTCTCCTGGATCCAAATCACGTGCATCGGACAGTATGATTCGCTCTTCCGGGTAAGCCTTGATGCCGACTTCATTTAAAAAAGCACCGATGGCATCACGCTCATTTTTGCGCCTGTCACGCCTACCGACCAGCATGGCCAAAGGCATACCCCCCAGATATTTGGTCAGCGTGGTTTCCCACGTGTGAAAATCGCCATGCGCATCCAGCCACAAGATGCGGTCAGGTTGCTTGCCTGCTTTTTGTAAGCCGGTCACCACAGCCAATGTAGAAAAACAATCGCCGGCGATACAAACAGGCCTGTCACCGTGTTCAATAATTTGCTGAACCTTGCCGGCAAGACTTGCGTAAATTTGTCCCATCCTGCGCAATTTTTCATTCGCATCAGCAATTGATGTTTCTTTGAATTCAGGGATATTCACTATCTCCCAAGGGTGTGAGCTGACATCGTTGACACGCCCAAGGCCATCCCTTCTTTGTCCCGTTAAAAACGGTATGAGCAAATGCTTGTTCATAGCCAAGTTTCAGGATCCATTTGATAAGATAAAGCATCCATCATCATTTGCACATCCTTTCTTTTCCCCATGCGCAGCAAACTGTTCTCCCGTTTGTGCCAGCGTCTGATTTTAGGCGCCTCTGTCGCCATCGTTACTGGAAAAACTGGCAAACTCCCCATTTCCTGCAAACCTAAATAAGAGGTAATTTTCTTTATGATTTCGACGGGATCTGATAAAAATTCTTCAAATGAAACGGGCAGAGATGTCACCTGACTGTCGATGATGGCCTGGTGCGCAGATAGCCACTGGTTCAGACACACATCTTCCAGGTCGGCATTGATATATTCCTTCCAGTTAGGCGGCAAGTCAAATTTCCACCAGCGTTTGCCAAAACCCACAATATCTGAATACCCCTTGATCGACAAACTCATGCCTATACGTTCAACGTCACGTGAAAAGAAAGCGACTGGTGATAACCAGCCATCCATCAGGCCATTGACTGATTGTGCATAGCCCCTGGTCAGATGTAGATATTTGATTTGGGCATTTGGAAATAATTGCTCATACAAACCTATTCTATAAACATCAGGCGGCGTCTTGAAGAGCAACATCTTGTCTTCAACATCTTCAGGTCTTAATTGCCGCCGGTGATGGCGGGGAATGACGAAAGGTGGCTCCTCCAGCTTAAACGACTCATTAAAACAATGACTTGCGGCAGGATTTTTTTTTCCATCGTAATAGTCCAGTCGCCAGGTTTCACTATTAAACACGCGCGACAGGATCAGGTCTTGCAGCATTGCCTCGCCATGGATTTTCTTTTCTTGCGCCACATGAAAGACTGCATCCAGATCGTGTGTGAGCTGAAGGTAAGCCCGGTCATCCGTAAATAAAACAGGAAACTGTAAAAGCAGGCGTTTTTTCCATCTGCTTTTTAGTAGAGAATAATCAGTATTGCCCTCGACAGGCAAAGTCATGTCATCAAAAATATTGTCCAGCAAGGCCTCTTGATTGTCCAAAACTTTCAGAGCATCACTATCTGCATTAAAGGAAAAACCATTTCTTGTCAGCGCAAGAAATGGTTCCATTTCACCATCAAGTGAAGCTATATCGGGGTGGGACGACAGTACACTTTTGAGCAGGCTGGAGCCCGACCTGGGCGAAGTCAGAATTACAGCCACATTTTTGACACGCAAGGCAAGCTCAGTATGAGCTACCTGACGCAAATTATTGACGGCGTCTATGACGTCCATCACTACACCGATTTCTTTGCACGCCTCATTACAAAGGCATAGAATTTTTTTGTCTCCGCCTTGTCTGCGGCCGCGCTTGCCAGAGTCCTGACTGAAAAACCAGCGGCTTTTGCCAATATCTTGATCTGGTCAATCGCACCAAAATTGGATTGGGCGAAATAGATACGGCCTTCAGGCTTCAAATGCTTGCCAACGTCCGCAAAAAATTGCGTATTTGTCTTGAAATCAGTATCCCATTGTGAGCTGGCAACCACGTCATGCGCTGGTTTGTCACGAAATGGCAGATTGGCTGTAATCACATCAAACTGCTCATCCTTAAGAGCCTGAAAGAGATTGGATTTTTTGACTTTCATGATCTTGTCAAAGCCATGCAGTTTGGCATTGTGTTTCGCGCTTTTTATAGCAGCAGGATTAATGTCAACTGCCGTGACTTTGCTTGCACCGCCGTAGCAAGCAAAAATAGCGATGACCCCTGAACCTGTACCTACATCCAATACACTTTCACCGGGTTTTATCTTAAAACTCTTAACTAGCGGTTGACTGTCTGTGAATGGCCAAAAAGTTTCTGGGAAAACTAAAAATTCCTTCCCCAGATATTTCACCACTTTCCCTTCGGGATTGATGGACTTAAATGCCTTTTGCCTGTTTTTTTGCCACCGATCTATGTGAGCAAGGCTATTTGCTGATGTCTGTTCCATGACCATCCTTTCAGATATAAAAACACTAGGGGAAAGTGTTCATCAGCACGATGATGCTGATGCTTTAAATCGGTTTTTTACTTGCGGCAAACTCCAGAGCAAGGTCTACGGCCAATGCAAATTGCTCAATGTCGATAGGCTTAGTGATATAAGAGAAAAAACCAGCTGCCTTTCCATTTTCAAGATCTGCAGGCATTGCATTCGCAGTAACCGCAATGACTGGAATATGGGCAGTCCTGGGATCACTTAGCAAATATCTTCTTGTTTCAATACCATCTATACCGGGTAAATTAATATCCATCAAAATGACATCTGGCAAATGCAGTCGCGCTTGCTCTATCCCTAGCAAACCATCGGTTGCAGTCAACAAAACCAGGTCAGAACGCAGACGTATCAATTCAGCCACCAACCTCAAATTGGTGGGGTTATCTTCGACATACAGCAGGTATTTCTGTGTACTTGATTTTTCGCCAGGTGCAACTTCGTAGACCATTGCTTTGGTGTCTGGCTGCTGGTACTGGATACCTGCAACAGTTCCGGGAAATTTGACCCAAAACGTGCTGCCAACACCAACCTGACTATTGATCCCTATACTGCCCTCCATGGCTTCAACCAGGTTTTTGACCAATGACAGACCTATACCAGTCCCCTCTTCATTAAACACCTCTCGCCCCAGGCGGTTAAAAGGTTGGAAAATGGTTTCCAATTGAACCGAGCTCAAGCCCACTCCGGTATCAATCACCTGAATACAGATATGACTATCATCCGCCACATGTGCGGCAACACTGACGGTGCCGCTTTGCCGGTTATATTTGATGGCGTTCGACAACAGATTAATCAACACTTGTTTAAGTCGAATCCGGTCTGCGCTGACATGCAAATTAGTATTTTCTGCAAAGCAGACATTGATTCCACGTTTTTGAGCCAGCGGATCAATCATTGTTTTGCATTCGGCAAATATCTCATCGAGAGTGATGGCCTCAATAGACAACTTCATTGCCCCGGATTCTACTTTTGCCAGATCGAGAATTTCGTTGATCAAAGTCAGCAAATGACTCCCGGCTTCTTCTATGTGTTTGGCAAATTCTTTTTTCTCATCAAGGCTGGTTTGCAAACTATCCGACGCCAGGATTTGGGCAAAACCAAGTATGGCATTCAGAGGTGTACGTAGCTCATGACTCATATTCGACAGGAAAGTCGATTTTGCCCGGTTGGCAATTTCTGCCTGCATCCTGGCCTGGTCCAGGTCTTGATTCAAGATCAACAGTTCAGCAGTGTGTTCGCGTAGTTGCAGTTCAAGTTTGGCATTCGCCATGCGTAACTGACGCGTCTCCATGGCGCGTACAAGTACCGGCAAGATGGCTGAAATTTTGAAGGGTTTAATGATGTAGTCGAGTGCACCGACTTTCATGGCCTTGACTGCTGATGTAATACTACCTTCACCTGTCATGACTATGCATGCCAGATCAGAGTCAATTTTGCGGGCTGATTCCACCATGGCAATGCCATCCAAACCTGGCATCATCAAATCTGTGAGCAATAAATCAAATGTATTGTTACGCAGATAATCGAGTGCTTCAATTCCATTTGCAAAACCGGTAGTTTCATAGTTGTGGTCGCGCAACAAATCACACAATGCCTGCAAATGTGCAGTTTCATCATCAACTATCAAAATGCGTGCTTGCATTTGGGATGCTGTCATCTGAACTCCTGACGTTAGCTAAATGCTCATCTATCGCTGACCCGGCAATATGCTATTTCTTGCTAGGAGATCATTGTCCTTGCAAAAACACAATGCCAACATGCTTCATGGTCTTATTACATAGCCTTGTAAGCATATTAGCATTTTTTAAAAAACAATAATGAGGAATAAGCAATGCAAGATTAAAAGACGAAAAGCAGATATATCGATCCAGGAGAATCGCTCACCAGTAGTCAGTACAGCTAGAGAGCCAGAGAATATATTAGAGAAGATGTTTGAGTTTTGCATGATCAACAAAACCAGACCGATGCAACATGATGATGGCTTCTTGTGTATTACCGCCGATGGCATCTTGTAGCGTATATTGATCGAGTGCTGTATAAAATACAGTCAGTGCCTGATCAAGTACTGATTTGAGCTGGCAATTGCCACGTAGCACACAAGGCGGAGTCGCACAGTCTATCAATGCATCCCCGCCTTCCAGTTCACGAATAATGGTGCCCAGGCGATAGGCTTTTACATCTTGCGCCAGTGCCATACCGCCACCTTTACCTCTGGTCGTGATGATCCAGTTTTTTTGTGCCAGAAAATGCACGACTTTGACAAGGTGATTGCGGGAAATAGCAAATTTAGTGGCAATTTCACTAATGGTCACTGGCTCTTGCCTGTCTTTGTGACTCAGATACATGAGCACGCGCAGGCCAAGATCGGTAAAGTGTGTTAATTGCATAAATGATTTTCTGATGTCCCTATAGCCTGCGCATGTTAATACAATTAATACAGAACTGCAGCAAGGCAATGCCATAGGCTCTTATTAATCCGAGCTATGGCATATTGACAAACTAATCAGTGCGCAAATCCACCGCTGCCAAAAGCTTCTTTATGGATGCGTGAGGATGCAATGCCCAGGTTTTGCAAACTGGTGATTTGTGCATGCATGAATGGACGCGGCCCGCAAACATAGTAATCAGCTTCAGGAAGTATGAAGTCATTCGCGACAGTTTCCAGATCCAGCCTGCCTTGCTGATCGTAATCTACAGACTGCCGGTCTTCTGCGCGCGGCGCTTCATAGTATGTCAGCGATTTGACTTGAGCATATTGCTCACTCAACGCACGCACTTGCTGTTTGAAGGCATGTACCCCACCATGGCGACAAGCATGCACGAAACGAATTTTGCGTGTCGTGTTTTGTTTGAGTAAATGCTCAAGCATGGCCAACTTTGGTGTGACACCAACCCCTGCACTGATCAAGACTACAGGTGTATCCCGGTCTTCGTGCAAGATATAATCGCCCATGGGTGGTGCCACATCGAGTATTGAACCTTCGTGAAAATCTCTATGCAACACATTAGACACCAGGCCTGCAGGTTTTTCTGCCAGTTCAGCTTCTCGCTTAACTGAGATACGTAAATACTCCTGCCCTGGGGCGCATGACAGACTGTACTGACGTGGTTGCATCATACCCAGTTCAGGTACAAATACTTTGACAGAGATGTACTGGCCGGGTTTGTAATCAGGTACAGAACCACCATCTGCCGGTCGCAAATAGAACGATGTTATCTCTTCACTTTCAGTTTCTTTTTTACTGACAATAAAACTACGCCACCCTGTCCAGCCACCTGGCGTCATGGCTGCTTTTGTATAAATCGCTGCTTCTTGCGCAATCAATACATCTGCCAGTTGTCCATACGCAGCCGCCCAGGCTGCCATCAATTCATCACTGGCAGCGTCACCCATGACTTCTTTGATTGAAGCCAGTAAATGCATACCCACGATAGGATAATGCTCTGCCCTGATACCCACACTGACATGCTTATTTGCGATCAGTGTCAATACCGGCATCAATACCATAGGGTCATCTATGTGCTCTGCATAAGCCAATACTGCCATTGCCAAAGCTTGTTGCTGGGTACCAGATTGTTGGTTACCCTGATTGAAAATGGGTTTCAATTCTGGATTATGAGAAAACATGCGCGCATAAAAATGGCGTGTCAGTGTGACTCCATGTTCTTTCAATACCGGGACTGTAGCTTTTACTAGATTTCTCGTATTAATGTCTAACATATACACTTATTCAATAGATGCAATATAAATACATGTTTAAAGTCAAATGAAGCAACGAAGAGCTTTAAACAACCAGGGAATTCAACGACGATCCGCGCCATCATAATCCATTTAACATGTATTGTAAATACACCTTAATATTGGCAATATGAGATCATTAAAATATCAAATGAAATCCGGGATTTAAAAAAGGTATGAATCCACGTTAATACACATGGGATTCATACCTGCGTCACTATAACAAGCGGCTATGCTTGGGCAATTTTGCTGAAAGATACTCCAGTTGATCAGCAATCACATTTCTTCCACTTAAAATGAAATGTTCGAAACGGCAAGGCGCATACGGCACATATATCAAAGGTTTGAAGTCATGCACGAACTTGTTGCCTTTCGCATGATTACAATCTTTACAGGCAGTCACACAGTTTTCCCAAGCATCTTTTCCACCACGTGAGGTTGGCAAAATATGATCGCGTGACAGTTCCTGATAAGGGAAGGTCTCACCACAATATGCGCAGATATGCCTGTCCCTTGCATATAGCAGCCTGTTGCCATCACCCAAAGGAATTTGGTGACGGCTGTTCCTGGACATGCGTTCACTATTGCGTATGGAGATAATAGGTTTGATGAAAATCCTGGATTGTTCACCATCCTTGTTATAGCCACCGCGCAGCATGAAGACCTGATCACCAATATCCCATGCCACTTTTTTTGCGGCGTACTGAGTCGCAGCATCGTTCTGACTTATCCAGTCGTAAGGCACTCCAGCTATATCCAAAACCAATATTTGTTGCATACATCACCTGTTTGTATGGGATGTTTTTCCAATTTGGGAAGACGGACTGATAAAACTTGCTGCATAAACCACCAGCATGCCACCAATAAAACGACAATCTGCTCTTTCATTGTAGACACGAATTGCTGATGCTGTAAGGCATGATTGATTTAATTCGTATTACTAACCCCCATGCACGTCTAACGACGTTTTTTCCATGAATATTCAGGTCCGGCATCAGCAACACCTGCATGGCCAACTGAATCCGGGTTTTCACAAGACATGGTGATATGGCGAATTGCTGCGCCCTGACGCTGTTCCACACGCAAAGACTCAGTGAATCGCAAGGCATCAGCCATACATTCATTGGCAAACTCTTTTGAGCATGCCAGTTCTTGTCCATCAATATGAATGGACCAATAAATCATAAACATAATTTTCTATTTTTCTTGTTTTTATAAAATGACAAAGTACATACCGCAATCTGACGTGGATATTGGTCTCATCCCTGAGAAATATACCCATGTTTAAAGTATCGACTTCACCGCAAAATGAAGCGCGCCAGCATGTTAAAAATGACCTGGTCTCAAGTCACTTTTAACATGCAGCGAATATCTCAAGATATTCGCTGCATATCCCCTCCCCGCCATGTGTACAGAACGCATAGCAGAAGGATTTATCAATACATCTTCCCGAATTGTTAAAGAATCCCGTGTTATCCGGCGTTTTCCGGCACGACCGCCAAACGGCGGGTTTTACTACTGGGTTTCTAAAGCGCGTCTATCAAAACGCAAATTAAAAACCATAAAAGGCAAAAAGCCCGGAGCTTTACAGGCATCCGGGCTTTTCAGCTCTCATCAGGAAGCAGCTTCATCTGCCTTCCTGATTTCAAGGGTTAACACCCCGAATGTCCATCATGATGGTTCTGTGAAATACCAACTCCCAGCTGCCATCCTTACCGCTAAATTCTGTGGTGGCTTCGCAGGCTGTCAACTGTGCAGGAGCTGGCCTTGCAGCAAAGCCGACAACTACATCATGAACTCCACGTACTTCCATCCACTTGCCCAATAGCCGCCCAGCTCGCGCCGCGAGGCTTGAGATTGTTTGATACAGCGATTGATAAGTGTTTTGGGTATTCATAGATTTGTTAATTGCTAAGCTTTTTTAGTTTTCACCGTATTATCTTGTCATAGCTTTCTTTAATTAACAAGCCTTTTAAAGAATAATTTCTTCATATAAAGAAGAAATTGTATTTTCTGTGACGTTTACGTCAGGTTTTGGGTAGGCAATCCCGTAATAAACGATTCGCCACTTCCTTGAGCTCAGTTTGCAATTGTGCTGGCTTACGGATTTCAAAATCAAAAGGCAAAGCGGCCAATTGCCTTGCAAACCAGTTTAAATCTTCGGACTGGTTATACAGAAGCACTCCCTCCTTAGTCTGCTCCAACACGGCAATCGTGTCAGACAGATGCCTGCGCGCTCTTTGCATATCTGTTTTCAACATCACTTCCACACTATAGGCACGTGGAATAGTCGCTACGGCACTACGCAAATAACTGAGTACACTGAAATTGGCGGGACTATCAAAATACCGGGTTTGTAAATCTGCTTGAGCGACCCTGTCCAGCCTGAAACTGCGTATGTCTTTCCGCAAATGACAAAAACCAACGAAATACCAACATGCTGCATGAAAGGCCAGGCCATAGCCGTCTACCATCCGTTCACTCTCTGCATCATTTGCGCCTTGATATCGCAGGTGTATGGATTGTTTGTGGGCGACTGCATGGCTTAGCCTGGCTAATATTTCCTTGTCAGCCGGTACCATTGCCGATTGAAGATTGAGTTCTATCGCTGCATCTGCTGCCTTCAATCTTTGCCTGAGCTTGTCAGGCAAAATTCTTTGTAATTTTGCCTGTGCACTTTCTATTGATGACGCGGCATCCAACAACTTCATTTGACGAGCGACGGACAGGGCAATGGAGATGGCGAAGCCCTCCTCCTCATTAAACATCATCGGCGGCAATTTAAAACCGGGCATGATGGAATAGCCACCGTAACGCCCTCGCGTAGTCATGATAGGTATTCCCATCTCTTCCAGCGTGACGATATAGCGACGCAAACTGCGCCGGTCAATTTCCAGCATCTGCGCCAGATCAGCTCCGCTGACCTGCCTTTGATTTTGCAAGAGTTCCAGCAGAGCCAGGACACGAGTGGTGGGATGGTAGGCCTGCGACATGGAATAAGTTTAGTCAAAAAATAGGATAAATTATGCCCTATATATTCTTTATCCTCATGTTTATTGCTTCAGCCGGAGCAAACCTATCAAGGAGAGAACATGAATTCAGCGATCAATACTACCCAAACCGCAGGTATCAACGACTTTGATTTTTTTATTGGCAATTGGCAGGTAAAGCATCACCGTCTCAAGGAAAGACTTGCCGGTTGTCACGAGTGGCTGGAATTTGACGGCAGTACATCCGCCAGCAAAATTCTTGGTGGCGCTGGCAACATTGATGACAACTTGCTTGAAATGCCGGGTGGTGCCTATCGTGCAACGACTTTGCGCTCATATGATGCAGAAAAAGGCATATGGTCTATCTGGTGGCTGGATGGCCGCTATCCCACACACCTGGATGTGCCTATGCAAGGTCGGTTTGTGAATGGCGTGGGTGAATTTTATGCAGACGATACATTTGCTGGCCAAGAAATACGCGTGCGCTTTTTATGGAGCATGCCTGCCGCAAATCAACCACGCTGGGAACAGGCATTCTCAGTTGATGGAGGCATCAGTTGGGAAACCAATTGGATCATGAATTTTCAAAAAATAGACTAGGCTTGCCTACCGATCATCCATGCGCTCATGATCATGCTGATGGTTGCTTACAGCATTATTGGAGTTGGGCGGGAAAACCGTTGTTCTGTGACCTCTTCTCCCCATTGCCGGCCAGGTAACTCTTCAAGCAGCACAAAACCTGCTTCTTCATACAGGCGGCGTGCTGCATCCAGACCTTTAAAGGTCCACAGTTGTATTTCGCTGAATTGCTGTTGATCACAGAATGAAATCGCTTCTCTGAGCAAACGCCTGCCAACACCGCTACCGCGCAATTCATCGTCAACAATGAACCAACGCAGATGAGCAATATTGTTCCCCAGATCTTCACCATCAATAGCAATGGTAGCTACGATTTTGTCATCATTGACTGCAAACCACAATTGATTCACCGGATTATTCAGGCGTCCGACAAAACCAGCCATGCCACTGGCGACTTTCGCTTCAAAGAACTGTCCGAATCCTGCAGCGCGCGCGTAATAGCGTGCATGCATTTCCACGGTACGGCCAAGCACACCGGAGTGATATCCGCATCGAATATTTGCGTGAGGGACGGTAGCTACCGACGGCCCCTTGCGACTAATCGCAAGTGCATCTGCATACATGGTCAAGCCATGTACTATTTTGTCATGAACTGGCGCAGGAATATTTTCCAGCGCACTGCTGACCTGCATCTGCGCAAACTGATTGATAGCAGCCAGGGTCTGCTTACCTTTTAATGTCAGAGCAAGCTGCTTTTCCCTGCCATCTTTTTGACTGCTGTTTTCTACCAGTTCACCACCATCTATCAGCTTGCGCACCATGCGACTGACACTGGACTTTTCCAGACATAGCACGTCACAAAGTGCTGTTGCACTATGTGCGCCATGCTCACCAATCTCAATTAAGGCATGCACAGCAGATGCAGGCAGACTGGTGCCAGCCAGTGTTGACTTCATGAAGCCAAGTTCACGTACCAGCCTGCGCGATGCATCGCGGATTTCTTGGATGTGGGGTAGAGAGATAGCAGTATTCATAGCCAGCTTACTTATAGTTGCATAATGCAACTATATTTTAAAATACAGCTTTTATGCAAGAGTTTATTTTGAACATCCGCATGATGCAAAAATTAACAAAACGGCAAATTTGTTACTAAAGGAAAAATAAAATCATCAAAGACCTGAGGAATCGCAAAGTCAGTCATTTCTGACTGTATAGCGATTGAAACATAAGCGGTATTGATATATATTCTCATTATCATTTAGAGTTACATTTTTTCTTCGCCACGGGAATTTCGCCATGAGCAGTTTGCCATTACAGCAAGCAATTTCTACCACATTGAATCTGATGAAAGTCGGTGACTCTGGCGTCGTTGAAGACGTGCAAGAACAAGGCGATGCGAAGGACGACAGCCTGTTCAATATTACCCGCCGCTTGAAAGAGCTAGGCTTTGTCAAAGGCGAAGCGGTAAAGGTATTGCACAAAGGGTATTTTGGTGGCGAACCACTGGCAGTCAGGATAGGCCAGTCGACCTTTGCATTGCGAAATTTTGAAGCAGCCTTGATTGGTGTTGTCCCCGGCGTTACTCATTCAGAAAAAGTAGGAACATAGTGAACGAATTGTTTTCTCCGCTCATCGCTCTTGTCGGTAACCCTAACTGCGGAAAAACTGCACTTTTCAATCGATTGACAGGTGCACGGCAAAAAGTAGCAAACTATGCAGGTGTCACAATAGAACGGAAAGAAGGCAAATTCCGCTCAGATGCAGGACGTCAATGGCAGGTACTGGATTTACCAGGTACTTACAGCCTGCATGCCATCACACCGGATGAAAAAATCACCCAGGAAGTCGTCACCGGCCAGCGTACTGATGAAACCATGCCAGATGCCGTGGTGTGCGTAGTCGATGCCACCAATTTGAAACGCGGCCTGCGCGTGGTGTTTGAATTGCTTGCACTTGGTCAGCCATTGATCTTGGCAGTGAACATGATGGATATCGCCAAGAAGCGTCATATCCATATCGACATCGCCGCATTAAGCCGTACGCTGAATATTCCTGTTGTCGAGACGGTTGCAGTCGACCCCAAGGGTATCGATGCCCTCCTGACTGAACTTGAGACGCTGGCACAAACACTGCAGCCAAATGGCAATACAACGCCTCATGCACTTTCCGCACAAAGCCCCGAGAGCTTGCAGCAACAAGCCAATGCAGTACTCGAGGCCTGTGTTACTCAGGATACGGACGCTGCCAGCGAGCGGGCCGCCAGTTTGAGTTATCGCCTGGATAGCTGGATTTTGCACCCGGCTATTGGCCCCATCATTTTCGCCACCCTGATGTTTCTGGTATTCCAGGCAGTATTTGCCTGGGCGCAGGCACCAATGGACTTGATCAAGTCGACTATTGATGCAACAGGAAGCGCAGTCGAATCAGCGCTGGCACCTGGCGTACTGCAAGGACTGCTGGTAAAGGGCGTGATAGGTGGCGCTGGCAGTGTGCTGGTGTTTTTGCCGCAGATCGTGATCCTGTTCTTCTTTATCCTGATCATGGAAGACTCTGGTTATTTGCCACGCGCTGCCTTTTTACTTGACAGAGTCATGGGTAAAGTCGGCTTGTCTGGCCGCGCCTTTATTCCGCTGCTGTCCAGTTTTGCCTGCGCCATCCCCGGCATCATGGCAACCAGGACAATACAAAACCCGCGTGACCGTCTGGTGACAATCATGATTGCCCCCTTGATGACTTGCTCAGCGCGCCTGCCAGTGTATGCCCTGATCATTGCCGCCTTCATCCCCGATCAAGCCGTATTAGGCATCCTGAATTTGCAGGGCCTGGTATTGTTCCTGCTGTATCTGGGTGGCATAGTATCAGCCATGCTGGTAGCCTACTTCTTTAAAAAGAAATGGGGCAGCGAAGTGCATCAACAGGCATTGATGCTGGAATTGCCGGACTACCGCTGGCCCAATGTACGCAACCTGCTACTGGGTTTATGGGAAAGAATCAAGATTTTCACTACCCGCGTCGGCACAATTATTCTGTCTCTCATGATTTTGCTGTGGTTCCTCAGCAGCTTTCCTGGTGCGCCAGAAAATGCGACTCAGCCGCCGATTTATTACAGTATTGCCGGTTATCTGGGCCGTGCACTTGAAGTGATATTCGCCCCCATAGGTTTCAACTGGCAAATCTGTATTGCCCTGGTACCTGGATTGGCAGCACGTGAAGTTGCCGTCGCCGCACTAGGTACGGTATATGCGCTCTCACAATCTGGTGAAGAACTGAGCCGCTCACTTGAGCCGCTGATCGCTCATTCATGGAGCATACCAACTGCCCTGTCCCTGCTGGCCTGGTATGTTTTCGCCCCGCAATGCGTGGCGACCCTGAGCGTTGTCAAACGTGAGACCAATACCTTGCGTTACCCGGCCATCATGGCGGCTTATTTGTTTGGCCTCGCCTATTGCGCCTCTTTCCTGACCTATCATATTTCCAGCTTTTTCTTAGGGAGATAATCATGCAAAACCTGATCGCAGTTTTGCTTCTGGCACTGGCATCCGGGTATCTGTTATTAAAATGGATGCCTGCCGCAACCAAGGAAAAGATCAGCGTATTTGGTGCCAGTCGCGTCCCCGTACTGGCACCCCTGTTTGCCAAAGTGGCCAGGCAAACCACAGGATGTGGTTCTGGTTGCAGCAATTGCTCATCCTCATCAAACAACACTTGCTCCACGTCCTCCGAATTAAAAACTGTGAAACTAATCCGTAACGCATCCAATCAAAGATAAGAGCGGGCTTATGCCTGCATTTCATTGGCAGCCCGGCTGAATTGATGT
Source organism: Undibacterium sp. FW305-107 (assembly GCF_058788535.1). Taxonomy (NCBI): domain Bacteria; kingdom Pseudomonadati; phylum Pseudomonadota; class Betaproteobacteria; order Burkholderiales; family Oxalobacteraceae; genus Undibacterium; species Undibacterium sp. FW305-107. The sequence continues at coordinate 326,806 of NZ_JBYTAV010000005.1, forward strand.
ATCCTCGAATAAAGTGGAAACAATTTCTGCTATATTGAGACAAGCAAAGGCCGTAGCTGGATATGAACGCAAGCATCTACGACAAGACCGAAAAAGGCCGCGAAGAAATCACCACCAGAAAGTATCAACTGGCGTCCAGATTGCGTACTTTACTGGTCATGATAGACGGCAAGCAAAGCGCCGCTGACATCATGAAAAAAGTGGCAGCTCTGGGTTTGACAGAACAAAATCTGCAAGAACTGCTGGAACAGGAATTCATTATTGAAATTGCTGTTCAGGTCGACACATCCCCCACCCCGACAGAATCTACCCCTCCGCCAGTAACTGAAGCAGCAACTGCTGCCAATGGTGCAGCGAAATCGCCAGAAGCTCCTGCACCTGCAATGACAGATGCCGAGCGTTTCCAGGCGCTGTACAACTTTTATAATGAGACCATCAAGAGCGCCATCGGTTTGCGTGGTTATGGGCTGCAACTCAAGGTTGAACGCGCCGCAAATATCGACGATTTTCGTGCACTACGACAGGCATATGTAGAAGCAGTTCAAAAATCCAAGGGACCAGAAATGGCTCGCAGCCTGAGTGACAGACTTGATTTATTGCTCGGTAAAGCTTAGTTGAGTAGCGCTTGTCCAGGTAAAATTTAAACAGCCACCCAGCTTGCGCACGTAAAAAAAGCCAGGCAAGCCTGGCTTTTTCTTTACTCACAACTCTTTTATTCAATACCTTGGCTGCTCAGGTATTCTTCATAAGTACCCTGGAAGTCGATGATTTTATTTTCCTTGATTTCCAATATACGCGTCGCCAAGGACGAAACGAATTCGCGGTCATGCGAAACGAAAATCAAAGTGCCTGCATATTTTTCCAGCGCGATATTCAGCGACTCAATGGATTCCATATCCATGTGATTGGTTGGTTCATCCATCAACAAGACATTGTGGCGACCCAGCATCAGCTTGCCATACATCATTCGACCTTTTTCACCGCCGGATAAAACCTTGACTGATTTTTTAACGTCATCACCACCAAACAGCAGACGACCGAGGATGGAGCGTACCGCCTGATCATCATCACCCTCTTGTGTCCACTGACCTATCCAGTCAGTCAGGTTTTTATCAGATGCAAATTCTTCAGTAGGATCTTGCGGCATATAACCGACATTGGCGTTTTCTGCCCATTTGACCGTACCGTAATCAGCATGCAAACCTGTGATGTCATCACCACCTATGCAGCGCAATAAGGTGGTTTTACCGATACCATTAGCACCGATAATCGCAATTCTTTCACCTGCTTCGACCATCAAATCGACATTCTTGAACAATGGCTTGTCATAAGCTTTGCTCAAGGATTGCACCTCTACAGCCAAGCGATGCAATTTCTTTTCGCCATCGAAACGGACGAAAGGATTTTGACGACTGGATGGCTTGAAATCTTCAATCTTGATTTTATCAATCTGCTTGGCACGTGAAGTCGCCTGACGCGCCTTGGATTTATTCGCAGAGAAGCGACGGACAAAGTCTTGCAGCTCAGCGACCTTTTCCTTGGCCTTGGCATTGTTCGCCATTTGCTGCGCACGTGCCTGTGACGATGCCAGCATGTAGTCGTCATAATTACCTGGGTACACTTTCAGTGTGCCGTAATCCATATCGGCCATGTGCGTGCATACCTGATTCAGGAAATGGCGATCATGCGAAATGATGATCATAGTGGAATTGCGCTCGTTCAGAATATCTTCCAGCCAGCGAATGGTGTTGATGTCCAGATTATTCGTCGGCTCATCAAGCAGCAAAATGTCTGGGTTGGAGAACAAGGCCTGCGCCAGCAAGACACGTAGTTTCCAGCCTGGTGCAACCGCACTCATGACGCCCTGATGCTGATCAGTTGGTATGCCAACACCCAGCAATAATTCACCGGCTCGTGCCTCAGCAGTGTAACCATCATATTCAGCAAACTTGGCTTCCAGGTCTGCCGCTTTCATGTAGTCGTCGTCAGTTGCTTCAGGATTGGCATAAATCGCATCCCGCTCCGACATTGCTGCCCACATTTCTATGTGGCCCATCATGACCACGTCCAACACACGCATGTCCTCAAAAGCAAACTGATCCTGGCGCAATTTACCCAGACGCTCATTCTGATCCAGCATGACCGTACCTGAAGATTGCTCAAGGTCACCGCCAAGAATCTTCATGAAAGTGGATTTGCCGCAGCCATTGGCACCGATCAGGCCATAACGGTTACCTTCGCCAAATTTGACTGAGATATTTTCAAACAGCGGCTTGGGGCCGAACTGCATGGTGATATTAGCGGTAGAAAGCACAGAAAACCTTTTGCAATAAAGATGGGGATTAACCGTGCATTATAGCATTGTGCTTTTGGTGGCTTCCAGACAAGCCCATGATTTATAGAGAAATTATGGGATTTGGAAGGCAGAAATCTGCGTCCTGGCAGTTTTTGTTAATGAGATTACTTCTTTACCAATAGGAAATGGCTTACCTGAAGATCAATTCCTCAGGCAAGCCACTTATTAATTTCAATTAAGTTTATTTAATTGAAAGTTTTTCCTTCTGCAGCCAGTTTTGCCAGCAAAGGTGCTGGTTTCCAGGCGTCGCCATGGCGGCCTTTGGCATATTTCTCCATGGCCATGACAACATTCGGCAAGCCCACGGTATCTGCGTAGAACATAGGGCCACCGGTGTGCAATGGGAAGCCATAGCCTGTCAGATACACCATATCGATATCAGACGCACGTGTCGCTATGCCCTCTTCCAGGATGTAGGCAGCTTCATTGACCAGGGCAAATATCAGGCGTTCGACAATTTCCTGATCAGAAATCTTGCGGCGCGTAATACCCAGGTCAGCAGAGTGCTGGATGATCATGTCATTCACAATGCTTGAGGGATAAGCTTTGCGGTCGCCCGGTTTGTAGTCATACCAGCCTGCACCGGTTTTTTGTCCAAAACGACCCAGCTCGCACAGCAAATCTGCTGTTTTGGAATACGTGATCTGTGGTTTTTCTACGTAACGGCGCTTGCGGATATACCAGCCGATATCATTGCCGGCCAGATCACCCATACGGAAAGGTCCCATGGCAAAGCCCATTTTTTCGACGGCTTTATCAACCTGTTCCGGTGTGCAGCCCTCTTCCAGCAGGAAGCCTGCCTGACGACTATATTGTTCTATCATGCGGTTGCCGATGAAACCATCGCAAACGCCAGATACCACGCCAGTTTTTTTGATTTTTTTGGACAGGCCCAACACTGTCGCCAGCACGTCTTTGGCAGTTTTTTTACCACGTACGATTTCCAGCAATTTCATGACATTTGCCGGGCTAAAGAAATGGGTACCAATAACATCTTCAGGACGCTTGGTGAAGTCAGCAATCTTGTCGACGTCCAGTGTTGATGTATTCGACGCCAGGATTGCGCCCTTCTTCATGACTTCATCGAGTTTTTTGAAGACTTGTTCCTTGACACCCATATCTTCGAACACGGCTTCAATAACAATATCTGCCTGGGCAATCTCTTCATACGACAAAGTGCCTGTAATCAGGCTTACACGCTGGTCAAATTTCTCTTGAGTCAGCTTGCCTTTTTTCAGCGTGTTTTCATAATTCTTGCGGATGGTCGCCAGACCTTTATCCAGTGCTTCCTGCTTCATTTCCAGTATTTGCACAGCAATGCCAGCATTGGCAAAGTTCATCGCAATACCACCACCCATGGTGCCGGCACCGATAACGGCAACGGATTTGATAGGACGAGTTGGCGTATCTTCAGGCACATCCGGCAATTTGCTGGCCGCACGCTCGCCAAAGAAGGCATGGCGCAAGGCTTTGGATTCTGTAGTTTGCACCAGGTCAACAAACAGTTCACGCTCAAACTTGATGCCATCATCAAATTTCTTGGTGACTGCGGCTGCCACTGCTTCCACGCATTTCAAAGGCGCTGGGAAAGGGCCAGCCATGGCGCGCACTGTATTGCGTGAGAATTGCAGATAAGCTTCATAGTTCGGGTAGTCGATCTTGATATCACGCACTCTTGGCAAAGGGCGCACATCAGCAACTTTAGCTGCAAATGCGAGTGCTGCTTCCAGCACATCGCCTTCCACCACTTCATTGAAGATCGCTGTCTTGGCCAGTTTTTCTGATGGCACTGCTGTACCGGAAACAATCATATTCAAAGCCATTTCCAGGCCCAGCACGCGCGGCAGGCGTTGTGTGCCGCCAGCACCAGGCAAGATGCCCAATTTAACTTCAGGCAAGGCAATTTGCGCACCTTTAGACGCGACGCGATAATTACAACCCAGAGCCAGTTCCAGGCCACCGCCCATGCACACAGTATGAATAGCAGCGATGACAGGCTTATCAGACCCTTCGACCACATTGATCAGCGTATGCAGGCTGGGTTCTGCAGATGCTTTTGGAGAATTGAATTCTTTGATATCCGCACCGCCGGAGAATGCTTTACCAGCACCTGTGATGACGATGGCTTTGACTGCATCATCGTTCAAGGCCTGTTTCATGCCATTCACTGCTGCTGCGCGGGTAGCATGACCCAAGCCATTTACAGGCGGATTGTTCAGGGTAATTACGGCAATATTGCCATTCACTTGATATTCGGCGCTCATGTCTCTTCCTATAGGTGAAATACTGCTTGGATTTGCCAGTTCACGGCTTTTAAAAATCTGGTATAAGCTCATTTTTTGATTACTATACCGCAAAATAGTACGAGCGTATTATTTTATTTCAATCTCCGTCTCAACAAATAGAAAAATACTCCCAGGCTTTGCGGAATACTCCTTAGTCAACTGTATGGCATGTTAGCTGTTACAGTACTTTAGTTCATTGAGAGCCCGCATATTGGAAAATCTGATAGTGATAGAACCAATATTCACCCTATGATGAAGTAAGTTGAAATTTATTTCTTATAAAGCCTGTGGAGAATTGGAGTATCTGAGTAATGTCCTATCCCATATCAAGCTGGACTGAGCAGATAAAAACGGCAGCGATCACCTGTGCTATCGTATTTGCTGCATGTTTATTGGGGATACTCAGTCGTCCCATGGGGCATTTGGCGGCTTTATGGCCAGCCAATGCGCTGCTGCTTGGTCTGTTCGTACGCTTCCCACAATTTAACAAGCCATGTGGCTGGTTTGGCGCAATATCGGGCTATGTTGCTGCCGACATATTTGCAGGCAGTAATTGGTCAGTCAGTTTGTTGCTGACTGGCGGAAATCTTGTTTGCGTCATCACAGGTGTTTTACTTTTTTCCTGGCTGGATGACGAGCACCGACGTTTGAAACATCCGCTCTCTGTGCTCTACCTAGCTTTGGTCGCTTCGTGCTCAGCGGCCGCAACTGGCGTCGTTGGTACGATTGCTGATCCCATATTGTCCAATGCAAGCCCGCTCAAAAGCTGGGCATTCTGGTCCGTCACCGAATTGGTTAATTTGATGGCAGTTTTACCTGTCATGCTCAGTTTGCCGGATTTATCAGGATTCAGATTAAATCGCCGCCGCACTTTTAAAACTGAATACATTCATATCAGCAAAATTTTGCCTGTGTGCGTCCTCCTGATATCTTTTGTATTGGGCATCATCGTAGGTGGTCCCGGTGCACCTGTCTTCCCTATTCCCGCCTTGCTCTGGTGTGCATTAAGCTACGATATCTTCATTACCAGCATACTGACTTTGCTGTACAGCAGTTGGGTATTGATTGCCATGTCACTTGGCTACCTGCCCATCTCCATCGTCAATATGAATTCGCGTCCCATGCTGTTGTCTATACGCATAGGAGTGAGTTTGATGGCGTTGGCACCGCTGACCGTGGCCTGTGTCATGGCTGCACGTGAAGAACTATTGCGTCAGCTAAAGTACATTGCTGAACATGACCAGCTAACGGGCTTATTGAACAGGCGTGCCTTTAATGAACGTGCTTCCAGCCTGCTAACCAGGTTGACTGAACAAAACAGACCAGTAGCAGTCTTGATGCTGGACATTGATAAATTCAAAGACGTGAACGATACCTACGGACATGCCGGTGGCGACCGCGTGCTGGTGGCCTTTGCACATGTTGCCAGTGCCGGATTGCGAGACATTGATACCCTGGGTCGTATCGGCGGAGAAGAGTTCGCAGCGATACTACCTGGCTGCGGCCGCAAGGAAGCGGAAATGATAGCGCAACGCGTACGCAGCAAGTTTGCCAGTACATCCGTCGATATTGGTGATGGCCAGAAAATAACTGTGACGGTCAGCATAGGCGCCAGTTTTATCCATCAGGCTGTTCCTGATATTGAAGCCCTGCTATTGGTCGCCGACAAAGCACTTTACCGCGCCAAAGAAAATGGGCGAAATCGCGTAGAAAGTGATGATGTTGATGATATAAAAAGTGAAGGTGATCAAGTTCAAACATAGTCAGGATAACTATCATTCGAACTTGATCACACCAGACATGCATACAGAGTTGCTCTCACTGTCTGCTGCTAGTGCTAAACCTCCAGCCATTCTTTACGGATGTTTTCGTTGGCACGCAGATCAGCTGGTGTGCCTTCAAAAACGATACTGCCATGCCCCATCACATATACCCGTTGCGAGATTTCCAAAGCGATGGCCAGTTTTTGCTCTACCAGCAAGACTGATATGCCACGATTCTTTAACTCCTTCAGATATTCTGCTACCAGTTCGACAATCTTTGGTGCCAGCCCTTCTGTTGGTTCATCAATCATGATCAGGTCAGGGTCACCCATCAAGGTGCGGCACAAGGTCAGCATTTGCTGTTCGCCACCTGACATCACACCTGCCTGAGTGTTCCTGCGTTCACGTAAGCGCGGAAACATCTGGTACATATCCTCTATGCTCCAGCGTGGTTTGCTGTCTTTGGAGCGACCAGATTTCTCACCCAGCATCAAGTTTTGCTCAACAGTCAAAGTGGGGAAGATATCCCGGTTTTCAGGTACATAGCCCAAGCCCTTATGGGCAATCTGGAAGGCTTTCAGGCCGATGATTTCTTCCCCCTTGAACAGGATGGAACCTGTCGCATTCACCTGCCCCATAGTCGCCTTGACAGTGGTTGAGCGACCGACACCGTTACGCCCCAGCAGACTGACAATTTCGCCGGCATTGACCTGCATGTCCACGCCATGCAAGACATGGCTTTTTCCATAGTAGGCATTGAGATTTTTAATCGTGAGTAAGCTCATTCAACCTCCACTGGTGCATGACCACCCAGATAGGCGTCTTTGACTTTTTGGTTATTGCGGATATTGGCCGGGGTATCGCAGGCAATCACTTCACCATATACGACCACGGCAATTTTATCGGCCAGCCCAAACACCACGCTCATATCATGTTCCACCATTAACAGAGATTTACCGACAGTGACTTTGCGTATCAGTTCTACCGCCGCATCAGATTCAGAACGGCTCATACCCGCAGTAGGTTCGTCCAACAAAATCACATCAGCGCCGCCAGCGATGGTGATACCGATTTCCAGTGCACGTTGCTCTGCATACGTCAGCAAACCAGCTATGACATTACGCCTGCGCTTGAGACCAATTTGTTCCAATACGGCCTCTGCCCTTTCATGCGCATCCTTCAAGCCATTCAGCCTGTGCCAGAACGAGTACTTATATCCCAGCGACCACAATACTGCGCAGCGCAGGTTTTCATACACAGACAGGCGATGAAAAATATTTGTAATCTGAAAACTGCGTGACAAGCCGCGGCGGTTGATTTCATATGGCTGCAGATCCGTAATACTCTCACCATTAAGCAGAATATCTCCAGAGCTAAGAGGAAAACGACCAGAAATCAAATTAAACAGCGTGGACTTGCCGGCACCATTGGGGCCAATAATGGCAAAGCGCTCGCCTTTGGGCACCTGCAAATTAGCCCCCTTGATAATTTCTGCACTGCCAAAGGATTTGCGTACATCTTTTAATTCAAGCGAAAAGCCTGTCATGCTTGCGCCCTCCGCATTTGTTCTTCGATTTCAGTATTGACTTCGCCCCAGTGTTCAGCAAAACCACCTTTGAGTTTGGCGCAGGCAAAAACACCTATGCCTATAACAATGATTGTCATTGCCCACCAACTGCTGCTGGCAGTATCTATGGAAACACCAAACATTTCTATGACAGCGCTTTGGGTAGATTCCAGCGTGCGTTGATACAGCATCTCCACTGCCAATATGACACCGGCTGTCGTTATTGCTGCTGCCAGCACAAGTTTCCACATGCTTGGCCACACCCGTTTAAATAAACCAAATTTAGCCACGCGCAAATTCATCATGATGATACTGGCCATACCACCCGGTGCATACATGACAATCAGGATAAAGAATACACCCAGATATAATTGCCAGGCCTTGGTCAGGTCCGACAACATGACAGTCAGGAAGACACCCAGTATCGCTCCTATCATAGGGCCAAAGAAAAAGCCGACGCCACCAATAAAGGTAAATAGCAACACTGCACCCGAGCGTATGGCACTGACATTTTCAGCAGTCACAATTTCAAAGTTAATGGCTGACAGACCACCTGCAATACCCGCAAAAAAAGCAGACAAAATCAACGTCAGATAACGCACCCATTGCGTGTCGTAACCGATGAACTCGACGCGCTCAGGATTATCCCGCACAGCATTGACGATGCGCCCCAAAGGGGTTTGCGTAAATGCATACATGCCTATGGTACTGATGAATAACCACAAGGCGATCAGGTAATACACCTGAATTTGCGGGCCATAAGTAATTCCGAGGAAGGATTGACCAATGACACGATTGGTAGAAATACCACCTTCACCACCAAAAAAACTGGGAAACATCAGCGAACAGGCAAATACCAGCTCCACCATACCCAGGGTAATCATGGAAAAGGTCGTGCCCGATTTTTTAGTCGTGACATAGCCAAACAGAACACCAAAGAACATGCCGGCAACACCACCGATCAAAGGAATCAGCGTAATCGGGAAGATCAGGCTGCCCGCTGTCACGAGATTCATCGCATGAATGGCGAAGAACGCCCCCAGGCCAGAATAAACAGCATGACCGAATGACAGCATCCCACCCTGCCCCAACAGCATGTTGTAGGAAAGACCGAAAATCATCAAAGTGCCCATTTGCGAGAGCAAAGACAATGATCCGCCGGTATTAAATATCATCGGTGCGAGGACAAGCAGGATGGCAAAACCGCTCCAGATTATCCAGCGTGCCAGATTGATAGGTTTGAATACTAAAGGTTTGCTCATCTTTTATCCTTCACGTGTGCCGAGTAAACCTCTGGGCCTGAAAATCAGGATGAGTACCAATAAGAGATAAGGCAAGATAGGCGCGATCTGGGCAATCGTCAGGCTCAACAAGGCATAACCAGGCGCAGTGGCATTGATGATCATGCCTAGTTTGGCAAACACGGTGACAAAGGAATAATCCAGTGCGACGGCAAATGTCTGCAGAACACCGATTAACAGCGATGCCACAAAAGCACCCGCCAGTGAACCCATACCTCCCACCACCACCACCACGAAAATAATGCTTCCCAGGGTTGCTGCCATTCCAGGTTCAGTGACAAAGGCATTGCCACCGACAACACCGGCAAGGCCCGCCAACGCGCAGCCACCACCAAATACCAGCATGAAGACGCGGGGAACATTGTGACCCAGAGCTTCCACAGTATCAGGATGAGTAAGAGCAGCCTGTATTACCAGGCCGATACGGGTACGTGTCAGCAACAGGTAAATCGAAGCCAGCATCACCAGTGCCACCAGCATCATGAAACCGCGGTAGATAGGGAAAGTCGTTGTGTACAAGGTAAACAAGGGGCCATCCAGTGATGCAGGGATAGGATAAGGCACGGTAGACCTGCCCCAGATCAATTGCACCAATTCCACGATCACATAGGAAAGCCCGAAGGTGAACAATAACTCAGGTATATGCCCGTATTTATGCACGGAGCGCAGACCATAACGTTCGACCATGGCCCCCAGGAAACCTACTAGCAGCGGCGCTAAAAACAAAGCTGGCCAAAAGCCTATCTTGATGCTGATGGCATAGGCAAAATAAGCACCCAGCATGTAAAAACTGGCGTGGGCGAAATTGAGTACGCCCATCATGCTGAAAATCAGCGTCAGTCCGGATGAAAGCATGAACAACAGCAATCCGTAACTGACACCATTCAGCAAAGTGATCAGTGTGAATTCCACAGCAAAGATCCTTTTCAGAAAATTCTTGAACGATCGTACTATTTATAGGTAAAAAAAGAGAGTACGCATAAAGCGACTCTCTTTTTTTATAGGATTAGCCTGGTCGTTTCATCTGGCAAGAAGATGGCTGCGATGCGACAAATGCATCTATCTTCTGATTGGTTTTCCAACCCATGCCGGTATTTTCCTGATCGAATTTGACATCTTTACCGTTGGTTTTCACCCAGGTAGCGATATACAGAGGCTGTTGAATCTGATGATCAACCTTGCGCATATTATCGTCACCGTTCAGGCTCTTGAAGTTCAAGCCTTCCAGCGCAAATGCAACCTTGACCGGATCAATGGACTTGGCTTGCTTGACTGCCTGGGACATACCTGCGAGCACAGAATAAGTCGCCATTGAATAATAATCATCCTTAAATTTGGCTTTGAACCCTTCGACAATGTCTTTGCCAGCGAAGGTTTCGTTATTCGCATTCCAATAACCGACGTATTTAACGCGGTCTATACCAGAAGCGCCCATAGCAGTGGGGACACCAGTAGTTGATGCGTAATAAGTATAAAAGTTGGATTTCAGATCTGCATCTTTGGCAGACTTGATCAGCAGAGCCAAATCTGCCCCCCAGTTACCAGTAATGACAGTGTCTGCACCGGAAGCTTTGATTTTTGCTACGTAAGGAGAAAAATCTTTCACCTGGCCAATCGGATGAAGGTCATCACCAACAATTTGTATATCAGGACGCTTGCGTGCCAAATACTCTTTGGCTGCACGTGTTACCTGATGGCCAAACGAGTAGTTCTGACCAATTATATAAACCTTCTTGATATTCTTATCTGCTGCCATGAAGGTCGTCAGCGCTTCCATTTTCATGTCCGAATTTGAATCAAAGCGGAAATGCCAGAAGCTGCACTTGCTGTTGGTCATATCAGGATCGACCGCAGCATGGTTCAGATAAACAATTTCTTTGCCAGGATTACGCTCATTGTGTTTGTTGACGGCATCCAGCAAAGCCAGGCCTACGCCAGAGCCATTACCTTGCGTGATGTAGCGAAAGCCTTTATCAATGACCGTTTTCAATACATTCAGCGACTCTTGCGGGCTGCCTTTATTATCAAAACCGACAACTTCGAATTTGTGTTCGCCAGCCCATTTTTCGGCATTGGCCTTATCAGCGATGTACTGATAGGAATTCAGAATATTTTGCCCAACTGGCGCAAAAGCACCTGACAGTGGATCGATGTAGGCAATCTTGATGGTATCAGCCATCACTGCGGGTACGGCGAAGGTTAAGGCGACTGCAGCAAGGCTGGCACGTAAAGGAAATTTCATTTGTCTCTCTCCGGTATTCTCATTGTTTGGAATCTAGATTTTTTTCGTTTTGTCGCTACTTCCAGAACCTTGACTATTCATACCCAGACCAGGTTCTGCACTTCTTATGCAGTTGGTAGTTTATATTCCTTGAATTGCTCCCTCAGTTTATTTTTCAAAATTTTTCCTGTGGCCCCTAACGGCAGGCTCTCTATGAAAACCACATCATCAGGCAACCACCACTTCGCAACCTTGCCATCAAAAAATTGCAGTAATTCTTCTCTGGTGACTTCTGCTCCCGGCTTCTTGACTGCCAACAGTAGTGGACGTTCATCCCACTTGGGATGGAATACACCAATACAAGCCGCTTGCAAGATGGCAGGATGAGAAACAGCCACATTTTCCAGATCTATCGTACCTATCCACTCCCCCCCAGATTTGACAACATCCTTGCTGCGATCAGTAATCTGCATGTAACCATCAGTATCTATGGTAGCCACGTCACCGGTAGGGAACCAGCCATCTTCAAGGACATCACCACCTTCATTCTTGTAATAGCTGTTGATAATCCAGGGACCCTTGACCAGTAAATTGCCATAGGTTTTGCCATCCCATGGCAATTCCGTGCCAGCATCATCAACGATCTTCATATCAACGCCGTACAAGACATGACCTTGCTTCTGAAGTATGGTTTGCTTCTCTTCTTCAGCCAGGTCAGTGTGCTTGGCCATCAAAGTGCCAGCTGTGCCCAATGGCGACATTTCTGTCATGCCCCAGGCGTGCACCACTTCCACGCCATAAGTGTGGCGCAAGGTTTTCATCATGGCAGGTGGGCAGGCAGAGCCACCAATCACTGTGCGTTTGAAGGTCGAGAACTTGAGATTATTTTGTGCTACATAGGTCAGCAAGCCCAGCCAGACCGTAGGCACACCAGCAGAGAAGGTAACCTTTTCCTGTTCGAATAATTCGTAGAGAGATTTGCCATCCAGATGTGGACCTGGGAAAACCAGTTTGGCACCATTCAGTGGAGCAGAATAAGGCAGGCCCCAGGCATTCACATGGAACATCGGGACCACTGGCAAAACAGAATCACGTGCCGACACATTCAAGCCATCTGGCAAGGAAGAACCATAAGAATGCAGGATGGTAGAACGGTGGGAATACAAGGCACCTTTAGGGTTACCCGTCGTGCCGGATGTATAGCAAAGGCTGGAGGCAGAGTTTTCATCAAAAACCGGCCAGACGAAATCGTCACTATTGGCTTCGATCAAATCTTCATAGGCCATCAGATTCGGGACTTTGCCATCTGTTGGCAATTTATTCCGGTCGCACATCATGATATAGCCTTTAATGCCCGGGCAATGTGCCGCTATCGCTTGCACTATCGGCAGGAAGGTCATGTCAAACAGCAGATACTGGTCTTCTGCATGATTGGCGATATAGGCAATCTGCTCAGGATGCAGCCTGGGGTTAATCGTATGCAAGACAGCACCAGAACCAGAGACGGCGTAGTAAGCTTCCAGATGGCGATAACCATTCCAGGCCAGGGTAGCAATACGGTCACCCAGTTGTACGCCGAGTTTGGCGAAAGCATTCGCCAGCTGTTTTGAACGCTTGTGGCATTCACTATAGTTATAACGGTGGATATCGCCTTCGACCCGGCGAGAAACAATTTCATTCTTTCCAAAATAACGGTCAGCATGTTCGATAAGGCTGGAAATAAGCATGGGCTTGCTCATCATTTGCCCCATCAAGGGACTCTTCACATATGACGACATTTGTTCTCCTGAAATGTGCAGCTTTATTGATTACTTTGGTAATTGCTCAAATTGCTGAATATTATTCTTTGTCGATTTTTGTACGACCGTACTAATCCGTCAATCAGTATTTTTTCCGCAACGCACAAAGGACTACTCTTTCATCACCCTGGTTTTAGTCGTTCCACAAACAAAAAATGCGGAAGATAAGCTCTTCCGCATCGCAACATTCAACAAATTTACTTTGTGTCGAAAAAAGAGCCTGACTCTCTTAGCCGACCGCCTTCTTAACGCTTACCCGTTGAGCCCGCTTCTCCCGACTCAAGTACGAAACCTGCTTTTGCATCTTTTCCCAGTACTTTGACCAGATAGGGCATGACTTCTTTTAAGGTAGCCAGCAAGGTCCATGGAGGATTAAGGATGAACATGCCGCTGCTATGCAAACCAAAACCATCTGGCGAAGGGCCACTGATGGACAGGGTGACATTCAGCCAGCTATTTGCCTGCAGACGCTTGAGTTTTTCCGGCAGGGAACGGGATTCCTGACGTTGCAGTACCGGATACCAGACAGCAAAGGTACCGGTAGGGAAACGTTTCAAGCCATCTTCGAGAGACACCTTAACGCGTCGGTAATCATCCTTGACTTCATAAGGGGGATCTATCAGCACCATGCCACGACGGGATGGCGGCGGTAGCAAAGCCTTCAAGCTTTCAAAGCCATCGCCAGCAGAAATGATGACGCGCTTGCCTCTGACGGTCTGACGCTGGCCCTGCTCTGCTGCATGGTTATCAAGCTTGCGGAAGTTTTCGCTCAGTATTTTGATTTCGCTAGGATGCAATTCAAACAGGCGCAGGCGATCCTGCTCGCGCATGACAATATTGGCGCAGTAAGGTGAACCTGGGTAGTAGCGCATTTTTCCACTGGGATTGAGGCCTTTGATCAAATCCATATAGGCAGCAAAAGACTCAGGAATATCTTTTCTGTCCCACAAAGGACCGATACCGGTTTCAAATTCAGCGTTTTTGCTTGCATAACCACTGTCAAGCGCATACAAACCAGCGCCTGCATGCGTGTCTATATAGGTATAGGCAGTGTCTTTTTGCCCAAGGTATTCAAGCAATTGAATCAGGACAAAATGTTTCAGGACGTCGGCATGATTACCGGCATGAAAGCCGTGGCGGTAGCTCAGCATAATAAAATCTTTCAAAAATGAATAGGCGACCTGCCGCTGGCAAGTCGCCCGAAAATGGTAGCAAGCGGCGAGAGGTAGTGAGGGGCTAATTTATTTAGCCAGTTAATCTACCCTACCCGCTTGCCAAGTATGATCAAATCGCGCTCTATGCCGTCCAGCGTTGCTACCTTCGGCATATTTGCCCAGGTCGCAAAGTCAAATGCAGCAAATAACTTCAAACTAGGCACATTATGACCAAAAATGAAGCCCAGCAAAGTGTGAACCTTGATTTCAGGTGCATACGCAATGGCCTGCGTCAGGAAATAACGCCCCAGACCCTGACCACGCGCAGCCTCGTGCAAGTAGATGGACAATTCAGCAGTGCCTGAATAAGCAGGTCTGCCGTAAAAATTCGAAAATGACAGCCAACCTATGACTTGCCCGTTCTGCTCGCAGACCCAAAGTGGGCGTGTCTCAGGATGATGCTCTTGAAACCAGGCATGGCGTGATTCTACCGTAACAGGTTCCGTATCAGCAGTCACCATTCGTGAGGCAACTGTGGAATTATAAATTGCGACAATTTGCGGCAAATCTTCAAACCGCGCCAGTCTATGCGTAAATTCGGCTGCCATCATCATTAAATTGTATGTGTAGCCCGGGAAGAACGTACTGCCGCACCCAGCAACTCCTCTACACGCAAGCGTATGCGGACGCCACTTTCATCTTCAGGGAAATGCACACCTATACCTTGCGACTTGTTATTGCCTGCGCCTGCTGGCGTAATCCAGGCCACCTTGCCAGCGATAGGGTATTTATTCGGGTCGTCCAACAAAGTCAAAATGAGATAAATCTCTTCACCCAGACGATAAGTTTTATTGGTAGGCACAAAAATACCACCATTTTTTAAAAATGGCATATAGGCTGCAAACAGCGCAGCTTTTTCTTTAATTGCCAGCGATAACACCGAAGGACGATTCGGTGAAGGCATATTAAGCGGAGCACTAGGATCTGCTGGTAAATCTGACATGTTCTGGCTTTCGCAATTCTTTAATCAAATAGTGCCGAATAATGCGGAATATTCAAGCAGCATATCTTCCAAAAATAATTTGGCCGATAATGGGTGACTGGCAATCGCCTGTCTTTCATTGCAATTCTTGATGAATTGCTGCAAAGCTGACTCATCAACCTGCACGGACAATGCCTTTAACTCCCTCTCATAGCGAGGATGATACCGGATTCTGCCACTTTGTTTATAGGAAAATATATCGTAGAGCCAACGTTGTAGCCAGCCGACGACGACAGGCATTTCCATTTTTTGCATCTTGTCGGCAGTTTTAAGGCTCAACTCCGTACCAGGCTTGCTCAAAAAGCGTATAAATTCATCCAGGTCAGCACGCAAGTCTGAATGTGCCATGTCAAATGCTGCCAGCGGCGCACCACCTTGCTGCGCCAGCCAGACGTCGGCATCCTTGATGCCCTGTTTATGCAGCCACTCCAGCGCAATCCCTGCATCCGGCAAGCCCAGGCCAAACTTGTGACAACGCGACAAGATGGTAGGCAACAACCTGTCTATGCTGTTTGAGACCAGGATGAATACCGTATTGGCGTTGGGCTCTTCCAAAGATTTAAGCAACGCATTTGCTGCTGGCACATTCAACGCTTCGGCAGGATACAGAACGATGACGCGCCGGCCGCTACGGTGAGTAGAAATATTCATGAAATCCGACAGTGCCCGGATTTGGTTGATGACGATTTCTTTGGAAGGTGCCTTGCTCGCCTTGCTGGTTTTTGTGGTGCTTTCTGTCTCATCACCAACTGGTGCATCTTCTTCATCCAGCAACTCTGGCCTGACACGGCGGTAGTCAGGATGGCTATATTGCGCAAACCAGCCACAAGAGCCACATTGCTGACAAGCGTGCCCACCCTGCCCCGGGCTTTCACAAAGTAGTGATTGCGCCAGATGCTCGGCAAATACAGTTTTACCTATGCCTTGGGGTCCGTGCAATAAAAAAGCATGAGGCAAGCGTTGTCCCAGAGCCTGTATCTGTTGCCAGGAGTCCTCTTGCCAGCTATACAAAGGGGGCTGGGTCATATCACTTGCTGAGCAGAGCTCAAGAGGTCATCGATCAATGCGTCCAGTTGCAAACGTATTGCCTCTATGCTTTGTGTGGAGTCAATAATCCTGAAGCGTTGAGGAAATTCATTAGCTCGGCGCAGGTATTCATTGCGTGTGGCAGCAAAAAAGTCTGCCTTTTCCTGTTCAAACTTGTCCAGGTCGCGCGTAGCATCCAGACGGGCGCGCGCCACTTCCAGCGGCACATCAAATAATAGAGTCAGATCTGGTTGCAAATTTGGGTGTACCCATTGCTCAAGGGCATTAAGCTTGTCCAGCGACAAATTCCTGCCGCCCCCCTGATAAGCAAAGCTGGCGTCAGTAAAACGGTCAGAAATGACCCAGTCGCCCCGTGCCAACGCTGGTTCTATGACTTGGGCAATGTGTTCACGCCTGACGGCGAACATCAGCAGAGCTTCTGTCTCCAGATGCATTTTTTGCTTTAATAGCAATTCGCGCAAAGTTTCACCCAGGGGTGTGCCACCAGGCTCACGGCTGCAAATCACTTTTACATCGGCTGCTTGCAACTTGCTTTGCAAACGCTCTGCCACATAGGCGATGTGGGTGGATTTTCCTGCGCCGTCTATGCCTTCAAAGCTGATAAATTTTCCTGTGGGCTTCATTCTTTAATTCTGTTTTCTAAATATTTATTAGCGTTGATACTTGTTTACTGCGCGATTATGGTCGTTCAAGTTGTCAGAAAACTGGCTGGTACCATTACCACGCGCCACGAAGTATAAAGCATCGCTATGAGCCGGATCCAAAGCTGCGGAAATCGATTCCATGCCTGGCAAGGCAATCGGCGTGGGCGGCAGACCAACTCGTGTATAGGTGTTATAGGGTGTATCCGTCAGCAAATCACGCTTGTATATCTTGCCATGATAGCGCTCACCCATGCCGTAAATGACGGTAGGATCAGTTTGTAGCAGCATGCCCGTACGCAGACGATTGACAAAAACCGAGGCTATCATGGGGCGTTCTGATTTTTGGCCTGTCTCTTTTTCTATGATGGAAGCCATGGTCAGAGCCTCATAGCGATTCTTGTAAGGCAAGCCATCTGCGCGTTTTTTCCAGACCTCATCGAGTTTTTTCAATAACTGGCTATGTGCCTGCTGATACAGTTGCACGTCTGTGCTGCCCTTGGCGAAACGATAGGTATCCGGGAAAAACAAACCTTCCGCTTGTGGAAAGTCCGGTGTGATCTTGCGCATCAGCTCAGCTTCACTCAAGCCCTGGGTTTCATGCTTGATGGCAGGATGCGCATCCACCAGCTTACGCATTTGCTGGAATGTCCAGCCTTCTATGACTACCAGGCTAGCCATCGAGAAATCGCCATTGACGATCTTGTTCAGCAATTCAACGGGCGTTTTGCCAGCTTCTATCTCAAAAGAACCGGCTTTCAATCTGTTCGCTTTACCCATCAAACGCGCCAGTGCTTCAAACATCAGAGGCTGGACAGGTACGCCAGCTTCATACACCTGACGGGCAGATGCGCGCACGCTACTGCCTGGCCTGATGGTGAATTCCTTGACCTCACCCTCTGTAAAAATGGCTTGCTGCATCCAGTAATAGAAGCCACCACCGACGGCCAGCGCAAGCAGGATCAACAATACAAATAGTTTTTTTATGAAACCCATGTAGGCAGCTTAATCAAAATTGAGGGAGTTCTGACGAGATTTTGCAGACGCTACTATAATTCGCCTGAACAGGTGCAGGCGGTATTGTAAAGCCAGCGCGTACATTAAGCGAATCAGTAAAGAAGAGTGAGTATAACAATATGATGTGGGAAGACTTTTTATCCAGCCAGGGTGCCACGGTGGAAAACCTGAATACGACCGGTTTTGCCCCACATTGGCAATCAGATGCCCTGCAGACAGGATTTATTGCCCCTTTGACCGATCTTGGCTTGATCAGGGTTACTGGTGAAGACGCCCCGTCATTTTTGCATAATCAATTAAGCAATGATGTAGAGCATCTGGGTGCTGCCGAACTGCGCCGTGCTGCTTATTGCACCCCCAAAGGACGTATGCTGGCCAGTTTCGTGTATTGGAAAGATGGCCAGGATATTATCTTGCAGCTATCAAAAACCATACAAGCTACCGTTCAAAAACGTTTGCAAATGTTTGTTTTACGGGCGAAAGCCAAATTGCAAGATATCAATGATGAATACGTCGTTCTGGGGCTGGGTGGCACTGCTGCGCCGTTAGCACTGCAAGCGTGGTTTCCAGAGTTGCCAGCAAAGGTCGACCAAAAACTGAGCAACGAATATGGCAGCCTGCTGCGCGTCGCGAATGCCAACAACACACCACGTTATCAATGGATAGCGCCGGTGGAAGTTGCCCAGCAAGCCTGGCCCAAATTAAGCAGCCAGTTACGGGCGGTGAACACTAGCGGCTGGCGCGTGACTGAAATTCAAGCTGGCATTGCCATCGTCATCGCCAGCACACAAGAGAAGTTTGTCCCGCAGATGATCAATTTTGAACTCATCGGTGGTGTGAACTTTAAAAAAGGCTGCTACCCCGGGCAGGAAATAGTCGCTCGCAGCCAATATCTGGGCAAACTCAAGCGCCGTATGGCAATAGCCTTGGTGCATGCGACAGATGTCGCAGCAGGAGCTGAAGTATTTAATAGTGATGATGTCAGCCAGCCCTGCGGCATGATCGTTAATGCAGAACAACATCAAGAAGACAGTTCGCTGGTGTTGATAGAAATGAAGCTGGCCGATCAGGAAAGTGGTCAACTTACGTTAGGCTCGGCAACTGGCGCTGCAATGGAGCTGTTGCCTCTGCCGTATGCGATAACAGATATTACACAATAATCGCGCAACAAAGAATCAAAAGCAGGCATATGAATTGCTATATCTATTTTAAGGCCAGCACTGACAAAGAAGCTGAAGTACTGCAGCAGGAACGGTTATTGCAAAACCTGATGCGTCAGGCTGATCAGCAGGGGCCCGGCTTGCAGAAACGTCCGGCAGAACAGGATGGCATGCATACCTGGATGGAGATTTATCATCAGGTCGCGCCTGATTTTGAACAGCGTCTTGCGCTGGCTTACGCGCAAACCGGATTGCAGCAATTACAGTCTGGTGAGCGACATATGGAATATTTTGTGGATGTAGACTTATGTGCCTGATCGTCTTTGCCTGGAAACTGATACCCTGCACACCTATCGTGTTTGCAGGCAACCGTGATGAATTTTATGACCGGCCTGCGGCTGCGGCTGACTGGTGGCAGGACTACCCTAACATATATGCTGGACGTGACCTGCAATCGGGCGGCACCTGGTTGGGTATGACTACACTCAATGGGGCGGATAGCCTGACCAGCAAATTTGCCGCTATTACCAATATCCGTGCACCATCTGAAAAGCGTGAAGATGCCCCATCGCGTGGAGAACTGGTTGCGAATTACCTCAAGAGTGATTTGGGTGCGCAAGAGTATATCGCCAGCATTCGCGACACTGTTGCTGACTATAATGGCTTCAATTTACTGATCGGCGACAAGGAAGACCTGATCTGGTTTTCCAACCGCAATCTGGATGATGTACGCAATGGTCAGCCCCTGCCTCCGGGTATTTATGGTATTTCCAATGCATCACTGGATACGCCCTGGCCAAAAGTTGTCAGGACCAAGGCAGAATTTGCCAGCATGATATGCCAACGTGCACCCGTAGATGCCTATTTTGAAGTATTGGCCAATACCACCCCTGCCCCAGATTGCCGTCTGCCTGATACCGGCGTTTCATTTGAGATGGAGCGCCTGCTGTCATCGCCATGCATAGTGTCACCAAGTTACGGCACGCGGGTTTCTACTGTAGTCAAAATCCATAAAGACTATCCGGCAGAATTCAATGAAAAGTTGTTGCGCTAAGTAAGTTTGGACAATCAGTCCATACTTTGTACCTTTATACTTTTTCCAGCCTGGCTTTGCACAGCAAGGCTGCTGCCAGCAATTTCAATATGCAAGGTAAAGCGGCGTAAGCCAATGTCAATGCCTGCAAGCCGCTCTCGCTGGCCAAGCCCGGTACATAGCCCAAGTACTCCAGGGCTGGCAATGCCAGGCCTGCGGCCAGCGCCAGGTTCATCTTGCTGGCCCAGTTCCAAACGCCAAAATAACTGGCTTCATTTTTTTCGCTATGCCCTGCAGCATGAATGACTCCAGCCAGCAAGGCTGGTGGCAAAGCCAGGTCTGCACCTAAACTCATCCCTGAAAAAATGCAAATCAGGGAAAAGGCCCATGCATCACCAACACCTAATGCAAGTACACCAACGAAACTGAATATGGACAAAAACATGGCTAACAACCATGCTTTGACCTCTCCTTTTCTTTGTGCCAGACGGGTCCATAAAGGCATGGACAAAGCAGCCGCCAGAAAATACATCAGCAACAAAACCCCGGATAAATGCGCCAGATGCAAACGGTCTTTAGTGAAAAACAGGAACAAGGTTGCCGGTATCGCTGCAGCAATGCCGTTAACCACAAATACCAGAAACAAGGCACGGAAACTACGATTAGCAAACAAATGACGCAAAGACAGCGGCACATGAATCGCGTCTGTCACACCGGATTTTCGCGGTGTTTGACGTATCAGGAACCACGCTGTCATCAACAGGCTGACACTCAACATGCCAGACAAGATCGTGACATTGCCAAACTGGATGATGATGGCTGTCGCAATCACACCAGCCAAACCACATGCCTCACGTGCACTGGTCAGTCTTATTCTTTGCCCAGGTTCCTGCGTCAGGGCCGCACCCCAGCTCTGGTAAGCAATACTGGCCAGGCTAAATCCTGCATACACGACCACCAGCGTGACAAAGAACCAGAGAAAAGCAGGATTGCCTGATAACTGAGGAGGATGGAACAGACCAATGAAGCCAGCAATCAATAATGGCAATGCCAGAGTGATATACGGCGCGTAAGTACGGCTTTGCGGCCTGCGGTCTATCACCGCACCAATAAAAGGATCAATGAAGGCATCCATGATACGTGTCAACAATAGTGCTGTGCCTATGGCCGATAAAGACATGCCTAATCGATCTGCATAAAATTGGGGCACATAGACATAGATGGGCAATGCCACCATCGCCAGCGGGAAGCCAAACAAGGCATAGGACAGCAAGTGCGAGAGTGAGAGGCGCGGCATATCATCCTGTTTGTGCTGTCTTTAGAAAGTAAAAAAGCGCGATCATTATTCCATGACCGCGCTTTTTCGTTTGAAGTCTGAAGGTTTAGCTCAGCTCTTCCAGGCGTAACTTCGTCACTGCACCAAAGACGGAGTCGAGCTTTTCGATTTTTTCTATGGCTGCAACGATATTTTTTTCCTTGGTCTGATGCGTGAGGATAATGATATCTGTCTGCGTTTCACCTTCTGCCGGTTCTTTTTGCAGCATGGCATCGATAGAGATCGTCAAATCTGCCAGGATGCGCGTGACATCAGCCAAAACACCAGGCTTGTCTGCCACATGCATGCGCAGATAATAGCTGGTGACGATTTCTGCCATAGGCAAGACCGGCAAATCACTTAGGGAGTTAGACTGAAAGGCCAGGTAAGGTACACGATGCTCAGGATCAGCCGTTGCCAGGCGCGTGATATCAACCAGATCGGCAATCACTGCAGACGCGGTAGGCTCGGAGCCAGCACCCTTGCCATAGTACAGGGTCGCACCGACTGCATCGCCATGTACCAGTACCGCATTCATGGCACCTTCGACATTGGCGATCAGGCGTTTTTCAGGAATCAGGGTTGGATGTACGCGTAGTTCTATGCCAGCCTCAGTACGTTTGCTGATACCCAGCAATTTGATGCGATAACCCAGTTCTTCTGCATAGCGGATGTCGCTGGCTTGCAAGTTGGTGATGCCCTCCACATGGGCTTTATCAAACTGCATGGGGATACCATAGGCAATCGCCGCCATGATGGTGGCTTTGTGTGCAGCATCGACACCTTCGATATCAAAGGTAGGGTCAGCTTCTGCATAACCCAGCTCTTGTGCCTGTTTCAGCACAGTTGCAAAGTCCAGCCCCTTGTCACGCATTTCAGACAAGATGAAATTGGTCGTGCCATTGATGATGCCAGCAATCCACTGTATGCGATTAGCAGTCAGTCCTTCACGTAAGGCCTTGATAATGGGAATGCCACCAGCAACCGCAGCCTCAAATGCGACCATGACACCTTTTTCTTCTGCCGCCTTGAAGATTTCATTGCCATGTGTTGCCAGCAAAGCCTTATTGGCCGTCACCACATGCTTGCCATTGGCGATGGCTTTCATGACCAGGTCTTTGGCAATGCCATAACCGCCTATCAATTCGATGACGATATCGATATCCGGGTTGGTAACCACCAGATTGGCATCATTGACGACTTCACATTCACCATTGGTCAACTCTCGTGCCCGCTCAACATTCAGGTCTGCCACCATGGCAATCTCAATCGAGCGACCTGCGCGACGCGTAATCTCTAATTGATTGCGCTTCAAAACGTTGAAAGTGCCGGAGCCGACGGTGCCTATGCCTAACAGGCCTACTTTGATGGGTTTCATAAGTTTTCTAAACAGTAAATTAAATTAATTAATTGGTGCCGTGACGCTTTCGATATGCTTCGAGGAAACTAGCAATACGCCCGAAAGCATCAGTCAAATCATCCGTATTGGGCAAGAACACGACACGGAAATGGTCGGGATTGATCCAGTTAAATCCCGTTCCCTGTACCAGCAACACGCGCTGCTCGGTCAGCAGTTCGTGGATAAACTCCTGGTCATCCTTGATGGGATACATCACGGGGTCCAGTTTGGGAAACATATACAGCGCAGCCTTGGGTTTAACGCAAGTCACACCAGGAATTGCCGTCAACAGTTTGTGCGCCAGATCGCGTTGCTTGAGCAAGCGTCCACCTGGCCCAACCAGATCATTAATACTCTGGTAGCCACCGAGTGCCGTCTGGATTGCAAACTGCCCCGGTGCATTTGCGCACAAACGCATGGAGGCTAACATATTCAAGCCTTCAATATAATCCTTGGCATGACGTTTTTCGCCGGATACCACCATCCAGCCAGCGCGATAACCGCAAGAACGATAGTTTTTAGAAAGACCGTTCAGCGTCAGGAACAGCACATCATCAGCCAGCGAAGCAATGGAGGTGTGCACTTCGCCATCATACAAAGTCTTGTCGTAAATTTCATCAGCAAAAACGATGAGCTGATGCTGGCGCGCCACTTCAACTATCTGCTGCAAGACCTCAACTGGGTACAAGGCGCCTGTAGGATTATTGGGATTGATGACGACGATGGCCTTGGTTTTAGGCGTGATCTTGCTTTTGATATCGTCAATATCCGGCATCCAGTCTGCACTTTCGTCACAGACATAATGCACAGGTTTGCCGCCTGACAGGCTCACCGCCGCTGTCCACAAGGGGTAATCAGGGGCTGGCACTAATACCTCATCACCACTATTGAGCAATGCATTCATGCCCATGACGATCAGTTCTGAAGCACCATTGCCGATATAAATATCTTCTATGGTCACACCTCGGATATGCTTTTCCTGGGTGTAATGCATAATCGCTTTGCGCGGCGCAAACATGCCTTTGGAGTCGGTATAACCGGCTGCATTTTGCATGTTACGTATCATATCCTGCACGATTTCATCCGGCGGATCAAAATTGAAAACCGCCAGATTACCGATATTGAGCTTGATGATCTTGTGGCCTTCATCCTCCATCTGCTTGGCTTTTTCCATGACGGGGCCACGGATGTCATAACAAACGTCTGCTAGTTTTAATGATTTTTGTATGGGTCGCACCGCTGCAATCCTTGATAATATTCATGAGTTGGCTGCATCCATGTTTTCCAGCCAGGCCGAAATTGAATGCAAGCGCATGATAAGCTGCAATACAGAAATGCTGCACTGCCGAACGTTCCATTCTGCACAATGCGCCGAATTTTATCAATCAGAACTTGGCAAAAGCTGAACTCCAGAGCAAATTTGCCCAAATAGAGTCGCATCATGTATCGTAAATGATGGTTTTACAACCTAATAGACTTGAACAAGCAAAATTAGTAAGAACGAAAAAGGATATTGCAAGTCTAATACCAAGTAAGAATCAAGCGGACTGTATCGAGTAATTACCAATCAGTAGAAGCGGTCATGAAAAAACTATTTTTATCCCTGTTGTTCAGCATAGCTGGCATGAATGCTGCCTTTGCACAAAATGTGATTGAATCCATCGCCATGGACAGTGGTGGCAGGCTGGGAGCCAGTCTATTGGTTTTGGAAACCGGGCAAAGCTTGTGGATATTGCCTGATACCCCAGCTCCCATGCAGGGAGTTAGCAAGTTACCCGTCGTTATGACAGCGTTGGCTGCAGTTGATAAAAACAAACTTCAGTTGGATCAAAAAGTCACTGTCGGTAAAGAGGATTTACTGGCTGCAGAGCTAGCCAGCCCTCTACGCGACGAGCATCCAGACGGTAATTTCAAAATTACTGTCAAGGCATTGATGCATCACGCGATTGTCGATAATGATGGCACAGCCACTGATGTCTTGCTGCGCTTACTGGGCGGACCAACATCGGTCATGCAATATCTGGCGCAACTGGACATAAAAGATATCAAAGTCCTGGATACAGAAAAAGAAATTGGTAAATCCTGGAACATGCAATACCGTAACACGGCCACGCCCAAAGCCATGATCAAGTTGTTGCAGGCTTTGCAGCAAGGCAAAGCCTTGAGTCCCAAAAGCAGTGAATTATTACTGAAATGGATGACAGACAAGGAAGCCGACCTGAAATCCACTTCAAACACCGCCCCCAATCCCAATGTCGCCCGCATCAAGGTTCTACTACCTGCTGGCACACCCGTGATCCACAAAGCTGGCAGTTCGCCAACTCATGGCAGCCTGACTGCGGCCCATAATGACGTGGGCATTGTTACTTTGCCGAATGGTCATCATATGGCAGTGGCCGTATTTCTAACAGATAGCAAAGCACCACATGCATCCCGTGATTTAACTATCGCTAAAATTACCCGTGTTGGCTGGGATGCATGGTCAAAAAAATAGGCCCGTAGCGTTTAAGCATCCCATGGAAGCTGATAAAAAACGTTACAATGCGCCTCTTTACAGTCTTAACCCTTGAGCTACATCGATGAAGTTGCACTCTACTCCTACGCAGCAATACCAGACCATCACTGCTTATGAAAAAGACAGTGTAGAAATTAATGCAATTACTTATACCCAAAGCCTGATCGTGCTGCCGGAAACCAAGCCGCAGCAATGGTCGGCCACCAGTTTTGAGCAATTGAATGCTGAAGATTTTGCGCAAATCGAAGCTACTGTGCCCGATGTTGTCATTTTGGGCACAGGTAACAAGCAGCGCTTCGTTCATCCCAAACTGACCGCTGCACTGGCTGCCAAACGTATAGGCGTGGAGTGCATGGACAATCAGGCTGCCTGTCGTACTTATAATATCCTGATGGCTGAAGGCCGTAAGGTTGCGCTTGCCCTGATTATGGAAACTGCATGAACAAGACCTCTCCTTACGATTCACCGCGTACATTATGGGCGCTGAGTATCGCCTTCCTGCTGGTCTGGTTTTACATGCTGGGAGCAAGAACTCTGGTGCCAACCGATGAAGGTCGTTACGCCGAAATGGGCCGCGAAATGCTGGCCTCAGGTGACTGGATCACCTTGCGTCTGAACGGCATCAAGTATTTTGAAAAGCCTCCGCTGCAAAACTGGATGAATGCCCTGACCTTTGCCATATTCGGCCTGGGTGATTGGCAAGCACGTCTATGGACTGGCTTGAATGGTTTGCTGGGTGTTGCCGCAGTAGCTTACACCGGCAACAAGATATTCAGCCGCCGCGTTGGCGTCGTTGCCGCTCTGGTATTGGGCTCAAGTTTCTGGTGGGCTGGCATGGGTCACGTCAACTCCCTGGATATGGGCCTGTCTGGCATGATGACTCTGGTCTTGTGTGGTTTGCTGGTCGCTCAAATGGCTGATGCAAATAGTAAGACAGAGCGCAATGCCATGCTGGTTTGCTGGGCAGGCATGGCATTGGCGACGATGTCAAAAGGCTTGATCGGTTTTGTATTGCCAGGAGGGGTATTGGTCATATATACCCTGGCGACACGAGACTGGGGTTTATGGAAACGCCTGCACATGGGCAAGGGCCTGATCCTGTTTTTTGCTATCACAGCACCGTGGTTTATTTTGATAGCGATAAAAAACCCAGAACATCCGCATTTCTTTTTTATTCATGAGCACTGGGACAGATTTACAAGTGATGTACACAAACGCGGCGGCCCTTGGCATTACTTTATTCCCTTGCTTATCATAGGGGTCGTGCCGTGGATCGGTGTCTTGTTGCAAGGACTCTGGTCCGGCGTAAGAGATAAAACCCCAGGCTTTCAACCCAAGAAGATGTTGTTTATCTGGGCTGCTTTCCTGTTTTTCTTTTTCAGCATTTCAGGCTCCAAATTACCAGGCTATATCCTGCCTATATTTCCGGCATTGGCACTCTTGATTGCCTGCCATCTGGAACAAACGGATAGCCGCCCGGTAAAAATGGCCGGCATCTTGTTTACTGTAGTCGGCATAGCTGGCGCAGTTGGCCTGACAATCTATCTGAGAAAACTGGATACTGCAGATACATTCGATCACGCATTAGCAACCGCTTATGCGCCATGGATAATTGGTGTTATTGCGCTGGCGATAACTGGAGGACTGCTCACCTGGTTGCTGGCACGCAAAGGGAATATTGGAAAAGACTGGGCCATCATTTGTCTGGCTACCAGTGGTTATCTGGTTGGGCAAATTGCCTTTTTGGGACATAACCCTTGGGGCAAATATATCGCGGGCAGCGAATACATACCAGCAATCAAGGCGGAATTGATCTCACCAACAACTCCATTCTATGCAGTTGGCCGCTATGAACAGGCATTACCGTTTTATCTGGAACGGATTGTGACGCTGGTTGAGTTCCCTGATGAAATGCAGTTTGGCCTTAAGCAACAACCAGAATTGTGGATACCCGAGCGCGAAGATTTCATCAAAAAATGGCAGACGCATCAGGACAAGGGCGAAGCTGCAGTTGCCATCCTGCGCAATGATATTTATGAAGACTTGAAAAAAACCGACTTCCCCATGCGAATAATCGCCAAGGATCCGCGCCGCGTCATCGTCGCCAATCTGGTTAATAAAAACAAATAAACAATTATGAATATCAATACCTTTGGCTTTATCTTCACAGGCATTATGCTCAATGCTGTTGCCCAGCTTTTGCTCAAGAAAGGTACCAATGCAGTTGGCGCGATTCATCTGACTGCAGAGAACTGGTTTTCAACGGGCTTGCAACTGGCAACACAGTTACCCATCATCGGCGGCCTGACTTGCTACGTCATCTCTGTCGTCGTCTGGATCATAGGTTTGTCACGTGTTGATGTCAGTATTGCTTACCCGTTGCTATCATTAGGCTATATCGTCAATGCCATCGGTGCCTGGTATTTCCTGGGTGAAGTCATGTCCATGCAAAGGATGCTGGCAATTGGCGTCATCATCATTGGTGTGGCCTTGTTAGTTAAAAGCTGAATTGGTTCATTGGCACACACCTTATATTCCATAAGAATAGCTTTGTTTTATTGAAAGGTTCACCATGAGTGACACATCCAAATTCCTGCCATTCACCAAACCAACTATCGATGAAGAGACCATCGCTGCCGTCACAGAAGTCTTGCGTTCTGGCTGGCTGACCAGTGGCCCCAAAGTGCAAGCTTTAGAAGCACAATTGTCTGAATATTTTGGTGGACGTCCTGTGCGCACTTTCAATTCTGGCACCTGCACCATGGAAATTGCCCTGCGCATTGCTGGCATAGGCGCAGGCGATGAAGTCATCACCACACCAAATTCATGGGTAGCAACCGCCAATGTCATTATAGAAACTGGCGCAACGCCTGTGTTTGCTGACATTGATCCCAAAACACATAATATCGACCTAGACAAAGTTGAAGCAGTGATCACACCACGTACCAAGGCGATTATCCCCGTGCACATGTGCGGCCTGCCTTGCGATATGGACAAGCTGTATGCAATTGCCAACAAATGCAATTTGCGCGTCATTGAAGATGCCGCACAAGCCATAGGTTCCAGCTGGAAAGGCAAGCGCATAGGCTCTTTCGGCGACTTTGCTTCATTCAGCTTCCAGGTCAATAAAAACATCATGACAGGCGAAGGTGGTTGTCTGGTGTTGAACAACGCAGAAGAAGCACGCCTGGCAGAAAAGTACAGACTGCAAGGCGTGACGCGCAGTGGGCTGGACGGTATAGATGTTGATGTGCTCGGTGGCAAATATAATATGACCGATATTGCCGCTGCCATAGGTCTGGGGCAAATGAAACATCTGGCAGAGTTCAATACCAAACGCGCGGCCCTGGCAAAGCACTATTTCACCAGCTTTGGTACTGAGTTTGAACAAAAGACAGGTGCAGAGTTGCCCGTTGCCGACTTTGAAAACAGTAACTGGCATATGTTCCACCTGGTGTTGCCAGAAAGCGTTAATCGTGCGGCTTTCATGCAGCAAATGCTGGATCAGCAAATTGGCCTGGGTTATCACTATCGTGCCATCCATTTGTTCAGCATGTACCGCGAGCGCGGCTTTACTGATGGCATGTTCCCCATTGCAGAACGCATAGGTAAACAGATTGTTACTTTGCCATTATTTCCATCCATGAACACAGAAGATGTCGAAAGAGTCGTGTCTGCGGTAAAATCCTGCCTTCTCTGAAATCGGCAGAACAATACCAATGAAACCCGAACTCTCTGTTGTCATACCCGTCTACAACGAAGAAGCTGGCCTCGCCAAGCTGTTTGAACGCCTGTATCCGGCGCTTGATACGCTGGCGGCACGCGGTGTCAGCTATGAAGTTGTATTTGTTAACGATGGCAGCCGCGATAACACGCCTGCCTTGCTGGCTGACCAGTATCGCTTGCGCCCTGACGTCACACGGGTAGTGCTGTTCAATGGCAATTATGGCCAGCACATGGCTATTCTGGCTGGTTTTGAAGCCACGCGCGGTGAAATCGTCGTTACCCTGGATGCCGATTTGCAAAATCCGCCAGAAGAAATCGGTGCCCTCGTCGATAAAATGCGTGAAGGCTATGATTACGTAGGCTCCATACGCCGCAAGCGCCAGGATTCTGCCTGGCGTACCTATGCATCCAAGGCGATGAACCGCTTCCGCGAGAAGATCACGCGTATCAAGATCACGGATCAAGGCAATATGCTGCGCGCCTATGGTCGCAACGTGATCAATTTGATCAATCAGTGTAGTGAAGTGAATACCTTCGTCCCTGCCCTGGCTTATACCTTTGCACGCAAGCCAACAGAAATCATCGTTGAACATGAAGAACGTTCTGCCGGCGAATCAAAATATTCGATTTATAGCCTGATACGTCTGAATTTTGACTTGATGACCGGTTTTTCCATCATGCCTTTGCAATGGTTCTCTATGCTGGGTATGGCGCTATCGATCCTGTCTGGTGGCCTGGTATTACTCTTGTTGATACGCCGTTTTGCACTGGGCGCAGAAGCAGAAGGTCTGTTCACTCTGTTTGCTATCGCCTTCTTCCTGATGGGTGTGATCCTGTTTGGTATAGGATTACTGGGTGAATACGTGGGCCGCATTTACCAGCAAGTACGCGGTCGTCCACGTTATGTGGTGCAAACCATATTGGAACAATCCACCCCGGATTTGCCTGAAGTTAATTAAGAAAGCAGTGATGACTACATCAGCATCCCCTGCAACAGCAGTGGTTTTTGCCTATCACAGTGTAGGTGTGCGTTGCATCAAGACTTTGCTGGCTCGTGGCATAGCCGTCAAACTGGTCGTCAGTCACACTGACAATCCGGCAGAAACCATCTGGTTTGAATCAGTGGCCGATTTGTGCCGTGAGCAAGGCATACCTTGCATCACGCCCGATGATCCAAAATCAGTTGAGCTAAAAGAACAGGTAGCAGCCATAGCGCCTGATTTCATTTTCAGTTTTTATTACCGTCATATGCTGCCGCTGGATGTATTAGCACTGGCCAAGCGCGGTGCTTACAACCTGCATGGTTCTTTGCTGCCTAAATACCGTGGTCGTGTACCTGTCAACTGGGCAGTCTTGCATGGTGAGACTGAAACTGGTGCCACCCTGCATGAAATGGCCTTGAAGCCTGATGCAGGTGATATTCTTGCCCAAGTATCAGCACCTATTTTGCCGGACGACACAGCCTATGAAGTATTTGGCAAATTGACTGTCGCAGCAGAGCAATGCCTGTGGACTGCGTTACCGGATTTGATAGCTGGGACCGCCACGCGTTTGACTAACGATTTATCTGCCGGCAGCTATTTTGGTGGACGCAAACCGGAAGACGGGCGCATCAACTGGCAACAAACGGCGCAACAGGTATATAACCTGCATAGAGCAGTAGCCCCCCCCTACCCTGGTGCTTTTACCGATCAGGCTGGTCATCGTTTTGTTATCGGAAAAGCACGCTTATCCAAAACTGATGCGGCAAATTTGCCGACAGGCTTACATGTAGTAGATAATAACGTCCTTGGCGTGTGCGGCGATGGCCGGGCATTGCATATTATTGAATTGTTAATGGATGGCAAAATCATGGGGGCGCAGGAATTAGCGACCCTATTGAAGCAAGCGGCATAAGCCCTCGCTTTGCGCATCTGAACTGGCAATCAACATTTACTTTAAAAAGAATTCATTATGAAAAAAGTCCTCATACTCGGCGTGAACGGTTTTATCGGTCACCATTTGTCCAAGCGCATTCTGGAAACCACAGACTGGGAAGTGTATGGCATGGACATGCAAACCGAGCGTCTGGGCGACATGATCAATCACCCACGCATGCATTTCTTTGAAGGTGACATCACCATCAATAAAGAATGGGTTGAATACCATGTAAAAAAATGCGATGTCATCCTGCCTCTGGTTGCGATCGCGACACCTTCCACATACGTAAAACAGCCTCTGCGCGTATTTGAACTGGATTTTGAAGCCAACCTGCCTATCGTTCGCTCCGCTGCAAAATATGGCAAGCACCTGGTATTCCCGTCGACTTCTGAAGTCTATGGCATGTGCCATGATGAAGAATTTGATCCTGAAGAATCTGAACTGATCTGCGGCCCTATCAATAAACCACGCTGGATTTACTCTTGCGCCAAGCAATTGATGGATCGCGTGATCTGGGGTTATGGCATGGAAGGCCTGAACTTCACCCTGTTCCGTCCATTCAACTGGATCGGTGCTGGCCTGGACAACATCCACACACCTAAAGAAGGCAGTTCACGCGTTGTGACGCAATTCTTTGGTCATATCGTCCGTGGTGAAAATATTTCCCTGGTGGATGGCGGCGCGCAAAAACGTGCTTTCACTTATATCGACGATGGTATCGATGCCCTGATGCGCATTATCGATAACAAAAACGGCGTAGCCAGCGGCAAAATCTATAACATCGGCAACCCGACCAATAATTTCTCCATCCGCGAACTGGCACACATGATGCTGGATCTGGCTGCAGAGTATCCTGAGTATGCTGAAACAGCCAAAAAAGTAGAACTGACAGAAACCACTTCTGCTGCCTACTACGGCAAAGGCTACCAGGACGTGCAAAATCGCGTACCGAAAATCACCAATACCTGTGAAGAACTGGGCTGGAAGCCAGTGACAACCATGCCAGACACCATGCGCAATATTTTCGACGCTTACCGCAGCCAGGTAGCTGAAGCACGCGCCTTGATGGATTAATTACTGGACTACATGCCTACCATCGTTCTCAAGATCGACGTCGATACCTATCGCGGCACTAAAGAAGGCGTACCTAACCTGGTGCGCATTCTCAAGAAACATAATGCAGGCGCAACTTTCCTGTTTTCTTTGGGCAAGGACCACACTGGTTGGGCCTTGCGCAGGGCATTTCGCCCTGGCTTTTTCCAAAAAGTGTCGCGCACTTCGGTCCTGGAACATTATGGCTTCAAGACCCTGATGTATGGCGTATTTCTGCCAGCGCCGGATATAGGCAGTTGCACAACCGAAATGCAGGCAGTGCGTGATGCCGGTTTTGAATGCGGCATCCATACCTGGGATCACGTAGTCTGGCAAGATAATGTGCGGGTGCGTGACCTGGATTGGACGCGCAAGCAGATGCTGCAAGCTCACCAGCGCTTCCAGCAGATTTTTGGCGCAACACCAAAAACTCATGGTGCGGCTGGCTGGCAAATGAATGATCACGCTTTTGCCCAGCTTGACCAGTTCGGCATGCAATACGCATCTGACGGGCGCGCCATGCTCAATGCAGATGGCAGCCTCGCCGATGCGGATGCTGGCCCTTATCGCCTGCAAGTGGGCAATACGACCATGTCCTGCATACAGATGCCAACTACCCTGCCCACGCTGGATGAGTTGCTGGGACGCGACATCGCTGGCAATGTCATTAGCGAGTCAAATATCGCAGCCAATATACTGAAACTGACAGCAAATCCAAAAGATCATGTATTTACCTTACATGCAGAGCTTGAAGGACAAAAACTCGCCCC
Organism: Undibacterium sp. FW305-107; assembly: GCF_058788535.1. Lineage (NCBI taxonomy): Bacteria > Pseudomonadati > Pseudomonadota > Betaproteobacteria > Burkholderiales > Oxalobacteraceae > Undibacterium > Undibacterium sp. FW305-107. The sequence goes on from NZ_JBYTAV010000005.1 coordinate 359,929, forward strand.
CATATTCGAGGAATTGCTGACAGGCTGGCACAAGCAAGGTTATCGTTGTATTTCCATGGCGGACTACTATGCGTCCATCAAGAATAGTGACTTACCGACACGTCCATTGTCATGGGCAAGCTTGCCAGGCCGTTCCGGAGAGCTGGTCGCCCTGATCTAGTCAGTCAGCAACATTTCTCCACCCCTAACCAAGGAGATGAAAGTGGCTGAGACCCCTTCCGCACTGCACTGCCAGGTACCAGAATTTTCCGCCGCCATGACTGGCGACAAAGCGTTTCAATTAAGTGATCATGTTGGTAAAAATATCATTATTTATTTTTACCCAAAAGACAATACTCCGGGCTGTACCACGGAAAGTATCGCCTTCCGTGACTTGCACCCACAATTCCAGCAAGCTAATACTGAGGTTTTTGGTATCAGCCGTGACAGCCTGCGCTCTCACGAAGGCTTTAAAAATAAATTAGGCCTGCCTTTCGAGTTAATTTCTGACCCTGACGAAACCTTGTGTCTGTTGTTCAATGTCATGAAAATGAAGAACATGTATGGCAAACAGGTGCGCGGCATAGAGCGCAGCACATTTGTGATTGACGGCAATGGTAAATTAGTGAAAGAATGGCGTGGAGTTAAAGTAGCAGGACACGTAGACGAAGTACTCGAATTTGTGAGCGCCCAAACTTAATTGAACTCTCCAGAATTACTCTTGATAAAAGCCGTGAAAGACAGTGCCAGCAGCAATGCTGGTATGTCCTTAACGGCTTTTAACTTTTCAGCTCTCACTTTTTGATTGAGGTTTTCATGCCATTGCCAAAAATGCCGACCAAGCCAGCAGCACTGCTTTCACCCAAGGATTATCCGAAGGCAGAAAAAGGCAAACCAGCCAAAACAATAAAATCCGCAACGCCAGAGAAAATCAAAACCATAGATGTCGCCCCGGCACCACAAAGAAAGAAAGTAGCCACGGTCCCGGCAGTGGTCAGCAAACCTGTTGCAGAAAAAACGACACCCGCAGTCGTCGCCAAAACTTTGCCAGCCGTTGCTGCAAGCAAGGCCAAAACCCATGACAGCCGCGTCAAGTCCGGTACCAGCCGTGCCGCAGACAAATCCGGCACTACCAAGCTGTTTGTACTCGACACCAATGTCCTGATGCATGATCCTTCATCCTTGTTCCGCTTTGAAGAGCATGATGTCTACCTGCCCATGATCACCCTGGAAGAACTGGATGATCATAAAAAAGGCATGTCAGAAGTTGCCCGCAATGCGCGCCAGGTATCACGTTCTCTGGATGCCCTGGTAGGTGATATCGATCATCACGATATAGAAAAAGGTATCTTGTTATCCAAACTGGGTAACAAGGATGCCAAGGGCCACCTGTACTTCCAGACCAAGCTGCAAAGTGCCGACCTGCCAGTCGGTCTGCCTAAAGGCAAGGCTGATAATCAGATACTTGGTGTAGTTCGTGCGCTGGAAACAGAAAAGCCAGGTCGCCCAGTGGTGCTGGTGTCAAAAGACATCAATATGCGCATCAAGGCACGCGCCATGGGCTTGCCTGCTGAAGACTACTTCAATGACCACGTGCTTGAAGATTCAGATCTCTTGTATTCAGGCATCGTGCAATTGCCTGATGATTTCTGGAACAAGCATGGCAAGGGCATAGAAACCTGGCAAGAAAACCGCAATGGTCTGAGCACGACTTTCTATCGTATTACTGGCCCGGTCATCCCTTCCCTGCTGGTGAACCAGTTCGTTTACCTGGAACCCAAGAATGGCGAAGCGTCTTTCTATGGCCAGGTCAGACAAATCAACGGCAAGACTGCAGTACTACAAACCTTGCGCGACTATGGCCATATCAAGCATAGCGTCTGGGGCATCACTTCACGCAATCGTGAGCAAAACTTTGCATTGAATCTGTTGATGGATCCGGAATGCGATTTCGTTACCCTGCTGGGTCAGGCTGGCACAGGCAAGACCTTGCTCGCACTGGCAGCAGGTCTGGCGCAAGTTCTGGAAACCAAAACCTATAATGAAATCATCGTCACACGCGTTACTGTGCCGGTTGGTGAAGACATAGGCTTCCTGCCAGGTACAGAGGAAGAAAAAATGTCGCCTTGGATGGGTGCGTTTGACGACAATCTCGAAGTGCTCAACAAGTCCGACAATGATGCCGGTGACTGGGGGCGTGCTGCCACTCAGGATTTGATACGTTCAAAGATCAAGATCAAATCCCTGAACTTCATGCGTGGCCGCACTTTCGTCAATAAATTCCTCATCATCGACGAAGCACAGAACTTGACACCTAAGCAGGTCAAAACTTTGGTAACTCGCGCGGGCCCAGGTACCAAGATCATCTGCTTGGGTAATATTGCCCAAATCGATACGCCTTACCTGACTGAAGGTTCCAGCGGCTTGACTTATGTCGTGGACAGGTTCAAAGGTTGGGCACACAGCGGCCATGTAACACTGGCACGTGGTGAGCGTTCTCGTCTGGCAGATCACGCGAGCGAGATTTTATAATCGGGCTCATGCAGTAAAACTGTAGCAAATAAAAATGGCGCATCCAATATTGGATGCGCCATTTTTTCATTTCATTTAATTGAATCAGCTTAAATCAATTTAAAGGTTAAGCTGACATCCAAATTTATTTCCATTCCCCACGCAATTCACTGACCTTTTCCTGCAGAATCTGAGGCGTCACATCTTGTGGCTGCATGACATCACCCACCACCAATTCCAACTTGGAAAATGGTCCGCGACGGAAAGCGCGTTCAAAAGGATTGCTTTTATCACGCGACAATACACTGCCCCATAAACCACGCAGAGCAAGCGGATAGACAGGAACAGGACTACGCTCCAGTATCTTCATGACGCCGCCTTTGAATTCATTCAGTTCACCTGTTGCTGTCAATTTACCCTCAGGGAAAATGCAAACGAGTTCACCTTCATGCAGAGCCTGGGCGACATCGATAAAAGATTTTTCCATCAGCCATGGATCTTCTTTTGCCGGCGCGATAGGAATCGCTTTTGCAGTACGGAATACCCAGGACAGGAAAGGTATTTTAAATATCCGGTGATCCATGACAAAACGTACTGGCCTCGGGCTTGATGCCATGATGACGATGGCATCCATATAGCTGACGTGATTACAGACCAGTATGCCCGCACCTTCATCTGGTATACGGTCAGTATTGATGGTCTTGACCTTGTAGATGGTATGTATCAGCAGCCAGGCAATAAAGCGCATCAGGAATTCTGGCACCAGGCTGAAGATATAAATCGCCACGATGGCATTGAGTATGGCTGTCGCCATGAAGATCTGCGGTATCGTGAAACCCCGGTCAAGCATTGCCACAGCGGACAATGAGGCAACCACCATGAACAAGGCATTCAGGATGTTCATGCCTGCTATTGTGCGTGACAAATGTTTTGGGTCGCAACGTGTCTGTATCAAAGCAAACAGAGGAACGATATACAGGCCACCAAAAATACCTATCATCGTGATGTCAAACAAAATGTGCAGACTGCCTGTTTGCTTGACAAATTCCATTGCACTTACGGTGGCGATATTGGTATAGCTGATGCTGGATAAATACAGATCAAAACCGAATACGGACAATCCTATGGCACCAAACGGCACCAGACCAATCTCCACCTTATGACCAGAGAGCTTTTCGCACAACAAAGAACCGGCACCAATGCCAAAAGAAAAAATCGTCAGCAAGAGTACGAAGACACTGTGATCACCATGCAGATAATCTTTGGCATACAAAGGGAATTGCGCAAGAACGATGGCACCATAGAACCAGAACCAGGAGTTACCCAACAGGGATAAAAATACCGGACGGTTTTGTTTGCTGAAACTGATATTCCTGATAGTTTCTGTCGCCGGGTTCCAGTTGATTTTCAATTCCGGTGCAGGAGCTGGCGAGTCTGGGATACGCAGGGCAGTCAGGTAACCCATGATGGCGACGACTATCGCACCACCAGCCACCAGTTCTGTGCCCCAGGGCTTATGCACGACCAGCATCGCGCCCAAAATTTCACCCAGCAAGATGCCAACAAAGGTGCCCATTTCTATCAGTCCATTACCGCCAACCAGTTCATCTGTCTTCAGATGCTGAGGCAAGTACGCGTACTTGACAGGCCCAAACAAAGTGGAATGTATGCCCATGCCGCACACAGCAGCAATCAGGAGCCATAAATTATGTGTTTGCCAGCCTACGGCGGCCACCAGCATGATGCCAATCTCGAGCAACTTGACCTTGCGGGCCATGCTGCCTTTTTCAAACTTGTCGGCCAGTTGCCCTGAAGTCGCAGAAAACAGCACAAAGGGTAAAATGAATAAGCCAGGGATCAAGTTATTGAGCAACCCAACGTTCATGTCAGTCCAGGACAATGCGTCGTATGTCAGTATGGTCAGCAGGGCTGTCTTGAATACATTGTCATTGAATGCGCCAAGGAACTGGGTCCAGAAGAATGGAGCAAAGCGGCGCTGGGACAGCAGGGTAAACTGGCTATGTTGGCTCATGGATGGTGTCTGCTACCTGAAATTTAGATTAAAACCGCAAGAATTGTAACTTACCCAAGTCTGAATTGAGTAAAAACCATATACACGATCAGGAAAGAAAAAAATCAATTGCTTTATGAACTGGCAATATCTGACAGCTTTCTTGCGTTGCCGTCCGTAAGGCGTTTTCCAACAAAGCGGGTGTTGCCCCCCATGGGCCGGGGGTTTCACTTACTTCGTGGGTATATAAAATCAACCAGCCACCTACTGTGGCAGTATGCTTGATTAAAGCACCAATTTCATCGACATTGTTATTGGCAGAGTACAGGGCTTGCGCACGCAATGCAGACAAATCGGCTCGTCCCGTCTGGGTACCTCCGCCAGTGATACGGTTATATGAAAATCGTTTGGCAGCCGCCAGCTTACTACCCAGGTCGTAGGCGCCAAAGGGAAAGGCAAAACCGTGATTAATGATCCCATGCTGTTTGAAAAAAGCCTGATTGCGTTCCCAGTCCTCCGACAGAAAACTGGAAGTAGCATTGGCGCAATTTGTATGAGAATAGGTATGGCAACCAATTTCATGCTCGTTTTGTAGCAGTCGCTGTAAATCTTGAACGCTATGGCAAGGCTGATTTTGCTCGACACCATCGGTCAAACTGCCGCAGATATAGAAAGTGCCGCGTGCCTGATACAACTCCAGCAACATGGCACCCTGATGACAGGCACTGGCTGGCACATCATCAAAACTGAAACTGACTACTCCCCTGCCCTTGTTCAATGGCAACCAGCGATTTGCCATGTGCCTGGCAGCGAAACGGCTTAATCTTTGTGTTAGCCCCATGATCAGCGCAAACTATCCGAAGCACTTAAGGAATGTTGATAGCGTTTCAAACCCATACGCGAATTACTTCCCGGTAAATTTTCATAGGTATATTCCAGGCCCAGCTTGATCACTGCCTGTTTCAGATTCACACCGTCAGACTCACGCTGTACTTTTTCATAAAAACTATCAAGTACCAGGCGGAAACCACGCTCAAATTCATAGGCGCCACCCAAGCCTATGCGCATTAGTTTTTCCTTGCGCGATGTGCCATCGGCCAATGTTGCCAAGCGAGGTACGAGTACATTATCGCTATTTTGCAAAAGCGTAGAGAAATTCATTTGTGATTTGTCTGAATACTTCCACTGCGCATCAAAGCGCATGGCTTTACTAAGTACATAAACGACAGTGCGGTCTACAATGGTAAAAGGCCGGTCCCACAATTGCAGGTCAAGACGCAATTTAGGAGAGTAATGATAAGTACCACGCCACAGGATATTCGATAAATTGGTATTTCGCTCAGTCAGCACATCGTACTGACGCTTGATGACACCAAGATGAGCGCTGGTGACCGATTTACTGCTATAACGCCATTCTGCATCGATAAAAACTTCTGACTCTTTATAGGCCTTATCCAGATCAGCAATATCCTGCTCGTTCCTGTCCGGGAAACCGGTTTCCGACAAGCGCGTACCGATTTCTACACTGGAACCGGTCGGTGCATAATAGCGCCCACTCAATTGCCTGCCGCGCTCATCGAAATTATATAGCTGGTTCAGTGGCAAATCATAATTCAGGCCAGCCCTGTCTACCCTGGCATTCACAGACCATTCATCCGTCAGTTTAAAGTTGACATTGGCAGCTGCGCGTTTTTGGTGCGAGATATCTTTATCTGTCAGGCTGCCGTTAATGTATTGGAATAATCTGTCTTCTTTGCCAGCAGTCACCTGTCCATTAACGATGTTGCCGGCAGCCCATTCGAAAGTAGCGTCGGCAGCCTTCAAATTGTGGTCAAGGTTCTTATAATTTTTATAGTGTCGTTTACCAAGCGAACCTGTCAAAATCAGGCGGGTGCGGTCAGACAAAATGGGGAGAATGGCACCTGCTCTTATATCAGTACCAGTAATGCTGTCACGGTCGCGAAACTGTTTATCCGGTGCAGACTCTGGCTGATCTGCTTGATCCGGCCTGGCAGTTTGCTCGTAAAATCGAAATGGATTACTGTCACTGGTCAGTGAAGTTTCCAGTTGCAATACCAACTCCACTGTATCTGCTACACATACAGATGGAGTCAATACTGATGACAAGCCAAGCACTAGCCAGCCACCTGATCTGGTAGAAAAACGAGATATGCGGGATACTTTACTACGCACCCTGCAATTCATTTTACTTGTCTTTTGCATGCCATTTCTATTGTAATTGCAGGCCACTGTCAGTTAAACGAAAAACACGGTCACAGCGCCCGGCCAATTCTGCATCATGGGTAACAATAACAAAAGCGGTACCCAGAGTACGCGACAATTCCAGCATCAAGGCAAATACCTGTTGTGCCGTACTGCCATCCAGATTGCCAGTAGGCTCATCTGCCAGCACACAAGCCGGCTGGGTTACCAGCGCACGCGCCAAAGCCACACGCTGCCTCTCGCCGCCGGACAACTCACCGGGCACATGCTTAAGTCTATGCCCCAGCCCCACTTTTTCCAAAATGCTTTGTGCTATTTTTTGTGCTTCAGTCCGTGCCATGCGGCGGATGATGAGTGGCATGGCGACGTTATCCAGCGCTGAAAACTCAGGCAACAAATGATGGAACTGATACACAAAACCGAGAGCATGGTTACGCAAAGTACCACGGGCAGTTTCATTCAGGCTTGCAAAATCCTTGCCTTGCAAAGTCACGCTACCTTTGCTGGGCGTATCCAGGCCACCCAACAAATGCAGCAGAGTAGACTTGCCGCAACCAGAAGCACCAATGATGGCAACCCGTTCTCCCCTGAAAACACTCAGGTTAATTTCTTTCAATACATTGACAGATTCCAGCCCTTGCGAAAATGTCTTACCCAGATTGCTGCAGGATAAAACTGCTTCTTTCTCATTACTTTGCTTGTTCTGTTCTTTACTCAATACTTGATCACTCATAACGCAATGCCTCCGCAGGTTTCACGCGTGAAGCACGCCAGCTAGGATAAATGGTGGCCAGCATTGCCAGGATCAGGGCAACGCTGCCGATAGTCAATACGTCGGATAACTGTACATCCGATGGCAACTTGCTGATGACATACACCTCTTTGGAAAGCAGCTGTATACCCAATATGCTCTCTATGAAAGGCACGATGACGTCAATATTCAGGGAGATCAACAAGCCCAGGCCCACACCAGACAGCGTACCCAGGCAACCGACGATAGTGCCTTGTATCACGAATATTTTCATGATGGATGAAGGTGCTGCACCCAGGGTGCGCAAGATGGCGATGTCGGCCTGCTTGTCAGTCACTGTCATGACCAGGGTAGAAACCAGATTAAAAGCAGCCACGGCGATGATCAGTGTCAGGATGATGAACATCATGGTTTTTTCTGCTTTTACCGCAGCAAAATACACCTTGTTCTGTTGTGACCAGTCGCGTATCAGCAGGTCACCAGAGAGGGTACGTGACAAATCCAGCGCTACCTGAGGTGCCTTGAGCATTTCTTTTATACGCAGACGCAGGCCGGAAGGCGAACTCAGGCGGAAGAATTTTTGCGCATCCTCTATATGCATGAATGCCATGCCGGAATCATATTCGTAATGACCAGCCTCAAATATCCCCACCACATTGAATGCTTTCAGACGGGGCACTACCCCTGCCGGTGTCATTTGTCCTTCAGGTGCTGCCAGGGTAATTTTTTCGCCTATGCGCACCCGCAAACTATTGGCCAGTGCAGAACCGAGCACGATATTGAATTCGCCCGGCTTGAGATCAGCCCATTTGCCATACTTGATCTTGCTGGCGACATCCGAGACCTTGGGCTCCTCTTCCGGCAGGATGCCGCGCAAGATGACGCCGCGCATGACATCTTCGCGAATGATCATGGCCTGGCCATCAACATAGGGGGCTGTCCCTGTGACCGCAGGATTTTTTTGCACTTCCAGCGCAGTCGAGCGCCAGTCAGGCAAGGCACCGCTGGCATCAAAGACTTCAACGTGGGCCAGCACGGACAACATACGGTCACGCACTTCTTTCTGAAAGCCATTCATGACTGAAATAACAACAATCATGGCTGCCACACCCAGCCCTATGCCCGCCATGGAAATCAGCGAGATAAAAGAAATAAAACCATTACGACCACTACGCCGCCCGGCACGCGTATAACGCAAGCCAACCAGCCATTCAAAAGAGAGATTTTTCACTGCATTTACACTTGTTGTGAAGGCAGCCAGCAGTTTGCCATACGTTTGCCCTACAATACAGCACTATGAACCATTTAGAATTGATAATCCCATTCGGGATCCCGCCAGCAAGCCTTGCCAAAGACCTGTTAAAAGAAATGCGTACCCCTGGTTTAGCCAGGTTAATCGCTTGCGCAGGCAGCGCCCAGACACAGACGATAGACGATTTTTCACGCGCGCTTAGTTATGAATACTGGCTTGCTGACCAGTTTCCTCCAAAGGAAAAAGCAAATAGTCCGGCCATTGCCTGGAACAAGATGACAGCCTGCGGTCTGACACCTGATGCTGGTCATTGGTTCATTCTGCAGCCCGTCCACATTCATATTGCCCGTGATCACCTGGTATTGACAGATCAGCGACGCCTGAATATTAGTGAGGCCGAATCCCGCCCGTTGTTTGAACAAGCCAAGGCAAGCTGTGAAGAATTGGACTTGCAACTCTTATTTGGTGACGCGCAGACCTGGTTTTTGCGCGCTGACGACTGGGTAGATCTGCAAACAGCCACAGTAGATGCCGCTTGCGGCCATAATATTGATATCTGGATGCCTAAAGGCGAATTTGAACGCCCCTGGCGCAAACTGCAAAATGAAATACAAATGCAGTGGTTCACCCATGACATCAATGCTCAGCGTGAAATGCGCGGTGCCAAAGTCATCAATTCTGTCTGGATATCAGGTGGGGCACAGAGTTTGAATCCAGACCTGAGGCAAGTTAGTTTGGCAACTGACTTCACGCAGTACCTGTCCAAGCCGCCAGCGGGGAACCAGCATGCACCAGTTTTGCTTGGCGACCTATGCGAAGCTGCCATCAATAACGACTGGGCGTTATGGCTGGATAATATGCATGAGCTGGAAAAAAACTGGTTTTCTCCTTTGTTGGCAGGTTTGCAGGATAAACAAGTCCCCGGTTTGAAACTGAACTTCAGCGATGCCCACAGAATAGCCAGCTTTGATCTGACACCCTGGTCCTTGCGCAAATTCTGGGTCAAACCCTCATTACATCAATTATTTTCGATTTCATGACACGCATTACTGTACGCCCCTGCCCTTTCCGTGAATCTGAAATGTTGCGCCAGAATGGCCTGCATCCTGTTCTGGCTCGCCTGTATGCCTCACGCGGCGCAACAGGTGAAAAAGAACTCAGCACTGAATTGAATGCCATGCTGCCGCCAGCCGGGCTCTTGCATATAGACCAGGCTGCCAAGTTTTTGGCAGATGCCATCGCACAAAATAAAAAGCTGGTCATCGTGGCCGACTATGACTGCGATGGCGCCACTGCCTGTGCAGTAGGCTTGCGCGGGCTGCGCATGCTGGGGGCAAATGTTGACTACATCGTCCCGAATCGCTTTGAATATGGCTATGGCCTGACGCCAGAAATCGTCGCATTGACGCAAAAAGAGAAATCGCCAGACGTTATCGTCACCGTCGATAATGGTATCGCCAGTGTAGATGGCGTTGCAGCGGCCAATGCACAGGGGATTGCCGTGCTCGTCACCGATCATCACTTGCCAGGCGATCATCTGCCGGATGCTGCCGTGATCGTCAACCCCAATCAGCCAGAATGCGGCTTTTCCAGCAAAAACCTGGCTGGGGTCGGCGTCATGTTCTATGTATTGCTGGCTTTACGGGCAGAATTGCGCCAACGCGGCGTATTCGACCAGCAAAATCAACCCAAGCTGGATACTTTGCTGGATCTGGTCGCTCTGGGCACGGTTGCCGATGTGGTCAAACTGGATGCCAATAACCGCATCCTGGTAGCGCAGGGCCTGAAACGCATGCGCGCTGGCCGCATGTGCACCGGGATCGCAGCCTTATTCCGCGTAGCTGGTCGTGAACCACGCAATGCCAGTCCCTTTGATCTTGGTTTTGCCCTGGGGCCAAGACTGAACGCTGCTGGTCGCCTGGCTGATATGGCGCTGGGCATAGAATGCCTGACTACGGATGACGAAGGTCGCGCCTGGCAAATCGCTCAGGAATTAAATAGCATCAATGCTGACCGCAAAGACATAGAGCGCGAGATGCAGGATGTGGCCTTGCTGCACCTTGATGATTTCCAGCCACAAGACAGCAATACCATTACGGTGTTTGATGAAAGTTGGCATCAAGGCGTTATCGGGATTGTTGCCTCGCGCCTGAAAGACAAGTTTTACCGTCCGACCATCACCTTTGCGCCTGGTGGCGAAGGCTTGATCAAAGGCTCGGGCCGTTCCATACCTGGCTTTCATCTGCGTGATGCACTTGATCTGGTATCCAAACACGCCCCTAGCCTGATACAAAAATTTGGCGGTCATGCGATGGCAGCGGGCCTGACTTTACGCGCTGAAGACTTCCCTGCATTCCAGCAAGCTTTTGAATCTGTAGGAAAAAGCTGGTTACAGGCACACCAGCTTGAACGTGTCGTAGAAACAGATGGTCCACTGGAAGATGCCTATTACACGACAGACTTTATCCGGCTGCTCGATACGCAGGTATGGGGGCAAGGCTTTCCTCCCCCTATATTTTGCGATGACTTTAAACTGATTTCGCAAAGAATATTGAAAGAACGCCATTTAAAGCTGGTGCTGGAAAAAAATAAGCTGCGCTATGACGCGATCTGGTTCGGCCACACTGACAGCCTGCCTGAAAATGTGCATGTCGCCTTCAGGCTGGATGCCAATGAATACAATGGCGTTACCAGAGTGCAGTTAATGGTTGAGCATATAGATTAATGTTGCCCTCAATCCTTCATTCCAGCAAAAATTCTTGAATATGTTCAGCCAGCAATTGTAGATTACGATCAAATTTGCTGGCCGCAGTCGCCGCATCGGCATCTGGCATTTCCAGACTATGGTTACCGTCCAGCTCAATGATATTGAGCTTCGCTGATGTACTTGCCGCAAATTGATGCAGCGTTGCCAGCTCACAATGGGGATCTGCATTTCCGGCAAGCATAAGAACCGGCCTGCCCTCAAGTTCAGCACCTGGATAATTTTCTTTGACAAGGTTTAGCTCATTTCCGCCTGATTCACCTGCCGTACATAGTGGCGTCAACAAGGCGCAATTTTTCAAGGCAGCATCATCGCGAAAAACTCGCCAGGCCACGATGGAACCAAAAGATTTGCCAGCAACAGATATTTGCTCTTGCTGTATACGCGCATCATTTTTTGCCAGGTTCAATACCAATCTCAAGTCTTGCAGCTCAGCAGCCAGATCATCCGCCGGTTGGCCATGGACAGGATCCGCTATATAAAAAGCCCAGTTAAACCGGAATACAGCAAAACCTTGCGTCAACAAATGGCTGGCAACTTGCGTAATGACTGGTCTGTGCATGTCATAGCGCAAACCTGGCGCAATAATCAATACGGGAAATGGCCCGGCTCCAGCAGGGAATTCTGCAAGAACTTCTACTATTGTGCCATCAGGCTTGAAGATTTTTTCGATAATGGAATGCATGAATTTTTAAATTAAATTCTTAAATTGATTCTTTTTGTTTTTCTGTAGCTGCTTATACCTTGTACTTATATAGAACTTCGATACTGAAATATATCTTTTGGTTCCATCGGCACGGAGACAAAATCCATCCATCGCAGTGCATCATATTTGCAACATCGGGCAAATCTTCTTTGCAAGTGAATCAACACAATAGCGTCATTCAGGTTTGGTCGTTTTATTTTCAAAATTTTCTTCGGGCTTGTAACAAAATAATACAAATCTTATCGAATTGCTGCACAATACAAAAATCTGTGCGGTCGGCTATGGCACAATCGTTTTGTCGTTTTTACTGGTACTTATTCACTGTGGAGAGTCTGGATGAAAAAAGGTAATTGGCTGTTGAAGACTGGCGCTTTGGTTGTCATTGGCGCATTTGCAGGTTTGCATGCTGGCGCAGCGATGGCAGCAAAGACTTTGGTATTTTGCTCTGAAGGTAGCCCAGAAGGTTTCAATCCGCAATTCTTTACCACTGGCACCACAGCCGATGCAGGCTCAGTGCCCATGTATAACCGCCTGGTAGAAATGGAAACCGGCACCACCAATATCACCCCTGCCCTGGCAGAATCCTGGGATATTTCTGCTGACGGCCTGACGTATACCTTCAAACTGCGCAAAGGTGTCAAGTTCCATACTAATGCCAAGTTCAAGTCCAGCCGTGACCTGAATGCTGACGATATCCTGTTCAGCTTTTACCGCATGGCAGATGAAAATCATCCCTTCCATAAAAATACACCCGGACAAACCTATGCCTATTTCCAGGATCTGGGCATAGCCAAGATAGTCGACAAGCTGGAAAAAGTCGATGACCTGACCGTGCGTTTTAAACTTAAACGTCCAGAAGCTCCTTTCCTCGCCACACTGACGATGGATTTCATGTCAGTGCATTCTGCTGAATATGCGCAGAAAATGAAGGCTGCCGGAACACCAGAATTGATAGACAAAGAAATCATCGGTACAGGTGCTTTCCAGTTTGTGTCCTACCAAAAAGACGCCATCATCCGCTACAAGGCACATGATGGCTACTGGGATGGTCGTCCGAAAATCGACAATCTGGTGTATGCAATTACTCCCGATGCATCGGTTCGTTATGCCAAACTCAAGGCGGGTGAATGTCATGTCATGGCTTTGCCGAAACCGGCAGATGTGGAGTTGATGAAGAGCGATCCAAATATCAAACTGTTGTCACAGCAAGGTTTGAATATTGGTTATGTCGGCTTCAACGTAGAGAAAAAACCCTTTGATAACAAGCTGGTACGTCAGGCTTTGAATCTGGCCGTTGACCGTGCGTCGATATTGAAATCTGTTTATGCAGGCACAGGGCAAGTCGCCAAGAACGTCATCCCGCCGACCATGTGGTCGTATAACGACAAGATCAAGGAATATCCTTACGATGTAGCGCAGGCCAAAGAATTGCTGGCCAAGGCTGGTTATGCAAACGGCCTGGAAATTGAACTTTGGTATTTGCCAGTATCTCGCCCTTACAATCCAGACGGCAAGCGCATGGCCGAATTGATACAGGCAGACTGGGCCAAAGTCGGAGTCAAAACCAAGCTCACGACCTACGAATGGACTGAGTATAAAAAACGCAGTAAGACTGGCGAGCAGCATTCCATGATGTTTGGCTGGTCAGGTGACAATGGCGACCCGGATAATTTCTTTGAGCCAATTTTGGGATGCGAAGCAGTCAAAGGTGGCGGTAATATTCCAAGGTGGTGCAATAAGGATTATGAAGACTTGATCCAAAAAGCCAAATTGACACCAAAACAAGCAGAAAGAGCCAAGCTTTACGAAAAAGCACAGGAAATAGTGCGCGAAGAGGCACCTTTGCTCCTGTTGGCACACTCTTTGCGTTACACCCCAGTGCGCAAGAATGTGATTGGTTTCAAAATGGATTCCACCGCTCATCATTACTTTAAAAAAGTAGATTTGGATAAATAAGCATTACCCACGCGTGGCACCAATTTGCAAGATATTTGCAAATTGGTGCCACCGTTGTATCTGACACGCAGTTTTCACATTATCTGAAACTGACTGTTGTCCTGATGAATTTTGTTTGAAAAAGGTTTTTCGATGCTGGGTTTTATTCTCCGACGCCTGGGTGTAGTGATCCCCACTTTCCTTGGCATCACGCTGCTGGTTTTTTCATTGATACACTTAATACCTGGTAATGTCGTCGAAGCCATGACGGGCGAGCGCGGCATGGATGCCGAGCGTTATGCCAGTCTCATGCATTTGTATGGATTGGATCAGCCTTTATATCAGCAGTATTTTTCTTATCTGGGTAAAGTCTTGCAGGGTGATCTGGGGCGCTCCATCATCACGCAAGAATTGGTCAGCAAAGAATTTTTCACCTTGTTCCCGGCAACACTGGAATTGTCGCTTTGTGCGATTATTTTTGCGGTTGTGCTGGGACTGCCAGCGGGCATACTGGCCGCATTGAAGCGCAATAGCTTTCTTGATTATTCTGTCATGGGTGCATCTCTGACTGGTTATTCCATGCCTATTTTTTGGTGGGCACTTTTGCTTATTCTGATGTTTTCTGTGACCCTGGGCTGGACGCCGGTGTCTGGCCGTATTGATATTCTGTTTGACCTGCCCCATGTGACTGGCCTGATGCTGGTTGACAGTCTGCTGTCAGGCGAAGAAGGTGCCTTTAAATCAGCTGTCATGCATTTGATCTTGCCTGCAATTGCACTTGGCACTATTCCACTGGCTGTAATTGCCCGCATGACCCGTTCAGCGATGTTGGAAGTGCTCAAGGAAGATTATGTGCGTACTGCGCGTGCCAAAGGTATGTCATGGATGCGGGTAGTCTGGGTGCATGCCTTGCGCAATGCGCTGATACCTGTCATCACCGTTATCGGTATGCAAGTGGGAACATTGCTGGCCGGCGCCATCCTGACTGAAACAATTTTCTCCTGGCCAGGCATAGGCAAGTGGCTGATTGAAGCGATACAAAGGCGTGATTACCCTACCGTACAAGGTGGCATATTACTGATTGCCACCATCGTCATCACAGTCAACCTGATTGTGGACGTGTTGTATGGCGTGATCAATCCACGTATACGCCATTAATACAATGCGGCCATGTGTAATTTCACTCATCACTTAAAAGATTTGATCGCAGAATTATGAGCAATACCAATTTACCTGCCAGTACAGTGAATGCCAGTACTGCAGCAACAGCGGCAAACTTGGCACCACCCCACCCTCTGATTGAGTTCTGGCATTACTTCAAGCAAAACCGCGGTGCCGTTATCGGCCTGGTGCTGGTTGGTATACTCAGCCTGTGTGCCCTGTTTGCAGAATGGATAGCACCGCATTCTGCGATAGAACAATTCAGGGAGTCCACGCTAACCCCGCCTGCCTGGACAGCAACCGGCAGCAGTAAATTCATACTGGGTACTGATCCGGTTGGCCGCGATATTTTGTCACGTCTCATTCACGGTTCCCGACTCTCACTGATCATAGGCCTGGTATCCGTTACCCTTTCCATGAGTGTTGGCGTCACCCTGGGTTTGATCGCGGGGTTTTCCCGCAGCTGGACCGGGCGCTTTGCACGCATGCTGGAAACGATCATCGTACGCTTCATGGATATCCTGCAAGCCCTGCCCAGCCTGCTTCTGGCAATCGCAGTCGTAGCGATACTCGGCCCTGGCCTGATGAATGCCATGTACGCAATTGCGATTGTCCTCATGCCCTCATATGCCAGGTTGACGCGTGCAGCAGTCAGTGGTGAACTGAACAAGGATTACGTTAACGCCTCCCGCATCGCTGGCGCTGGCAATTTGCGTCTGATGTTCAATTGTGTGCTACCCAACTGTGCAGCCCCCATCATTGTGCAGGCTACGCTGGGATTTTCCACGGCGATCCTGGATGCGGCAGCTCTGGGCTTCCTGGGTCTTGGCGCGCAACCACCTACGCCTGAATGGGGTTCAATGTTGGCCAGTGCCATGGAATTCATACAAAGCGCCTGGTGGGTAGTTACCTTCCCTGGTCTGGCGATTCTGATTTCCGTACTGGCCTTTAACCTCATGGGTGATGGCTTGCGCGATGCACTCGACCCCAAGTTAAAACGCTGAACGAAGATTCAACATGAAACCATTATTGGATATTAAAAATTTGCGCGTTGAATTTGGCTCAGAAACTCAGCCATTCAAGGCAGTTGACGGTCTTGATCTGTTCATAGAACAAGGTGAAGTGGTTGGCATTGTCGGCGAATCAGGCTCAGGCAAGAGTGTCACCTCACTGGCCTTGATGGGGTTGATCGATTTCCCTGGACGTGTGCGGGCAGACCAGATGGAATTTGATGGCCGCGACCTGCTGAAGATGAAAGACAAGGAAAGGCGGCAATTGCTGGGCAAGGATATTGCCATGATCTTCCAGGACCCCATGACCAGCCTGAACCCTTGCTATACCGTGGCTTTTCAGTTGATGGAAACCCTGCGCCTGCATCAGGGAGGCAAGGAAAAAGACTTGCGCGCCAAGGCGCTGGCTTTATTGAAGCAAGTCGACATCCCCGACCCGGAAAGGCGCATGAATGCTTATCCGCACCAACTCTCCGGTGGCATGAGCCAGCGCGTGATGGTAGCTATCGCCATCGCCTGCAACCCGCGCCTGCTGATCGCGGATGAACCTACCACTGCGCTGGACGTTACTGTACAAGCGCAAATGCTGGAATTATTACTGCAATTGCAGCGTGAACGCGGCATGGCCCTGATGCTGATTACTCATGACCTGGCCGTAGTTGCCCAGACTGCCAAGCGTGTTGTCGTGATGTATGCCGGCCAGGTGCTGGAAACAGGTACCGTACCAGAAATATTCGACACCCCAAGACATCCTTACACCCAGGCTTTGCTGGCGGCCCTGCCTGAACATAATCTGGGCAAGACGCGCCTGCAAACCATACCTGGTGTAGTACCTGGTCTATATGACCGACCAACAGGCTGCCTGCTCTCGCCACGCTGCAGCTATGCAACGGAGCGCTGTCAAATCGAAAGGCCACAGTTGCAAGGACAGGCGAACGCCCAGGTACGTTGTCATTTCCCTCTGGATGCGCAAGGTATACCAGGCAATGGATGGCAGGCTACACAAATTGATCAGGCAGCATGATGCAAAATACGACTACTACACCTGTATTGCTGGAAGCAAAAAATCTGGCCAAGCATTATCCAGTCTCACAAGGTTTTCTCAAACCCAAAGCAATGGCCAAGGCGCTGGACGGTGTCTCATTCGAACTGACTGCCGGCAAAACCCTGGCCGTGGTTGGTGAATCTGGCTGCGGCAAATCCACCCTCGCCCGCCAGATCACCATGATAGAGACGCCCAGTAGCGGCGAATTATGGATGGGTGGTAAAAATATTGCCCACGCCGATAAAGTCACGCTCAAGCAAGTCCGGCCTTTGGTGCAAATGGTATTCCAAAACCCCTATGCCAGTTTGAACCCACGTAAAAAAGTGGGTGCCATGCTGGAAGAGCCCTTGATCATCAACACTCATCTGTCAGCCAAAGAGCGAGAAGAAAAAGCAAGGGCAATGATGGCACGAGTGGGACTACGTCCTGAACATTACGGGCGTTATCCTCATATGTTCTCAGGTGGGCAAAGGCAGCGCATAGCGATTGCCCGGGCACTCATGCTTGATCCTGAGGTCATCGTCGCCGATGAGCCAGTCTCTGCATTGGATGTATCAATCCAGGCGCAAGTCTTGAACTTATTAATGGATTTACAACAACAAAATGGTGTCGCCTACCTGTTCATCTCACATAACCTGTCAGTAGTTGAGCATATAGCCGACGATGTTCTGGTCATGTACCTGGGGAAAACCGTAGAACATGGCAACAAGCAAAGCATTTTCCAGAGCCCGTTACACCCTTATACCAAGGCTTTGCTGGCATCAACTCCGCGTATAGATCCGGCGCAACGCCAGCAAAAAATGATGCTGGACGGCGAATTGCCCTCGCCGCTAGCCCCACCACCCGGATGTGCCTTCAATAATCGCTGCCCGCATGCGAATGAAAGATGCCGTCAAGAAATACCCCTATTGCGCCCATTTGACAACCGGCTCGTCGCTTGCCACCGAGTGGAAGAAATTATCTAAAACTTTTACTAAATATGGCGAACTTCGTTAAACTCTCGCAGTCTTACTCAGACTAAGGGACTGCTGCAAGGGCTTTATTTGTTTTTGCAGCAATTTCCAGGCGGCCTTGATGGCTGCCTTATTGTTAACCTCACCTTCACTCCCAGGAGACCCCAAAGTGAAAGCACAAGTACTTAGCGCTATCGCGCTGATGATCGCCGGTACAGTTGGCAGCCAACTCGCGACAGCCGCAGAACCAGCGAAAGCAGCATCTGCAACATCGGTCTTATTGTCCGGCATAGAATCCAAACATAATGATGCTGCAGTGCGTGCCCAGGATGATTTTTTCCGTCACGTGAATGGCAGCTGGTTAAAAAATACGGAAATCCCTTCTGACAGGTCTTCTGCCGGTGCTTTCATGGATTTGCGCGAAGCGACTATCCCGCATCTGCATTCCATTATCGAGAGCCTGGCCAAGACAAAAAACAAACCAGGTACGGATGCACAAAAAATTGCGGACATGTATGCCAGTTATATGGATACAGCGCACATTGATTCCCTGGGTTTGAAACCATTGCAAACTGAATTTGCCAAAGTAGATGGCATGACAGATAAAAAGCAGATCCCTGGCCTGATGGCCTGGTTGAACCGTGCCAGCATAGGCGCGCCTTATGACTTCCAGATTCACCAGGATAATAAGGATTCTACCAAATATGTACTCGATATCACTCAATCAGGCCTCGGTTTGCCTGATCGCGACTATTATCTGAACAATGACGACGCGAAATTGAAAGAATTCCGCGCGAAATACCTGACGCATATAGAGAAAATGCTGACACTGGCTGGCGATAAAGACGCAGCCAAGCATGCAACTGACATCCTCGCCCTGGAAACAGAACTGGCTAAAATACAGTGGACCAAGGTTGAATTACGTGACCCGGTCAAGGCCTACAATAAAATTGAGATCAACAAACTGGACGCCCTGACGCCAGGATACGACTGGAACGCCTACCTGAGTGAAATGGGTGCCAAAGGCAAAATTGATTACATCATTGTCAGCCAGCCTAGCTACCTCACCGGCCTGAGCAAGATTTTGCAAGATACGTCTCTCGACAATCTGAAAACTTATTTCAAATGGCATATCCTGCGCTCTGCCGCAGGACAGCTCCCGACAAAATTCAGCGATGAAAATTTTGCCTTTAATTCCACGATCCTGTTAGGTGTTCCAGCTCAGGAAGCACGCTGGAAACGTGGTGTGCGCCTGGCTGATTCTGCTCTTGGCGAGAGCCTGGGCAAACTGTATGTCGCCAAACACTTCCCTGCGCAAAGCAAAGCAAGAATGGAGAAACTGGTTGGCAATCTGCTGCTGGCCTACAAGCAAAGCATAGACACACTGGACTGGATGAGCCCGGAAACCAAGAAAGAAGCGCAGGCAAAACTGGCGACTTTCATGCCCAAGATTGGCTACCCTAACAAATGGCGTGATTACTCTGGTCTGACCATCACCAAAGGTGATGCCGTTGGTAATTTGCGCAATGCACGCTTATATGCTGCACAATTTGAACTGAACAAACTGGGCAAGCCGGTAGACCGTGATGAATGGGGTATGACGCCACAAACCGTCAACGCTTACTACAATCCAGAACTCAATGAAATCGTCTTCCCGGCAGCGATACTGCAACCACCATTCTTCAATGCCAAAGCAGATGATGCAGTCAACTACGGTGGCATAGGTGCCGTTATCGGTCACGAGATCAGCCATGGTTTTGATGACCAGGGTGCACAATATGACGGCGTGGGCAATCTGCGTGACTGGTGGACGAAAGAAGATCACGCCAAGTTTGCTGCCAAGACTGCCGTGCTGGTCAAGCAATACAGCGCATTCAGCCCCATCCCTGGCTATAACGTGAATGGTGAGTTGACATTGGGCGAAAATATTGCCGACAACTCCGGCCTGGCCATTGCCTATAAGGCGTACAAACTGTCACTTGGTGGCAAACCAGCTCCAGTAGTTGGCGGTCTGACGGGTGATCAACGCTTCTTTATGGGTTTTGCCCAGGTATGGCGCGGAAAAATGCGTGACCAGGCAATGATTGCGCGTTTGAAGACTGACCCTCACTCTCCAGGTGAAATCCGTGCGAATGGTACCTTGCGCAATATGCCGGGTTTTTATGATGCCTACAAACTCAAGGAAGGTGACAAGATGTTCCTGACACCATCTGAGCGTGTAAGTATCTGGTAATCCAGGTATAGCGAACATGGAAAAGGCAGCACTGTTTTCAGTGCTGCCTTTTTTATCTGCAACGATAGATTCTTTTGACGAGTAAATCTAATTATTCGGGATTTTTGATCTTCTTGAAAAATGCCTGCACATCCGCCAATTCCCTGGTGCGTGCGAAGCTGGGCAGGCTTTGCCAGATGCGCTTGCCATAGGGTTTTGAGATCAGACGCGGGTCACAAATCATCAATACACCTTTATCACCCTCATCGCGTATCAGGCGGCCAGCGCCCTGTTTGAGATTGATAATCGCTTCCGGCAATTGATGGTGAACAAAACCGTTGAGACCTTTTTTTTCCATCGCTGCTATGCGGGCAGACAATACCGGGTCATCTGGGGGTGCGAATGGCAGTTTATCGATAATGACCAGGGACAAGGCATCGCCACGAACGTCTACACCTTCCCAAAAACTTTGACTGCCGATGAGCACGCCATTGCCAGCTGCACGGAAGCGATCCAATAACTCTGTTCTGCCTGCGTCACCATGAACAAATAGAGGGAAGTTCAGGCCGCGCTTCTGGAATTCATCGCGCAAGCGTTCGGCACTATGTTTCACTGCCTTCAAAGTCGTGCACAGCAAAAATGTCTTGCCGCCAGCCGCTTCTATGACGGGCAAGGCTGCGTCAATCACAGCATCCATGTATTCATAAGAGTTGGGTTGCGGCATGCCGTTTGGCACATACAGGAAGCCCTGCTCCTGATAGTTAAAAGGACTGGGCCAGGTACGGGCTGGCTGATCCCACAGGCCCATTTGCGACACATAGTGACTAAAGTCATTCTTTACCGCCATGGTGGCGGAAGTGAATATCCAGGCGCGTGGTACGCCTTCGCGTTGTTTGTTAAAAATAGGAGCTATCGACAAAGGCGTGCGATGCAATTGCAGAGAGGTGGAAAACGCCTCTACCCACAACACGTAATCACCGGATTTACCGTCATCGGCGGCGTTCCATTTTTCATATTGCTCGGCCAGCAAAATCGAACGTGCGCGGCATTGCTCTAAAGTTTCGGCACGTTCTGCCTGTTTCTCCAGCACGGCAATCATGTCGCTCATACTGGATTTCAAGGTCTCCAGCGCCTCAAAAAAGGGGCTGGAAGGCGCAATCTGGTCCAGGGAATAGCGCACTATGTCTTGCGGGAAGGCCAGGCGCAAATCGCGTGCGGCACGCTCAACCGGCGCCACCAGCTTGGCCCACTCTGCGCCATCACGTGCATGCGATAAACCTTCGGCCAGCACATCACGGCAAAGCTCCAGCACTTGCGAGGTCGATACCGTCTCCCCAAAAAACAGGGTGGCAGTTTCTGGCAACTGATGGGCTTCATCAAAGATGACTGTATTTGCTGAAGGCAAAAGTTCAGCAATGCCGGTGTCTTTCAAGGCCACATCGGCAAAAAACAAATGGTGATTCACCACAACGACATCTGCCTGCTGCGCTTCTTTACGCGCTTTCATGACAAAGCAGTCTTGATAATACTGGCACTCCGAGCCCATGCAGGTATCCTTGGTCGAAGTCACCAGGCCCCAGACCGAGGCATTTTCTGGCACACGTGCCAGTTCTGCCTTGTCACCAGTCATTGTGGTTTTTATGAAACGGCTGATGTCACGCAAATAGCCAACGTCTTCTCGTGAACTCAGGCGGCCATTTTGTATGGTTCTCTCAAGATGGTAATGACACAGATAATTTGCCCTGCCCTTGAGCAAGGCAATTGATACCGGTGCCTTCAATACTTTACGTATGGTGGGGATATCGCGCAAAAACAACTGATCCTGCAAGTTTTTAGTCCCTGTAGAGACTATGACCTTGCCGCCCCATAATAACGCGGGGGTCAGATAAGCGTAGGTCTTCCCAGTACCAGTTCCCGCTTCAGCCAGTAAAGTTTTTTGTCCCGCGATGGCATCGGCGATAGCCTTTGCCATCTCTGTTTGCGCCTGTCGCGGGCGATAACCGTTCACCGATGCACTTAATGGTCCGGTCAAGCCAAAAATATGTTCTACTTCTGTATCGTGAATGCCGTTTGCATTCGGTGTGGCAAGTGGTTCAGTCAAAATGAGGCAATCAGAAACTAACTATAAAGCTAAGGAAAAGTGGATAATTATGCAGGGACATCAGGTGTCAATTGCATTCTTAATAATGTAATATGATCTTTCAACTGCAGTTTGCGTTTTTTAAGACGCCGCAGTTGTAATTCATCATGAGAGGGATCTTTAATCAAGGTCTCGATTACCACATCCAGGTCTCTATGTTCAACCTCGAGCTCGATAATGCGTTGTAGTATTTGTTCTGGGTGGCTCATAGTCTTCTGGTTGCAGTAAAATAAAGTTTAATTAAGGAAAGACCATTTTTGGGTTTATCCCGTTAGTTTAATCTACCAAGACGTATGAGCCAATATAAGATCGAAGCTGGAACCGGACAACATATCGGCGACAGGCAGGAACAACAAGACCGCACGGCACTTTTTGCGGCACCACATGCACCAGGTTATGTTATGGCCGTGGTCGCTGATGGCATGGGTGGCAAGAGCGGTGGAGCCCTTGCTGCCGAACAAGTCGTGCGCACAGCAAAACAATTATTTGATGAATTTTACCCGGGCAATAATGTTCGTAGCCTTTTGGAAAATATCGTCAACGAAGCACATACTGTCATTAAATTATCTGGCGTTTCATCTGAGAAAGAGCCACATAGTACAGTAATCGCGTTAGTCATTACCCCACAGCAAGAAGCTATCTGGGCCTATGTTGGTGATTCTCGCCTGTATCGCTTTGACGGCCCCAACTATGCCGAAAAAACCAAAGACCACTCTTATGTAGAAAAATTGGTGGACGAAGGCAAAATTACGGCTGAAGAAGCTAAAACCCACAGATTATCAAATATTCTGGTTAACGTACTTGGCTCTAGCACCACTGCACCTTACATCACCTTTGGTGAGCATGCGCCCTTGAAAGCGCATGACAGCTTTTTGCTGTGCTCAGATGGTCTCTGGCATTATTTTGAGGATCATGAATTGTCTGCCGCTGTTGCTGCCAATAGCCCACGCCAGGCCTCAGAATTTTTGATCAGGAAAGCCAGGGACAGGGCAAGTGGCCGCGGGGACAATTGCACCTTCGCGATAGTCAAACTGGTAGAACCGCCTGCGCAAGCCAAAACCTATACCGTACAAAAAATGCGCAGGGCAGTATAAATTTGATCAAATGGCGCTACAAATAAACTCTGTAGCGCCGTTTTCTTACTTATTTACTGCGATTAGCCATCAACTCCTGGTTTGCCTTGCGGTCAGCATTGATTTTTTGCATGGCCGGACGCTCTGAAATATGCTTCACATATTCACGTGTCGGCAAGTCTGCCAAAAAATCCCTGCCATAAATGATCTTGGTCGCCATCGACACCAAGGGGAAATGCACGACAGCAGCGCAATCTGCCAGTGTGAATTCTTTGCCGCCGACAAAGGGGTCAAACTTTGCAAGGGTAGCAAATGCAGGAATATTACGGTTAAGCTGTTTCTCTATTTTTGCCTTGACTTCATCTGCAACCTTGCCACCGAAAAAGGCTTCTGCATACAACTCGCGCGCAGGCAATTCCATGTGCAGCTCAATAAAAGTAATCAATTCACGCAATTTAGCAGCTGCAAATGGATCCGCAGGCATCAAGGGATGCTCAGGAAAACGATTTTCCAGATATTCAACGATCACCTGCGATTCGCAAAGCGAACCATGTTCAGTTTCTATATAGGGAATTTTACCCAAAGGTGAGTGTTGTAATAATTCAGGTGACTTGCCAGTCCAGACTAGCTCTTCTTCAAAGGGAATTGCTTTTTCCAAGAGTGCCAATTTGACTTTATTGTAATAATTACTGACGGCAAAACCGCAAAGCTTGATCATATATCTCCATCCATTTTTTATTGATACAGCAAAAGCTTACACTCAAATCAATAAAGTTGGCTGTCTGCGCTTCGGCAAATCCAGATTTTCTGCTTATTATTTTTCTTTGGGAAAATCTATCATCTCAAAATCGATCACGTTCGAGTCCGCTTCCGCTTCTTTTTCCGAGTCGGCAATTTCATCCGGGGGCAAACCTGGCACATTTGCCCATGCACGATTTCTTTCTGCAGCACCAAAAGAGCCCAGTTTCTCAAGCTCATTCGCCACCGAGATCAATAACAGGATATCCCGGTAAACTGGCAGTTCAAAACCCATGCGTTTCCCGTCCCTGTCATCTACCAGGAGGCTTTCAAGGAAAGGCAAAATATCGTTCGAGTTCCACATATTGCATATGCGGTTCATCAGATGCTCAAAATCGTCCAGGTGCCTGCTGGGCAAGGTCGCTGGATCGACTTCAAATTCAGGAACATTTGCATTAAAAAATACAATGAACCTGTCTCTTAAAGTATCGTATTTTTCTTTGTTGGCAGTGACTCTGTACAAGTCAATCAGATACAACCAGGGTACTGGCGATTCAGGTTGTTCAACATCAGCCAGCGGCTCAAGAATTTCAATTGCCCTTTGCGGGTCATTGACGGAAATCCAGAATTCTGCCTCTTGCGTCACGTCAGAAATTTCTTCTACCTTGACCGATTGCCCTTTGGTAGAAAAGAAATTGAAGGTGCTGCTATTACTGTCCTCCAGCGTAGGAACATAAGCCTTGCTGAATATCGAGGGTGTATCGAGCTTACCAAGACCAGCATCTGCTGCCATTTTTCTGACGGGTTTTGTCACTGGACGACTATTGCCAGACTCGTCTTTATCATCATGAACCTGATACAGGGAACTGGTTGTCGTCGGTCCATAAGAGGCCTGTATGCTATCGACGATTTCTTCTATATTCTTTTTGGCCTCAGGTTCAGACGCAGGCTCTTTTTGCTGCCACCAGCTTTCATGCAACCTTTTGCGAATACGGCTGACGTATAGCAAGAGCAAGGCGATGATCGCCAATCCGGCAGCAATAAATACGCTTAAGCCCACCACCCAGTTATTTGAAAAACTGTTTTCACGGGCTTCTTCCAATGCCGCCTTATCCAGTTGACTCTGGCGCTTGAGTTGCTGCGCCTCTTGCTGCAAACTCAGAATTTTTTGCTGCTCATTCTTAAGCTTATCAGCAGAAACCTGTCCGGGTTTTTCATCGCGCAACATTGCAGCAAGCTGCGCCTGCGCTGCGCGCAATTCTTCAATGTTGGATTGTGGGGTGCTGGTAGATAACTGATCACTCAGGCGCAAGCCTTGCGTCAAAATAGGCAAATCATCAGACAGTTTCAGCGTATCGCGGGGCTGATCAACCTGCTTGTCAGCGTTGGCTTTATTCCCTGTTGATTTGGATGACTTTTTTTTTGTTACCGACGCATTACCAGGCACACCAACAACTTCAGTCAATTCAGCAACTGGTTTCTCTGCCCTGACACGAGGCTTGATTTTCACCTGAGGCAACTGTTCGCCTCTCGCGAGCTCTTTACTCTCATTTGTAGTCAGTACAGGCCTTGTTGTGGCTCTGGCCGGATTACTTGCAGGTGCTGGCAAGACAGGTGCCGACAATGGAGGGTCCAACAAGATCAGAAATTCCCGGTGCAATTGAATTTCGCAACCCATGTTCACCACTATCTTGACTGCTGGCTCAAGTATGGTACTTCTGGTCACCAGCGTCAGATAACGTGCATTTCCCTTTTGAACCAGCGTGACATTCACCGGTGCCAAAGCATAGCCATCCGGGCTGTCTACTTTGGCCTTGAAGCAGGTTTGATCAATTTCTGCTGCATCATTCCCAGTCAGTTCCAACTGAGCCCGCAATTGCTGTCCCAATGCTGACTGGACCGTTAAATTACTAAATCCCAGAGCATAAGCATTCCCTGCTGCTCCAGATGCCAAGGCACCAAGGCAAAGCAGGTATAGCGCAGATCGGCGGAATGGAACAAAAATAATAATGACCTCAGAAAGAAAGTGTTTACCTCAGAAAATCAATTGTTATTCCTGAATGTATATTAACTGCAATCTTACTGGCTTTATAACAATCCTTGAAGGCGTTACCAAATGTAAAACGCAAACAATGGTGAGAATGTTTGTTGATTTCAACATATTTATCAATTGCAACAACATTCGCGCATCGCTGTTTCATTCAGCATAGAGCAAATTCTTAATGTATTTTCGATACATTTGAAGGAAAACTACGCATTATTATCATACGAAAGCCTAGCCTTCGTATGCAGTCTGATTTGCTAAAAAGACACAAAATATCAAATTGCCTATCCCTTTATTTATTCCTATTAGAACAGAAAACTTATTCTCCTTCAGGCAACGCCCAGGCAAGGTCTATTTTTTTCTGACATCCAGTATTTTTCTTGCAATACCCCGCAAGATGTTGACTTCCTCCACCTCCAATTGTGTGCGGGACAGCATGCGTTTCAATCGGGGCATCAGCTTTTTAGGATTATCGGGATGCAAAAATTCAATTGCGACAAGCGCCTGCTCCAGATGCTTATACATGCCATCTATTTCATCCACTGCCGCCAATTGCCCCTGAAAACCAACATTCCCGGCGATTGGCACGCCAGTATCAGTCGCCATGCGGCACTCATAAGACAAGAGTTGTATGGCCTGTGCCAGATTCAGTGAGGAATAGGCCGGATTGGCAGGGATATTGATCAAGGCATGGCAGTTCATGACAATGTCATTCGGCAGGCCAAACCGTTCATTGCCAAAAATCAGTCCAATTTTGGCATGCTGGCTTTGCGCCATGGTTTCTGCAAATACTCTGGGGTTGAGAATTGGAGGCGAAAACTCCCGCAATCTGGCGCTGACAGCTGCCACATATTCACACCCCTGCAGTGCTTCATCAATATGATCAACGATACGGGCATTGTCGAGTACGTCTTGCGCGCCACTGGCAAGAGCTATCGCTTCAGGGTTTTGCAGGGCATCTGCAAAACGTGGTTTTACCAGGATTAGCTCATTAAAACCCATGGTTTTAATAGCCCGGGCGGCTGAGCCTATATTGCCCGGATGGCTGGTTTCAACCAGGATAAAGCGCAGGCGCTGAAAAAGAGATGTGTCGGTTTTGGGCAAGTTCATTTAAAATAGAGGTATCACGCGTTAATTTTTTATTCGGTTGTGCGTCTTGGTTGTGCATATTATCAAGCAGACGGATGGCAGTCGGACAAGAATTACGCACGCTCTTTATCATTTTTGTCTAGCATCGTAGCGACATCCTTTTCAGGGGATAGTCGTTTGCATGCTGTCATTTTATCGGAAACCTTATGCACCCAATGCTGAATACGGCAGTAAAAGCTGCTCGTCGTGGCGCGACTATTATCAATCGCGCATCTTTTGACCTTGATCGCGTCCAGGTCACAGAGAAACAATTCAATGATTTCGTGACCGAAGTCGATCACGCTGCCGAAGCGGCCATCATTGAAGTATTGACTTCTGCCTATCCTGACCATGCCATTCTGGCTGAAGAATCAGGTGCTTCCGCTAACTTGCACGACGAAAATGATAATGTCTGGATCATTGATCCACTGGATGGCACGACCAACTTTATCCACGGCTTCCCACAATATTGCGTTTCCATCGCCCTGCAACAACGCGGCGTGATTACACAAGCTGTCATTTACGACCCTACCCGCAATGAAATGTTCACAGCCAGCAAAGGCGCAGGTGCTTTTCTGAACGACAAGCGTATCCGTGTTACCCGTTGCGACAAACTGGCTGATGCATTGATAGGCACGGGCTTTCCATCCCGCGACTTGTCTGGCCTGGATGAATACCTGGCTATGTTCAAAGTCATGACCACCAAATGTCAGGGCCTGAGAAGACCAGGCTCTGCCGCGCTTGATCTGGCTTACGTAGCCACTGGTCGCCTTGATGGCTTCTTTGAAAAGGGCCTGGCACCATGGGATATCGCTGCTGGCTCGCTCGTTATCACTGAAGCTGGTGGCATCGTTGGCAATTTCTCCGGCGATTCCGACTATCTGCATAAAGGTGATGTATTGGCAGGCACACCTAAAGTATTTGCTCAGATGGTCAATGCGTTGCAACCGTTTTCCGCTAAAAAGTAATTTCTCACGTCCCGGTTACGTGACCGGGACGCCCCTCTCTCTGGACTGGTAAAAATCAGTCCGGTCATAAAGAAACACAGTAAAACCACATGGCATCATTCAACGAACTCGGCTTATCCGAGAACATTGTCCGCGCAGTAAGCGAACAAGGCTACACCTCTCCAACCCCGATACAGCAGCAAGCAATTCCTGCCGTCATCAAAGGCGGCGATCTGCTGGCTGGGGCACAAACCGGCACAGGCAAAACCGCTGGCTTCACCCTGCCTATTCTGCAACGGCTGTCCACTTCAGCCAATGCACCAAAAGATAAAACCAGCAGACGCCCCATTCGCGCCCTGGTACTGACACCAACACGCGAACTGGCCGCCCAGGTAGAAGAAAGCGTCAATACTTACGGCAAATATGTACCACTGAATTCTGGTGTGATTTTTGGTGGCGTTGGCATCAATCCGCAAATCAAATTATTGAAGCAAGGTGTAGATATTCTTGTGGCGACACCTGGCCGCCTGCTTGATCATCATCAGCAAGGCACGATAGACCTGCGCAATATCGAGATCCTGGTATTGGATGAAGCTGACCGCATGCTGGACATGGGCTTTATCCATGACATCAAAAAAGTGCTGGCGATCTTGCCTGCCAAACGCCAGAATTTGCTGTTCTCTGCCACCTTCTCCGACGACATCAAGGCCCTGGCCGACCGCCTGCTGGACAACCCGGCGATGATAGAAGTGGCACGCCGCAATTCCACTGTCGAAATCATTGCGCAAAAAGTACATCCGGTTGACCGTGACAAAAAACATCCATTGCTCGCTCATCTGATCAAGACTCACCAATGGTCACAAGTGCTGGTATTTACCCGTACCAAGCATGGTGCCAACAAACTGGTTGAGCAATTGGGCAAAGACGGCATTGCCGCCATGGCTATCCACGGCAACAAGAGTCAGTCCGCGCGCACCAAGGCTTTGGCCGAATTCAAGGATGGCAGTCTGACCGTACTGGTCGCGACAGACATCGCTGCCCGTGGTATCGACATTGACCAGTTGCCTCACGTCGTCAATTATGATTTGCCAAATGTGCCAGAAGATTATGTGCATCGCATAGGCCGCACTGGCCGCGCTGGCGCTACTGGTGAAGCAGTTTCCCTGGTCTGCGTTGATGAATTCAAATTGCTGGCTGATATAGAAAAACTCATCAAGCGTCAGATACCGCAAGAAATCATTGATGGCTTCATCCCTGACCCGCATGCCAAGGCTGAACCTATACAGTTGCGCAGCTTTGATCATCGTGGTGGCGGCGGCCGAGGCCAGCCATCAGGCCGTGGTCAACGCCCTGCCGGTGACGGTAGAGGACAGCAAGCCCGTACACCAGGCAAAGCCGCTGCACCGCAGGCTGCCAAGCCTCGTCCGGCAGGTCCAAGGCCAGCCGTAAAACAATCCGCGCCGCGCAGGTCTGGTAGCCGTGGCAACGGTTAACATCAGCGTTAAATTGGATTAAAAACACAAAGGGCCATTCAGGTCCTTTGTGTTTTATGGATATTCATTTATTCGTTGCATGAATCGCCTGCTGCAAACTCAGCATACTCGTCTGGCTTACCTGTATAAACCCTCGCCGAGGACGATCCAAGTCTATCGTCAAGAATACCGCCATACCAATCAGTATTTGCAATGCCAGGGTCGCAAAGACAGCCCTTTGCCCAGTCAGGCCAGAGGCATAACCTATCGTCGCGGCTGTCATGATGATGGTGATCAATAAAAGCAAAACAACTGTCTCAGGCACATGCCTCTGCAAGCCTGCGTCTCTCTTCCCAAAGGCATCAATAGTGTCATTCAGAGACTGTATGAACATGCCGGTGGTCACGGCATTCTTATCCAGCTCTACCGATTTCATGGCTAGCGCCCACAATTGATCGGTGATGTGATTGGATTTTTTCACCAGAAGATCACGCTTTTCTACGTCTGCCAGACTAACCTGACCTTCTTCTACTCGTATGTCTATATACTGCATCAGCATGGTCTGCGCCTGCTCGCGTATGCTGACGGGTAACAACTGGGTACGCAAATAGGTGGTGCCAATCGCATTTGCTTCACTCACTACAGATTGATTGCGCTCATCAAACCTTTGCAGCGCCAGAGAAAAAGCAAAACTCAACAACAAGGCCAGCAAACCCAGCATGGAAGCCTGTAAAGTATTGATCTGCGACTTGGCAGCATCATTCGCCACTGTTTGTTTGCGCAAGCCATTTCTAAACGCAAGCTCGGTAGCAATCAGCATGCTGGCAAGGAGCAGGAAAACAATCAGGGCAGTACTTTGCCCATACATAAATTCATTCGCCATCAGCCTATGTCCTTTCGATATTAAGGAGGATATTGCTACAATCAGATTTTTCCATTTTAACAATATCTCAGACAAATTTTGCTTTTACCTGTCAATTGTGCGACCTGTAAGTTATTGATATCAACAATAAAGCCGGACAACCGTAGACCAAGGCAATCGTCTATGATATGGTGCGCACCAAATTTGGACTGACTGGATATAAATTCCAGCGCTTCGACAAGCAAAAACAAGAAAACAAAACGAATAAAATCAAAGTCTTATGACCGCAAAAGAAATACAACATACTCCCATGATGACCCAATATCTGCGTATCAAGGCAGACTATCCGGAAACTCTGGTGTTTTATCGCATGGGCGATTTTTATGAACTGTTTTTTGGCGATGCCGAAAAAGTCTCGCGTCTATTGGGCATCACGCTGACCCAGCGCGGCAGTTCTGGTGGCGAACCAATCAAGATGGCGGGTGTGCCCTTTCATTCACTGGAACCCTATCTGGCCAAGCTGGTCAAGATAGGTGAATCAGCCGCCATCTGCGAACAGATAGGTGATCCGGCAACCAGCAAGGGACCGGTAGAGCGCAAAGTCATGCGCGTGATTACCCCAGGTACACTGACCGATACCGATTTGCTGCCAGAGAAATCTGACCGTCCATTGTTGTCACTGTGCATGCTGCAACAAAGAAAAACCGTCAGTATAGGCTTGGCCTGGCTGTCACTGGCTAGTGGCGCTTTGAAGTTAATGGAAGTATCGACGGATGAAAAATCCTTGCCGCAACGCCTGCAGCAAGAACTGGAGCGCATCAGTCCTGCAGAAGTATTGCTGTCTGCCGGTACGCTTTTACTGGATGAGCACTATACTCAACTTCCAGGCAAATTTTCTGAACTGCCTGATTGGCACTTTGATGTCAAGCAAGGGCAAAAAGCCTTGCAAGACCAATTAGGCACTGCTTCATTGACAGGCTTTGGGGTAGAAAACCTGAATGCCGCTCTGGGTGCCGCTGGCGCATTGCTGCGCTATGCCGAAACCACACAAGGCCGTGGCCTCAAGCATGTCAATACGCTCAATGTCGAAAGCGAACATGAATTCATAGGGCTGGATACCGCCACACGTCGCAATCTTGAATTGACTGAAACCCTGCGTGGGCAAGAATCCCCCACCTTGTTTTCTTTGCTTGACCATTGCCGCACTGCCATGGGCTCACGCCTGCTGCGTCATTGGCTGCACCATGCTCGCCGCGATCAGGCAGTTGCCAGGGCACGCCACGATGCCATCAAGGCGCTGATACAGGCGGATTCTACCGATGGCCTGGCAACCACCTTAAAAGCCATTCCGGACATAGAGCGCATCACTACGCGTATCGCCCTGCAATCTGCGCGCCCACGTGATTTATCTGCACTGCGAGATGGCATGCAAAACCTGCCCGGTTTGCGCAATTATGTCAGTCTGTGCATCGCCGACAATCAGACCAGTCTGCTGACCAAGGTTTTGTCTGACCTGGACACGCCAACTGAATGCCTGGATTTGCTGGAGCGCGGCCTCATGCTGCAACCAGCTACCATGGTGCGCGATGGCGGCGTGATTGCGACTGGCTTTGATGCTGAGCTCGATGAATTGCGTGCGCTGTCAGAAAATGCGGGTCAATTCCTGATAGAACTGGAAGCGTCCGAACGTGAACGCACTGGCATTGCCAATCTGCGTGTTGAATACAATCGCGTACATGGTTTTTATATTGAAGTCACGAATGGGCAAAGCGATAAAGTGCCGGACAATTACCGTCGTCGCCAGACTCTCAAAAATGCCGAGCGCTATATCACGCCAGAATTGAAGGCCTTTGAAGACAAAGCCTTGTCAGCACAGGAACGTGCGCTGGTACGAGAAAAAATGCTATATGAACGCCTGCTGCAAGAATTACTGCCACAAGTGCCCCTGCTACAAAGAGTAGCAAATGCAATTGCACAACTCGATACCCTGGTCAGCCTGGCTGAACACGCGACCAAGAATAGCTGGTGTGCGCCGCAATTGGTGGATGAGCCTACCCTGCATATCGTCCAGGGTCGCCATCCGGTGGTAGAAAATCAGATAGAGCGCTTTATTGCCAATGATTGCGATTTTTCTGCCGAGCGTAAATTATTACTGATCACCGGCCCCAACATGGGCGGTAAATCGACCTTCATGCGCCAGGTAGCACTGATCACCCTGCTCGCTTATGTAGGCAGTTATGTACCGGCCTCTGAAGTGACGATAGGCCCGATAGACCGTATTTTCACACGTATAGGTGCAGCGGATGACCTGGCGGGTGGCCGCTCCACCTTCATGGTGGAAATGACGGAGTCGGCAGCCATCCTGAATGGGGCAACTGACCATTCACTGGTATTGATGGATGAAGTGGGTCGCGGCACATCTACATTTGACGGTCTGGCTTTAGCCTGGGCGATTGCCAAGCATCTGATACAGGTATCCAAGAGCTATACCCTGTTTGCTACCCATTATTTTGAACTGACACAATTGCCCGAGGTGCACCCATCTGCAGAAAACGTGCATTTATCGGCAGTTGAGCATAAGGAAAACATCGTTTTCCTGCATGCAGTACAAGCTGGCCCTGCCTCACAAAGCTATGGTTTGCAGGTGGCGCAACTGGCGGGCATACCTCAGGCAGTTATACGCTCCGCGCGCAAGCATCTGGCTGATCTGGAGGCACAGTCACTGCAATCAACGCCACAGTTTGATCTGTTTTCTTCAGCAGCTTCGGTACCAGAAACGGAAGTCGTGGAGCAAATTCCAGTCAATACTGAACTATTGGATACCCTTGACACCATGGACCCAGACAGCATGACACCAAGGGAAGCTCTGGCTGCCTTGTATGAATTAAAGAATCTGGCAAACAAGGCCTGATCAGGGTAAGCCCCCGAAAGAAAAAATGCCGCTGAAATCATTCAGCGGCATTTTTTTATACAAGTTTAATGCAAAGGATGGCTGCGATATTCATCGCCCATGCCCTCATCGTCCTCGTCATCTTCGTCGTGATGATGTCCGTGGGCACCATGCACATGGCCATGAGCAACTTCTTCATCGGAAGCGGCACGTACGTCTTCCACCGTCAGGCTAAAGCGCAAGGCGATGCCTGCCAGAGGATGGTTGCCATCCAGCACGACTTTGTCATCCGCAATGTCAGTGACAGTAAAGATATGGGCATTGTCATCGTCTTCCGCATCTTCTGCCTCTTCGGGCATACCTTCAAACTGCATGCCAACTTCCAGCGGTGATGGGAAACGCTCGCGTGGCTCCACTTTCACCAAAGCTGCGTCATAGTCACCGAAAGCGTCTTCGGGGTTCAGCTGGATAATAGTGCTAAAACCCTTTTCCTTGCCTTCCAGGGCCTCCTCTATCTTGGGAAACACATTGTCGTACCCGCCATGCAGGTAAACCATAGGCTCCTGACCTTCTTCTATCAGATTGTCTTGTGCGTCTTTCAAGGTATAGACTGCAGTAACAACTGAATTTTTGCCTATCTTCATAGCAATTCCTTAAAAATTTATTTGCCCTGAGATTATACCCGTCTAGTCGAGTCGTTTGCCTCGGCCTATAATGCGGGCATGAAAAAAAATACCACTCCCCTGCCCCTGCTGGGCGGCATTACAGCAGAAGAGTTTCTCAGCGAATACTGGCATAAGAAGCCCTTGTTGATACGCCAGGCTATTCCTGTTTTTCAACCCCTGATCCCTAAAACTGATCTGTTTGACATGGCTGGCCGTGAAGATGTTGAATCCAGACTCATCAGCTTCTTCAACAAACACTGGGAAATGAAGTCCGGCCCGCAAGCCAGCCTGCCAGTCAAGGAAAAGAAAGACTGGACGCTGCTGGTACAAGGCGTTAATCTACATGATGACAAGGCCGATGCACTGCTCAGACAATTCCGCTTCATCCCTGACAGCCGCCTCGACGACCTGATGATCAGCTTCGCGGCAGATGGCGGCGGTGTTGGACCTCATTTTGATTCTTATGATGTATTCCTGCTACAAGCACATGGCCAGCGCAAATGGCGTATAGGTGCGCAAAAAGATTTAACGCTGATTGATGGCATGCCCCTCAAGATATTGCGCAACTTCAAGGCTGAACAGGAGTTTGTGCTTGAACCGGGCGACATGCTGTATCTACCTCCAAAGTATGCGCATGACGGTATCGCTGTAGGTGAATGCATGACCTATTCCATAGGCTTCCGTGCACCTTCATATCAGGAGCTGGGCGAGTCCTTCCTGCATTTCATGTCAGACTCGATAGATTTGCCAGGCCGATATGCCGACCCTGACTTGAAAGTCAGTACCAAACCCGCAGAAATCAGTAATGAGATGCTGGAACAGGTTGCTGAAGAGATTGCCAAGATTCAATTTACCGACGATGACGTGCTCATTTTCCTGGGTGAACACCTGACAGAACCCAAGCCCAGCGTATTTTTTAATGGCCCGGAAAAGCCTCTGGCACCTAAACGTTTCCATCAGACTGCGCTGAAAAATGGTGTAAAACTATCACGTAAATCACTGATGTTATACAAAGGAAAACATGTGTTCATTAACGGCGAATCATTTGCTGTTGGCAAAGAAGACAAGATTTGCTTGAGCAAATTGGCAAATCAAAGAGAACTGGATGGTGTGGACCTGGCACACGTTTCCGCAGATGCGGTAGAAACATTCTGCCTCTGGTATGAAGATGGCTGGCTTGAATTACGCTGACAAATGCTGCAACGCGCCATTATTTTAAAATATGAAAGGAAATTTTCTTCCTGCAAGTAGGCTATTTTCATGGAAAACCTGAAATTTCCCACTAAAAATAGCGTCTTGTCTAGAAATAATGGCTGATTTGAGTGCAAAAATGCATCTATGCCTATTCCATTAATGGAAAAATCATTATAATTCCGGGTTAGGAAACTTTCGTAGGGGCCGAATGTCGTTTTGGCGAGAAGCTCGCGAATTAACCTATAGAGCGATAATTACCGGTAATTATTCATCGCAAAGTTTTGATCTTCTTTTTTGATCTATTTATTGAAAGTACAAACATGAAAAAATCACTCTTGCTCGTTTCCCTGTTGGCATTGACTCTGGCTGCTTGCGGCGAGAAAAAAGCTCCTGAAGCATCCGCTCCAGCAGCATCTGCAACAGCACCAGCTCCAGCATCTGCTCCAGCAGAAGCTCCAGCAGCTGCTCCAGCTCCAGCAGCAGCATCTGACGCAGCAGCAGCATCTGGCGCAGCTCCTGCAGCATCTGCAGCAGCTTCCGCTCCAGCAGCAGCTTCCGCATCTGCTTCCAAGTAATTTTTAATTACTTAAGAAAAACCGACCTTCAGGTCGGTTTTTTTTCGCCCAGGGAAATACAAATAACGATTACTTAAAAAATCCCTCATGCGAAACAGAAGATACAAAAAAAGCCACGATAATTCGTGGCTTTTTCATCATCAGGCAAAACTTATTTTTTCAATACCAAATTACTTGGCAAACTATGCAAGTAAGCTGCGATATTTTGTATATCCTTGTTTGATAAAGCCTTGGCTTGAGTCGCCATGGTTGGATCAGAACGACCGTTCGCAGCATCGCCACCACGTTGGTAAGCACGCAGAGCTTGAGCCAGGTAATCGGCATGCTGGCCTGCAAGCTTTGGATAGGCTGGCTCTTTCGGGTTACTGTAATTCTCACCATGGCAAGACGCGCAATTAAACTTTGCTGCAGCTTCCTTACCCGCTTGAATATCACCACCCGCATATGCAGCGAAAGACAGAGTAGACAACAAAGTTGCCATCAACAGAGTTTTCTTCATAATCCTATCCTATTCTTATTTTTGTTGAGAGTAATATGCTGCCAAATCCGCAATATCCTGATCAGACAGGCTGCCGGCAATGCCACGCATGGATGGATGCTTGCGGTCACCTTTTTGATAAGCTTTCAAAGCCTTTTCTATGTATTTTTCAGATTGACCGCCAATCATCGGCACCTGATAGACCTCAGGGAAAGTCGCTTTGTAGCCAGGAATAGCATGGCAACCGATGCACATTGCGATTTTCTTTTCAGCGGCATCTTTAGGATTACCAACCGGATCTGCTGCAGTAGCAGCTTGAGCGAGGCTCACCATAGCGAGGAGT
Source organism: Undibacterium sp. FW305-107 (assembly GCF_058788535.1). Lineage (NCBI taxonomy): Bacteria > Pseudomonadati > Pseudomonadota > Betaproteobacteria > Burkholderiales > Oxalobacteraceae > Undibacterium > Undibacterium sp. FW305-107. Next base: position 396,991 of record NZ_JBYTAV010000005.1, read on the forward strand.
GCAAACAATTTTTTCATATTAGCGATTATTAATTAGCAGGCAGATCAATAAATACAGTGTTTTGATATAACTCAGTATTTTAGCTGATTACGAGCAAATTTGCGCAAAAAACCTGGGGCCAGCCCCTATGTGCGGGGCAAAAAAGCTGCATTTATGCAATTTCAAATGAAAAATTTATTGTCTTCCCGTACGGCTTGCATAGAAAAAAGAACAGCCGTTCACAAGAGGGTAAATTCTCGCTTATACTCTTTACATCCTCATTTACATCCTCAAGCAACCAACATGTCGAGTTTATATCCATGACACAAGCCCCAAATACTTTACGCTTTGACGGTGCTGACAATTATGTCGCCACTGATGATTTGAAACTGGCAGTCAATGCAGCCCTGAGTCTGCAACGTCCGCTATTGATCAAGGGCGAGCCTGGCACAGGCAAAACCATGTTGGCAGAAGAAGTTGCTGCGGCCCTGAATATGCCTTTGATGCAGTGGCACATCAAATCCACTACCAAGGCGCAGCAGGGCTTGTATGAATACGACGCAGTATCACGCCTGCGTGATTCTCAATTGGGTGACGAACGTGTCAAGGACATTCACAACTACATTATCAAAGGGGTGTTGTGGCAAGCCTTTACTGCTGACGAGCCTGTGGTTTTACTCATTGATGAAATCGATAAAGCGGACATAGAATTTCCCAATGACTTGCTGCGCGAACTCGACCGCATGGAGTTTTATGTCTATGAAACCCGTGAAATGGTACGCGCCAAACATCGTCCGCTGGTAATCATCACGTCCAACAATGAAAAAGAATTGCCAGATGCCTTCTTGCGCCGCTGCTTCTTCCATTACATCAAATTCCCTGACAAGGAAACGATGCAAAAGATCGTCGACGTGCATTTCCCCAAATTGAAATCGGATTTGCTAGCGCAAGCACTGCAAACTTTTTACGAAATCCGCGACGTTGCCGGTCTCAAGAAAAAACCTTCAACCTCAGAATTTATAGACTGGCTAAAACTTTTGCTGGCAGAAGATATTCCGCTGGAGGCCATGCGCAGCAAGGACAATAAGGCCATCGTGCCTCCCCTGCACGGTGCTTTACTGAAAAATGAGCAGGACGTGCATTTATTTGAACGCCTGGTATACATGTCGCGCACCAACCGCTAAGCAAGATGCAATGAAAAATGGCGCTGCAGTGCAGCGCCATTTTTTTATTATATTGATCGGAAGTCCAACTTATTGTGCCTGCTTCAATTGCTCCAGAATAGCCGGATTTTCCAAGGTTGAAATATCCTGGGTGATTTCCTCACCCTTGGCCAATACGCGCAGCAAACGACGCATGATCTTGCCGGAGCGTGTCTTGGGCAGATTATCACCAAAACGGATTTCTTTTGGCTTGGCGATAGGGCCAATTTCTTTCGCCACCCAATTGCGCAATTCAGTCGCAATTTGTTTCGCTTCATCGCCAGTTGGACGTGTGCGCTTCAATACAACAAAGGCGCAAATCGCTTCACCTGTCGTTTCATCAGGCTTACCTACTACGGCAGCCTCAGCGACCAAAGGATTGGCAACCAGAGCAGATTCGATTTCCATCGTCCCCATGCGGTGACCAGAAACATTCAGCACGTCATCGATACGGCCAGTGATGGTGAAATAGCCCGTATCTTTATTGCGTATCGCACCGTCGCCAGCCAGATACACTTTGCCGCCAAATTCTTCAGGGAAGTAGCTTTTCTTGAAACGCTCAGGATCACCCCAGATCGTACGTATCATGGATGGCCATGGACGTTTCACTACCAGAATACCGCCCTGTCCATTAGGCAAATCATGACCTGTCTCATCAACAATCGCAGACATGATGCCTGGCAAAGGCAAGGTGCAAGAACCCGGCACCATGGGCGTTGCACCTGGCAATGGCGTCATCATATGACCGCCTGTTTCTGTTTGCCAGAAAGTATCAACAATAGGGCAATTGGTGCGACCAATGTTATTGTAGTACCACATCCAGGCTTCAGGATTGATAGGCTCACCGACAGATCCCAACAAACGCAGGGATGACAAATCAAATTTATTGGGGTGAATATTGGCGTCACCATCCGCAGCTTTGATCAGGGAACGTATCGCTGTCGGTGCAGTATAGAAAATGGTGGCCTTGTGTTTTTCTATCATGCTCCAGAAGCGTCCGGCATTCGGGAAAGTTGGGATACCTTCGAACACAATCTCCGTCGCACCAGCGGCCAGTGGGCCGTAGGTAATATACGTGTGGCCAGTCACCCAGCCTATGTCAGCAGTACACCAGAACACATCGGATGGCTTGATATCAAAGGTCCATTTCATCGTCAAAATGGCCCACAACAAATAACCACCAGACGAATGCTGTACGCCTTTTGGTTTGCCTGTGGAGCCAGATGTATAAAGTATGAACAAAGGATGTTCTGCACTGACCCATTCAGGCTCACAGACTGCTGACTGCGTTGCTACCAGTTCATGCATCCACACATCACGGCCAGTCGCAACATTGATATTGCCGCCCGTACGTTTATAGATGACGACGCTTTTTACTTTTTCACAATCACCCAAGGCCAGCGCTTCATCCACAATGGCCTTCAAGGGTAAATGTTTACCGCCACGGACTTGCTCATCCGCAGTGATAACCGCTACTGCACCCACATCCACAATACGCTCTTGCAGGGATTTTGCCGAGAAACCACCAAACACAACGGAATGTGTTGCACCTATGCGTGCGCAGGCCTGCATGGCGACCACACCTTCAACGGACATGGGCATGTAAATAACAACGCGGTCGCCCTTGCTGATGCCCAGAGACTTCAAGCCATTGGCGAACTGACAGACTTTTGCGTGCAAATCTTTGTAGGTCACCTTGGTAACTTCGCCACCATCTGCCTCGAAGATCAAAGCCACTTTATCGCCATTACCATTTTGCAGATTCACGTCCAGACAGTTGTACGATACGTTCAGCAAACCATCTTCAAACCATTTGTACATGGGTGCGGTAGATTCATCCAGCACCGTGCTGAAGTCTTTATGCCAATGCAGGTTCTCACGGGCCAAGCGCGCCCAGAAGCCCTCATAATCTTGCTCGGCTTCTTTGCATAATGCGTTATAGGCATCCATGCTTGGGATAGCCGCATTGGCAACAAATGCTGCCGGTGGATAGAAAACGCGGGATTCTGTTTTAGCTTCAGCTTGCGCAGCGTTGAGGTCAGACATTTGTTATCTCCAGCTTGTTATCGTTAGTTTGAAATCTTCACTTCTGTTAAGTCCGGGCAAAATACCTAAGCGCTTTGCCACTATCCTAACAGCCCCACCCTAAGCTGATATTGCACCAGATTGTGGCAGTAATTTTGACAGTTAAGCACAGCGCAAACCTTAAACTTGGAGACTTACTCAAGCCTTACGGTTGTATTTTTGAAAAATGATACCACAAAGATACCATTACATCTCCACTACATACCTGCCTTTATCAGCTACGCTACCCGAGCAGGCTCCGCCCATGTAAAATATCGGTTCGCACTAAAATTGCCCCTTTCACCAACGATTGCCGACATGACCAAACCAGTTTCTTCAGCAAAACTATCCCCCCTTGCCAGCCTGATTTTTTTTAGCCGTTGGCTGCAACTACCACTTTATCTCGGATTAATACTTGCGCAATGTGTTTATGTATTTCACTTCTGGGTAGAACTGGTCGATTTAATTGGCGCAGCAATGGGCAATGAAACAGCCCTTCAGCATATTATTGATGCCGTATCTACTGGCGGCGCAAAACCAACAAAACTGACTGAAACTACCATCATGCTGGTGGTGCTAGGGCTGATAGACGTAGTCATGATTTCCAATCTGCTCATCATGGTTATTATCGGTGGCTACGAAACCTTCGTCTCACGTCTGGGACTGGACGGTCACCCGGACCAGCCTGAATGGCTGTCACACGTTAATGCATCGGTACTCAAAGTCAAGCTTGCCATGGCGATCATTGGTATTTCATCGATACATTTACTAAAGACCTTCATCAATGCTGGCAACTATGAAACGAAAAACATCGTTGCTCAAACGTGCATCCACATCGTCTTTTTGATGTCAGCTCTGGCGATTGCCTATTGCGATCAGATCATGACCAAAACTGCGCAGTCAGGCAACGATCATTAATTCAACAGACCATTTATTTTTTACCAATTAGTTTTATTACCTAGCCAAGAGCCAAATCATGACAGTCATCAAGCAAGACGATCTGATCGAGTCAGTAGCCGCCGCGCTGCAATACATCAGTTACTATCATCCAGCCGACTATATCGCCCATCTGGCGCGTGCTTATGAAGCCGAGCAAAGCCCGGCAGCAAAAGATGCGATTGCGCAAATCCTGACCAACTCGCGCATGTGCGCCGAAGGTCGCCGTCCTATCTGCCAGGACACTGGTATTGTCAATGTATTCCTGAAAATCGGCATGAGTGTACGCTTTGAAGGTTTCAGTGGTTCTATCATCGATGCAGTCAACGAAGGTGTGCGTCGCGGTTATAACGATCCCGACAATAAACTGCGCGCCTCCATCGTTGCTGATCCGCATTTCGAACGCAAAAACACCAAGGACAATACACCCGCCGTAGTACACATGGAACTGGTTCCTGGTGATACAGTCGATGTCAAAGTCGCAGCCAAAGGTGGCGGTTCTGAAAACAAGACCAAGTTCGTCATGTTGAACCCTTCTGACTCTCTGATTGACTGGGTCATGAAAACCGTGCCGACCATGGGCGCAGGCTGGTGCCCTCCCGGCATGCTGGGTATAGGCATAGGTGGTACTGCAGAAAAAGCCATGCTGATGGCGAAAGAATCCTTGATGGATGACATCGATATGTATGAGCTCAAGCAACGCGGCCCACAAAACAAGACTGAAGAATTGCGCATAGAACTGTGCGACAAGATCAATGCACTGGGCATAGGCGCACAAGGCCTGGGTGGCTTGACGACAGTACTCGACGTTAAGATCAATATGTATCCTACCCATGCTGCATCCAAGCCTGTTGCCATGATCCCCAACTGCGCGGCCACACGCCATGCGCATTTTGTGCTTGATGGTTCAGGCCCCAGCTACATAGAGCCACCAAAACTGTCTGACTGGCCAGATGTAAGCTGGGCACCTGATACAGAAAAATCCAAGCGCGTGGATCTGAACACCCTGACCAAGGAAGAAGTCGCTTCCTGGAAGCCAGGCCAGACCTTGCTCTTGAACGGCAAAATGCTGACTGGCCGCGACGCAGCTCACAAGCGCATTCAGGACATGCTGGCCAAAGGTGAGCAATTGCCTGTCGATTTCACCAACCGCGTGATTTACTACGTAGGCCCGGTTGATCCTGTACGTGATGAAGCAGTTGGCCCAGCTGGCCCGACTACCGCCACCCGTATGGATAAATTCACTGACATGATGCTGGAAAAAACCGGTCTTATCTCCATGATAGGTAAGGCAGAACGCGGCCCGGTCGCCATTGAATCCATACGCAAACACCAGTCTGCATACTTGATGGCAGTAGGCGGCGCTGCTTACCTGGTTTCCAAAGCCATCAAATCAGCCACCGTGGTTGGTTTTGCTGACCTGGGTATGGAAGCAATTTATGAATTTGATGTCGTCGATATGCCAGTCACGGTAGCGGTTGACTCCAGCGGTACATCCGTACACAATACCGGCCCTAAAGAATGGCAAGCGAAGATAGGCATCATCCCTGTCAGTGCATCCTGATCGCATTCTGATTATTGTTGAATATTACTAACTGAAACAGGAACCAATGTCCCCGATGGTACCAGAGGAATTTGCACGCTCTGCTCCAATTGGGGTATTTGATTCTGGCCTTGGTGGCCTGTCAGTATTGCAGCACATACGCCAAACCCTGCCACATGAAGCACTGCTCTATGTGGCAGATTCGGGTTTTGCACCCTATGGCGACAAAACCAGCGCAGAGATTCTGGAGCGCAGTATTGCCGTCACAGATTTTTTGTTAAGCAAGAAAATCAAGGCACTGGTCGTTGCCTGCAATACGGCTACTGCCGCCGCCATCAAGCATCTGCGGCTGCATTACCCAGACCTCATCATTGTTGGCATGGAACCGGGATTGAAACCGGCAAGCCTGCTCAGCAAGACAAAAAAAGTCGGCGTACTAGCCACTCTGTCCACAATACAAAGCGAAAAGTATCAAGCTTTGCGCATGCAGTTAAGTGCGGATACTGGCGTGGAATTTATTGCCCAGGCCTGCATAGGCCTGGTGGATCAAATAGAGAAAGCCGAAGCAGATTTAGATGAAACCCGGCTTTTGCTGGGAAAATATCTGAGCCCCTTATTTGATGCAAAAGTCGATACACTGGTACTGGGTTGCACCCATTATCCTTTTGTAGCCCGCCTTATACATGAGCTCACGTCCGCGCATATTTCTGACGGTGAACCCATCACACTCATTGATACCGGAAAAGCCGTTGCATCTCAAATACAACGTTTGCTGGTTGAGCGCGATCTGAAAACCAGCAACAGCGATATTCCCCGCATTAATGCTTACACCAGCGGAATTCCAGATAAGCTGCGACACGCCTGCACCCAGTGGATTAACATACCTGAGGACAAGTTAAGTGTTTCCACCTTCCGCACCTGATTTCAGCACCGGATGCATCCGGTTTCGACTGCACTGATAAAACCCAATCATAGAAGCAGGCAAATCCACAATAAAGCTAAGCACAAATAATTTAATTAGGACTCCTTTACATATCTATTTTATTACGCCATAATGTGTGCATGAAAAAATCAGCCAAGCATCCATGGGACGAAACACCAGCAATCAGCGAACGCATACTGGATGCGATTGCCAGAATTGCAGGCGTATTGCGCTCGGGCACTTGGCAATTCGCCACGTCTGAAGGTTTGAACCCTACGCAAGTCGATATTATAGACATGCTGGCAGCACGCAAAGATGCTGTCAGGCTGTCATGGATAGCCGAGCAATTGGGCGTCAGCACGGCCAGTGCCAGCGACTCGGTGAGTTCATTGACTGCAAAAGGTCTGGTAGAAAAAGCCCGCGCTCCCGACGATGGGCGTGCCATAGCCCTGAAACTGACTGCCGATGGTCATGCCCTGGTCAAAAAAATAGCTGGTGCAACCGGTTTTGCCAGCGAGGCCATCAAGCAATTATCACCCGCGGCACAAGAACAAACTTTTACCAGCCTGTTGAACCTGATAGGCAAATTGCAGCAAGCCGAGCATTTTCCGGACATACGCGCCTGTGTCACTTGCGCACATTTTATGCCTGACAGACATGACAATGCACTGGCACCCCACCATTGCGCTCTTGTAGATGCGCCTTTACGCAAAGAGCAATTGCGCCTGGATTGTCCTGAACATCAACAAACAGCGAGCAACATCATTCGCAGTAACTGGAAAAAGATTGAAATGAAATAAAAATGAAATAAAAATGAAATAAAAATGAAATAAAAATGAAATAAGTAAGAATGAAGTAGCCGAAAATGAGTTAACCAAGGCAGATCGCCTATTTTTTTGACTCGCTTAATTAGGACTCCTACTAATAATATTTGATGCTGTGGTTCTTGCATCGGATGTGAGCAGCACACGCAGCAAAAATCAAGCGCGCAATGCGTGGGAATAAAAGAACCGTCACATGACATTTGAAAGCTAAACATGAAACACAGATACAAAAAACTCTTCCTTTGTTTTGGTCTTGGCCTGACCATGGCCAGCGCGACTCACTGGGCAGCAGCTCATGATCACGCACATCAGGGTGGCATACAAACTGAAGCCAGCAGCAAGATCAAACCTGACTTTGATATTTTCCATACCAAGATAACGACTGAAGGCAATGTGGCAATTTTTCATATTGCCGTCTCTGGCAAGGCTGGCAAAACCAGGCCTGCCAAGTCGGGCAAGCTGGCGGGCAGCTCTGTTTTTTCCTATGTGTGGCCTACTACGATAGATCCATCTGCCGTTGGTTTCGAACCAAAAAGTGGCATCCTGGCTTTTGCTGTGACATCTCATCCTGACTTTGATGACACCCCATTGTTCGATGAAAATGGCGATGGCAATCCCAACAATGATGGCAATGTCTGGCACTCACATTGGGTAGTCTTGCAGCCCGACCAGGCCTGTGGCAAAGATGCACTGAAGGTGGTTGATATTCCCGAGGGTAACAAACCCCGCCTGCCCAAAACCTGGCCAGGTTTGCCAATACTCATAGACAGCCCTGGCTGGAGCCCAACTTTCAAAGGCAAGGTGCTGGAAGTGCGCGTGCCCTTTGATGATATAGCCAGCATTCAATCTGCCGGTTTTGATGGTGTCACCGCAGCCCTGCGCGTCAATGCCAGTGTCCATGCTCCATTACTTTGCGTCAGCAATGTTTTCAAAGTCGCCTCAGGCAATCTCAGCCTGCCAGGTAAATTCAATCAATAAGTCGAAACCACAACCCAAAAAGGAATCACCATGTCCAATGTTCAACTCATCAATCTCAAAGAAACATCTGGTACGCGTCATGCCATTTTGAATGACATCAATACCGCTTTTGCTGCCACGCCAAATATGTTCCGCGCAGTCGCCAACTCTACTGCAGCCCTTAATAGCATGTGGTCTTCGTTTGCGGCCCTGGGTAACGGCGTCATCCCGGCAAAACTGGGGGAGCAAATTGCAGTGGCAATTGCAAACTACAATCAATGCGAATACTGCCTGGCGGCGCACACAGTTCTGGGGCAAAAAGCAGGTGCCAGTGGTGCAGAAATGGCAGCAGCCCAGTCAGGCAATTCGCATGATGCGAAAACTGATGCCGTATTGAAATTTGTCTTGAAGGTAGTCAGCCAGCGGGCGAAAATCAGCCAGTATGACGTCGAAACACTGCGGTCACATGGCTATGATGATGAACATATAGTCGAAATCATGGCGCACGTCGCACTCAACCTGTACACCAACTATATCAATGTGGCGCTGGATGTTCCTGTGGATTTTCCAAAGATTAAACTGACCACCGCATCAGCATAATTTAATCAGGCTTTTTCTGAGTGCGGACAGCTCCGCACTCAATTCAAATGAAAGTGGAGGAAATGAAAATGTCTATGATCAACAACATCGCACCTGAGCTAATCACTTCAGACTGGCTCAATACTGATACTGCGATCAGCTTGCAATCTTTACGCGGCAAAGTCGTATTTCTACATAGTTTTCAAATGCTATGCCCTTCCTGCGTCACACATGCATTACCCCAGGCAAGCGCAGTAAGAAATGCATTTTCTCAGCAAGAGCTTGCAGTCATAGGATTGCATACAGTGTTTGAACATCATCAAGTGATGGGTAAAGCAGCTTTACTAGCCTTCGTCCATGAGTACCGATTAGGTTTTCCAATTGCTATCGATATGCCAGATCCGCTCAGTGGAATACCTTTGAGCATGCAGAAATATGGCCTGCACGGTACGCCCAGCATTTTGCTCATAGACAGACAAGGACGCGTCAGATTTCATCACTTTGGTCATATTGATGACCTTAAACTGGGCAGCATGCTAGGTCAGTTGGTGGCGGAAACAGATGCCACAAAAAAGCTTGTCTCCGCGAATAACGGCAAACCCAACCAAGCCATTGGGTGTAATGAAAATTCGTGCAGTTTGCCTTAGAAATGTGCTAAATAAGCTTCAGGAATTCATGACAGGAACAGGTAACACCAGATTGGTCGCCTTGGAAATTGCAGTCCACAGTACACCGACGACTGCATTCCAGACTTTTTCTATGGTGACCATCAGCAAACCGCGCAAGGTTTTGGCGAAACTCAAAGCCATATCTTCCAGCCCATCCAGAAAGAATTGCTGTGTTTCACTGGTAATTTGCTTGGTCAATATGCCGGTACTGACCAGTTCAGCCTGTTGCGCAATTGCCTTTAATTGTTGCTGCGTAAATCCGCGCAAGGTAGTCACATCAGCTTGTAGCACACCAGTTGCAGCTGTCTGCATATCAGTAACGAGTTGGTCAAGATCGAGTGCCATATCTGTTCCCCAGAATTAACGTTGCAAGAAATTTTCGTAAGTAATTGCCTGATCCAGATAGATCACAGCCTGCCCTTTGAAGGCTTGCGCCTCAAAAGCAGTCACACCCTGCAACCTGTCGGTATCGCGCATTTTACCCAGGGTTTCAGAGACTTTTTTTATTGCATAAGCACTAGGTGGCGTGCTGTCGTCATCTGTCATAGCCGTGCTGCCGCGCTTGTCCAGTACCCGATTGATGGCGTCAGTGACTCTGTTCTTGGGCACAGGTCTGGCACCGGCTTGCAAACTTAAAGCGTCAAACCGGCCTATCAGGGAATTGTATTGATTTTCACGGGTGGGGAAACTGTTTTTATCAGTTCCGTTAGAGACGCTGGCAAACAAAATCATGGTATCGGTATTGGCTGCGCCAAGTCCATCAACGACAGCCTTATCGTAGCCAGGTGCCAATTGAACCGCACATCCTGCCAATGTGATGCAAGACAGCAACAGGCAAAACTGTAGCTTAAACAAAACCGATTTTAGCTGCTTCATATGTCACCACATCCGTATATATAGATACAGAATATTAACACTTTGAAATGTAGTTTCAAGTGGCTGCGAACAACATCAATCGAGATTGCACATGTTTATTTTTTCGATTTGCTTTCCAATTCTGGCTTGAATGAACTGGCAATACGTTTGGTCGCCTCATCGTATTTATCTCTGTTAGCGGCAACATAAGTCCATTCCAGAATGCTGCACCAGCCACCATCAATGACGACCTTGTCATAAAAAATATTGTCAGCTTTGGTTCCGGAAACAACAGCGAATGATTTACCCTTGGCGCGATAAGTGATTTGCCTGCCATCTTTCTTTTGCAGCTTATTAGCCCTGGCGATAAATTCTTCTGGAGTGGTGTCCAATTCATCAATGCAGGCTCTCGCATACACACGCAATTCAGCATCTGTATTGGCCGAACTAAATACCTGACCATCACCATTCGCAGCTTCGCCTTGTGGTTTCAGGTAGTCAGGATAATCGACGACAAAGCCGTAGCGTTTATTGACATAAGTCTTGTATGCGGCATCGGCGCTTGCCTGGGTACAGAACAGCACCAAAGGCAAAAATAGTAAATATCTGGGCATATCAATGCAGATTTTTGGGAGGGCGTACGGACTCAAAATGCAAAAATCCCCCGCCTCAAGAAAGCAGGGGACCGGGCAGACTTAAGCCAGAACAGCGGCAATCGCGCTGGCAGTCGCTTCAACGTTACCAGTATTCAAGCCAGCGATACACATACGGCCAGAACGTACCAGGTAGACACCGAACTCTTCTTTCAGGCGATCACACTGCTCAGCAGTCAAGCCTGTGTAGCTGAACATACCACGCTGCGTCAGGAAGTAACTGAAATCACGGCCTGGCAATTTTGCAGCCAGCACATCATGCAATTTACGGCGCATGAGCTGAATACGGTCACGCATGGCAACGACTTCTGCTTCCCACATAGGACGCAGTTCAGGGTCACTCAATACACGGGCAACCAACTGACCGCCGTGCAGTGGCGGGTTGGAGTAATTGCGGCGGATAGTTGCCTTCATCTGGCCCAGCACATTCACTGCCTGTGCCGCATCCGGGCAAACCACGCTGAGGGCGCCGCAACGCTCGCCATACAGGCTCATGCTCTTGGAGAAGGAATTGGCAACGAAGAAGCTCAAACCCTGGTCGGCCAGCAGGCGCACGGCATAGGCATCTTCTACGATACCGTCGCCATAGCCCTGGTAAGCCAAGTCGAGGAAGGCGATCAGTTCACGCTCTTTCAATACCGGCACCAGTTGTTGCCATTGCTCCTGCGTCAGGTCTACCCCAGTAGGATTATGGCAGCAGGCATGCAGCAGGACGATGCTTTTCTTTTCTGCGGCTTTCAATGCTTCTATCATGGCATCAAAACGCAAGCCACCAGTTGCTGCATCATAGTAAGGATAGGTTTTAACAGTCAGACCACAACCTTCGAATACTGCCTTGTGGTTATCCCAGGTAGGATCGCTGACCAGCATGGTCGATGTGGGGAAATAACGTTTGATGAAATCACCGCCAACCTTCAGGCCACCGCTGGAACCAACCGCCTGGATAGTTACGACACGGCCAGCTTTGACTGCCGCACTGTCTGCACCAAACAAAAGTTCCTGCACAGCCGTGCGGAAATTTGCTGCGCCTTCCATAGGCAAATAAGGACGGGCACCGGCATCTGCCACAACCTTGTGTTCTGCTGCACGCACGGACGGCAACATGGGAATCTTGCCAGCATCGTCAAAATAAATACCGATAGACAAATTGATCTTGTTGGTACGCGGATCTTTACCAAAGGCCTCGTTCAAGGACAAGATAGGGTCGCCAGGATAGGCTTCGACGTGCTGAAACATGATAGAACTCCAGATGGTTGGACATAGAATCAAGGCTGCAAAGTCGGTAATTAAATATCATTAAAGCAAGATAAAATGCACCAGACTAATGCGTCAAACCTCTATTGTGACACATGCCATCTGCAAATTAGGATACAGGCTGTTTGAATAGCTGAATCAAACTGTATGTTTAGCTGATGAAAGATATAAAAAATGCAGCTATTTTTAATCAATAGCTGCATTCTTCATTCACGATCAAACCCAGTAGCTCATCCGGGTATCAATGGCCATGCGCATGCTCATCAGCTTCTATAGGCATTTCACCACCGCCCTTGCCTTCAAAAAAGAAAGTCTTACGCACTTTTTTGGTTTTACCCACTTCATTCAAAGTACCTGATTCATACAAACGCCCATTCAGCATGACATGACTGAGTTTGTCTGATTGCCGTATGTCTTTGAGTACATCACCATCAATAATCATCAGGTCAGCCAATTTGCCCACTTCCAGAGAACCGATGTCCTTATCCATGCCCAGATAACGTGCGCCATTGATGGTACCGCTGCGTATTGCCTCCATCGGTGTCATGCCGCCTTTGACCAAGGTCCACAATTCCCAGTGCGCTGCCAGGCCTTCACGTTGTCCATGTGCACCCAGATTGACAGGAACACCGGCCCGTTGCAGGGCCGTTGCAGTCTGCGCCACCTTGATGACATTGAAGTCTTCTTCCGGTGCGGTTTCACGTCTGACGCTACGTGGCTCAAGTACTGAACGTGGAACATATTTACTCAGCAGAGGATGTTTCCAGACATCGGTGTGGGCATACCAGTAGTGCTCACCATCGAGACCACCGTAGGCGACCCCAAGTGTTGGGGTATAACCTACCTGGGTTTGTGACCACAGTTGCTTGACGTCGTCATAGACTTTTTCGACTGGCAAGGCATGTTCAACACCGGTATGTCCATCGACTACCATGCTCATATTGGTCTGGAACAGGGAACCACCTTCCGGCACAACCATCATTTGCGTCTGGCGTGCCGCCTCCAGCACTTGCTGGCGTTGCTCACGCCTTGGCTGGTTGTAGCTCTTGACTGAAATGGCACCTGCTGCCTTGAGGCGTTTCAGATGCGTCAAGGCATCGTCGAGATTATTGACGATAGCAGCGAAATTACCCTTGGCACCGTAGAGTATGGTACCAGTGGAGTAAATGCGTGGCCCCAGCACTTGCCCTGCTCTCTGCAATTCACTTTGCGTGAATATCTCGCCAGTATCGTTCGATGGATCATGGATAGTTGTCACACCAAAGGCCAGAGATGCATAATTCACCCAGCTTTGCTGCGGGATGATGCCGCTCTCACCCATGCGGCCATGCCAGTGCACATCAACCAGGCCTGGCAAGATGGTTTTGCCCTTGGCATCAATCTGAGTTGCACCTGCAGGTATCGCTACATCAACAGATTTGCCTACATTAACGATGCGGTTATCCTTGACGACAATACGGCCATCTTCTATGACTTCTTCACCTTTCATGGTGACGATTCTGGCACCGGATATGACTGTATAGCCATTCGGTTTGTCGGATACCTGGCGGAAGCCTATCTTTTGCCCCTGCTCTGCAGGTTTTGGTAACTCAGTTGGTGCCCCCGATACGAAAGCAAAGGCATCTTTCAATTCACGGCTGAATAATTCATCGCCCAGTGAGAAATTGATACGCTTGCTATCGCCAGACCAGTGCAGGTATTGGCCTGCATTCACATCCAGTTGCTTGACTGGCAATGCATCCATTTTTTGCCCTATGGTGACTGCCTTGCCAGTCAGCGGCAGTGGCGTCACATAAGCATGATAACGTTCACCGAAAGCCAGCCACTCGCCATCCGGTGAAATCGCAAATTCACCGGCAAACTCACTTTTTGCGACTGGCTGCTCAGGCTTGCCATCCAGGGGTACGCGTACCAGTGACGTCGTCCAGTCAACTTCACCCGTGTACTGGGTGCGGGTTACATACACAGCCTGCCCATCTTTGCCAAATTGCGGGGAGCCACCCTCTTCCGTCAACAGGCGCGGTTCGGATTTACCGTCTGTATTCGTCAGGAATACGCCTGTTTCCATGCCATGCCAAGGCGTAGTCAGGTAGCCCCCCTTGGCTTTGACGTAGGCAACTTGTTTGCCATCAGGTGAAAAACGCGCTTGCAGGTATTTACCCGGGGCCTTGGTCACAATGGTTTCCTTGCCGTTGGCAAGCTCTACTGTTCTGACGGCACCTAGCTTTTCATCATTCCAGCTACTGAACACCACAGATTTACCATCACGTGAAAAGCTGGGGAAGAATTCAAAATGCGTGTTTTGCGTAGTCAGGCGACGCGGCGTGCCATTTGGCAGGTCTTTGACATAGATATGTCCCAGCGCCGAGTAGACAACTTTATCCCCCTGCGGCGCGACATTCACCCAGCGCAACTGGTGGACATCGAACTGGTCAGGCGCAACTTCTTGAGGGAAGCGCAAGGCACTGCGAACTTCCCTGGTGTCCTGCACATGGAAAGGGATATCCACTGCCTTGTGGCTGAACGGGTCTAGACGCCACAGTTTGCCCTTGGCCCAGACGACAATCTCTTTGCTGCCTGGCATCCATGCAAAGGCTGGATACACACCTTGTATGGCCCAGGCTTCTTGCATATCACGTTCCAACTCTGGCCATGCTGCTGTTTCTTCGCCTGTCTGCAAATTTTTCAGGAACAAGGCTGACTGGTTGCGGATGCGACGCACAAAGGCCAGGTATTTGCCATCTGGAGACGGCACGGGGCGCACTGCCCCACCGGGGCCACTGACCAAGGCTTTGACCTTGCCGTCTTGCAGGTCACGGCGGAAGATCTGGTAAATCTGCCCGTTGGAATTTTTATTGTATTCAAAGGAGGTGCCTGGCGTTGTGTCTTGCGAGTAGTAGACATAGCGGCCATCAGGTGAGAATGCCGGTTCACCCAGGTCTTTTTGCCAGTTTGGCTTTTCATTCAATTGCACGCCTGTGCCACCACTTTGATGATAGAGCCAGATTTCACCAGAGCCTAGTGAACGGGTGCCGGTATAGTGCTTGCGTGCGGCGATATACTGACCATTCGGATGCCAGACTGGATTATTCAAAAGACGGAAATCTTCCTTGCTGACTGCATGCGCATTGCTGCCATCGACATTCATGACCCAGACATTGTCACCACCACCCGCGTCAGACATATAGGCTATCTGTTTGCCATCTGGTGAAAAGCGCGCCTGCATTTCCCATGCGATGGAGTGTGTCAGGGCCTTGGCTTCACCACCAGCTATAGGCAGCGTGTATAAATCACCGAGCAAATCAAACACCAGTTGCTTGCCATCCGGGCTGACATCCACGCTCATCCAGGTGCCGGTGCGGGTATCAATATTGACTGTCTTGCTTTCGCCGGGAGGATGATTGACATCCCACTTCTTTTTCTCAGCATCCGGTTTGGTCGCTGGCTCAACAGCCAGCGCTGGCAAGCACAGCATGACAGCCCAGGCCAGCGGCAACAGTTTTGACACACGCATAGATTCTCCCTCTTTGATTATTATGTAATTTGCCAGATTTCGGACTTGGTTGCATTAATCAGTACGCGATAATATATCAATAGAATATCAACCAAGTCGAATGAGATACATTAGCTGCTAAAAAGTTCCTGTTTTGCTACTGACTAAACACCTACTCCTGCCGAGTTTGCAACAAAACACATTTCATAGTCCGTCAAGCTGCGTGGCATAAGGTATGATTTGATCAATTCTATTTCGCCTGCGACCATGAATCTATTTGCCACTGAAGAAGAAGTAAACCAGCTTGCAAACAGGCTGACTTCGGCACAAGGGCTGGATAAATTCATCAGTCAACTGACGCTGGCCTGGTATCTGCGCCAAAGGGATAGTCAACGCGCTTCTGCGCTTGCGATGGCAGTATTGGCCGATCTTGTAGATCTGGACGCACCGGAAACCCTGAGAAGGCAGTTTCATGCCCGACTGTGCCTGATCCGGGCAGAAATCGCCGCATTGTTTTGCGATAAAAAAAGCGCCGAACTCTTGCTGGCCGAAGCCATCACGGTCTTCAGTGATTTGAATGACAGCACCGGCCTGGGAGACGCCAGCCTGACTGACGCAGTACTGGCCCTGGAGCAAGGTGACCCCACCAGAGAAGCACGCGCCTGTGCAGCAGCAATAAGCTGGTACACCAGGGCAAATGATAGTCTCAGGCTGGCCATTGCCGAATCCTGGGTTATCTACGAGCTGGCATTTTATGATCCTCTGGCGGCCTCGGTCAGACACGCCGCATTTGACAAACAATACCAACATCGTGACCATCCCGCCGTCGCGTCACATCTGACGGCAGCATCTGGTGTAATTCAAGGCAGGCGGGAACCAGCACGGGCATCTGTTTATTATCTACAATCGAGTGAACTGGCTCGCCAGGCCGGTTTGATACGGCTGGCGATCATTTCTGCCGGCAATTCTGGTGAGTCCATGCAAACCGTCGGCGACCTCGAAGGTGCTGCTGGGGTATTTGACTGGGCCGCAGAGCGCGCACATGAAACCGAATGGCCTGCCTTGATAGGTTATGCCATGTCCCATCTGGGTAGCCTGTTGCGGCAATTGGGACAATATGAGCGCAGTCAGAAGACGCTGGAAGAAGCACTGAATGGTTTTTCCAGGACACCGGGCGGCATCAATAAAGCCATCGTTCATGCAGAACTGGCAGAATGCCTGCTCATGCAGGGTGAAATCGACAAGGCAGTCTCTGCTTTTAGTGAAGCAATCGCCCTGTTTCGCGCTGCCCATTCGATGGACGACCTGCCTCAGGCACTGATACGTTATGCAAGGGCATTGTCAGTCTCGGGTCAAGCCAATGCTGCGTTGGCAGCAATCGCCGAAGCCAAATCACTGATACATCAGCACCAGTTCACAGCGCTTGGCGTCACCTTGAACCAGACACTGGCCGAGATACATGCGCGCCATATCATCACCATGCCAGAAAAAATGGATGCGCCGAATGCCATCATCCACTATCTGGAAGAATCGCTACAGACAGGTGAACTGACTGAAGGCTGGCAAGCCAGTACAGAATTACTGATGGCACTGAGCGACGCCTGGGCCGATGTGGGCGACAGTAATAAAGCCTTGCTGTACGCCCGACAAGCCATTACAGCAGAACAGCGCGAAAGCAAAAAGCAGGCGAATAACCGCACCGCCATGGCACAGGTCAGGCATGAAACCGAATTAATACGGGCCGAGGCCGAACAGCACAGACTGGTTGCCGTATCCGAAGCGCGCCGGGCAGCGACTTTGCAGGAGGCCGGTGCAACGCTGGAACGTCTGGGCCGTATAGGCCAGCAAATCACCTCCAACCTGGAACCTGAGGCAGTTTTTGAAGCTATTCACTTCCATCTCAAAGATTTACTGGATGCGACTACCTTCATCATCTACATGCTGTCACCAGATGGACAAATGCTGACACAGGCTTTTGGCATAGAAGAAAACCTGCCCCACCCCTATCACGAAGTCGAGCTGACAGATGAGCGCGCCTCCAGTGCACGCTGTGTACGCGAAAGACGGGAAATCAAGCTGGAACTGCGGCCAGATAATGATTTCCCTGTCGTGCCTGATACACTGGAAACCCTGAGTCTCTTATTTGCCCCCCTCAGCATTGGAGACCGCATCCTGGGTGTCATGAGCATACAGACGCCGCGTGAATATGCCTATGGTGAAAGGGAATGCCTGATCTTTCGCACGCTTTGCTCTTACGGCGCAATTGCACTTGACAATGCCAATGCCTATCGTGAGCTACGCCTGACCCAGCAGCAACTGGAATCTGCCAGCATGACAGAGAGGCAGGCGCGCAAGAAAGCAGAGGATGCGACAAGATTAAAAAGTGAATTCCTGGCGAATATGAGCCACGAAATCCGCACGCCCATGAATGCAGTCATAGGCCTGGCCCATCTTGCCTTGCAAACCAGGCTGACACCCAAGCAATACGACTATGTCAGCAAAATCCATCATGCGGGTGAATCGCTGCTGGGCATCATCAATGACATACTGGATTTTTCCAAGATAGAAGCTGGCATGCTGGATGTGGAGAATATTTCATTTGCCATCAAGGACGTGCTTAATAGTGTGTCCACCCTGACCAGCCAGAAAGCCATAGAAAAGCAAATCGCCTATATCATACACATTGCTGAGGAAGTACCCGCGCGCTTGCGTGGTGACCCGCTGAGGCTTGGACAGGTATTGACCAATCTGGTCAATAATGCCGTCAAATTCACTCCCGGCGGCGGTGAAATAGAACTCAGTGTTGTCAGACCACCAACAGCGTCCACAACGACTGATCTGACATTCTCGGTGCGTGATACTGGCATAGGCATGTCTGCCAAGCAGCAGCAAAGCCTGTTCCAGCCCTTTACCCAGGCTGATGGTTCAACTACCCGCAAGTATGGCGGGACTGGTCTGGGTTTATCAATCTCGCGTCGCCTGGTCGAATTGATGGGTGGGCAAATTGAAGTCCACAGTCAAGAGAATCATGGGTCTACGTTTTCATTCACTTTGCCACTTGAAATAGATTTCACTTTACACGCTGAATCAGAAGCGCGCCTGGAATCGCGTAATGCATACAGTGCCAATATCTCGGCACAAAACCATGCTGGTCGCCGCGTCTTGCTGGCGGAAGACAATCCCGTCAATCAGCAGATTGCCATTGAGCTACTGAGCATGGTAGGCATTACCGCTGATGTTGCCGACAATGGTGAAGAAGCGGTACGCCTGATCATGGCAAACGAGCCGGGATATTACGCCATGATATTCATGGATTTGCAAATGCCCATCATGGATGGCCATGAAGCTGCGGCAAAGATCAGGCAAGATGCTCGTATGGATGACACGCCCATCATCGCCCTGACTGCACATGCCGTTGGCGATATCCGTGAACGCTGCATGCGCGAAGGCATGCAGGATTACCTGACCAAACCCATACAACCTGACGCCTTATTCGCCATAGTCTCACACTGGATGGATACTGAGCATGAATTGCCGGTACCTGGCAGCCTGATTACCAGCACCGTCTTTGATGATGAGGACGCGGGATTCCCGCAATTCAATGAACTTGATACCAGCCTTGGCTTGCATTATATGGGCGGGCGTCATGAGTTTTATATCAACATGTTGCACAGGTTTGAACAAAGTCAGGCCGATACTTTGCATGAATTAAACAGGCTCATACAAATTAGTGAGTATGGCAATGCAGAACGACTAAGCCATACACTGAAAGGATTGGCTGGCAGCATAGGGGCCACGAAACTGCAAAAAATAGCAGCAGAGCTGGAATATAAACTCAGCAAGGAAGAAGGCAGGGAATTCATTCTGGAAACCCTGGAGCCACTTGCACAATCGCTCAATGCAGTACTCGATGAGTTAAAAGCTGTATTGCCGGGAATTTTACCCCAGCATGAAGAAATCATCGTCGATGAAGCCGAGGCAAAAAACATTGTAACCGAGCTGCGCAGCTTGCTGGCTGCCTCGGATGCTGATGCACAGAGCTTGTTTGAAGAAAACGAAACCGCAATTGCTACTCAATTCAATCCGGATGCCATGATACAACTCAGGCATTTCATGCATCAGTTTGAATTTGAATCCGCAGCAAAACTCATAGAGCAGCAATAACGACCTCAAATCACCTGGTTTTCTTTTAAAGCGGCAATACGCTCTTCGTTCATTCCCCAGTCACGCAAAATTTCTGTACTATGCTGGCCTGGCGTTGCCGGCGGTCTGCTGATTTCTGCTGCTGTCCTGCTGAATCGTGGCGCAGGTGCTGGCTGCAATATGCCTTCGATATCAGTAAAATTGCCCCTTGCCTGATTATGTGGATGTGCAGGCGCTTCTGCCATATCCAGTACCGGGGCGAAACAGATATCTGTTCCCTCCATCAAATCACACCATTGCTGGCGGGTTTTGGTTTTGAACAGTGCTGTACATTTTTCTTTCAGTTCCGGCCATTTCCGGCTATCCATTTGCGCATGGAACGCAGGATCAGTGATAGCTGCGCGTTCCAGCAGCAAGGCATAAAACTGTGGTTCTATCGCCCCTATGGAAATGAATTTACCGTCAGCGCAGACGTAAGTGTCATAAAAATGCGCGCCACCATCGAGCATGTTCGCTCCACGCTGGTCTGACCATGCACCAAAAGCACGGAAGCCATAAATCATCGCGCCCAACAAGGCCGAACCATCGACCATGGCCGCATCTACCACCTGCCCCTTGCCAGAGCTACGTGCTTCCAGTGCAGCACAGACCACGCCAAAGGCCAGCATCATGGCACCGCCACCAAAATCACCAACCAGGTTCAAAGGTGGTGCTGGCGGACTATCTGCCCGCCCCATGGCATGCAACATGCCGCTGAGGGCGATGTAATTCAAGTCATGCCCTGCAGCTTGCGCGAGTGGGCCATCCTGACCCCAGCCAGTAATCCGCCCATATACCAGACGTGGATTGCGTTGCTGGCAAGCTTCCGGCCCCAGGCCCAGCCTTTCCATGACACCAGGCCGAAAACCTTCCAGCAGGATATCGGCGCTTGCTATCAAGTCCAGCAAGACAGCTTTGGCTTCTGTCTGCTTCAAGTCCAGTGCCAGCGAGCGGCGCCCCCTTGCCATGACATCGTATTTGGTGCCCAGCATGGGGAAAGGATTATTTGCGCCCGGTGCCAGCTTGCGGTCTATGCGTATGACTTCTGCCCCCATGTCGGCCAACATCATGGCAGCAAAGGGACAAGGTCCCAGTCCTACCATTTCTATGACACGTATACCTTGTAAAGGTCCAGCCATGCTTTATTCTCCGCTTTTTATCCTGGTTTATAAGTTACGAGAAATGATCTCTTTCATGATTTCATTGGCACCGCCATAAATGCGCTGTACCCGCGCGT
This sequence comes from Undibacterium sp. FW305-107, assembly GCF_058788535.1. NCBI lineage: Bacteria > Pseudomonadati > Pseudomonadota > Betaproteobacteria > Burkholderiales > Oxalobacteraceae > Undibacterium > Undibacterium sp. FW305-107. The sequence continues at coordinate 418,339 of NZ_JBYTAV010000005.1, forward strand.
CGACATACATCTGCGCTATAGGGTATTCAAGCATATAGCCATAACCACCAAATAATTGCAGGCACTGGTCTATGACCTTGCACTGCAAATCGGATATCCAGTATTTGGCCATCGATGCCAGTTCGGTATCCATGCGCCCTTCCATCATATCGACTATACAGCGGTCGATAAAGGTACGGGCTATCGTTGCTTCGGTCTTGATTTCCGCCAACACAAAGCGGGTATTCTGCATCTCTATCAGTGCCTGGCCAAAAGCTTTGCGCTCACGGGTATGGGTAATCGTCAGATCCAGTGCCCGCTCTATGGCAGCGACGCCGGATACGCCCAGTATCGTGCGCTCATAAGGCAGCTCGGTCATCAATTGGGTAAAACCCTTACCTTCGACGCCACCAAGTACTCTGTCCAGCGGTACGCGTACATCATCAAAGAACAGCTCGCAAGTGTCCTGTCCTTTTTGCCCTATCTTTTCCAGAATGCGCCCCACTCTGTAACCCGGACAATCTCTGGTTTCGACCATGATCAGCGAAACACCCTTGGCGCCAGCCTCAGGGTCAGTCTTGGTTACGACCACCACCAGATCGGCCATATAACCATTGGAGATAAAAGTCTTGGAACCATTGATGACATAGCTGTCGGCATCACGTCTGGCAGTGGTACGTATGCCTTTGAGGTCAGATCCGGCACCTGGCTCAGACATGGCGATGGCGGCAATCATTTCACCTGAAGCCAACTTGGGCAGGTATTTTTGCTTTTGCTCTTCCGTCCCCTGATTCAAAATATAATGGGCGACGATGGCATGTACGTGTATGCCAAAGGCCATGTCACCGGCATAGGTCAATTCTTCAAACACGATGGATTGATGGGCAAAGCTGCCGCCAGAACCGCCATATTCTTCAGGTATGTCAGCCAGCAAGATCCCCATGGCACCGCCCTTGCCCCAGACATCGCGGTCTACATGTTGCTGTTTTTTCCAATGCTCCTGGTGCGGAGTGACTTCGGCAGCGACAAAGCGGCGTACTGCGTCGCGAAAAGTTTCCAGTTCTGGCGTCATCCAGCTTGGTTTGATTTGCATACTGTGTCTCCTATATTATGGTTTCAGGCTTTTTTGCCTGATTTTTCTGGGCTGATTGATGGCAGCTATGTTTAAGGTTACCATCAAGAGCTGTCAGAAAAGCGCACCACCACATTTTTTAGAAGACTATCCCCAATAGCAATGCCCAAAGAAATTACTACAGACGCGACAGAGCCAGCATTGCCCGCCTCAGAAACCGCAAAAAAGCGCGGCCGCCCTGTGCTGGACGAATCAGAAAGCATACGCCAGGATTTGATCAGGAAATCAGCACAACTATTCAGGAAAAAGGGTTATGACAACACCACCGTGCGCGACATCGCTGCGGCGGTAGGAATACAGTCAGGCAGCTGGTTTTATCACTTCAAGACCAAGCAGGACATCCTGGTCGCCGTGATGGAACAAGGCATGCAAAAATCACTGGAAGAAATAGAGAAGCTGACTTTGGCAGATTTGCCTCCGCGCCTGGCGTTTCAGCATTTGGTCAAAGTCCATCTGAATACCTTGCTGGCTCCCGAACATGATTTTATTGCGGTACTGTTGTACGAATGGCGCGCACTCGACAAACCGGCGCGCGCCCGTATCATTGCCCTCAAGGACAGGTATGAAGCTGCATGGGAAAAAGTCATCATAGACCTGCATGCCTCAGGGGATTGGGCCATGCCCACGCACATAGATAAATTGCTGATGTTTGGCACGCTGAACTGGACAGCGCAATGGTATAGACGCGGTTCAGGCATCAGCATAGATGAACTGGCAGAACAGGCGCTGCAGTTCATTTTGCGCACCAAACCTGAATAGAACTTATTCTTCCAGAGCCATTTCCAGTTTGCGCGTATCAATAATCAGCTTTTTACCCAGAAAAAGCTTATTCCCGACCATCCCACCTGCGCCCAGGCTGCTGATTGCCAGTTCTTGCAAGAAGCCCATATCCTGGATGTAACTGATCTCTTTCACAGGCAGCTTGATGCCTGCTACTGTTGCCTCTGCGCTGGTTTCTACCGTATGCGCGGTTAATACCTTGTCCCACGAACGAATGGGATAAGCCACGGGGCTGGCATCCTGCTTTGCCAGTCGCTGGAAAGTTTTTTCATTGCTTAGCCAGGAAAAAGCGCTGGAACCGCTGTCATACATCACTGTTTTCTCTTCCCCATCAAAAGTAACAGGCATGACTATCCTGCGGCCAGAAAAACTGAAAGGCTGGAATTTGCTGCTTGCCAAATGCAAGCCTTTGCGTTCACGGGAAAATTGCACTATATCTTTTTTGAAGTCCAGCACTACTACCCTGCCATCAATCAAATCTGCACCTATGGTGCCGATTACTTCTACGCTGTCCTGACTCCAGTCAACACCTGCTCCTTCGCGCTGCATGATGGAAATATCTTTGGCCAGCACTTGCATATCACCGAGTTTGAAATTAACTGCGGCGAGCTTGTCGCCAGAATTCACAAATTGATATTTCTCGGCAATAGCCTTCCATTTATGAGAATAAAAGACGGTAGAGTGATGACCCAGATCAAACTGCATATAAAATATTTTTTCCTCGCTACTGCCAAAGTGTACTGGTAACAACAAGGCAGCATGATCAAGTGGCGGCAAAGGCAATGGGCGCGGTAGGGCACTCCACAAGATTTTCACTTCGCCACCGTCACCTGACAATTCTACTTGTGCAGGTGAAAGCTTGCTGCCAGTTGCGCAGGCTGAGAGGAACAAGGCCAGGCTCAAAAGCAAAAAGGAAGTAAGCCACTTCCTGTATTTGCCTGGCTTGACGGGATTAACGATGTCAAGCGTGTACATTTATTGACTCCACAAGCTATGGATATATCCAGAATTCAGTTCAGGCAGTTTTACGGCGTGAGAACAGGGCAACCAAACCCACCACCAACAAGACAGGGAAAAGCAAGGGCAGCAATGCCAGTGCCAGAGAACCCAATACTACAGCGAAAATCACGCATAACAATATTGCCACACCCGCCAGTACCATGCCAGTCAGGCCAAGAGCAAACACTACCGCCACTACAGCAACCCCGCAGCCGAACAAAACGCCAAAGAAGCCAAAGAATCCACCTACGCCATCGATGTCGTCGCCGTCAATCTGCACATCGACACCATGAAAGGACGACATGACTATCACGGCAAAAACCAGGATGGACAAGAGGATAATGGCGATGCGCTTGTTTGAAGTGATGCGTGATGTGATAGCAGATGTCATGATGGGCTCCCTTTAGCTCAATTGTGAATTTGATGATTTCTTGTGTTCTGTGATTCGATGTAAGCATCTTATAAAAGAACATCAGGGGCTTCCATGGGCTTGCGACAGAATGCGCAAATCACGGCTTGAACAGTGATAAGGACGGAGGAATGGGACAAAAACAGGAAAAAACAGGCACTAAAAGCAAAAAAGCAGCTGCTAGCTGCTTTTTTTGCCTCCTACAGAGCGAATTCAAGATCAGCTACCGGTATAACTGGTCTTCATCGTAGTAAAGAATTCCACAGCTGCACTTCCCTGTTCACGGGCACCATAGCTGGAAGCCTTGCTGCCACCAAATGGAACATGGTAATCAACCCCAGCTGTAGGCAGGTTGACCATGATCATACCTGCGCGCGCATGACGCTTGAAGTGAGTTGCGTATTTCAATGAGGTCGTGCAAATCCCTGCTGTCAGGCCAAATTCAGTATCATTTGCCAGCTGCAGCGCGTGCTCATAATTTTTGGCTGGAATGACGGACGCTACCGGGCCAAAAATCTCTTCCCTGGTATGTTGCATGGCAGGATCACAGTCTACGAACAGGGCCGGATTCAGGAAATAACCGTCGGTATCACGCGATAGCCGTTCACCACCAAAGGCCAGTTTGGCACCTTCATCTTTGGCTATCTGTATATAGCGCAAGTCCTGGTCCAGTTGAGACTTGTCGACAACCGGGCCTATATCTATGCCTGTCTGCAAGGCATGTCCTACTTTCAGGCTCTTCAATTTATCGATCATCGCAGCAACAAATGCCGGATAGATTTTTTCCTCAACAATCAGGCGTGAAGATGCTGTGCAACGCTGGCCAGTAGAAAAATAAGAGCCCTGAATTGCTGCATTGACGGCCACATCCAGGTCAGCATCTGCCAATATCACCAGCGGGTTTTTGCCACCCATTTCCAGTTGCACCTTGGCGCGGCGTGCGGCGCAAGCTGCCAGCACCCTGCTGCCAGTACCGACGGAACCGGTAAAGCTGATGGCATCTACCCTGCTGTCTTTGCTCAAGGCTTCACCAACAATACGGCCAGGGCCAGACAAGAGATTGAATACGCCCGCAGGCAAGCCAGAACGGCTTATGATTTCTGCCATAGCCCAGGAGCAGCCTGGCACCAGCTCTGCTGGTTTCAAAATCACAGTATTGCCATAAGCAAGCGCCGGTGCAGCCTTCCAGGCTGGAATGGCTATGGGGAAATTCCAGGGGGCTATAATGCCAACAACACCTACCGGTTCGCGGGTGACATCAACATCCACACCCGGGCGCACCGAAGCCAGTTTGTCGCCGCGTATGCGCAAGGCTTCCTGTGCAAAGAATTTGAAGATGGCTGCTGCACGGCCAACTTCGCCTATCGCTTCTGGCAGGGTTTTGCCTTCTTCACGTGCCAGCAGGCTACCGAGCTCAGCTTTGCGCTCATTGATTTCTGTGCCTATCTTGTCGAGCGCGTCTGCCCTTTGCTGCACGCCAGAATTACGCCAGCCTTCTGCTGCATCACGCGCAGCGGCAATTGCCAGCTCTACCTGCTCATTACCCGCACTGGCGTATTCGCCAACTACCTCACTCAAATCAGAGGGACTGCGTGTGACAGTTACGTTTGCGCCGTCATGCCAGCTACCATTGATATACAGTTGTTTCATCTTTATTCTTCCTTATTTTTTCAATCTTGTTGTTCAGTCTTGCTTTTCAAGCGTATTGTTCAAGCTTATTGATCAACATTACCCGCCGTACCACTCAGTGCAGCGAGAGTTGAGGTTTTTGTCGGGAAAACCGGTTGTCTCAGCCCCGGAGCCTCCCAGCCAAACATGAACTGGCAGGCTGCACCACAAATACGCCCCTGACAGGCGCCCATCCCTGCCCTGGTCATCAGCTTTGCGGTACGCCAGTCACCATGTTCGCGCAATTGCCTGGCACTGACATCTTCACAGCGGCATACCAGCGTATCTGACTTGCATAACTTGCGCAGGCTGTCATCTGTGGCAAAACTCTGCTTGAGTAAATCCGCAAATTGCCTGGCATGGGCGCGGCGCGCAATATCATCTTGTTCAGCCGCCTGCCCAATCGCAGCCAAACCGGCAATGTGCCCTTCTACCAAAGCCTTGTCAACACCGCCTATACCGCAAGCCTCGCCCGCCACCCAGACATCGGCACGCGTACTGGCCTGGTTGATATCAACCACGATACTGCCATCCCTGATTTCGCATCCCATCACGGTGCCGATTTCCAGATTGGGTAACAAGCCAAAACCGCAGGCAAGCAAATCACAACTCAAGTCAATTTTCTTGTCGCCATGCTGCAGACTGATGCCGAGCAGGCGTTGCTCGCCATGTGCCTTGATCACCCTGGCATTGTGTCGATAACGTACACTCTTGAGTTGCCAAAACAACTTCAGCGACTGTAGCAGCTTGCCGCGATGCGACTTAAGCAAGGCTAAGAAAAACTGTATCAAGTGTTCGCTTGTTTTTGTTTCGATGATACTGACTACGTGACCACCGGCACGTATCACCGTTTCTGCCACTGCCAGCAGCAAAGGCCCACTACCAGCAACGGCCACGCGCTTACCTTCCACTGGCATGCCGCCCTTGATCAAGGCTTGCAAGCCACCAGCACCAGTCACACCAGGTAAAGTCCAGCCGGGGAAAGGCAAGAGCAACTCACGGGCGCCGCTACAAATAATCAACTTATTCCATTTTAATTTCTGCGCCCCGTCTGCTGTCTCCAGCAGAAACTCTTTCTCAGCAGAGGCAGCAACAATACGCACGCCATACACCATGCGTACATTCAGGCAATTTGCCAGCGCCTGCCACAAATCATGCGCCCGCCCGTCACGCCATGCGCCTGGACCACCGCGCCAGATTTGCCCGCCAGGCGCGGGGTTTTCATCGATCACAGTGACGATGGATGATAGTTCAGCGGCGGCCAGCGCCGCTGCCAGGCCTGCCGGGCCAGCGCCTATGATAAGAACATCCGTGGAAAACGGTAAGATCGCTGATACCATCGTCAGACTCCCAAACCAGCGGTTTCAGTATTAATCACCATGCCTGAGCGACAGTATTCCTGGCAAGCCAGTTTATGCGGCTGACCATTGATACGTACCCGGCATTCCTGGCACACGCCCATGCCGCAAACAGCAAAGCGCGGCTGGCCAGAAACCGACTGACGTGTCTGCATATTGTCATACCGCATCAGGGCCGCAGCCACACTCATGTCCGTCGTCGCCTCAAAGGGAGAGCCATTAATCCAGATTTTTGCAATTACTTCTTTGCCCGGATCGTGTTCACGCATATTTCAGCTCCTGCGCAAGGAAAAAACGTTCAGGCGAATAATGTTGATAATCTATTTCTCCTGCCCGTCCGGCAATCTGATCTGCCAGCATTTTTGCTGTCGCCATGGCCGTCGTCACACCCAGGCCTTCATGCCCAGCTGCCAGCCAGACGCCAGCCAGTTCAGGATGAGGCCCGATAATGGGATGACCATCAGGTGATGCCGGACGCATGCCTGCCCAGGCGCGTATGATTTGCATGTCGGCCAAGCAAGGTAATAGCGTCATGGCAGATTGCAATACTGCTCCCAGAGCCTTGGGATCCAGGCCATTATCTGTCTGCTGATCCTGTCTGCAAGAACCGATCAGCCATTGTCCGTTACTACGTGGTTGCACATTGGCAGCCACGGCCAGTGCATCGGCTGAGACTGCGGCCTGTCCATAATTCATGCTGACAATCTGATGTGAAAGACGACCAGGGTAACGATCAGTAATCGCCAGATGACCTTTGCGGCCAAACACGGCAATTTCAGGCAAGAGTTTAGCTACTTCGAGGCCTGCAGCGACGATGATGATATCTGCAGTCAGCTTGCTGCCATCAGCAAAAATCAACTGGTTTGCCGCTAGCTGCGCAACTCGCTTGCCCAGAATTACATTGCCACCACGCTTGACCAAAAGCTGAGCCATGAAATGCGCCAGCTTGGGTGGGTACACCACACTGTCGCCAAAGACTCTGACACCACCAGCAAGACCAGGGCGTAAAGCAGGTTCCAGTTTTTGCACCTGTTCACCAGTCAAGGCTTCTGCACGCCATAGCCGCGCATTCATTGCTTGCGCACGATGATGCGCCTCCGAAAGCTGGTCTTCGTTCTCTGCCACCCATAAGGTGCCACACTGGCTGACTTCTCCTATGCCAGGAAATTCAGTGAAGAAGTCTTTCCACATGCGCAAAGAAAGCAGGCACAAGTCCAGCTCCTGCTCGCTTTCATCCAGAGCAACCAGATGTCCCATACCTACAGCGGTGACCCCACAACCGGGAGAAGCCGCATCAATCAAACTGACCTGATAGCCCTCTTCCTGCATTTTCAAGGCGCAGGTAGTGCCGACTATGCCAGCACCAATGACACACACTGTTGTCTTCATAGGCATGCTTCCTGCGCCATCACATTCACTAAAACAAACGATCAGTTAAACGTTGGCAAAACCGGACGATTGGCGAGGGAAGCGCTGACCACTTGCTCAACACGGGTGCGCAGAGCACCTTCCAGCGGCAGACGCGGGGCGCGCACGCGGTCATTGGAATCAATAGCCAGTGTTTCTACCAATTTGATGTTTTGCACCAGATAAGTGGACACATCCAGGTCCAGCAAAGGACGGAACCAGCGGTAGATATCCAGCGCCTCGTTATAACGGCCAGCCTTGATGAGACGGTAAATGGCGACTGTCTCATGCGGGAATGCCACAACCAGGCCAGCTACCCAGCCAGTTGCACCAGCAGTCAAGGCTTCAAAAGCTAGGTTATCTACACCAGTGAACAAGTCATAACGGCTACCCAGGCGGTTAATGATTTCTGTAGTGCGACGGATATCGTCGGAAGATTCTTTTACTGCTACAAAACGGGCATCATCAGCCAGTTCTTCCAGCATGTCCGTCGTCACATCAACGCGATAAGCCAGACGGTTGGAGTAAATCATGACAGGTAAATCACCGGCAGCGGCGATGCTGCGCAGGGTTGCTACAGTCTCACGATGATTGGTGTGATAGATGGTGCTTGGAACAACCATCAAGCCATCAGCGCCAGCTTTGGCGGCTTTTTCTGCCAGGGCACAGGCATCACGTGTGGCTGCCTCGGCGACGGTCAAAATGGCAGGCTTGTTACCTGTTACTTCTTTCGTCAATTTCAGCACATCGATACGTTCGGCATGGGATAACAAAGGGCCTTCACCCAAAGAACCACAAGCGATCAGACCGTCACAACCGGCATCCATCAAATAACGGAAACAGCGCTCCATTTCCTTGAAGTCCAGCGTATCGTCCTGGTTGAATTTTGTTGTAACTGCGGGAATGACGCCTTGCCACATGATATTTGCCTTGTCTCCGGATAAAACCGGTCAATTTTTGAAAATCAATCAAAGAACCTGATGCTGACAAATCGCGAAGAAATCGATCACAGTAAATATAAGCTATTTGCAAACTTATTTCACGCGCTGCCAGATTCGAACATGACAAAGTGTAAGCCCGCAAAGAGGCCCAGTCTTGATGTTTGTATGCATTTTGAAAGACGAAATCGGCACAGTCGATTATTACTGTGCGACAAGGGTAAGCCGGAGCCAGCAAGGCGCAGCAAGCAAGGAGAAACGTCTCTCCTTGCCTGGCAGATGAAATTTAATTAACTATTATTGGGTATCAAGCAAGTGCTGAAAGGAAAAAAGCACCTGCCAAAGTGATCATCACTCCTGCATACCGTGGCAATGTACTGGTCAGCATTTTTTGAGCCGCATTGCTGGCAAACCAGCCCGCAGCATGAATCAGTGCTGTCGCCAGCACGAAACCGGCACCATACAACACGGCAGATTCATTCACTGGCATTTCCTGCCCATGGGCATAGCCATGCGCCACTGCAAATATGGACACTAAAGCCATTCCCGCACTAACAGGCAGCTTGACCGCAAAACTGATCAACAAACCAAGGATAAGCACCGAGGCTGCAATACCGTGCTCCACGCCCGGCAAGGCTATTCCGGCAAGGGCCAGTGTACCGCCAACGACCATCATCAAGGGAAAACTGGTCGGTATCAGCCAGGCTCGTGCATGTTTTTGTTGCGCCGCCCAGATACCTATGGCCAGCATGGCCAGCATATGGTCAAATCCAGTGAATGGATGGAGAAAACCGTCCTGCAAAGCATTCATAGAATGCAGCACACTATCATGCGCCAAGGCTGGCAATGAAATCATGGCGCAGCCCAGGGCCGCAACCACATACAGACAGCGCAATTTATTCAGTTTCATATTGATCTCCAGATTGAAAATTAGTTTTTGACTTCATCCAGCATGCCTTGCTGGCGAATGAAACTGACGACTGCTTCCAGCCCGTCACCAGTACGCAAATTGGTAAATACAAAGGGGCGTTCGCCACGCATACGCTTGGCATCTTGTGCCATGATGTCGAGATTGGCACCCACGTGCGGTGCCAGATCGGTTTTATTGATGATCAGCAGATCAGAGCGGGTGATTCCGGGACCTCCCTTGCGCGGGATTTTTTCACCACCGGCCACATCGATGACGTAGATGGTCAGGTCAGACAGTTCCGGGCTGAAGGTCGCAGCCAGATTGTCACCACCGGATTCCACCAAAATCAAATCAAGATCAGGAAAGTCTGCGCTCATGCGTGCTATCGCTTCCAGGTTGATGGATGCATCTTCACGTATGGCAGTATGCGGGCAGCCACCGGTTTCCACCCCCATCAATCGTTCTGCAGGCAAGGCATCGGCACGTAGCAGGATTTCCATGTCTTCCTTGGTGTAGATGTCATTGGTGATAACTGCCATTTCATACTGGTCGCGCATGCTTTTGCATAGCATTTCGCACAATGCAGTTTTACCGGAACCGACAGGGCCACCTATGCCTACGCGTAAGGGATTTGGTTCTGGCAAGCTTAAATTTTGGGTGTTCATCTATTCGTTTCCTGTTTTTAATTTTTATGATCTGTACAAACGGCTGTACTGCACCTCATGCTGCATGGAAAGCAAAGACAAGCCTGGGGCCCAGTTCGATAATTGATCGTCTTCCAGTTCTTGCGCCAGCCTTGCTGCTTTTTCCAGCTCGGGTCGCAGCGATAGCAGCAAGCGTTGTCCTGAAACCTGGCCCAAGGGGATGGATTTCACGCCTACCAGCACCTGATTCTCTGCCCATGAAAACAGCATGCCCAGCAAAACTGACTCCGGCGGCACCTGCAAGGCAACTGCAGCAGCAGCCATGGCCGTGGGCAAAGGCAATTCGTGTTGTGCCAGTAAAATTGCCAGTAGCTCAGCATCAGCAATCTTCAAGTCGCTCACCAGCTTGCCCAGCGAATAACCCATTTGTATGCTCTCCGCCCGAAATTCTGCCGTGTCCCTGGCGGCAATGAACAAGCTGGTCCAGTGCGATACAGCAGTCAGGTTCCTGCTCTCAAAAGCCTGTAACAAGCGCCACAGTACCGGCGCCTCAAAACGGGCCACCACCTCATGCAGGCAATTGATGATCCATTCCCTGGCTGTGGCTTCATTGCGCACCAAGCCTTTTTCTATCCCTGCTTCCATCCCTTGCGAATAGCTATAGGCGCCGATAGGCAAAGACGGGCTGGCCAGTTGCAGGAGATGGAGTAAGGCCGCAGATTGCATGCTCAAGCCTTGTTGTCTGAAGGACGGTGTATGCGCTGGCGCAAAGGTATAGGTGCCAGTGGATTATGCGGATGCCCGTCATCCCCGCCATGATGATGGCCACCACCATAAGCACCTGATTCCGGCTCGAAACTGGCCTGCTCTTCAGTGACGACTGCGCCCAGCCCTTGCAGCATTTCCTTCAGCACCGGGTCTTTGCGTATGCGCAAAAAACCGTCACCGACCTGCGCCTGGGTATGCCGGTTGCCAAGGTGGAAGGCACAGCGCAATAAGTTAAAGGCGGTATCACATTCCACTTTGTAGGTTGGCTCAGCAGCGGCAATGACTTCAATTACGCGACCATCATTGCCCAGCATCAGGTCACCATGGCGCATGACTGTGCCGCGCACGGTGAACACGGCCACATCTTCACCACTAGCCAGAGTAGCGCGCAAACGGCTTTTTTCACGTAACTCATACGGCAAAATCAGTTGCCCGGCGATGCTGTCGGCAGTCTCTATCTTTGTTTGTAATGTCAGCATTGTTTAAAATAAGAAATAACGTTGGGCCATGGGCAGGATTTTTGCCGGTTCACATACCAGCAGTTCACCATCGGCACGGACTTCATAAGTTTCGGAATCGACTTCCATTTTCGGCGTCAGGCTATTGTGTATCATGTCCTTCTTACGAACATGGCGCGTATTCTTGACAGCGATCAGGGTCTTGTTCAGCTTCAGTTGTTCTGCAAGACCGGCATCCAGCCCTGCCTGAGAGACAAAGGTAAACGACTTTTTCAGCCCGCCACCAAAGGCACCAAACATCATGCGGTAATGCACAGGCTGTGGTGTCGGTATCGAGGCATTCGGATCACCCATCTGGGCTGCGGCGATCATGCCGCCCTTGATGATCATTGATGGTTTAACACCAAAGAAAGCAGGCTTCCACAAGACGATGTCAGCAATCTTGCCGACTTCCAGCGAGCCTACTGCATGGGCAATGCCATGGGTCAGCGCCGGATTGATCGTGTATTTGGCAATATAGCGTTTGACGCGAAAGTTATCGTGACGTGCATTGTCTTCTGCCAGCGAGCCACGCTGTTGCTTCATCTTGTCTGCCGTTTGCCAGGTACGCATGATGACTTCGCCGACACGGCCCATGGCCTGAGAATCGGAAGACATCATCGAGATGGCGCCAATATCATGCAGGATATCTTCAGCCGCTATGGTTTCGCGCCGTATGCGTGATTCGGCAAAGGCAATGTCTTCGGCAATTGCTGGGTCAAGATGGTGGCAGACCATGAGCATGTCGAGATGCTCATCCAGGGTATTGACGGTATAAGGCCGGGTAGGATTGGTAGAAGATGGAAGTACGTTCGCTTCACCCACCGCCGCAATAATATCCGGCGCATGACCACCACCCGCACCTTCGGTGTGGAAGGTGTGGATAGTCCTGTCCTTGAATGCCGCCAGGGTGTGCTCCAGGAAGCCACCTTCATTCAGAGTATCGCTATGGATGGCTACCTGCACATCCATATTGTCTGCCACGGTCAGGCAATTATCGATGGCTTGTGGTGTCGTGCCCCAGTCTTCATGCAGCTTCAAGCCTATGGCACCTGCTCTGATCTGCTCTTCCAGCGGTAAAGGCAGGCTGACATTGCCCTTGCCCATAAAACCCAGGTTCATGGGAAAAGCATCTGCCGCCATCAGCATGGAATGCAAATGCCAGGGGCCAGGAGTACAGGTGGTTGCCGCCGTCCCGGTTGCCGGGCCGGTGCCGCCACCCAGCATGGTGGTAACGCCGCTCATCAATGCTTCTTCAATCTGCTGCGGACAAATGAAGTGGATATGCGAATCGATGCCACCAGCGGTCACGATCTTGCCCTCACCGGCAATGATCTCGGTCGCGCCGCCAATTGCCATGTCAACGCCGGACTGTATGTCAGGATTGCCAGCCTTGCCTATGCAGGCAATCAAACCATTTTTAATGCCAATGTCTGCTTTGACGATACCCCAGTGATCAATAATGACCGCATTGGTGATGACCGTATCCATGACTTCTGCATGCGGCCTTTGCGACTGGCCCATGCCATCGCGTATCACCTTGCCACCACCAAATTTCACCTCTTCACCATAGATGGCAAAGTCTTTCTCGATTTCTATGAATAGATTGGTATCTGCCAGACGGATGCGGTCACCCGTAGTTGGCCCGAACATTTCAGCATAGGCATGACGTGAAATTTTCATAGCGCCCCCATGACTTTACCGCTGAAACCATAGACTTTCCTATCACCCGCCAGGGCCACCAGTTCTACGCTACGCTGCTGCCCCGGTTCAAAACGTATAGCCGTGCCAGCAGCAATATTAAGGCGCATGCCGTAGGCCTGTTGACGGTCAAATTGCAGGGACGGATTGGTTTCAAAAAAATGAAAATGTGAGCCCACCTGTATCGGCCTGTCACCGCTATTGGCCACAGGAATGCTGACGACTGCACGACCCACATTCAGTTCTATGTCCCCATCCTCTATCAGGATTTCGCCTGGTATCATGGTTTTCTCCTAAGGAATGGGGTTGTGAACGGTAACCAGCTTGCTGCCGTCCGGAAAAGTCGCTTCGACCTGGATATCAGGAATCATTTCCGGCACACCTTCCATGACATCGGCACGGCTGAGTATTTGCGCACCTTCCGACATCAGTTCAGCCACCGTCCTGCCATCGCGTGCACCTTCCATGATGGCGGCGGTGATCAGGGCGACTGCTTCCGGGTAATTCAGCTTCAGGCCGCGCGCCTTGCGTCTTTCTGCCAGCAAGGCAGCGGTAAAAATCAGCAACTTATCTTTTTCTCTAGGTGTCAGATCCATATCTTCTTTCGCTTATTGTCTGCACTATCACCAAACTTATTATTTATCGCCATTTACAAAATAACAAGCAAGTCCACTAAGGTGACAGGCCAGCCCTCTAAAAACATTATAAAAAGCAACACAGCAAGTTTCGAACCAAGGGCAAATAACCTGGATTACCGGAATGCGCACCAAACAAAGGCAAGACCTCACCAAGTTAGTGCATTTCATATAAATGCAGATAGCGCGAAAATATTTGGAACTTTTGATGCCCCTGGGAGTAATACCTTAAAACAGCCAACAAATAAACGTGGATAACCAAGAGACAGATTCCAGCTTGCTGACACAAATGCGCGACGGTGATGTTGCTGCATTTCAACGTCTGTACCAGCGCCACCAGGGACCTATCTACCGCTATGCCCTGATGCGTTGCGGTCAGAGTGCACTGGCAGCGGACGTGGTGCAGGATGTTTTCATGGGATTGCTGAGCAAGTCTTACCGTTATGACGCGGGCCTGGGCAGTTTGCAGAATTTTCTGTTTGGTGTAGCAAGGAATTTATTGCTGAAACAGGACCAGGCAGAACGCCGCCGCCAGCCATTACCAGGTTATAGCGAAGAAGATGGAGAAGAAGTCTTGATGAGTGAAACGACAGAACCGGCGGATGTCATCTTCCATCAGCAAATGACTGAACATGTGCGGCAGGCAGTCTCGGTACTGCGCCCTCATTATCGTGACGTGATTATTTTGTATGAATTGCAGGAACTGTCGTACGCAGAGATAGCCGTGATTTGCGACATAGATATAGGAACAGTTCGCTCTCGCCTGTCACGGGCGCGGGCAGCGATACTGCAATACAGCGAAAGACTGGGCTGGCGACCCGACGCAGCGACAAAAACCGGAACACAAAGATGAAAGACCTTATGAATACCCCACAGGACGCCAGCAATGGAGATGCCTTGCTGGATCAGCAGTTCAGCCTTTTGCGCAAAGATTTGCAGGAGCTGAATACGCCAATGGCTATAGAGCAGACTTTATTGCAAGCTTTTGCCAAACAACAGGCCAAGGATAAAAAGCAGGCACGCAGCAAACGCCTGCGCCCGTGGCTGGCAGGTTTGTTGACACTGGGTGGCAGCCTTGGTCTGGTCATGCTGACGGTCGTGTTTCCAGTATCGCAGCATCAATTGACGCCGGACAGTACCACTGTTTCAACTACAGAGCTTCCTCCTTTCGTCGCCCTGGTACCGCTGGAGCGCCTCAATAACGAAACGCCAAGCATGCTGGAAGCAGAAGTCCCGGCTGCCTGGCTCGCCAGCCTGGGCATGCCAGTATCTCCGGAAATAGCCGGTGACATGGTGCAGGCACAAATGCTGGTCGCTGCCGATGGTGAGCCATTAGCCATGCGACTCCTGAAATAAGCAATAAGCTACTCAATAACAAAGCAGCATAGAAAGACAAAAATGACACACAGAAAAGGACGCATCATGAAAACCAAACTGCCACTCTTCATATTGTTAAGCTCTGCCTGGGCAATGGCACATGCCAATAATACAGACGGTGACACTGCAAACCCAGCCGAAGAAAAACCTGTGCGTCGCCACGTGGAAATCATACAAGTGCCTGCAGTACCACCGCTGCCGCCCATGCCACCGATGCCCTCAATGTCACCTATGCCACCAATGCTGGCACTGGCAGACATACCCGACTCAAAAAACATCAACAAAATCGTGTCTGACGCCATGAGTCAGGCATTTGTTAGCATGCAAGGCATGCACAGTATCCGGTCAATAAAAAATGCGCCATACAGCGCAGAAATTGTCACCGAGAAAACCCAGACCCTGGCCGATGGCAACCAGATCAGCAACAAAACCACCAGCCTGAACTACAGGGATGCAGCTGGCCGCACCCGTCAGGAGATGCGCGATAGCAAGGGCAATGTTCAGCACATCGTCATCGTTGATCCGGTTGAAAACCTGCGCTACATACTCATGCCAGAAAAAAAGACAGCAACAAAAATGCATATGGGTAAAGACCTGGATGAAAAAATGGCGAGTGCCAGAGAGAAGCTTGATGCCGCCAAAGAAAAGCTGGACAAGCTGAAACAGGAAGGCAAAACAGTCAGCGTAGAAACCCAGCGCAATGGTGACGAAGTCATCGTCAAGCGTATAGAACGCAAAACCAGCGGCGACAAGGCAGAAGGCAACAAAGATGTGCGCGAAGAAGTTCAGGTCAGAGTCATCCGTGCTGGCAACGCCAGCGACATGCCCGCACTGCATACCAGTCTGAGTTCTACGTCAGGCAATTTCACCAGCCTCATGGCCCTGAGTCCCATGTCGATGGCATTCGTAGACAATCGCTGGACAGCCAAAGGCAATACCAAAGACTTGGGTAGCCGTGATATTGATGGGGTACGCGCAGAAGGAAAAATGCGCTCCTACCAAATCCCTGCTGGTGAAGTCGGCAATAAAAATCCGATTACCGTCACTTCAGAAAGCTGGTATTCACCAGAACTGCAAATGACCGTCTATGCAAAACAGACGGACCCACGTACAGGTGAATGGAATTACAAGCTGAATAATTTGAAACGCACTGAACCGGCGGCGAATTTATTTGCCGTCCCTGAAGGGTATGCAGTGAAAGAAATACCTGCTGCACCAAAAATCATCGTGGAAAGACGCGAAGAAAAGAAACCCTGATCCCTCTGACCAGCCGGGCCGTTTTTTTGCAAGGCTTGTGAGCGGACAGGGCCAGGATTCCCGACCTGCCCTGCCGCTCTTTTTTAAAGTTACTTGCCAATATTCCCGGGATTGGTTATAGTTTTTCCATGCACGCAATTACTCATCCCCTGCTGAGCACGAACTTATGCGCAACTAATGCCGCATCTGCTGTCGTGCACGCGATTGCGCTGCCTGCTGTTTCCATCTGCGACATTTCCATTATTCGAATTATTCCGGGTCGTTAAGCTACGGCGTATGCCGGTGCCTGGCGGCCCTTCAGCTCATCCTATTCTGATGTCCTGAGCGCTATTGCTATCACTATTGCGCTCACACTCTCTCTGATTTTTTTTTGCTGATTTTATTCTGGAGTTTTTATGTCCCATGTCGCCACAGACAGGCTTTTGCACGCCCCTACGTCCTGGTCATCCACCTTATTAAATGCAGATTTTCCTTATCCCTCACTGGCAGATATCCGCAAGACTGCTGCCAGATTATCGCAGCAAGTTTTGCATACCCCTGTCTGGCACTGGCAAACCGGGTCTGCTCTGGACAAGCTGGAGCCTGATACTGAAGTCTGGCTCAAGCTGGAATTGTTCCAAAAAACCGGCACGTTCAAACTGCGCGGGGCTTTGAATTGCATATCTGCGCTGGATGCAGATGCGCGTGAGCGTGGCGTGGTCGCTGTCAGTGCAGGCAATCATGCGATGGCGGTTGCCTATGCGGCCAAACTGGCGGGCGTCTCTTGCAAAGTGGTGTTGCCACGTCACGCGAGCCCTACCCGTATCAAGGCTTGCCGACAAGATGGTGCTGAAGTGATACTGGAAGCGGACATGCATAAGGCATTCGCACTGGGTCAGCATATCGTTGAAGAAGAACAGCGCACCATGATCCATCCTTATGACGGCCCGTTGACTGCACTGGGTACAGCGACGGTGGGGCTGGAACTGATGCAGCAAGTAGTGCAACTGGATGCCGTGATCGTGCCTATCGGTGGTGGCGGTTTATGTGGCGGCATTGCTTCTGCCGTCAAACAACTGGCACCGCATTGTGCCGTCTATGGAGTTGAACCCTATGGCGCAGATGCCATGTACCGCAGTTTCCAGTCTGGTCAGCCAGAGAAGTTAAAGGAAGTCGACAGCATAGCCGACAGCCTGTGCGCGCCTTATGCAATGGAATATAGTTTCAGGGTATGCCAGCGCTTTGTGGACGAGATTGTCAGGGTCAGTGACGATGAAATCTGTACAGCCATGTCGGACTTGTATCACGACGTCAAGCTGGTGGCTGAACCTGCTGCCGCGGTTGCCACAGCAGGCTTGTTTGGCCCATTGCGTCAAAGACTTGCAGGTAAACGTGTGGCTGTAATTGTTTGCGGCTCGAATGTAGACCCAGCCAGATATGCAGAATTGCTTACCAGGGCCGGATCATCAGCACATGGACTGGCCGCCTGATCTGGGAACCTCGGATACAGTTGGAAAGCGGCTGCTCAGTTTGCAACAGGCATCATACGTATGATATGCAAAGCCTCGCAATGCCCTACAATAGGGGTTCACTCAGGCATAAACATAGACGGATTTTACATTTCCCGCTCTGTGCCTGTTCACTGCATGATTATTAATGGAATTGCATATGCAACAAGGCTGGCTGACAGATTTTTTTCGCCAAAACGATAGTTTGATGGTGTTTGTCAACGTCCTGTTGCAGCAACTGGGCTTGCCTGTGCCAGCAGTACCGACCATGATGTTCAATGCCAGCCAGGCCACACAGTCCGGGCAATTGCTGGTTTTGTTGATGGCAGCAGTAGGCGCTTCGCTGATTGCCGACCTGATCTGGTATCAGGCTGGCAAGAAATTTGGCTACAGCGTGCTGAAGTTTTTATGCAAGATGTCAATCAACCCTGGTTCTTGTGTGAATCAGACAGAAGCAAGGTTTCATCGCTGGGGTGTTTGGTCGCTGGTGGTAGGCAAATTCATCCCCGGCTTTTCTACCGTGGCACCGCCGGTAGCCGGTGCTTTGGGTATGCCGCGTACATCATTCATGCTGGCTTCTGCTGCAGGTGCCGCTTTATGGGCGGGCTTGGCTCTGTTGGCCGGTTTTGCCTTGCAGGCGCAAATTGAAGCTGGCCTGGTATTTTTGTCGGCACAGGGCATACGTATCGCGGCCATCTTCATTGGCCTGGTATTGAGCTGGCTGGCCTGGAAATTCTGGCAAAAGAAACGCTTTGAAAAGCTCGCGTCCATTCCTCACTTCAGCGCAACCGAAATGTCGGATACATTGAAAACCAGTACCCTGCCCCATATCATCGATTTGCGCAGCCCGGCGTTGATTGCAGAAACTGGCACCATACCCCATGCCATGGTCAGCGAGGTCAAGCAGGTTGGCAATGCTGCCCAACAATGGCCACTGCATGAAATGATCATCACCATATGCGCCTGCCCTGGCGATGCAGGTGCTGTACACGCTGCCCATACGCTGAGACAGTTGGGTTTTAAAGATGTCAGGCCTTTTGCGGGCGGCTTTGATGCATGGCAGGAATTATCTGCCCAGCACCCACATTTACTTGTCAAGGCCTAGTAGATTACGCCTTTTGCAGCAATGCCTGTAGCTCCTTGACCAGATGATCAAAGGTAACCCGGTAGCGCTGGCTGGACCGTAAATCTTCGTGCATGACTACCCATACTGGAAAGTCAATTTGAAATTCATCTGCCAGCACGCGTTGCAGATGAGTATGCTGCTGGGCCAAGCCAAGCTGGCAAATGCCTATGCCATAGCCTTTGCGTATGGCAGAAAACTGCACCAGATCACTATCCGCACGCAAGGCAAAGGCCGCGCGCTGTATCTGCGGATAGCGTTTTTGCAAAGCCCTGATATAGGGGAATTCCCGGTCAAAGCCTATCAGGCTGTGGTCTTTCAACGCGTCCATGTCAGCGGGCATACCGTGGCGAGTCAGATAATCTGCATGAGCAAAAAAGCCGAGACTGATTATCCCGGTACGACGCGCAATCAATGCATCCTGCAAGGGCTCGGTATTGCGTATGGCAATGTCTGCATCACGTTTGAGCAAATCCTGGGTATGGTTGGATATTTGTAATTCTATGCTCAGTTCAGGATAGCCTTGCCGCAAACCTGCCAGCATGCCTGGCAATATCTCTACCCCCATGACTTCTGATGCGGTAACACGCACGGTGCCTCTTACCTCATTTGCTTCTGCTGACACGCTGCGCAGCAAGGCACTTTCAGTTGCCCGCAAGCTTTCTGCATAAGGTTTCATTGCCAGCGCTGCAATGGTCGGTGACAGACCAGATTGATTGCGCACAAACAAACTCGTGCCCAAGGCCTGCTCCAATGCCTCGATATGCCGCCCTACTGTAGGCTGCGTCAAACCCAGGGCACGGGCAGCGCCTGATAACGAGCCTTCTTCCAGCACCGCCAGGGCGGTACGGTAGTAGTCCCAGTGGATATTTTTGTCATCCATACAGAAATGTATATCACCTATGCAGTTTTAGAGAATTGTATATAGCTTGGCAAAGATACACAATGGCTACATCAACTACCCCATTAAAGGAGAATCAACATGAATCAGCAAGTACAAAACAATACACAGACTAATATGCAAGCCAACAAGCAAGCCCTCGTATTGGGTGCAACTGGTGGCGTAGGTGGTGAAGTGGCGCGCTTGCTGATGCAGCGCGGCTGGCAGGTCACTACCCTGCACCGCAACCCTGATCAAGTGAAAGATAAAACGGCAGCGCATATCTGGATGAAAGGTGATGTCATGGTGCAAGACGATGTGGTGCAAGCTGCAGCCGGAAAATCTGTCATCGTCCACGCAGTCAACCCACCTGGATACCGCGACTGGGAAAAACTGGTGCTGCCTATGATAGATAACACCATCGCAGCAGCCCAGGCCAGTGGTGCACGCATACTGCTGCCAGGCACTGTTTATAACTACGGCCCCGATGCCTTCCCGCTGATTGCAGAAAACGCGTCACAGTTCCCCATCACCAAGAAAGGGAAAATCCGGGTAGAGCTGGAACACCGCCTGCGTCTGGCTGCCAGCAAGGGTATCAAATCCCTCATCGTCAGGGCTGGTGATTTCTTTGGCCCCAAAGCTGCCAACAACTGGTTTTCACAAGGTCTGGTAACACCAGGCAAGCCTGTGAGTGTAGTGCGCTACCCTGGCAGTGCTGGCGTTGGTCATCAATGGGCATACTTGCCTGACGTGGCGGAAACCATGGTGCGTTTGCTGGAGCGTGAAAAAGAACTCGGTAATTTCGCCCGCTTCCATATGGAAGGCCACTGGGATCATGACGGCAAGCAAATGGTCGCCGCAATTGGCCGCGTCACTGCCCAGCCGACATTGAAGGCAAGCTGGTTCCCATGGCCGGTGTTCGCTCTGCTGGCACCTTTCCAGCAAACCTTCAAGGAAATGCTGGAGATGCGCTACCTGTGGCGTACGGAAGTCAAAATGTCGAACCAGGCTTTGGTAGACTTTTTGGGTGAAGAGCCACGCACACCGCTGGATGTGGCAGTTCGCTCCAGTCTGGCAGGTCTGGGTTGCATCAAGCGTAATGCTGGCTACGAATCAAGTGTTCCAGATGCGCGGAATTTTGGCATCACACCCAATCACGACAGGGCGTAAATGCTGCCACACCAATTGCATCCAAAAGCGGGCAACTTCGCTGGAGTTGCCCAGGTAACGCGCAACAACGACAGACTTCATTTGCGTGACACCGCACAGGGCATCCGCTTCACGCTCAGACAAAAAGGCCGATGTTTGTTCACGCAAAGTCTGCAATTGTTCGCCAGACAGCATGGCACCAGAAGCCAGTACCATCGCCGACACTGATTTACCATTCAAACCCAGCGGGCTTTGCATGGCAGGGCTGCCACCTTGCAAACTGCCCTGTTCATGCCAGATCATCTTGTCTTCACGATAGATGCTGCAATGCTGCTTGATCCTGCCGCTGTCATAGGTTTCGCCAGAGGCAGTGCGGCCAAAACAGAAAATATCAGCAGCAATCAGCCTCGCGTCTGCCGCCAGGTGTATGGTCTGGTGCAAATCGACACAGGCATCGTCAAAAAAGATGGTTTCTTGCGGCAGCCATTCCAGCCTGGCACCTGCATCAATTTTCAGATTGATATGTTGTGCGGATATGTAGCCATTACTGCGATACCATTTTGCCGCGCCTGGTGTGGTTACCAGCGCATGCGTGTCAGCAGCCAGTTTGACATCTATCTTTAACTGATCGCCACCGACTACCCCACCCGGGGGATGGATGACGATGGCATGGCAAACTTCATCGCCTTCAGGATACAACGGTTTTTGCACGCGCAAGGGGCCATTGTGCTTACGTTCTGTCAGACGCGTAATATCGCCATCCTTGCTAAAGCCCAGTTGCAGACTGGCTTGCCAGTGTGATTTTGTGATACTTGAAGGTAGTGCCGGACTGCAGACATCCATATTCAGCTAGCGAAAGGTAAAGACAGCACTATACCGCCAGATGCCGCTTGACGTCATCACCATCCATCAATTCCTGGCCGCCATAGGCCACCACTTCACCGCGCGACAGCACAACAAAATGATCTGCCAGCTCACGGGCGAAATCGAAATACTGCTCGCACAGCAAGATGCCGATATCACCTCGCTCACGCAGCAGGCGGATGACGCGACCTATGTCCTTTATGATGGATGGTTGTATGCCCTCAGTAGGTTCATCCAGGATGATGAGCTTGGGTTCAGCCAATAAGGCGCGGGCAATGGCGAGTTGCTGTTGCTGGCCGCCAGATAGATCACCACCTCGCCTGTGCAACATTTCTTTCAATACGGGAAAAAGCTGATATACCTCATCCTTGATTTTGCCTGCCTTGCGTGCTGGCAGGCTGGCCATGCCCATGAGCAGGTTTTCTTCCACCGTAAGACGGGCAAAAATCTCGCGGCCTTGTGGCACATAAGCTATCCCGGCCCTGGCTCTGTCATGTGGAGAGAGCTTGTTGATGTCGCGACCTTCAAAAGTGACTGTGCCTTCAGTAACAGGCAAAACGCCCATCAGGCATTTCAGCAAGCTGGTCTTGCCGACACCATTACGGCCAAGCAAAGCCATGCACTCACCTTTTTTGAGTGACAGTGAAATGCCACGCAAGGTGTGGCTGGAACCGTAATGCTGATGTAGTTGTTTGACTTCAAGCATGCTTTGCTTTCATTAACGTCCCAGATAGACTTCAATCACGCGCTCATCTGCCTGTACCTGCGCCATTGTGCCCTCGGCAAGTACAGATCCCTCATGCAATACCGTGACTTTGCCCTGTTGGGCAATTTCAGTGACGAAACCCATATCATGTTCGACCACCATGATGGAATGCTTGCCACGCAGTTCATTGAGCAATTCAGCAGTGCGTGCAGTCTCGGCATCTGACATGCCAGCCACTGGTTCATCGAGCAAGATCAATTGTGGCTCCTGCATGAGTAGCATCCCTATCTCCAGCCACTGCTTTTGACCATGCGATAGCAAACCAGCCTGCCTTAGCTCTTGCCCATCCAGGCGTATCAATTGCAGGATGGCGGCGATCTTGTCTTTTTGTTCGCTGTTCAAGCGGGCAAACAGGGTGGTCTTGACGCGCTTGTCCATTTTCATGGCCAGTTCAAGATTCTCAAATACGCTATGTTGCTCAAAGACCGTGGGGCGCTGGAACTTGCGGCCTATCCCGGCATGGGCAATATCCACTTCGCTCATGCGCGTCAGGTCCATGGTCTGGCCAAAGAATGCAGTGCCAGATGTGGGCCTGGTTTTACCAGTGATCACATCCATCATCGTGGTTTTGCCAGCGCCATTGGGGCCGATGATGCAACGCAGTTCGCCCACCGAGATATCCAGGTTCAGATTATTGATAGCCTTGAAGCCATCAAATGACACCACAATATCTTCCAGATAGAGGATGGCGCCGTGGGTGGTGTCCACACCTTCCGGTTTGATGCGGCCATAAGACACGCCCTGGTCACCAGTAGCCCCCTCGTACTGCTGCCCTGGTCGCAAGACGCCACTCATCATATAAGAAGTCATGCTGGCTCCCGCTGTTTTTTGAACTTGCTCACCAGGCCCAATACGCCCTGCTGCATGAACAAGGTCACCAGTATGAACAGCAAGCCCAAGGCATACAGCCACAAATCAGGGAAAGCGGCAGTGAACCAGCTCTTCAGACCATTCACGGTAAAGGCACCAATAATAGGCCCCAGCAAAGTACCGCGTCCGCCTACTGCTGCCCAGATCACCATTTCTATGGAATTGGCTGGCGACATTTCAGACGGGTTGATGATGCCAACCTGAGGCACATACAAGGCACCGGCAATACCGCAAATTATGGCCGACAAGGTCCAGACAAACAGCTTGAACCACAAGGGGTTATAACCGATGAACATCAACCGCGATTCTGAATCACGTACAGCTTGCAGCACACGCCCTAACTTGGAAGTGACTATCCAGCGACACAGGAACAAAGCCGACAATAAGATCAGCAAGGTAATCAGGTACAAAGCTGCCTTGGTACCTGGCGCAGTGATAGTAAAACCCAGAATGCGCTTGAAGTCGGTAAAGCCATTATTGCCGCCAAAGCCCGTATTATTTCGGAAGAACAGCAGCATGAAGGCAAACGTCATGGCCTGGGTGATGATGGAGAAATACACACCTTTGATGC
This sequence comes from Undibacterium sp. FW305-107, assembly GCF_058788535.1. Classification (NCBI taxonomy): domain Bacteria; kingdom Pseudomonadati; phylum Pseudomonadota; class Betaproteobacteria; order Burkholderiales; family Oxalobacteraceae; genus Undibacterium; species Undibacterium sp. FW305-107. The sequence continues at coordinate 442,508 of NZ_JBYTAV010000005.1, forward strand.
GTGAGCGAAAGGCAAAAAAACCAAAGATAAAAGCCAGTACCCCAGGCACCAGTACCACCAGCGCCATGCAATACCAGAAGCTGTCTGTCATGGACCAATACCAGGGATAGGTTTTCCAGTCCAGGAAAACCATGAAGTCTGGCAGATTGCTTTGATAGACACCGTCACGGCCTATGGCACGCATCAGGTACATGCCATGTGCATAGGCACCCAATGCAAAGAATACTCCATGTCCCAAGGACAAAATTCCGGTATAACCCCATACCAGATCAAGTGCCAGCGCAGCCAGGGCATAGCACATGAACTTGCCAACCAGAGCTATCGTGTAGCTGGAAATATGCAGGGCATGGTCAGCGGGAAAACTCAGGTTAAGGATAGGCAGCAATAATGCGATCACAGCACACACCAATATGCCTGTCCATGCAGGCTTGGAAAACAGCCCCTTTGCTGTTGCAATCGTCGTAGTCGCACTCATTCCACACTCCTGCCTTTGAGCGCAAACAAGCCTTGCGGTCTGCGTTGTATGAAAATGATGATGAATACCAGGATGACGATCTTGGCCATGACAGCACCTGCTACTGGCTCCAGAAATTTATTCACTTCGCCCAGGCCAAAAGCCGCAATCACGGTGCCAGCCAACTGCCCTACCCCGCCAAGCACCACGACCATGAAAGAATCGACGATATAGTTTTGCCCCAGGTCAGGGCCGACATTGCCCAATTGCGACAAGGCCACTCCCCCCAGACCTGCAATGCCAGAGCCCAAACCAAAAGTCAGCATGTCTATCTTGCCGGTTGCCACACCTACGCAATCAGCCATGCGGCGATTTTGTGTCACGGCACGTACGAATAAGCCCAGACGTGTCTTGTTCAGGATCAGCCAGACTGCCAGCACGACGAACAAGGCAAAGAAGATAATGATGATACGGTTATAAGACAGCACCAGCGAACCCAGCACTGTGATACCACCCGACATCCAGGAAGGATTCGCAACCTCGACATTTTGCGCACCAAAAATCGAACGCACTGCCTGCATCAAGATCAGGCTGATGCCCCAGGTGCACAACAGGGTTTCCAGCGGTCGACCATATAACCAGCGTATGACCGTTCTTTCCAGCAAAATACCAACGGCGGCAGAAACCAGGAAAGCCGCGGGCAGAGCCAGCAACAAATAAGCATCCACAGCACCAGGCACGAATTTTCGGAACAGCATCTGGCAGACATAGGTAGTGTAAGCACCTATCATCAGCAATTCGCCATGCGCCATATTGATGATGCCCATCAGGCCAAAGGTGATTGCCAGACCCAATGCAGCCAGCAACAGCACGCTGCCCAGCGATACTCCATAGAACAGATTACCGAAAAATTCCATGCGCGCCAGGCGGCCATCAATGGCATTCAGGGTATTGGCGGCTTCCAACCGTATGCTAGCATCGGCTTCGTTGTAACTGCCATCAGGATTTTGTGCGAGCATTTTTTGCAGCACAGGTTTTAAATTGGGGTTGGGGCTATCCAGCAAAGCCTTGACGGCAGCCTTGCGCACCACCGGGTCACTGGCCTGCAAATTGGCGGTGGCAATCAACATTTGCAGACGGGATTTGATTTCGCTATCATTTTCTTTCAGATAGGCTTTGTTCAGCAAGGGCAATTGTTCTGGCGTTGCTTCTTTTTCCAATGCAGTTGCTGCGACCAGGCGGGTATTTTTGTCCGGTGAAAATAATCTCAGGCCTGACAGCGCACTATCGAGTGCGGCACGCAGGCGGTTATTGATGGTGATTGCTTCTGCATCATCCGGCAGTTTTTGCATTTTCCCATTGCTAAGGTCTTTTGCCTGCTCACCATCGACCAGGTAAACAGCGACGTCCCTGGCAAACAATTGTTCATTTTTGAGTGCAGTCAATACTTCCACAGCCTCTTCATTGCCCAGGGCCGCAATGGAGTTGACGGCGGTAATACGTGCATCAGGATCTTCACCCGCCAGCGCCCGCAAGAGCTTGCCATCAATAGCCGCGTGCACTGTCAGGCTGAACACGAGCAAGATTATGCCCGCGCAGATTTTACGAAATATCATAGGCAACCAGGTCAGGGATGGAAAATCCGGAACAGTACTCAGGGCGAACATGCATATGCCCTGAGTATCTGCATCATTCCTTAAATATCACTCCTTGAATTACAGCTTTTGCTTACCTTCATTGCCCGGGATGAAAGGGCTCCATGGTTGCGCACGGATAGGTGTCTTGGTTTTGTAGACGACGCTGAACTGACCGTCAGCCTTGATCTCGCCTATCATGACTGGCTTGTGCAGGTGATGATTGGTTTTATCCATCGTCAATTCAAAACCGGATGGCGCCTTGAAAGTTTGCCCACCCATGGCGGCTATGACTTTATCAGTATCTGTGGATTTGGCTTTTTCAACGGCCTGCTTCCACATATACATGCCTACATAAGTCGCTTCCATAGGGTCATTGGTCACCACTGTCGCAGCATTAGGCAGTTTTTTGGCGACTGCATAGTCTTTCCATTTTTTGATGAATTCAGTATTCACCGGGTTTTTCACAGACTGAAAGTAATTCCAGGCTGCCAGGTGGCCGACCAGTGGCTTGGTGTCGACACCGCGCAACTCTTCTTCGCCAACAGAGAAGGCGACAACAGGTACATCCGTCGCCTTCAGGCCAGCATTGCCGAGTTCTTTATAGAATGGGACATTGGAGTCACCATTGATGGTAGAGATAACCGCAGTCTTGCCACCCGCAGCAAACTTCTTGATATTGGCAACGATAGTCTGGTAATCAGAATGGCCAAATGGGGTATAGACCTCATCGATGTCAGTATCCTTGACACCCTTGCTATGCAAGAAGGCGCGCAGGATTTTGTTGGTGGTGCGCGGGTACACATAATCTGTACCCAGCAAGACAAAGCGCTTGGCGCCGCCACCCTCTTTCGACATCAGGTATTCAGTCGCTGGAATAGCTTGCTGGTTAGGTGCAGCGCCAGTGTAGAAAACATTTTTCTCCAGCTCTTCACCTTCATATTGAACCGGATAAAACAGCAGGCTATTGAGTTCCTTGAAGACCGGCAAAACTGATTTACGCGACACCGATGTCCAGCAACCAAACACGACGGATACCTTGTCTTGCGATACCAGTTGGCGGGCTTTTTCTGCAAACAGCGGCCAGTTGGAGGCCGGATCAACGATCACCGCTTCCAATTTTTTGCCCATGACACCGCCCTTGGCATTGATTTCATCTATCGTCATCAGGGCCACATCTTTGAGCGATGTCTCCGAGATCGCCATAGTGCCAGACAGGGAATGCAGAATGCCGACCTTGATGGTATCGGCGGCTTGTGCTTGCGTGAGCCAGCCAGAAGCGGCCAGGGTCATTGCGGCAACAGCAGTTGCTTTCAAAACAGTACGACGTGACATGTTTTCTCCTGATAGTGGTGAGGTCATGGAAAGAAAAACCGAACTTCCACCAAGGCAGGTAGCAGATAACGTGCCAACTGTTAAAAACAAAAAAAACGAATCCCGCACGTAAGTAATTCAGTCGCTGCAAATCCGGTCTGGATAGATACGCAGGACGTCAGCCAAGACTTCAATAAGCGAAATTTACTAACTATTCCAGTGCATGTGAACTATGAAAACATCAGAAATAATTGACGAAAATGATGCAAAAATAACTTTAAAATATGCCAATTCCACTTTTCGGTGCGTTTGCGCGCTGAAATTGTGCAGAAAATAAGATCATTTTCTTTCGCATGGTTTTACCTGGAAACTAAGCAAAACAAAAAAAGTGCCAATTGAAAACATATCAAAAAGCAACAATCGATTCAAAAATAATTTTCTTTCATATGATGTAAGTCCATGTTTTATTGGACTTAATTCATAAGTTATTAGTAAAAATATGGAATTTTCAGGATATTTATCCGGGGCAGAGCTAAAACATATAAAACCTGATTGAAAAAAATAGCACTTTACATACTTGTTGCTCTAATATGTAGATATAAGGGAATTTTAAAAAAAGCAATATTTCTATTGGTTTTTTCCTAATGGTGGTCATGGTGAATCAATTTGATGAATTCAGTGTTCTACCGGCGGCTAATGCCGCCCCACAGCCCGCCTCGGTCGTAGGCATTTCCACGGATGCCAGGCTGCAATACCTGATCGACAATACCCCAGCCATCATCTATAGCAGCGTACCTACGGGTGATTTCAAAATGACTTTTGTCAGTAACAATGCCTTGCATGTGCTTGGCTACCATCCTGATGAAATGGTTGCTGACCCTAATTTTTGGTTTGAGCATATACACCCTAGTGATGTACCTGAGATTTTCTCCAGCATTGCCAAATTGTTTACCGAAGGTGAAAGAACCTACGAATATCGCTTCATGAGCCGCAGCGGCCAGTATGTATGGATGCACGACATGCTGAGGCTGATACGCGACAAGGATGGCAATCCTGTTGAAGTTGTGGGTTCATTGACCGACATCACCAAACGCAAGGAGATGGAAGCAGCTCTGTTCAAGAAAGGTGAAGAACAGCAGCTTTTAATAAAAAAACTGCAAGAAGCTCACGAACAGTTATTGCAATCAGAAAAAATGGCTTCAGTCGGCCAACTAGCCGCTGGTATCGCTCATGAAATTAATAATCCCATAGGTTTTATCAATTCAAATATCGGTAGTTTGCAAAACTACGTAGAAAAATTATTTGAAGTCATCAATCAGTATGAGGATTTAATACAGCAACAGTCCCCGCCAGCTGCCGTCAGCAAAATGGACGAATTAAAAGAAAAGGCGGACCTGGAATTTTTAAAGGAAGACATACAGGACCTGGTGCGCGAATCCATGGATGGACTCAAACGCGTGAAAGATATCGTGCAGTCTCTGAAGGATTTTTCCCATGTCGGCGAAACAGACTGGCAGGAAGCTGATTTGCACCAGGGAATAGACAGCACCCTGAACATCGTCAAAAACGAGATCAAATACAAAGCCAATGTTGTCAAAGAATATGGCCAGGTTCCTTTGGTGAAATGCATTATTTCCCAGGTCAATCAGGTTGTCATGAACTTGTTGGTTAATGCCTCACATGCCATCAAAGAAAACGGCATGATCAAAATCAGCACAGGGTGCGAGAAAGACATGGCATGGATCAAGGTATTGGATACTGGTTCTGGCATCCCGCAAGAAAACCTGAATCGCATCTTCGAACCTTTTTTTACGACCAAACCCGTAGGTAGTGGCACTGGCCTGGGTTTATCGCTTTCCTACGGCATCATCAAAAAACATGGCGGACGCATAGATGTACAAAGCGTCATGGGAAAAGGCACGTGCTTCACCGTCTGGCTACCTTTGCACCAGACAAATGCATCGACTGAGTCATGATACTGCTCTCTATCACTCAGCAGAGTCACCTACAACATATTGAAGTCCAGACAGGGCTATCGCCATGAATACGATAGAACACGACAGTATCGATATAGAAGCTGAGCTCAATGTCGCCATTGATACCAATGCATTGCATTTGCACTATCAACCTACCGTTGATTTGCAGACAGGGCATGTGGTTGGAGCAGAAGCCTTGTTACGCTGGCAGCACCCGATTCACGGCAGGATCCCGCCTGCAGTACTGATCCCGGTTGCCGAAAAATCTGATCTCATCGTGCGCCTGGGCGAATGGATTATCAAGCAGGTGTGCAAGGATATCGCCCAGTGGAATTTGGCCGGACTGCATCCACCCTGTATTGCCATTAATATTTCCCCCATACAATTGCAAAGTAATGACTTTAACAATCGACTCTCTGGAATACTGGAAAGTATGGCTGTCACGCCAGATAAAGTATCGCTGGAAATAACAGAACAAATACTGATGTATCGTAGCGATAGCATAGATAAGGTATTCAGCGACTTCAAAAAACAAGGGTTTACTCTGTCACTGGATGACTTCGGCACCGGTTATTCAGCCCTGAGCTATCTAAAGCATTACCCGTTTGACTATGTCAAGATTGATCAGTCTTTTGTTCAGGAATTACCTCACAATCTTGACGATGCTTCCATTACCAGAGCAGTAATATCCATGGCTCACAGTCTGGGCATCAAAGTCATTGCCGAAGGAGTCGAAACCGAGGCCCAATGCAAATTTCTGAGTGACAATATGTGTGATCAGATACAGGGACATTTCTTCGCAAAACCCCTGGACTCAGAGCACATGCAAGTTTTTCTCCAAGAAAACCCCATTCTGGACAAGCATTTGCTGCGTTTAGGCAAACCTGATCGTACCCTGCTCCTTGTCGATGATGAACCCAATATACTGAGTGCCCTCAAGCGTCTGTTACGCAGGGACGAATACCGCATACTGACCGCTGGTGGTGGTCATGAAGGTTTGGAAATCCTTGAAAAAAACAGGGTCGATGTCATTATTTCCGACCAGAGAATGCCAATAATGACGGGTGTAGACTTTCTACGGAATGCCAAGAAAAATTACCCTGATACGGTTCGCATCATCTTGTCCGGCTATACCGAACTACAATACATCACAGATGCCATCAATGAAGGAGCCATCTATAAATTCCTGACCAAGCCATGGGACGATGAGCTGATACGCGCGAATATACGGGAAGCATTTCACTATAAGGAAATGGAAGATGAAAACCGGCGGCTGACCTTGCAAGTTCAAACGACAAATCAGGAACTGATCAGTGCCAATAAACTATTGGCTGAAATGCTGGAACAAAAACAAAAACAAATCAGCCGTGATGAACTTAGCTTGAGCATCGTACGCGAAGTTTTGCAATACGTGCCCTTGCCCATTATTGCAGTGGATGATGAAGACATGGTGGTTTTCATCAACAATTCTGCTGAAAAAATTATTCCGCCATCAAGACTGGAACTGGGTTGTCAGATCGAATACATGATACCGGATGCTGGCCCGGGAATCCGCGAATTTTCTGAAGGACTATGGTTTCCCGTTCAGGTACACGGCCAACTTTACAATGCGCAGTGGAAAAACCTGGGAGGAAAACATAAGTCAACAGGAAAAATAGTCATGCTTATGGATGATCGTAATCGCCATTAAAAAGAGGGAAACAGCACATTAAACATCAGTCACAGATCAGGGCAAAATAAAAGAGTTTTTGCATTATCGGAGACCAGGTAAAACAATGAACAAAGAATTTCCCTTGTCAGGAAGTGGTGATCTGCCTGCATCTGCAACCCCGGTTCCAGATGCTCACATCCCTGTCTTTCATGTAGAACAAGACAAAGTGAAAGCTGATGCCCCTCTGCTCAACAAGATGGGCATAGAACTCGCACAGTTTCTTGATAGTAGTCCGGTACCAACCTTCGTCATTGATTCCAATCACGTCATCACCCATTGGAACAAGGCTTGTGAATTTGTTCTTGGCTACTCTGCAGCCAGCATGATCTCAACCCGCAATCAGTGGAAACCTTTTTACCGCGATAACCGGCCTGTGTTGGCTGACCTGGTGTTATCAGGTCACGATGATATTGTGGTACACAAGTTTTACCATAATAAATTCTCGCAATCCCAATTGATACACGGTGCTTATGAAGCTATCGATTTCTTTCCTGACTTGCATGAACACGGTCTGTGGTTGCACTTTACGGCAGCACCGCTGTACAACAATGAAGGAAAAATTGTCGGCGCAATGGAAACCCTGGAAGATATTACCGAGCGCCGCGATGCAGAGAACGCTTTGCGGCAAGCCCATAGCAATCTGGAAAACCTGATAAAAAAACGTACCCTGCAACTGGCTGAAACCAATAACCGTCTGGAGGCGGATATCAAGCAAAGAGAAGCCATGGAAAGCGAGCTTTTGCGCAGGAATACGGAATTGACAGAGCTCAATGCCAAATTATCAATGGCACAGGAACAGTTGCTACAATCAGAGAAACTTGCGTCCATAGGCCAGCTTGCCGCAGGTGTGGCGCATGAGATCAATAATCCCATAGGTTATATATTTTCTAATTTTACTACCCTGGAAAACTATATTAAAGATTTGTTTGCCATCATCCATGTCTATGAATCCTCTGAGCAGCATATAGCTTCTGCCAGCATTAAAAACGAGTTGACTGAAATCAAGGAGAAAAAAGAGTTATCTTTTCTCAAAGAAGACATTCCCGAACTGGTTCAGCAATCGCGTGAAGGTATAGAAAGAGTACGCAAAATAGTCCAGGACTTGAAAGATTTTTCCAGAGTAGATTCGCAACAGGAATGGCAATGGGCAAACATTCATCAGGGCATAGATTCGACTCTTAATATCGTCAATAACGAGATCAAGTACAAGGCTGAAGTGATCAAGGAATATGGCAAAATTCCCGATGTCGAATGTCTGGCATCACAAATCAATCAAGTAGTCATGAACCTGGTGGTCAATGCTTCCCATGCCATCACCGCAGAACGCGGCCAGATCACCATACGCACCAGTTGTGATGACACCCATGTTTTTATTGAAGTTGCCGATAACGGCAGTGGCATCCCAAAAGAAATTATCAATCGGATTTTTGACCCCTTCTTCACCACCAAATCGATAGGCAAAGGCACGGGTTTGGGACTTTCCCTGTCTTATGGCATCATACAAAAACACCACGGAAAAATCACAGTCAATAGCGAAATTGATAAAGGAACCAGTTTTCTCATCAGCTTGCCCATTAAACACATCGACCAAACACTAGCTGATAGCGGTGAAAATCAATGAATGAAGAGTCAGTATCAGAAGCAATGCCCGTATTGCTCTTCGTTGACGACGAGCCGAATATCCTTTCCTCGTTGCGCAGGCTATTCAGACAGCACTCTTATAAGATATTCATTGCCAATGGTGGCCAGGAAGGCCTGGAGATACTGGAAAAAGAGACGATTGACCTGGTTATTTCCGACATGCGTATGCCAGTCATGGATGGTGCGGTATTTTTAACGCATGTGAAAGCCAGATGGCCAGACACCATACGTCTGTTGTTGACAGGTTATGCCGACATACAATCGACGATTGATGCTATCAACCGTGGCGAAATCTACCGCTATATTACCAAGCCCTGGAACGACAATGACATTGTGCTGGTCGTCAAACAAGCGCTGGAACGCAAGTCGCTGGAGATAGAGAAAAAACGGCTGGAAGAATTAACCCAGCGTCAGAACGAAGAACTTAAGTCCCTGAATGCCAGCCTTGAAATCAAGGTGGATGAACGCACCGCAGACCTGAAAAAAGCCCATGCATCCCTGCTACACGCCAACGATAAATTAAAAAGCAATTTTCTGACATCGATCAAGGTTTTTTCCAATGTCGTCGAAATGCGCGGCGATAAACTAGTCGGGCATTCACGGCGCGTGGCCGATTTATCCAGAAAAATTGCAAAAAAACTTAATCTTGATACACGCGAAGCACAAGAAATCTTTGTAGCGGCTTTGTTGGCTGACATAGGTAAAATAGGTTTTTCAGATGAATTATTAGCAACACCCGTCAATCAGATGAATGGCGAGCAATTAGGTCATTTCCATAAACACACCCTGCGCGCCGAGCAGTTATTGATGCCACTGCAAGATTTGCAAGGCGCTGCAAGGATCATACGTGCGCAGCATGAACGCTTTGATGGCCGGGGCTTCCCTGACGGTCTGGTCGGTGAGAATATCCCCATAGGTGCGCGAATATTGTCACTGGCAAGTGATTATGACAATCTGCAAAACGGCAGCCTGGTTCAAAAACGCGTGCATATGGAAGATGCCCAGGCACTGATCATACGTGGCGCTGGCAATCGCTATGATGAAAAGGTCGTTGCTGCTTTCAAGCAAATCATCAGTAATCAGGCGGATGATATTGATGATAGAGAAATTACCATAGCGCAATTACAGCCTGGCATGATACTTTCTGCAGATATTATTTCCAAAGAGGGTATGCTGCTCTTACCGGCTGACTATGTCCTAGACCAGCACGTAATCGATAAATTGACGTTGTTCGAGCACCCTGCGGGTGCTAAATTGATCATACGTGTACACAGTAACAGGAGAAAATGATGTACAAAATCTTATTGCTCGATGACGAACAGAATGTTTTGCTAGCACTGCAAAGAAGCTTGAAGAGTGTCGCAAAAGAGATGGAAATGACAATGGAATTGTTTAACTCTCCTCAGGAAGCGATAAAGCGCCTTAGCAATACAGCTTTCGACTTTATCATCTCTGATTACCATATGCCGGGCATGAATGGCATACAGTTCTTGTCCATTGCCAAAGAAATGCAGCCCCATGCAATACGCCTCATGCTCAGTGCCTCTGCCGAATTCAAGACCATATTGGGTGCCATCAATGATGCAGAAGTGTTTCGCTACATAGCAAAACCCTGGAATCAGGACGAATTACTGGAAACCATACAACTGGCAGCAGCACGTCGCCAGCAAATCATGGAAGACCAAACACTGGCAGACGAATTGCGCCTGCAGCGTGGCGTGATAACGCCGCAGGAACATGAGTTGAAGAGACTGGAAGAAACCGAGCCAGGGATCACCAAGGTAAAATGGGGGCCGGATGGCTCGGTATTACTGGATTAACTCAAGCGCCATTTCGTCGCAAGGGGACATAAGCTACTTGCACATCCCCTTAAAATTCTGAATCTGCAGATTTATAGTGTTTTAACCGGGATGCACAATAGACAAGAAAACATTCCTGTCTGTGGGTCCAGCGCAGAATTTGGCAAAAACTGCTCAAAACAGGGTCTGTCGTCACATTGCATGCCACTGGCTGGCAAGTATTCGCGCATCAACTCCATCCATGCATCATTTACAGCTGTCACAGGTCCATTGAATTTGGCAACTGCATAAGCACCACCGGGTAGTGTTTTGACATTTGCCTGAGTGCCGGACACGAAATTCTCGGAGACAGTGACACATGCATCATAGCGACATTTATTACTGGCAGTGACGCTGGGGTCATCATGACCTATGCCATAGCAGATTTGATCTTGCAAGCCATGTACTTGCATCCATGGCGCGACTTTACTGCGCCAGAACTCTGTGACGCCGGGCCCATAAGGACCTATATAACGTTGATAAGCAACGCGTACTGCCGGTAATTGAACAATATTTACTTCCATAAGATACTTTCGAAGTGGTTGATGAGAGCCACCATCTTCGCAAATACCGTTCACGTTTACCTGATCAGGATTGCTGAGTATCTGACTCAGATTGCTGTCTTGTTTTGCCCGCCTTTCATAAACAACACGCACCTGTGCCAATCTGCGCTCATCACTATCGGCACGCCATTGACTGGGAGTACAGTCAAACCGGATCTTGAATGCACGGGCGAATGCTTCGCCAGAAGCAAAGCCGCATGCCAGTGCGATATCCAGTATTGATGCCTGCAGATCACAGGACAAACGCCAGGCCGCAGTTTCCAGGCGTCGCCGACGCAGGTAATCACCCAGCGTTTCTCCCATCCAGGCAGCAAATATCCTGTGAAAGTGAAAGCGCGAAAAATGCGCTATTTCGGCCAGTTGCCCCAACTCCAGGGAGGCATCCAGATGCTGGTCTATATGATCGAGAACACGGTTCAAGCGTCTGGCGTATTCCGTCTGATAAACATGGGCATTAAGCTTGGAATCAGTTTGAGATTGTGATGTGGGGAATGCGTTCATGCTTTGATTTCTGATGTGAACCGCAGAATATCGTTGACGACTTCATCTGCTTTCGTCTGCAATAAAAAATGTGGCGCGTCATATTTGCATGTTTCCATTTCATGCAATTGCCCGTGGATATCTGCGTGGGCAGATACTGGCACCAGCCGGTCCCTGGTAGCTTGCAGATAAAGTACCGGCACTTTGATGGCTTTGAGTTTTTCTCTGACATCACAACTCAGTACTGCATGCAGGCGCGCCTTCAAACTGGCTGGGTTGACCAGTGCCAAAGCGTCTGCCAATTGCCTGCGCAATTCTTTGCTGGAAAAACGCCCCAACAGCAAATGGCTAAGTACGCTCAATGGTGCCAGTCTGGTTGGCAAATAAGGCAACGCATATTTGGAAACTGTCAGCAAAGGATAAGGATTGCGTGCAAACGTCGCGCACAGTATCAAGGCCTTCAGGCGAATTGGCTGGGTAGCAGCGATGGATATGGCGATAGGACCTGAGAACGATTCACCCAGCAAGACATAGTCTTCATCCGCCGGCAATTGAGCCTGAACCAGTGCTTCCAGCTCTGTATAGCCTAGCACCTGATCTACCGGATAAGTCAGTACCAGTAACCTGCAATTACCATTCAATGCCTTATACAGAGGCTCATAGAGTGTGCCTGTACCATCCATGCCAGGCAAGAGAACTAGTGTCGTCATGCTGACAATGATAACAGGCCAGACACTACCATGCGGCATCAGTGCATTTTGGGATACCCGGTGATTTGCTGTATCTCTTTATACAAAGGCTGCAAGCGGGCGTACATTTTTTGATAGACGCGATGATACAGCTCATTGTAGATCTGGTGATGGTGAGCGATAGGCTCAAAAGTCTTGCCTATGCGCGTCATCTCTTTGATGGCCACATCAAAACTGGGATGTAAGCCCAGCCCCACTGCCGCATCAATCGCGGCACCCAGTCCAGATGTTTCATAAATATGAGGGCGTGAAGTCGGCAGGCCAAAAATATCTGCGGTCAATTGCATGGCAGCGTCACTTTGTGAACCACCGCCAGAAATACGCAATTCTGTGATTGCTACACCGCTACGCTTTTCTATGCGCTCTTTACCTTCACGCAGGGCGTAAGCCAGTCCTTCCAGAATAGCGCGGTACATATGTGCACGCGTATGCACGTCACCGAAACCAATAATAGCTCCCTTGGCTTCGGCTCCTGGTACCTTGATACCCGGCGTCCAGTAAGGTTGCAGCATCAGGCCCATGGAGCCTGGCGGTACAGCATTCACCAGTTCATCAAACAAAGCCTCTGGCAACACACCCTGCTCTGCTGCCTGCAGTTTTTCATGATGTCCAAATTGCTCCTTGAACCAGTTCACCATCCAGTAACCACGGAATATCTGTACCTCGGTACTATATGAATTGGGGATCGCTGCTGGATAAGGTGGTATGAAGGGTGTCACTTCCAGATATTTTTTGCTGGTGGTATTGATGGTGGCAGTCGTGCCATAACTAAGGCAGCCGATGTTAGGCTGCTGGCAGCCAGCTCCTATCACTTCACAAGCCTTGTCCGCCGCTGCGGCCAGCAAAGGTGTGCCAGCCAGTAAACCCGTCGCTGCTTCAGCCGCCTGGTTGATATGTCCCATCACCGTGCCGGGCGGCACTAGTTCTGGCAAGGATTCTGCCTTTACCGCCAAAGCCTGCCATTTCCAGTCCAGCTTGCCTGCCCATTTCAGGCCCTTGTAATCAAAGGGCAAATAACCTACTTGCGAACCTATGGAGTCGATGAAATTACCACACAGGCGATAGTTCAGATAGCCAGATAACATCAGGTATTTATCCGTTTTGTCCCAGATATCTGGCTGATGCGCCTTGATCCAGTTGGCTTCTGCCTCACCACGAAAGAAATTGATGGTGCTGGCGACACCCGCCAGTTTGAATGCTGTCATCCACAAGGGGTTAACCGGTGGGACTATGTCGGTACGCCTTTGATCCAGCCAGGTGATAGCTGGGCGCAGGGGTAAGCCCTGTTTGTCCAGATTAATCATGGTGCCGCGCTGCGTGGTCACGGCAACACCGTGTACCGTAGCAGGTGAAATCCCCTGTTCATTCCACAACCGCTGGCATGCCGTGCACACTGCTTGCCAATAATCTTCAGGATGGTGTTCGGCCCAACCAGGCTGATCTGAAAAATAAGCTTCCAGATGCACCTGGGATTTGGCGACAATATTGCCGTGCAAATCAAACAGGATAGCCCTGACGCTTTGGGTGCCGTTGTCTATGGAGAGGATATATTGTTTGGACATGATTTTTATTGTTGATGTTATGCAGACTGACGCTGAGATGATCGCCATTCAGGAATACTGGCTTTCTCTGGTAAAGCATAATGCTTACTCCACAATTGCAGATAGCTTGTCTGTTCAACGTCCCATCGCTCATCATCCCATTCTAATTCAGGCTGGCAGATTGCCCTGATGCGTGGCAACAAGGCCAGGCCTCCAAGTCGCAGCAATAAGCCCAATCTGGTCCTGCGCAATAGCAAGTCTTCCAGATGCACAACCTCTTCAAATCTTGCTGCCCAGCGCAATTCTACCCACAGGGTCAGTGTTCCTGGTATGTAATCCAGCTCACCGTCCTGGGCGATCTGGACAATTCCAGCAGCAAGCTCACCATAATGGCCTTGCAGTCGCGTTTTTTGTGTATGACTTAGTTGCTTTTCATTCGCTAAATCTGAAGGGCGGGCAAACAAGCTTTCAGCTTCACGATCACTTTGATGATCAGGAAATAAATGATTGATGTGTTTCAATGCATCTTGCGCTATGAGCCTGAAAGTCGTCAACTTACCGCCTGTCACTGTCAGCAAACCTTTCTCCAGCCAGATGGCATGGTCACGCCCCTCCTTGGATGGATCAGCCTTGCCGGTATCAATGACAGGCCGTATGCCTGCATAGGTGGCGATGATGTCATCCAGCTTGAGTTGCAATTGCGGGAATTGAAAATCCATCGCCTCCATCAGGTAAGCGACTTCGTCTGCAGTGATTACCGTCTCTTGCTGCATGTCAGGGCTATGATCAACATCCGTAGTTCCGACGAGACTAACGCCCTCCCAAGGGTAAACAAATACCGGGCGGCCATCACGAGGATGCATCAGGCTCACAGCCTGCGCCACCGGCAAGCGCCAGGCGGGTAACAATAAATGACTGCCACGCAAGGGGCGCAGTCTCGCACTTTGACCCTGTTGCTGGCGTAGCCTGTCTGCCCAGGCACCCGTTGCATTGATGATGACTTTGGCTTTAACTTGATACTCTTGCTTACTCAATACATCTTGCAAGACCACGCCGCTGGCCTGTTCTTCTGCATAGACGACGTTTTTCACTGCCAGATAATTTATGGCTGTCGCGCCAGCAGCACGTGCCTCTTGCAAAACCCTCAGTACCAGACGAGCATCATCGGTCTTGGCATCCATATAGCAAGAACCACCTTTCAAGTCGGCAGCAGGTATGTGCGGCGTCAGCATTTGAAAATCCCGCGTCGAAAAATAGTGCTTGCCGCGCACCCCAGCCAGGAAATCATAAATAACCAGCCCCAGCGCAAACATCCAGCGCCCCGGCTTGCGCCCTTGATAGTCGGCAAATGCAAAACTCTGCGGCTCTACCAGGCCCGCCGCAGATTGCATCAACTGCTGCCTTTCGCGTACTGAATCGCGGGTCAGGGAAATTTTGCCTTCCTTGATGTAACGCAGGCCACCATGCACAAGCTTGGATGAGCGGCTGGACGTGCCCCAGGCAAAATCTCTTTGCTCAAGCAGTAAAACCCTTAAACCGCGCCGGGCAGCTTCCAGCAATATACCCGCGCCGGTGATACCACCGCCAATGACGACAATGTCCCAGTCTTGCTCATGATTGGCGAGGGAATTGAGCACGTCAGCGCGCGATTTGGTTTTTTTCATTGCACCACATCTTCTGCTGGCAACAACTTACCCGGATTCATGATGCCCTGCGGGTCAAAGTGCTTGAACAGATGGCGCATGCTGGATATTCCCAAACTGCCTTTTTCAGCTTCCAGATAAGGCGCATGGTCACTGCCCACGCCATGCTGGTGGCTTATCGTGCCGCCATTGGCGATGATGGCGGCAGAGACTGCAGACTTGAGCCTGCGCCAGCGCGCATAGTCATGTTCATAATCACCCGTCAGTCGATAAACAAAGGTGGAATACACACTGGCACCCTGACCATACAGGTGAGATAAATGTGTATAGGTGTGCACCAGCTCTTTTTCGATTGCCATGGCATCCCTGCCCGCTTGCTCCATACTCAACATCATGGTCTTGACCTTGGGCCAGTCGCAAGCTGTCTCTACGGTATCTATGGCATAACCTTGCTGCCAGGCGCTATTGCGCAGATACACATTTCTGAAGCGCCCTTGCTTCCATTTCTCACCCATGGTCTTACCGACGGGTACGCCCTTATGCTGGCTTGCAATCTTTAATGCAGACTTGATGGCATGACGCACCTGGGATTTTTCGCCGCTGGCACCGATGAGCAATACGCATTTACCTTCATCACAGTCCCGTAGACGCAGATACGATTCCAGCAAGCCTATCAACTTCTTATGACCTGCCATTGTCAGGCTGGTCAGGGTTTCAGTTGCATTTGAGAGGCGTAACATCGACAAGCCCAGTTTACTCTGGGCGATAGTCCTGACCGCTGTTTGCGCGGCATCCCAATCAGGAAAGAACACGGCATGAAATTCTTCACACGCTGGCAAAGGTGTAATACGCACTGTCACTTCAGTCAGTATGCCCATGCGTCCTTCAGAACCGAGCAAGATTTCGCGCAGATCTGGCCCGGCAGCAGATGCGGGGAAAGTCTTGATATCGAGTCGCCCGGCAGGTGTCTCTATTCTCGCACCTGCCAGCAATTGCTCTATCCTGCCATAACGCAATGACTGCTGGCCAGAGGAGCGTGTGACTACCCAGCCACCTAGTGTCGAGTATTCAAATGATTGCGGGAAATGCCCAAGCGTATAGCCATGGGCACGCAATTGTGCTTCCAGGTCAGGGCCAAAGATCCCGGCACCAAAGGTGGCCAGTTGTGCCTCTTTGTCCAGGTCCAGCAATTGGGACATGCGCGACATATCGACAGACAAGATGGGCTGTGCACTTTCAGTCACCGCAAGGTGGCCAACCACGCTGGTACCACCACCGTAAGGTATCAAAGTTATGCCATGCTGCCTGGCGTAATCCAGCAAATCACGCACATCCTGTGCGCTTTCTGGATAAGCCACACCATCAGGAAAATGACTGATCTTACCAAAGCGCATTTTCAGCCAGTCTGGCAGACTCTGGCCCAGACTATGTTTGACGCGTCCGATAGCGTCTGTGCCTATTAAAGAGTGTGCTGGCAGGCGACTGGCTGGCACCCGTTGACATACCTGGTCCAGTTCTGCATCCGTCTGAGGCAGCCCCTTTCCTATTTGTGCCTGTAAAAAACTCAGGGCATCTGCATTAATCGCATAATTAATACTGTCATCCCCCCAACCGTTCCAACGTCGCATTTTTTCTGTCCCTGAATGAAGCCTGAGCTTGGTATACTCAATAATTAACTTGTAGCTTAATCAAGTGTCACTTCCAGGTATTGCGCTTTCATGACAAGGTTCTTGTTTTAATATGCCAAATTCACACACAGGTTCAATCGCTGGCAGCCATAAGCTTGGACGGGTAGCCGCAGCATATCTGCAACCCTTGCTTGAACTGGCGAATGAACGTGGTTTGAATTTGCGTCATCTGGCGACTATGGCAGGTATGACCGAAGATGCGCTGAGCACGCTGCAAGAAAGCATAGCGGCTGCAGACTACGTGTGTTTGCTTGATGCCGGTGCAGAACTGAGCAAAGACCCACACTTTGGCCTGCATGTAGGTGAGAGAGTCAAACTCGGCACCTACAATGTCTATGGCATGATACTCATGAGTTGCAAAGACTTTGAACAGGCTTTCCAGCAAACCATGCGCTATGAGGGCCTGGCGCATGACCTGGGCCGCTCAGCCCTGGTCATTGATAATGCGATGACTGAATACCAGTGGCACAGCCACTATCCGCAAGCCAACAGACATCTGGTAGAAAGTGTATTCGCTGGCATACGCGTATTTGGCAACTGGTTTGCTGGCACCATCCTGCCAGATGCCCCGGTTTATTTCAGGCATGCCGCCCCAGATGATTTGAGTGAGCATCATCGCTTGTTTGGTGCTGAAGTACATTTTGAAGCAGCTATCAACTGCGCCCGCTTCCCGACCGCCTTGCTGAGTTGGCCTGTGCCCAATGCCGATGTCAGCATGTACCCGGTCTTGCAACACCATGCCGAACAACTACTCAGGCAAAAGCAGCAAGCCCGGCAAGATGGCGGTATCGTTGCCCAGGTCAGGGCAGCTATCAGCAATAATTTGGCGCAAGACCAGGCCAGATTGCCCCTGATCGCACAAGAATTATTACTGAGCCAACGCACCCTGCAGCGTAAATTGAGCGAAGCGGGTATCAGTTTTCAGCAAATTCTGGATCAAACCAGAAAAGACACTGCCATCGATTACTTGCAGAAGACAGGTTTCAGTCTGGCGGACATCGCCTTCTTGCTTGGCTATCAGGAACAAAGTGCTTTTAATCATGCCTTCAAGGAATGGACAGGCATAAGCCCGGGCGCATATCGGGAAAAGAACTTGCCTCGCAAATAAAAAATGCGGAAGCTGTCTACACAGCTCCCGCATTTTATGAATTCTGGACGGTGGCTTGTCCGCTTAAATGCGAACCAAGCACACCTCACTACCGTCATACATATCGGTTGTATGTACAGCAGCTAGACATACTATAACTCAAAATTATGACGGCTGCATGAACTGCAATTTGAGCTACATCAAACCTGCAATCTAGCTGTCATTCCGTAGCAGGTGCATCAATTTCGGCTTCAGTTGCAACTTCAGTGACTGGCACATTTTCAAAACGAAACAAGTCTTGCACAGAACAATTAAACAATTCGGCAAAGGCTTCAATAAATTCAACCTTCCAGTGTTCTGCCTTGTTATCGACGATGCGTAATAATTGAGAATGCGAGACTGTCACCCGCCTGGCGATCAGCAGGCGGTGCAAGGCAGAAACCGAACGAATCTTGTTTTCAACCATCAACTCACGAATTCTGAGCTCGGCTTTTATTTTATGTCCGGACATGGGAGTAATTAATATTACTGGGTTTGTATTGGAGATGAATAGGACTTACGCAAAATTGTCCCAGCAAGGCGTAGCGACGAAGACAGTACTTTAGTACGGCTAGGAGCTGCAACGCAGCTGGGGCAGTTTTGCGTAAGGCCTAATGAATGAACATCAAGTAACGGCTGCGATGATACAGGATATAAGCAATTTTTGCGGTCGCCGCATAAAAACAACATGAAACATTCAATTTTCTCCACGCCATGCTGGATTTTTTTCAAAAGCTGTGGCAAGATCAATTCATCGATTTTGGCAAGACTTTTATACATTTTTTAGGACGATACGTGAAAACTACCTGGCTCCCACAACTGCAACAAGATATGTGCTTAACAGCACAGGGCTTGCTGTCAGCATTGTCGGCCAAGGCAGTGGCGGGACCGGGCTATCGTGATACGCTAACACATCTGACAACAGTATCTCGCACGATATCCAAACGCAGTGATAGCGATAGCATTATTCGCACAGTCGCCAAGCATGTGAATACCCGTAACGAGCAGTTTAATCCTAACCCGAAATACCGCATCCGAAGGCCAGCCCTTCAGGTAGCAGGAGCAAATTAAGAATAGCTCCTCCCCACCTCAAGCTGAAAAGCCCGGATGCCCTGAAAAGCTCCGGGCTTTTTGTTTAATCATCTGCTGTTTTTATAAAAAACACAGACCCAGCAGTAAAACCCGCGCAAGCGGTCGTGGCCGGTAACAAGGTCACGGAAACACCAGTAAGTCAGTACACAAGCTTAATTTTATCAAGCGCATCCAATGCAAAGACGCGCAAAAGCCAAGGGGAACTCCCCTAGCTATTTTTATTTCTAAGGAAGGGAGGTAAACATGTTTGCTGTATTCTGGATAGAAATCCACAAGCAAATTAAAATGTCTCACTGCAGGGAATTTGATACCGGCGACATGATTGCCGCCCTCAAATTCGCTGACAATCTGAGACAAAGGCAGGCTGCAGGAGAATATATACGCCACATCAGCATGTCGTCAGAAAATACCAATTCTGTCGGCGTACCAAGCGCGGCTATAGATTATCACTGGGCTGAACACAAGATCGCGGCATGATACTGAAACATATCAACACCAACATCTCTATGACAAATGCATTATGCAAAGACCTGGGCTAGCTCAGGTCTTTTTACTTGCATGCTGATGAATTACTTACTGCAATTGATCCAAGATGCCAAAGGATGTGAAGAATTCGGCTCTTGCACAGAATAACGTGGTACCTGAACCGCGTCCCTCTGCTCCAGCACAGTTTTTGATGTCAGCAAATTACTGATATTTTGCGACAGTCCCTCACGATGATTTTCTTTCAGCCATGTCACCAGCTTGGTACTTGAATCAGTATCAGTCGTCATCAACACCCGCGCCGCTTCAAACAGGGAATTTTGAATAGGTACTTCATCGCAACGCCCGGGTCCATTCAAAGCAAGCTTGTAGTTTGTTTGTATGGAATTAACAAACCTGTCCAGCTTGATGAGCTGGTTATCGCGATGGGATTCATCCCTGTACTCGTCTGCAGCAGCTTGTTGAAAAAACGCATTGCGTTTGCGCGGATTGCCTTTTTTGGTGAGCTCAAGCAAGCGATCCAGACCTATATGCCAGACTGCACAGTTTGCATGATTAATAGACCTGCCAACGGTCATCCCGGGAAATTCGTCGGGAGCAAAATGACGCCCTCGTGCAGACGAAGTCCCTGCCCCAGAAAACGCATAATTCTTCAAAGGGATGTTGACATTAGGATTGAACCTGTAAGACTGGTCAGATGCCAATGGCACTCCCAGCATATCCAGTTGCCATTCCCGCCGCTGTTCCAGTAATGAATCAAATGCGCGATAGATGGAAGGACTAATAACATAGTCAATCATGCTGCTTCTGGTATCGGCCAAGGAACCACTCAAATCCCCCCTGTCGTTGACATGCGCATCCACCAGAATAAGCAAGCAGGACAAGTCCTGAGTACCAACCAGAATTTCTGAATATGCGCGGATCAGGGCATCAACACCCAGGTTATCAGACGACCCGGCATCATATAAATGCAAGAACTTGGGGCTGGGTTGATGATAGATATCGATGTCAGCATTGAAGTTCTTTAGTGCCAGAGGCACGAATAAACCAGGATAAGCAGCAGACGCTGCCACCGCGTCGGCAACGCGTAATTGATTTAAATCAGAACCAATTTCTTTAAACGCCGCATCAGTGAAGGTAAAACCCTGCAGACTTGCTTCTGAAGAATTAAGCCCGCGGGTTGTCAGCGTATCTGCCCCGACAAAACGGTGTGCATGAGAGCTATTGATATACAGCGATGGCTTGCCCGGCTTGCGCTCCCCCAAATCGCCATACACCGCACCTTTGTAAATCCCGGCATCAAACACATCTGCCAGTATTCTGGTGGCGTTTTTTCCGGAGGTCAGGGTAGGTACGAAATTAATAGGATTGGCTGAGCGATATACCCATGAAGACAAATAATCCCTGCGCAACTGGGCCGACATCAGATCAAAATCCGCCTCACTATTTAAAGGTTTCAAGCTGATCGCCGCAGCAGCAAGCGAGCCGCCGGACACGGAAGACAGTGCGGTGACCTCATCAAACAAACCAAAATTACGCAACTGTGCTACCACTCCCAAACCAAAATTTGCTGCACGCAATCCCCCGCCAGAAATTGCTACGCCCACAAACATGGGGTGGGGGCACGGATCATTTTCAGTTGCAGCTGCCGTTGTGCAACCAAGTTTGGAAGCGTAATGTGCCCGTGGAACACTGGTGTCCCCACCAGTAGCCTTGACGTTTATATGAGGATTTCTTTCATCCAGATGCAAAGAGGCACAGCCTGATAAAAGCATCGTCGCCCAGATTGAAGAGCCAACAATGGCATTTTTTATCGGGGAAATATTCAACAATTAATACTCCATGAATCACTTGAAACCTTGAATTCCCTGGCCAATACAAAAAAATACTACAGAAAATTCAGGCGCAAACTTAATAGACTATCAATTATTGCATAGGTTCCTCAATATCTCACAGAGTCGCTGCAAGCCAGGCTATTCCACGCGCAGTTACCCCGCCTCACCTATCAGGCAAGCGATGCCACAACAAAGATAAGGCATGACCATGAAAATCGACTTGTCTTATGAATCATTGTCGATTAAATTGCCAAATTAGAATTTGAATCTGATACAAGCAGCAAGTAGCGTCCGCAATGCCCAACACAATTGAAGCCATAGTACACACTTTCATCAGGAGAACACCATGACGACAGCGATAGGCAATACATCTGACCCAAATCCGGGCCTGGCAATGACGCTGGCAGCAACTGCCTACTGCACAGATCCGACCACGACCCTCAATAATCTGGACAATGGCTGGACAGCGGTCTGGACAGCCACTACCGATATCAATGGCAATATCGCCTTCATCGCCTACAACGGTAGTTCACAATACATAGTAGCCATACGTGGATCACTGCTGAACTTTAGCTGGCAAGCTTTTGATAACTGGTTCATCCAGGATCTCAATGTCTACAAACAGACGGCCTGGGCTTATCCTGCCAGCAATGCGCAACCCATGGTGTCGCAGGGCTCCTCTGATGGATTGACAGACCTGACCCAACTCGTCAATGCATCTGGCCAAACCATTTATCAGTACCTGACGGCGAATGCCATAGGCAGCAATATCTCTATTGGCGTTGTCGGACATAGCCTGGGTGGCAACCTCGCCACAGTATTTGCGCCATGGCTGCTGTATCAGCTCCAACAAGACAAGATCGCTCCCCCGACATTATTCCCTGTGCTGACCTTCGCCGCCCCCACAGCTGGCAACGCCGCCTTTGCGGCAGCCTATGACAAGAGCTTCCCCAATTCATGGCGTTACTATAATGAGATCGACGTCGTGCCTATGGCATCTGATTCACTGCGTTCGGCAGAACTGCTCTACTCCGCCCCGGCACCCGAAGCCAGCAGCATAGAAACCACTTACAAGAAACTCACCGTCACACTCAAGGACGCGATTGGTCTGATTGCTGATTCTATCGATGTATCTGAGGGCAGCAACGGTTCCCTCTACGCCCAGACAAATCAATCCAGCGGTAGCGTTGCGCTGAATACGTCGAAAACCATCAACTCTGTCGATACCAGCAAACCGTTGATAGACCAGTGGTTCGATCAGGTCGCCTCACAACATGTGCAAAGCACTTACCTGTCATTCTTTGGGCTGCCGCCAGTTACATGTGCGCCCACTTAGATACAGACAAACCGCCCAGGCTGGCCCAAGCGCCAAACACAGACAAGCCCTTGATCATCATGGGCTTGTTTGTGTTTGCTGAAATACCAGCTGTCATGAATCGCGTTGGGCAAACAAAGTGGCAATGCTCAATATGGCCAATGCGCCAACGATCAGGCTGCCTAGTGCCTGGAAATCAAAACCAGTATCCGCAGATGCTTCCGTACTTAAATAAGATGGCATGAGGCATCCGATAATCAAGCCGCCAGCAATACCGACAAGAACATTCAGGTAAATATTCTGATGATCACCAGTCGAGGTAGTCAAAATAATCCATCCGACAATGCCACCGACGAAAACCCAAAAAATCAAGCCCATATATCCTCCCTGCCCATTCTGGATAACACATGAGAATATTACCCAGTCCAATAACAGTGCCCTTACGCGGCTCTAATAATGACCAAATCAGTGCCCAAATAATTTTTGCCTTTGCTCATGACGCTGCTGCGCTTCCAGCGACAGCGTAGCCGTAGGGCGTGCCAGCAGGCGTTCAATGCCTATGGGTTCGCCTGAATCTTCACACCAGCCATAATCTCCCTCATCTATACGTATGATAGCAGCACGCACTTTCCTCAGCAGCTTGCTTTCACGGTCCCGCGCACGCAATTCCAGCGCATGCTCTTCCTCTATCGTGGCGCGATCAGCAAGGTCTGCGATGATGTCGTTTTCCTGAAGATGCATGGTGGTTTCATTGGCATTCTGAATCAGGGTCAATTCAATTTCCTGCAGACGTGACTTAAAAAATGCCAGCTGTGCATCGTTCATGTACTCCATCTCCCCCATGTGCAGGATTTTCTCTTCCGTCAATTTTGGTTTAGGAGACGCACTCTTTGATCTGCTTGCCGGTTTTTTTGATACTGAATTGGTTTGCATGGTAGTCATGATAAAACTCCTGATTCAAGTTTATTGGTTCATCGTGCAATCAAATATTTCCCATAAGACTATGCAAGAATCCGGTAAATCCGATGACCTGGTTTGGGTTGCCTGCTTAAGAAATATTTAAAACGTATGGCAAGATACCAATCAATTTTCACGACATCTACAAGACCAAGGCCACAAAACCTGTCAGTGAATTCCTACATCAAGCTTAATGAATGGCCAGCTTAAAGACTCACCAGAGGATATTAGCGAAGACATTGTCAGAACACCAGACAAAGCCCAATGTGGACGACGTAGGGCCTTAGCTTGGGAGATTCGCTTAATTACACACCCTTAGTGTTAATCCCAGTTAATCCCAATTTTCTGTCGAGCTAATAGCTTCGGAATTATCTTCGCCATAATCCAGCTGGATTGCCATCAGACGATATGATTGAGAAAAATCGAATGCTGGTAGATTGGCTGATCTGATTTCCAGAGAGGGCTGGGTAGAGAGAGAAGTCGACATGCCGGGTGGCTGCATACCACCCAAACCACGCCGCTTCATGGTCGAACGTTTGCCTTCGCGCGAGAAGTGCATGATTTTTCTGGACTGGTTGAGCAAATTGGATTTAACCTCGAAAAAATCACCATTTCGGCTACGTAAAATGACCCTGACCAGTTTCAGTTGCCCCACTCTTGACTTTGCCAGCTTGCCAATCATTTTCTCAACGTTCAACAACTGCTCAGGCGTCATTTCACGTCCAATAAAGCTCTTGGCTAATATCTCGCTAATTGATAATCGTTTGTTGCTGGCTTTGCCACCGGACAGGGCACTCATCGAATTCATACCTGAATCGGACTGACTACCGAAACCAGAATATCCGGTGAATCCCCCAAATCCACCACTACCGAAACCCGGCAGGTTGGGCATTGTGCTATTCCCAAAACTGAAAGGGGAGAAGGATCCACTGCCGAAATTGGAAAAACCAGTAAAACCACTGTTACCTGATCCGAAAAGACCGCCAAAACCTGAAAAACTGCTGCTTTGCCCAAAAGTCCCGCTGAAGTCAGAACCAGAGCCAAGCAAAGTGACAATAGCATTGTTTTTGCTAGTGCTAGTAGCAGGCAAAGTCAATTCCTGAGTCATTCCTGATCCATACGATAGCGGCGATGCAAAAAACTCACGCTCCTCTTTCTGCAAAGGCATTGGTCTTGGCACCCCAAAGCGCGGCATCGGGATGACGGGCAAGTTGGGATCATGATTCAAAAGCAAGGACTGGCCATAATTCATGCTGACCGAATCACTGAGCCCAAATTTGCTGCGACCAACGCCCATGGCATACAAAATACTGGCGGCCATGCGGTCGTCAAATGGTGTATTAAAATACTTTGCCAGTCTTTCTTTGACATCCTCCCTGTTAGCTGGGTAACGAACGATTTCATCGCCTCTGGTTTGTTTCGGATTATTGAATTTTTTTGCCCCCAGTTCTTTCCATGCTTGCTCACGGATACCTTGAACATACATGGCAAATTTGCGCTTGGCCCAGAATTCGCCTTTGTCCATCTTATCGTCAAAAACACCGGGAGCCGTCAACATATTAGTCAAATCGACCTTGGACAATGCAGGATAAGTCACCTCGCCATAGTGATCCTGAAGCTCCCAGGACACTTTGTCGTTAATGATATGACGAACCGACTGCGGTGAATCGGACGTAATGTCAAGCCAGGCAACGTCCTCATGCGTGTCTTCACTAGCCAAAATCAGATCAGGACGCGTACCGCCACGAGGCACCTGTGTAATCACTTGTAAACCCGCCGGGGCGTTGGGCAGATAAATTTGGGTGGCGATAGTTTCGACGGCATAACCAAAAGCTGCATTAATCAGATTGGCGTCACCATATTTTTTGTAGTCATTCCAGGTATCGACCCAGTGTTGCGTATGCCCATCCACATTGTAGGCACCCAATTCCGGGACGTTCAAAATATACAGCCTTGCTTTTTCCACCGCATCACTTAATGCCTGCATAAAGTTATTGATGCGAACCACGTAATCATCCATCTTGTTATGCACATTGACTGAAATCGCACGTTGTGCCACCTGCTGCGTCACAGCGCTGCCTTGTGGCTTGACTTGGTCGCCAGTGAAGTGATCAGGTAAAGTGTGCATATTCATGGTTGCAGCTTGCGCGCCCATGCGGTCTGCTTCTTGCTCAAGATGAGGATCATCGTTGATCGCTAAACCGGCTTGACGCATCGTAGGCTCAACCCGCTGTTGTCGCTGCTGTACCAGATGCCATGCTTCATGCGGCAATTGATGGTTCTGCCCTGGTCCCAAATAAATATTGCGTCCTTGTGCGTAGGCCAATGCGCTCAATTGTGCAGGTTTGGACGAGTTGTAATGTACTTTGACTCCATCCATACTTATACCAGAAAGGGTTTCGATACCAGCTTTGAGTTGATCGGGTAAACCCGTGTCATTGGTAGCAGGCATTTGACGTTGGACAACTGGCCGTGCCATGGGCATGGAATCTGAATTACCCTGCGCAAGCAGGCTACGTGTATAGCTGTAGTCGCCAAAGGTTTCTCCCGGTGGCAGATCTTGCTGGCGCAAACTAACATTTTCTGACTGTCGTTGCAGTACTGTTTCTCGCTTTTCCTTAGTCAGTATTTTTGTTTGCATGGCAAACCTCCACTTGTCTTCACGAGGTTTGTGCATAAAAACCACTCAAACTCTCGTGAAAAATCCAGCAAATCAATACCCAGGCGAGCTCAAGATTGTCATGCACATTAACCAGTGTTGCCCTTGGGTCGGGCTAATATCGGTTATTTGAATTATTGTTCGAATTACTTAGCGATTTGTTCAATCGTCTCGATAGAAAAAAGTTCATTTAATTTATTGAGCTTACTCTTCCATTTGTTGACAAATGCCCGCGAACCTTTGCTCGTACCAGGTTCCACATGATTCAACTGCCTGTCTTCCATGATTTTCTGGGTTACCCAATTGGCTAGCGTAGGTGGGATATTCCCGTAGCGATCAACAATCTGTATGGCAATCATAGTCTGGTCATCAGTGACAAAATTCGATTCTTCCATACCTACGTAACCAGGTACATAATCAGCCAGCGCTTCTATCTGGCTACGCAAAGGTGTAAGCTGGTCATTATTCAAAATAGTAGGTGCAGACAAGGTTTTGACAAGTTGCCGCATTTTTTGTGCATTACCAGGCTGATCCAGCTTGTCTGGAATAGTATTATTCAACTCAACTATTCTATTGATCAGCTTACTTTTATCTGCTTTATCTTTCCAATAATCTTCTCTTTTTCCATCTCTTTCCTTCACCAGACCATCAATATAATCAAGTAAGCGGATGACCGAGCCACCTATGATTTCCAGTGAGTTATCACTGGCAGCCAGGCCTGTTGCGGTGTCCACTGATAAAGTGACTGGTGCGAACTCTTCGACGCCCAAAATCCTCAATGCCGATTTCATTAACTCATCCCGAGTCTTCGTATCACTATATTTCAACACCTTTTTTACTCGCTGCTCAATGCCATGCTCGTAGATATTGTAGTTACTATACTTCAGTGATACCCTGACATCATTGCTCCATACACTGGAACCACCTGACGTGCCAAACCGGCCATTCGTATCATATTGCAAGCCTAAATCCTTTCTGGCACTGGGATCAAAAGTATTCCATACTTTTTCTACGTCCGGTCCTTGGGCTATCACCAGGTAATCGACCAACTTATTCTTGGCTTCCGAAACGTACCAACCTTTATTTTTGCTAACGAATACTTGCCCTGCTTTTACACGATCCTCAGCGTTCTTCCATTTTCCTGAAATATGCATCTCCACGTCATCGCCAGAAATAGTCCAGCCATCTAAATAATCAAAATATAAATCCACCAAACCTTTGCGCTTGATTTTGTTCCCCATCCCCTCAGCAATAGCAGGGCCGCCAGTCACTACCCAGTCTACCCCCATGCCAAGATTACTTGCAGTATAAGCGGCGTCTACACCTGCATTGGGCCCCGCAACACCAATTAAAAGTATGCCCCCTTCCAATTCTCGCTTGGCACGGTCTTGCATGATGTTTGATCGAGGATCTTTTAATTGTCGCTGGAATTCATCAAGATCCATTACCCGGCGTTTTTCCGTATTCTGATCCCTTTCAGATTTTATTTTTTCTTTGTGTTTATTAATATTATCGAATTTATGTGGGCCTATACCTAGTCCTGACACCACTTTGAGTGCATAGTAGGTGCCAGCAGAACTTTGTATCTCATACCATTTGTTTGGCAATCTGCTTACCTTGATGATCGTCGCATTTACCGGATCATTGAAACGACTGCGGAAGTATGCAATATCCTTTGACAGCTCTAAGGCATTCCCTTCAAACACTTCATCTGTTCCATCTGATTTCTTGGGCAATTGTGTATGACTGCGCTTTGGCGAAATCATGTGCATAGGATGATTGACAAAGCTGATTCCCCTGCTCTTGGGTGCTAGTGGATTCCAGGGCTGCATCTCACCAATAATGACGGTACTACGTGGGTCCAAAGAGCGACCTTTTACATTGATGTAGTTGGCAATACTGGCTCCAGTCCCCAGCAACGCGACTTGAAATGTTTTATCTGGATCTAACGTTTCATTTTTTTGCGCTTCAAATTCCTTATGCAACTCCCAAGGTTTTTTCTTTTTGTCCAGCTTTGAGGACTCTAGCTGATCTTTTCCCTGCTGTGCCTGGTAGTTCTTATTGAGGAATTTTTTGGCGCTTTGGAAATAACTGGCCACGTGCTGGGGATTATCCAGATTGATTTCACCGTAATCGATAGAGCTATTCACCAAATCCCAGAGATTATTGGCAAATGCCAGATTTCTATCCAATTCTGCTTTTACTTCTGCATAATCAGGAAACAGCTCCTTTAATTCAGTAGCATTTTCTTCTATCGCTCGCATGACCTTGTCGTGCAATGCTCCAGCCCGTTCATGAACCTGATAAAAATCCGCACGCAGAGGCGCCTCTCCCGAAAAATCTATTTTTCTTTGTATCGGAACTTGATCATTGATGCTTGCCATCGGCAGAGAATTTTCCTCACCTATATTTCTGGAAGTACCCGTGATATTGCCACTCAATTGCGCAGGGCCAGACTGCGCAGCCCTGGCCCCCATCCTGTCTGCCTCGTCTTCCAGTCCATGGTCATCGTTGACCGGTATTCCTGCCTTCATTTGCATGGTTGGACGTACACGTCCCTGGGCTTGTTGCACCACATGCCAGGCTTCATGTGGTAAATGTTGTTCTTGCCCCGGTGCCAGATGAATGTCACGCCCTTGTGCAAACGCCAGCGCACTGAGTTGCGCAGGACGCGAGGAGTTGTAATGAACCTTCACGCCATCCATATTCATGCCGGACAGGGATTCTATGCCAGTTTTGAGTTGATCAGACATGCCTGTATTATTCGGTTTGACGACTTGGCGCTGAGCAACTGGCTGGTTGTCCTGTGCCTTAGCAGTTGCGCGCCTTTGTATCGGGCTAGGGGCGTAGTAATAATCACCAAACGCAGTCGATGCTGGCAAATTTTGCCCTGATTCCGGCAATGCGATCTCCCCGGACGCTGTTCTTGTTTCAACGTCCGGCTTTCGTGCCAGCTTCATCTGTGTCTTCATTTCCATGGACGGTCTTTCAAGTTCAATCAGCCGAACATCGATTTCATTTCGATTGGGGGGCCATATTGCATGTTTCCAAGTCCGCTACCTTTCAGGAAGTTTCAATAATTGAATTTACCCCGTCTCTTTGCAATACCATCTTCAGATACTTTTATAACTAATCAATGAATGCATTACCCACCTTGCGATAGTCCACTTGATCTTCGGTTTCCTGTATTTCATCCAGATTATCTGGAAGTTGCAGGTATCCGTGGACCACGCGTTGCTCTTCGTCATCGGAATATTCATCATCGCCAAACCTGTCCAGCTGAGGATTTACGGTATCTTGAATTTCCTCGCCGTCATCCGACAATTCGCCATCCTCAATATTGAAATGAGGGTAAGCACCAATCGATCGATTTTCACCCGCTCGTTTATTGCGCAGATTTTTAGGGTTGCGATTGGCAAACAGGCGAAACAATTCAGCAATTTCGTCTTTTTGGTCTTCAGTGATTTTCTTGGTTTTCGCAACCTTGAGCAATGAACTGGCACCCGTGTCGAAGAGAATTTCATCCTTGGCATCAAGTGCATTCCTATCCATTATCCTGGCGATTTTCTTCGCAAAAGTCCGTGACAATTTCCGTGGATTTTTTGAGATACGCTTGAACAGTATCCCAAACAGATTTGCGGATACTTTATGGCTGATGTCATAACCGCTTTTTGTTCCACCAATTTCTTTTTTCAGCCGCTTGTTAAAGCCACGGGAATTGATGCGTTTTATGCGTCTCTTGGTTCGCCCAAACTGGATCGGCGCTGCAGTCAGTTGCACTGGTGGCGCAGACGGGCTAGCCCTCTCCTGTTCGGGGCTTGGCACACGTTGGCATACCCCGGCAACAGCGGTTAACGGGTCCCCCACAGCTGCACTGCTGCGCAGTGGGCTATTGGCGTAATGATAATTTCCAAAGCTTGTACCTGCTGAATACACGGTACTGGAAGCCTGCCCAACCGATGTCGACGGTTGAGCTTGCCCATTTCGTTTTGCTTTGGGTTGAAACACGGTTGGCATATGATTTCCCTTCACATTGCCGAAACGTCAAATTGGAAATTGCTGATTTACATCCTTGTTGTATCCCCCTGTGTCTGATTGAGCGGATAAGCTGTGTAAATAAATTCTGTCAGTGATAACTCGGGATTGAAATTAATTTAGCTTGCTTAATATTAGTCCAAACAATCAGGCTGAGTTTTGACGATAATTTCCAACCATATTTATTCATCCTCTCCCCATTCAAATTCACGCGCCAAAAACACCTTGCCCAATTTATGATATTCACGCTCGGTCGCCTGCAACACATGTTTTTGCGCCACGCTTTGCTTTTCTGCTGCTGCCAAAAATGCTGCATTAATCGCGATATTGTTGATGTTACCGCCGCTC
Source organism: Undibacterium sp. FW305-107 (assembly GCF_058788535.1). Classification (NCBI taxonomy): domain Bacteria; kingdom Pseudomonadati; phylum Pseudomonadota; class Betaproteobacteria; order Burkholderiales; family Oxalobacteraceae; genus Undibacterium; species Undibacterium sp. FW305-107. Next base: position 473,590 of record NZ_JBYTAV010000005.1, read on the forward strand.
AATGGAGCCCGGTTGGCCAGTAGTGGGAAGTCCAGATCCTTAGCCAGCGGTGTGGCTCTGGGAAACGCGTTCTGCCACAGCAATAGTCGCTGGTCGGTACTGGGGAACGGATATTCGATCATGAATTTGAAGCGACGGGTAAATGCCTGATCAATATTGGCCAGCAGATTGGTCGATAAAATCACGATGCCGGGATAGGTCTCTATGCGCTGGAGCAGATACCCGGTTTGCAGGTTGGCGTAGCGATCGTGTGAATCCTTGGATTCGGTGCGTTTGCCAAACAGGCTCTCGGCTTCATCGAAAAACAGCACAATATTCATCGCTTCAGCCTGGTCGAACAATTGCGCAAGTTGTTTTTCTGTTTCGCCTATGTATTTGCTGATGACATTGGCCAGGTCAATTTTGTACAAGCCCAGATTGAGTTCATTGGCAATGATGGAGGCTGCCATGGTTTTACCTGTGCCCGAGGGGCCGTAGAAAAGCACGCACAGATTTTTGCTATTCTGGTTTTTTGCGTCAAACCCCCAGGTTTCAATCACCTGGTGTCGTTGCCGTGCGTACTGCAAGACTTCACCCAGCCATTGACGAGTGCTGTCGGGCAAGATGATATCGCCCATCTTGTGTGGTGTTTTTACCTCTTGTGCCACCGTCATCAGCTCACGATTACTTTGATCCCGGCAAGTGTCAAACAGAACCGATTCCAGGGTACTGGCATCGGGTGCCAGCATTTGACTGCTGGCCACTTCACGCAACACCAGCCGGATTTGTTCTTCCGTAAACAGGTAATTATTGACCAGTTGATCTATCACTTCTTGCCCCAGTTGCAGGCTTGCTGCTTCGCTTTGCCATATCTGCTGGCGCAAGCGCGTGTCGGGCATGGCAATTTTTAGCAAGATGGACGCCACCTTGTGTTCGGCAAAGCGATGTGCCGTCTCATGAATTCTTCGCGCCGGACCATTGATGACGACTAAAAACATTTGGCTTTCCAATGCCAGGTTAAGGACATCGTCGAGCAAATCTTCACTATTCTCGGCACTACTGAGCCACTGGCAGTTTTGCAGCACGATCACACGGTTGCATAGCAAAGCATCACGCAGTAACAAACGCAATCTACGCAGCAGAGCCGGGCGACTTTTTTGCATTTGCACATACACCTGCGCAATTTGCCTGCCATCGAGCAGCACGCAGGCCATGCCAACCGGGCCAAACACTGCGCCTGCCAAACTGCATAGCAGTGGTATGTCTGGCCCTTGCAGTTGCAGGATGTAGCTATCGGCGGCACTTGTATCGGTCTGAAAACGCTCAACAAGAAACGAAAGCTGCTGCAATACTGCCGGATCTACCGGGTGCTCTGACAAGGGCCGGTTGGCGGGACACGCCTGCAATACTTGCTCCAGACGCAGTTGCGGAGCAGCTTGCCCCAACAAATAGGCGCTGATGATCATTGGCAGGCGATAACTGCCATCCAGCGTGCCCAAGTTGGTTTCCGGACTCAGGGCCAGCAAATCCCAGTTACGCAAGCAGGCATCCGGAGCCAGGCTTTGCTGCAATTGCAAGCGCTGGGACACGCCTCCACCCAGCACTTGCCACGCACCTCGCAGCTTGACGCCATCTGTTGGTTCGTTTCCTGCGGTGAGTGCATCCAGAGCACGTAATATGGCGGCATAGCGTGGCTCCATTTCCACCAACAAACCGAACAGCAATAACTGTTGCTCAAACTCGGAGGGACGAAACAGTTGCACAACATGTATCCAGGGAATGAATGTATTGCTTTGCAGGCTTGCACCGCTGCGCTGCCGGTAGCTCTGCCAGAGCGTGTCGAACTCGGCATTGATGGTATCAAGCTCAGCTTGCAATTGGCGTTGCGGTGCCTGCTGCTTGACCGCTTGCAAAAGCAAGCTGTCGAGCTTGCCCGGCTTTGGAGACGGGTTGCTGGCTTGGCTGCCAGTATCTGCAGCAGGTTCAGATTGCAACTGGCGCACCAGCAACGCACGTTCAACCATGGCTTCGCCTATGCGATGCAAGTCTTGCAACAGGGCGGCATTGTCAGGATAGGATTCAATTTGTGCCATGGTCAGACCCGTCCCTGGGGTTTAACGAAGTCAAGTAACAATACCAGACGGTCGCTGTCACTTCGGTTCCAGGCTTCGTGTTCAACGGTGTCGTCAAAAATCAGGCATTTGCCCGGCATCCAGTTCCGTACCTGCTGGCCCACGCGTATGCCACTTGGCGCCTGCACGAGCAAGCCCAGGTGCAGCCGCAAGACATCGCTTGAATAGCCGACATGCGGAGTAATGACAGCACCAGCAGCGAGCCGGGAAAACCCTGCATTGACTATGCCAGGAATAAGCCTTAACAATCCTGTAGTAACGGGGCAAAAAACACAATTTGCAAGAATAAAACGTGATGCCAATACCAGACCATATACGTCCCAACCCTGCTTGCAAAAGCTTTTTTCTGGCCAGGGATCAAACTCATTCAGAGGCAAGGCCATGCATTCATCACGCACCATTTGCCACTGCTGCTCCAGCTCGTGGACAAAGGCAAATTGGGATGATGAAAAAAACATTTTTTTCTCACCAAAACAGATGCCACTGGCCATCAAGCCATGCACCATGTCCTTGCAGCGTAATGCGATACTGCCCAGCCCCAGAAGGAAACCCCCTGGCCTGGTGATAAGTAACGCCGGAGTGCACGAATGCACCACCCAGAGAATATGGTACAAACCTGCTGTCAGCCTGTTTCAGCAAGTTCAATGCTTCTTCATTGTCCATATCTCCGATATCAGATTCCGTGTACGACCATAGCTTCATGCCGGCCCCATGTGCTGGCATGGCTATTGGCAGAGTAAAGGACAAGGTAGGCACTTTGAGACCATTGACAACATCAGGTAAACCAACCGCCATGTGGGCAGTATCAACATGAATCGGGTTACCAGGCACACCCGCCCCATCACGACGCTTGAACCACGGTGCATGCATGATGTCGTAATAGTCCGAATACACAAATAAGGGATTAGAAGTGAGTATATGAAAACCTGGCAGGGCCAGACCAGGCGAGAAGATAATCGGTTGATTCAAGCGCGCCTGCAAGGCAGTGAGCACGGCATCATATACATCTCCAAACTGATCGAGTAGAAATGGATTGAACTGCTGCATCAGGCGTTCGTAAGGACGCCCGGGGTTAGCGGCAATATCATAGTAATTGGTGGCACCAAGGGTAAACAAAGGCAGCTGGGCATGACGAGGCAGCCAGAACGCGTCGATATCAAGCACCCGCTCCAGAATCTGACGGCAGGTTTCTTCGTCAAATACCGGATGGATAAAATCTTCTGAAATACCAAGGTCCATGTTCTGGCTTTCTGTGTTTGCGCTGTTTTACCAGTACAGCAAAAGCTGCCCATCTTTGCGTACGGCGTGGCCTTGCAGAGTGATACGTTCGAGTTTACTGTGACAATTGAGTACGGCCTGATGCAATTGAAGACCATCATGCACTACCAGCTCACCATTGCGGTACGGTACAAACACTGGATCGCCGCCCTCTTCTGGCCACCAGTTCAAACCACTGCCATCGGGATTACTTATTGGCAAAGTAAAAGTGTATACATCATTGTCAGCAAAGACCTGCTCGGGGAAGACATCACGGTATTGGGTATCACGATGGATTTTGGCGACAGGAAATGCAAACACCGGATGCGGCTGATAGATATGAAACCCTGGCCACGCCGCCTGACTGGCCAAATGCACTGGCTCCTCAAAATGCCTTTGCATTCCGGCTTGCACCAGATCGAGCAAGGCTTGAAAATGGCTTCCCAAAAAATGGTTGTTAGCATCCAGCATCGCTTGATCACGATACAGGGACCTTGATCCATCGCGGCAATCCAGGTAGGCCGTCAAGCCCAGCGTATAAAACGGCACTTCTTGTCGCCGTTTGCGCCAATGCCCGTTCAGGAACAAGGTAGTGAGAACCCAGTCTTCGCATTCATCGTCTTTCAGCAAAGGCAGGTGGACCATCGCACTCATTAGTTGTTCCCTCCGGCATCGTTTTCAGTGTTTGCAGGTGGGGATTTTTCCTCCGAAGTCGCCTCTGCACCTGGTTGTGCAACTGGCGCCGGTGTGCTTGTAGTATTGGTGACAGGTTCGGTGACTGGTACAGCAATTGCCGGTGCTGCAGCATCTGCAGAAACAGGCGGAGTGATCGGGGGCGTCATCGCCACCTCGGGGCGAGTTCTGCCATCTCCCACCAGCGTCACCAGGCCGCGCAACAAGCTACGTCTGTCGTCGCTTGAAAACTGCATATCGAGTGATTGCTGCAAGCTATCAATAAACATGTCCACATTTTTCTTGATGAGACTGAGGTTATTTCGATTGGCATCACTTTCATTGATCTGCACCAGCGCCTTGATCCCATCCCCCAACACCGCCTCCTGCTCCGGTGTGAACTGGTGACCAGTAAGTTTGCTGGTTGTATCGATCAAGTCCTGCACACTTTGCTCATCCAGTGGCTTGGCCACCACGTCGCCATTTGGCGCGGTAGAGCACACAATTTTTTGTAATTCCTGTACGAATTGCTGCCGTTCGGCTTCGCTAGCGCTGGTATGCGTGACGGAATCAAGTACCTTGGTCAAATTGCTGACGCGCTGGTTTATGGTGTCTTGCACGCTGGTTGCCAATCCCCCGTTAGCACCCGGTGTTGGCACCACCATATTGTGCAGGCTCTGGTGAAATTGGTCTGCCACATTGCTACTGTCAAGTGCTTCTGTGCTGCTTGTATTTGTGCCCACAGGTACCGTGTCGACATCCGTCCGGACCATGTCGCCCGGTGTTGCAGGTTGGCTGTTGGCATCGATCTTGTCCGATGCAGTCGCCGCATTACCCTGAGCGGATTCTGGGGATTCCGGGGCTACAGGAGCTACACTTGCACTGCTCGATACACCGCTGATTTCAGAATTGGGGATAGAAGAAAGTTGAACAGCCAACTGGTTCAGATCATCAACCGATGGGCCGGGTGCATTAGTAATCGTGGAACTGGCAGAAACTGCTTGCGGCATGGCTTTGACCGTACTGACGTCATTTCCAGGCATTGTCATTGCTGAAGCAACCGCAGTATCAGAAGTAAGCGAGGTCACTGAATCAGCTGACGCAACCGATATTTCATGTGAAGCAGGTGAATCAGATGCAACAGGCGGCGTATAAGGAGAAGCAGAGCCACTCCCCAGCGGAATCCAATAGATGGCAGCATTAGGAGACGAAAAGCCGCGAATACCGGACTGGAACGCGACGTTCCAGAATTCCCCTTTTCGCACCGGCATGGTAAACGAACCAGGAACAGCAACCCATGCAGTCGTCGACCCTTTACCATCTGGCGTGGTGTACTGCACCGTGGTTGTGGCCGCCGCCATGGTACAAACCACTGCACCGTTGGAACTGCCTGTGCGGCTGGTGGCAGTAATCACTCCCCAATACAAGCCATCCATATTCTTTTGCGAAATCACTCCATAGACTAAGCCATCAGTGACAGCCTGGATTGAGTTGACAGCAGTATTGCCGCTAGATAATGACCAGGACTGGCGTGAACCAAGCAAACTGACCGTACCCGCAGCATCAATACTTAAACCAGTCACGTTCAAGGCATTGCTGATCGCGGTGGGCGTTTGCACACTGGTGGTGCCAACCACTACGGGTGCCTGCAACTGGGTAGTACTGCTCACATTGCCAGTGGCAGTGACTGTTCCTTGTACAGTCAATGTGGGACTCACTGTCACTGCCGTGGCATTTACTGTCAACAGGTTATTAGTTCCGACAGGCGCCCCCACAGCCAATAAATTGCCACTGGGGGCAGTGTTGCTGATGGTGACCGATTGCTTGGCCAGCAAGGTATTGACAGTCAGGTCATCAAAGTTGCCACCGCCAGAAAAACTGACAGCGCCGCTAACCTGCAAAGCATATTTAGGAAGGAGGTCTGTCAATTCTACATTGATGCCAACAGTATTGGGAAAGTCGGGGTTGCTGTTATTCACGATCAACATCGCGGGCGGTAATGTAGCCTCAGTTTCCTCATCCAGAACTCCATTATCACTATTCGTCTGGAACTTGGCCAGCAAGCCGTTGGTCACCATAAATGCTGATGTCGCAGCATTAAACAGCGGTGTCGAATTGTCACGCGAAGGCACCAGGGTCAAGGTATTCTGGTCGGTGACGCTCTCCACCCGCCAGGATTGCGGTGCGCCACTAACCACGGGGGAAGCGATAATCTGACCTGTGCCATTGGGAAATGCCGTCTTGAAATTACTGCCATCACCAGTCACGATCAGGCTACCTGATTCTGCAACAGTGATTGTCCCATTCCCTTTAACCGGGTTAGAACCGGTCACCACATATTGCCAGGTCAGCCCGCTTACGGCACCTGAAAATGCGCTACTCAAAGTCAATGAAGTATCGCTGGCCACGGAAACTACATTACAGGTTTGTACAATTGCTGCCGACGCGGTAAAACGCGGGATGATCAATGTATCTCCCGCGTTGAGTTGCGTGAATGTAGTTCCATTACCATTGATAGTAGTGCCATCGCTGGTAATCGTACCGGTTCCACTGGTCACGTCCCCGGTAGCAGCAGACAACACGGAGAACGCCGAGGCAATGACCGGAATTGCAAACTGCGGGTTGACTTTCATGACGATGTCGCTGGTTGGTTGGCTGGCCAGGACGGCACGTTGTTCGTTCAAGGTACCAATGGCGAGCATATCGCCCGGTTTGACCTGATCCACAAACGCGGTATTGTAGCCAGTGACAACTGTATTGTTGATGCGCGAAATCACACCGCTACCAATAATAGCCAGTCCCCCACCGACACTCAACGAGGCTTCCGGGTTACTGTCCTGGATACCGACATTGCCAGAGTTATAGTACAAATTACTGGCATTGGAACCAGGTGTTTCCTTGACCCAGTCGCTAATGATGTTCAGGTTTTTCAGACCTGAACCATTCCCCTCGAAACTTTGTGCAACAATCTTGCCACTGGAAGTAATGCCGGTAGTATTGATATTCCCATTGACATCAAGCGTGGCTGTCGGTGCCCCGCCACTCAAGGCAATGCCGACCTTGCGATCCGGGGTGATGGTCAGGGCATTGGGGCCGGTTTGCTGATTATTGGCTGCTGCTACTGCGCCAAGGCCGACTGAACCATCATAATTAACCTGAAACAGGCTACTGGTACTGCTATTGACAGCAAAACGGGCCAAGGCGGCACGAATGTAAGTGTACGTAGTGTTGGTAAGATCAGGTGAGAACGGTGTATCGACTTTGACTAAGGAACCTTGGTTTATAACGGTTTTGATGGTGCGTTTTTGCTGTACACCATTGCCAACCGACTGGTCAGAAATCAGGACGTCACCCACCTGGAAAGGTGGTGATGTCAGCACATCAAAACTAACTTGCACACCCTTGGTGGTAAAAGTCCCACGCCCCTTGAAAGTGACTGCGTCAATTTGTAAATTGGCGACCGGCTGGTCCACTCCGATTCCGAAATTGCCGCGACTACTCAAGTGCCCCATGAACTGGCTGCGCGGCGCATCAAATTCCAGATAGTAATTGGTCTGATCACCCGAACCTTCGGTTTGGGCCAAAATCTGGGCGTGCCCTGCTTCAGGCGTTACCGTTGTTTCAGCCACAATTTCATTGGTATTGACACCCGAGTCAGCTGTAATGAAGCGCACGGCACCAACACTGGTGCCCACATACTGGCGCTGTTTGTTTTGCGACTGGTAAGTGAGATTGCTGATGTTTCTATTGTCATCAAACGACACCGCAGCCAGCAAGATGTTGATGCCCGGCTCATCCAGATTACGCAGGTATTTCAATTGTGGTTGCTGGACTATACGCTTGTAACCTGGCGTGCCGGTCTCATCACTGTAATCGGCAAAAACTTCAGCATAGTTGATGGTAATGAAATAGGTGGTGGATGGTTGAATGTCATTCAATGGCAATGCCATCTTTTGCAATAAAATGATTTGCCGCCCAAGCTGGTCAATCGCCACTCCGGCAGACACCTGTACCTGTTGCACACCATTATTGGCTTCCGGCTCTGATACGACTAGCCCGGTCGCAATGCCATAGGTATACAAGCTGGCATTATGGGTCGCCAGCATACCCATTTGAAATGACTGTTCGCACACAAAATCATCGGTCAGCAATGCTTCGCCAGTGAAATAATGTGGGCGTTCTATACGTAAAGAGTTCATGAACAGAGCATTTTCAAGGATTGGAAACGGCAATCCAGTTCAACACCACACTGCTGCTAGTGGTTGAGCTGGTGGTACTGGTGGTGCTGGCGGTTTTACTGTCGGTGGCTGGTGCACTTTGTACAGCAGTCAGGGTCACGACAAACTGGGTAGTATCAGATGCCACTGCCAAGGCATAAGGAATGCTGCCCTGCACCGTTACTGTGACCATGGGTGCGGAGGTGAACGTCGTACCCGTGGTTGGGAACACTACCGTCGCGGTGGTACTGCTGCCCGCCGTTTTCATATTGCTGCTATCAACAGTGACACTACCTTTCAATGCATTGGCCATACTCACCAGCGATGAATTCAGCATTGTCGGTTGCAAATACACTGGCTGGCTGTTGTTGGTGACGCTACTGATGGTGGTACCGCTGGCTACCCCAGTTGCCAACTGCACCGCCCCACTGGGAACACTGCTACCTATCATTACCTGTGCGGTATAACTCAGCACTGGCGAACCAGCAGCGATGGGAGTACCAATAGCGGGGTACTGGGCATATACATAAAATGGATTGGTCAGGGTCGCAGGCATAGAGACAGGTGTGCCGTTACTGGCTACCACGAGCAAGTGCCCGGCACTATCAATCCCGACACCCGATGACACGATCAGGGAATTACCTTGCTGTGTTACCTGCATCCCCCCGGCAAATACCCCTGGCGTAAACGTGCATTGGTTTTGCAGGTAAATCCAATTGTTGAAATATGCCTGCTCTGCCGTCATGTTGGCCGAAGTCAAAAACATGCCATCGGTATACAACAGGCTTTGCATGATATTGGAAGGTATGGTCAGACTCATGTTGTTATTCCTTGTTCACCAAGTAAAGAGTTGATGCCCAGTTGCGAAGCATGACCGCTTGCCTGCAACTGCATGCTGGGGATCAACAAGATATCGAATTGACTGCCTGCAGGTCTGATCTTGAGTAATATCTGGCGCAATTGCCTCAATACCGACTGGATCTGTGCTACGTTCTCACTGGTCAGGATATAGTTGCTGTTATAGGCATTCGGTAACAGCAGCTTGACCACAAACAACCACGGCAAATATCCCGATACCACGGGCGAGCCAGTCTGATATGCACTTTGCAGCACAAACGCCTGGCTGACCTGGTTACTGACCGGGAATGCCGGTACGGTCGGGTTGCTGACGACGACAGACATTTGACCGGTGATGCTGCTTTGCGTGTTATTCGCACTGAAGCTCACACCTGTCATTGTCGTTGGCAAATCAAGCAGCAGATTGATCATCATGCTCATACCCTGTGGGGTACCTCGCAGCCGGTAAAGGGCCATGATTTCGGCCACTACAGTACGTTTCTTATCAATACTCCAGCTATTGTCCACCACCAGATCAACCCAACTCCCCAGCCATATCAGGAAATCATTCAACCAACCAGTAATCCCTGCCAGCGGATCAGTCTGTGCAGTTTGTTCAGTATTACTATATCCAGCCATCAGATCGGTACTATCTGGCACGCCGATATAAGTATTTAATTCAATCAATAATTGGTTCTCATCATTCGTACCCGCTCCCGAAATGGGCGGAACGAAGTCAGTGTCGGCAGGCGGAAACAAGAATGACAAGCGCGGATAAAACAGATTACCAATCACTGGCGCGGCCAGCAGCTCGGCAATGCCCTTGCGGCTATCTAGTTCGGTATCGGGGATGCCAGTCAGAATTTTTTCAAAAATCTGCAAATACTGGGTCAGGAAAGCCGGGCTGGTGGTGCTGTAGACCGCCGGTAAATAGCGCAGGTAACCTGGTGTCTGGCTCATGCCTGGCTCCCCATGGCAGTAATATCCAGACAGCGCAAACGCGGCAAGCCATGATAAAACTGACCTGCGGTACCCGATGGCAAATTGGCCAGTTGCGCGTTCACGTCCAGGCAAGCAGTTTGCGACAACTCAATGGTAGGGAAATAATTCATGTCAAAGGATGAAATCGCTTCTATCCCTGCCACATTCAATACCAGGTGTTGCACCGCGTCGGCAACAGGAGCCACATCATATTCCCAGCCCTGGTTATTGGGGCCACCCAGCAAAGGTAAAAAATAACGAAACAGTTTGCCAAACACTTCGTTCAGGGTCACATCGATACGGGTATTGGCAGCACACAATATCGTAATCGACAAATTGATATCTGTCCTTTGCGCAGGCCGCACCCGGACGACATTGCCACCTATGACCCGTGCCGCCAGATATTGCTGTACGTTTTTGATCAAGGTTTGCAATGCTGCGCTATTGTTATTGGGAACTACCATCGCCAGCTTACGCATGGTATTGGCAGAGCCTTGATATTGTTGCTGATTTGGGTATATTGGAAATTGATAGCTGGGCCGGGCATCGCTCAAGATATAGGCAGTACTGCCCTCCTGTGCTACCTGGGCATACGCATTGGCCACCAGCAAGGGTCTGGTTGAAGATTCGCCCATATTTTGGGCAATCATCTGATTAGTTTCACGCGCCAGGGTTTCAATGTTGTCCAGCGTCAGTGCCAGATAGGGATGATCAACATAACTGAGCACTGCTTTTTGCAAGTCTGTGGCCGAGAGGCTGGCACCAGCCTCCATTTTGGCCAGCACCTCTTGTAAGGCCAAAAATGCAAAGTCATAATTATCTATCGCGGCCTGGCTGTAAGCCGTCTGGTTGCTCGAAAATGCCAGACCCAGCACCCAGCGCAAATCGTTTTGCTGAGTGGCAAGCGGGATGGCATTTGCCTGGTATAACAGCGATTCATCCAACCAGGCCAATAACTGTAGCAAGGTGATGCCGGGGTCAGAATCATTGTAATCAGTCCATTGACTGGTATATTGCGGAATGCGCCGCATCAAGTCCTGCACCAATTGCTGCCAGTTTTTTCTATCCAAGTTAGGCAATTCGAAAGACATGGCGATTACCCCAGCGAAAGATAAATTTGCATACGTCCTGCAACAGGTAATTCAGTTTGCCCCAGCGTCACATTGCCATTTTGCTTGTTATTCAGACTCAAGCCCTGTACCAGTACCACTTGCGGGATATGCGCCAGGAATGTACTGACAGAAGAAGCCAATACGGTTTGCCCGAAATCCCAACCCTGTCCGCGCAGGCCACCAAATACTGGCTGAAAAAATGCCTGTAACAGGCTGATAATCTGTTCTTGCACTGCATTGAGTTGGTCCGGTGAGATATTGACCAAAAGCTGGGCCGTCACTGTCACGGGCACAAAATCGGGCGGCGAGACGGTAATGCGCTGCGCCAGAGCTGCCAGGCAATGCTGGCGTGCAGCAGTCAGTACGGTATTTTGCAGGGCGGGTGTGGTATAAGGCACAGGATCTGCCGACAAGGCCAACACGGAAATCTGTATCATGCTACCGATTTCGACCGCACGGGCTTTAGCCACTTCAGCACTGGCTGCTGCCGCGATAGTGGTGATATCTGCCAATTGTACGGCATAGCCACCGCTGCGGATCTTAGCGGGGCTGGTAGCATTGATATTGGCAATGGTGTCACCATTTACACCACCACTGGCCGCCGCGGGATTGAATACCGCCGTAATATTACTAATACCGGGGCGCAGCAAGTTAATGGTCTGCGCGGGGACATTGGCTCGCAAGCCTTGGGTATATTCATAATAAGCCGCAATGACATTATTATGACCAACGGGTGGAATCATGCCGTGGTAACCATCGCCAAAGGTGACAAGCCCAGTTTGAAAATCCAGTGTATACACCCGGCTGTCAGGGCCACTGAACACAAAATTATCTACCATCTCCCAGGCCATTGCCACTTCATCACTGCCGACACTGATGCCAAATTCAGTTGCCACAGCTGCACCGGTTTGCGCGCTGAGGGTGTTGCTGCTGTTTGGGCCATCCGTCACCATACTGGCACCATCTGTTGTTGAGTTATTGCTGGTGCTGGCTGTGGAACTTGATGTACTGGCATTGGTCTTGGCCACTTTGGCGATCACATCGCCCAGACTGATACCATTCTTGCCGCTGTTTGTTTTTGCATTATTGCTGTCAAAGCCAGTACCGCTGGCAGTATTGGCGGCATCCGTTGCGACCAGGTCTTCTACCAGCAAGCCTATTGGCTCCAGCACCACCACTTTCAGATTGGCCAGCACAGGTGTGTAATTCAATTCAAAAGTCTGAAACTGCTGCGCATTACCAGAACCCAGAACTTCATTGATCACGCTGGTAATATTGCTGGCCATCACCGTGTTGGGGTACATGCCATAAATGCGGATAGTACGATCCACACACGCATTGACAATCCTGAACCAATAAGCGGACTGAGAAAACAGATACGCTTCTTGCATGGTGGCGGGTATCGTAAAACTGACTATGCCTGACCGTGACAAGCCATAGGTACTGTCATCGACCGACAGTTTTTGCCATCCCAGCCCATCAAAATATTGCCAGACCAAAGTGCCGCCTGCCTGGGCCTGTTCCTGTTGCAGATAAAAATACAGCGTCATTTTATTGCCCAGGCTCATACTGCCAAAATCACCGGGCGCGAAGGCAAAGAAAAAACTGGTCAGCAACTCTTTCACGGGCTTGAATGGGCTGAACAAAAAACGACTCAGGTCAAATGCGTTATAGCACCAGTAGCTACTTGGCTTGTTGACATATGCATAGGTAATTTGTGTCGACTGGATAAAAGGTGGAAAATATTTGGAACTGGTAAAGGTATAAGAAAAATTCACTCCAGCCGTATTATTGAGGTAATTGATAACATCTGGTTTGACGCTGGAGTCAAGGATGGAATCAGGAATACCATTAATCGTCGCACTGACACTACTGGTCTCAAAGCCGCCATCCTGGCCGTAACCACCACTGGCGATCACTACCCGCACCCACAATCCTTTACCGCCAGCTACCGTGGTTTCGCTAATAACCGGGCATTGAAACTGGATATATGCAGGACCGTTGGCATTATTCTGTTGCAGATTATTGAATTGATCGACAAAATCATAGGTACTGACATCGGTTTGGGTTTCATTGAACGATTGCCATGCCGCGCCATCCCAAAACTGCCAATTCAACACGACGGGCATGACGACTTTGACCGGTACCACCTGAAACGCGATCGTTATCCTGGCACCAGTTTTACCAAACACCGCATCGGAACGCAGGTAAAACGCATCGTTTTGAGCAGGCGTTTCGCCAAAGGGATAGACACCATTGCCAACATCAAGCAACACCGTGTTATAGGCAGCCTGTTGAGGCTGAATTTGCTTGCCATTCATCGTACATTGCAAGCCTGTAATCACCGGCAACTGCGCTTCCTGCGCTGACAAAACCTTCATGCCAGGTGCAGGCTGGACCAGCAACCAGTACATCGCCGGGTCATCGCTACTGGTTTTGGGTGAAGCTGCAAATCCGGCTTCAATCTCTTCGGCGTGATACAACTCCTCTTGCAACTGCGCTGTTGTCAGTGCATCTGCCCTTGGTGTGCTCTGCAAGCTGATATCGAGCCTGAGATTGTCTGGCGAAGCGACAACTGTCGATTCCAGAGGCTGCATGGCACCATCGAACCATTGCTCAAAATATTCGGGATATAGATTCTTGCCGGTCAAGCTGATGACGATGTTTTGCAAGGAATCGTCCGGTTTAAATAACTGGCTGTCCCCCATCATGAACCAGTGTCCCAAAGCTTGCTCAACCGGATCACTGCTTTGATCAGCGACAAACAAGGGAATGCTGGCAGCAGGGGATACTACGCTGCCACCGTTGGCGGCAGTGCTGGCGACCACCCCGACCTGCCCTCCTAAAATCAAGGGTAAGGCATCGATGTACTGGTCCTGTGCCGGAATGATGGTCATGGCTGCCACCAGGCTGGCTGGCAGTACCAGCAAATCGCTATTTGTTTGAAAACGCAGAGATTGATTGTCGCCATCCAGCACTGGCGTCTGGGCTGCTACCATTTGCGCAGCTTGATCCTGTTGCAATTGAAATTGCAATACCGCCTGGGCTGGAATTGGCGGGCGCAGGTTCATGTTCATGAACTGAAAAAATGCCAGCCGTCTCTGCAAGGGCATCTGGTTTTCGATTTTGGCCGTATAAGCTGCCAGGTGTGCAAACAGATTCAGTAGTACCAACCCCGGATCCTGATTAATATCCTGTTTGGTCGGCACAGCAGTGGGCCAGTAGTCGGCCCACTCTGGCGCATACGCCAATGCCAATTCCAGCACCTGGCTGTAAAAAGCATCGTCATCACGAAAATCAAGGATAGGGTCTGTCATTGTCAGTTCAGTCAGTTTTTGGTCGCCTGCTCATGTTCGGCCATCAATTCTTCCAGCACCTGAATCGCACCGCTGATGCGTATCAGGGTGGCCTGCAACTCACGTCTTTTCTGATCCATGTCCAGCATTTGCGCTTCTCCGGCTTCTTGATTGCGTTTCAGATCTTGTATCCTTGCTTTGATAATTTCCATGTCCATGCTGGTTTGACTCCGTACTTATGATTTAAGAAAAAATGGGTAGACCAGATTACCCGGCTGATTCGAGGTGCGAATGACATAACTGACCGAAATGGTCAGGCAATTCGGCGTTTTAGGATCAATTCCTGCGGCCACCTGAGTCACGACGACGCGCGGCTCCCAACGATCCAGTGCCTGCTTGACATACAACTGTGCCAGACTGACCGAGGTGGCATTTCCCGCTGCAAACACCAGTTCATTGATGCGACAACCAAAACTGGGCAACATCACACGCTCGCCAGGTGCAGTTTGCAGGATGATCAAAATTGCCTGCTCAATGTCTGTGGCATCACTAGCCATCAACACCCGCCCTCCCTGGGTGGCTACCGGAAAGGCCCAACCTTTCCCCAGAAAATCTGCGCTGTTGGCCATGACTAGCCTATCAGGACGGTGGACATACCCAATACCTGCACTGTAGGCGGTGGCGCCTGTGGCCCCACAGGTGGAATATCGTGACAGGTCTCGCAAAAATCACCCGCACGTGCCGCAGCCTTGCCATTGATGCGCACCCGCATGCTGCCTATGATCACCCGCCCCAGATTGGTTGGTGGCACCTGAAACGTACCACTGGTTGGAATATGCGGTGGAATATTAGTCGCCATCGATCCGACAGTAGCTGCAGGCCGGCTATTGATACGCACATTCAAACTGGTATTGGCATTGATCTTGCCGTTAAATGGAAACGGCTGTGGAGTCGGTACCGGGCCGCCTGGCGAAGGCACCAGTACAATATGAATATCGGCCGCATTCACTATGCTGTCGCCCAATTTTGCCGCTGGCATACCCATTCCCTGCTCCCTAGTTGATATCGATCATGCTGGCCGACAGCTTCAGACTGGTACCGCCTGTCAGTTGCATGCTGGCTGCAGTGAGATCAGCCTTGACGCTGCCACCGGTATTTTGTATCACCACCTGGGCACCTTTGATATTGATGCTGCCAACAGCACTGATACTGATATCACCCTGGCTGATCAGGCTGATTTTATTAGCGCTGGTATCAATAAGGATTTGATTATTTTTGTTGTCGACAATGCTGATTTTTCCTTGATCAGAATCGTCAAAGGTAATGGTCTTGCCACCTTTGGTTTTAATCACACGGATAGTTTGCTGTTGCTCCACATTGGCAACCGGCGGTTTTTGCTGTCCATTCCACAAAAAGCCCAGTACATAGGGTTTGCTCGGATCGCCATCGGCAAAAGCCACAAGCGCAGAATCGCCGACTTGCGGCAAGAAAAAAGCCCCGCTACTGGTTCCGGCAAAGAAACTCATGATTTGAACCCAGTCCGATTCTATCTGTGCGCCTTTGAGTGAGAACTTCACTTTGATACGCCCCAGATTTTGCTCATCTCGGGTGTTGCTGACCGTCGCCAGTGCTACCCCTGGGCTGAATTCGCCCATATCGTCATTCATCATATGCCGGTTCTCCTGATCTTCAGCGTGGTTTTGTAACCCGTACTATCGTCGTAGCTATGTGTGCTGGAGGTAATGTAATAAATACCGTTATAGCGGGTTGACAGGCCGGTCAGCTTGATATTGACGCCGGCCACCAGTTGGTTGTCACCTACCAGGTTCACGCTGCCTTC
Source organism: Undibacterium sp. FW305-107 (assembly GCF_058788535.1). Taxonomy (NCBI): domain Bacteria; kingdom Pseudomonadati; phylum Pseudomonadota; class Betaproteobacteria; order Burkholderiales; family Oxalobacteraceae; genus Undibacterium; species Undibacterium sp. FW305-107. The sequence continues at coordinate 489,913 of NZ_JBYTAV010000005.1, forward strand.
GATGAAGCTTTGTAAATTGGCCTGATACTGCGCTTTGGCCACCGCCTGCAAGGCTTGCGGGTCGCTGATATTGGGGCACTCCACCAAAATCTGGCTACTGGGAAAATCATTTGCCGCCTGATATCCGGTTTCGCTGCCTCCCATGGTTTCCTGTGGCGTGCTTGACGCTGCCACTGCTATCAGCACTTTGTTGGTCTCAATGTCGTAACCCGTAGCCGTGACTTCATCCCCCTGCGTAGGCAGCTTCATGTTCAGGTTGACATCATCCATGTCACGTGGAAACTGCAAGGTCTTGAGTGCACTGCCACCTTCTGCAGAAGGGCGGAATATCAACGCAGTATCATCCATCAGGATTTCATAGTTCAATTGCTTGCAGCGATTTAGCACAAACTTGTAGTTGGAGATATTTCTTTGCAAAACGTACTGATTCACCAGTGCCGGGTTACCAGGGGTTTGAACGGTCAGGCTGCAAGAGCGTGCGACTTGGGTGACAATGGCATTGTCGTTCAAGTCTTCATAGGTTTTGGTTTGCTTGCCAAACTTCAGTCGGTACATGCGGTCAAACCCGCGGATCACTGCATTGGATGAGCGGGTACTGAAGTTCGGTTCGACTGCGGTAATATCGCCACTGATCAATTGATGCAGCGTATTCAAGCCCATGAAAATGGTAATTTCATCACCTGGCTTGAACACATCCAGATCAACATCTTCCCATGTACCATTACTGGAAACAATGTTGAGCGAAAAACTGAACATGCCTGGCACATTGATTTCATTGGTCACTTGCACGTCATGAATATTCGCCAAAATCGAATTGGGCAAGGCACTGCGATTTTTCAGAATCTTGAAAGCCCCAGTATTGACGCTAAGCATTGCTCACTCCCGGAAAACCATCAGCATGCACGTCGGGAATAATCAGGTTGCGTCCGATATCCTTAATCTGGGGGAAATTGAGTACGTCGTAAATCTGGTTGGCATCAGCAATCAAGCGCCACTGATTGGCATCACCCAACGTATCCTGGGCAATCAGGTACAGACGGTCACTTTCCTTGATGCGCCATAACTGGCGACAATTAAAATAACCGCGCGCCTGCAAATCTTCTTCTTCCGTCAGAACGGATTTGAACGTCACCGACAGCTCTGCCCGAACCGGTATGCCGGAACTCAAAAACATCGTGAATTTTTGATCCAGCTTGGTCACAATACCGGTAAACAATGGCCCGGCCCAGGTAAACACCACCACTGGTGGTTCCTTGCGGATATTGGTACCTACGCTGGGTACTGTCAATGCTACAATTTTATTGGTCTTGGTACGCACATCGATTTGCTGTTCGTAGGTATCAAAAAATAGTGATACCGTCAGGTCATCGTTATTGACGCGCTGAAACTGGATGTTCGAACCCTCACCCTGCACCATCACGGTTTTGTTGAGCGACAACTCTGTCGGGTTGTACATCACCGGAATTTCTTCGCGGGTTTGCTGCACCACGATCTTGGCCATTTCCAGCATCAATTGGCTCCTTTGCGATATTGTTCAATCGCAGTACGCTTTTCAACTGCGCTGCACAAGCGGTCCGTCAAAACCCGCATGACGGGTGGGGAAAACAGTGAGTCAACCACTACCTGATGCATGGTATTTTGATTGCGTTGAGTCAGCTCCTGAACGACTTTCATTTGAATAGAACGTTCTACTGTCGTCAACTGGCTTTCTATCAGTTTTTTCATTTCAACTTGCAAACCAGCTTGCCAGGAACGGTTGGTATGGGTTTCGCGCAACACCTGTGTCACGCTCTGACGTGAACGATAAGGTATCAGTTCTGCATTCTGTGCAGCTATACCGTGTTGATACAGTGGCTGAACCATAGGTGGTCCTAATGCCTGCTGCGCTAAAGTAAGTCGCACCGATGCTGGCTCAGACATCGTGTTGTGCTCGGCTTGTGCTGGCGGATGAATACGATGCACGGCGACCAGTGAGCTACGCCGCCTGATCAATGCCAACATGTCAGGAACATTCATACGACTCGCCATTTCACGCCAGCGCGCCACCTTACCCAAATGTGACAGACTGGCACGGTCTGCATCAGACTGACGCAGCATGGGCTGTTCCAGATTCGCCTGTCGTCGCCCTAGAACTGGTGATGACGAATAGGCTGGCAAGCGACGTCCAGTTTGTCTTAATACATATTGACGCAAGCTGGTTTGCCAGATCATATCAACTTGCGCACGTAGCATCGACGCCACTGCGTGCCCCGCTGACTGGTTCTGGCGGGCTGCACCTGACATGCCCTTAACTGTGGCCGGTCGCATATGTAATACACGCAACAACATACTCTCGGCAGCCGCTCCGCGTACTTCATGTGCCCGCATCACAGTGCGTTGCCAGCGTTTCTGCGCCCCTTGTTGCAAAAAAGTTTGCGCCAATGAATTGCCAACATCACGTAAACGGGAACGCAAATACCAGGGTAACAGGGTTTCGATGAGCGCTCTTGCTCCAGACCGCACTTCCAACGCTACACTCGAATGAGTACGCATCACATTGATCAGATGTCGCCCCTGCTCAGCAAATTCGTATTTCATCTTGCCCGGTGGTGTCAGCAGGCGCAGTAACATGCGTTCAAGCCTGTTGCTACGTGTCACACTCAGTGCGTGCATGGCTGAAAACATGCTGCCGACATGGCTTTGCGCTGTGGACCTGGAATTGATTTTTGATATTTTTCTGTCGGTCCCAATACTGCTTCTGACCGGGCGAGCTCGCGCCATAACCTGACGCTGCAATAGGACCAAAGCAGAACTGGTTCCGGCATGGATGCCTGGACTGAGTTGCGCATGGGCAGTCTGCCTGCTCCGTTGACCAGAAAGTTCCATCATGAGCGCAGCGCTGTGCTGCATCAAAAGACGTGTCAGCAAAGGTGATGAACCTTGTCCGGCCAGTTTACCCAGTGGCATGCTCGGCATGGTCAGTAATGCAGGAGCCAGCACTGGCACTAGCCCGGCATTGCGGGCTTGCGACTTGATGATTAAAGTTTGCAGCCAGCGCACCCAGGTCTGTTGCGAGAGCATGGCATGAGAAAGTCGCTTACCCAACGCATTACTTTCTGCCTGCCGTCCGGCCTTGCCCCCTTTCTGCAAGGGGCTTCTGCTGGCCTGCATTTCTTTTTGCAGGAATTTACCCACGCCCTGCGCCAGCAATCGTTGCTGCATTTGTAGCCACTGAATGCGTTGAACAATATGGGTGAAATGATTCTGGGTGACATTCTGCGGCAACTTCAAATACGCCATGGTGGGTGGCATATCTGCATCGTGATTTACCTGCATGGTCTGACTCAGTTTAAGCAGGCTGATCAATCGTAGTACCTGCGGCCTGTTCGCCCTGGCAGCATTGGCACTAGCGGTGCGCATGCCCAGTGCCATCAAAGTATCCCCTTGGCGGCTGAATATGCGACGCTTGCCAGGCTTTTCTTGATACCTTCATGCGCCAGGGTAAAACTTTGGGTCGCAATCATGTTTTGCCCTGCATCCAGACTTGGCCCCTGCCAGGATATTGGCCAGGCATTGAAGAAGTCCCACCACACACTGGGCAAACCGGAATCATCCAGAATATAAATTGAACCGTTCTTGCGTTTGATCTGTCCTTGCAAGGTGGATTGATACCACAGCCACATAGGGTCAAGTGCTGTGACTCCAGCTTTTAACACGATATCGGAATAAGTCATCTGACCGGGTAGTTTGTATTCCGAATCATTGACTCCACCCTGGCGTACGGTTTTGACTTCCGTGCGAGACTCCAGCCCCTCCACCGATGAAAACCCGCCTACCAGGATACCTTCGACTTCCACAAAAAAATTGTAAGCCTTGAACGGGTCAATATGCACACCCAACTGACGTTGAGCTAAACCAGCGGCAGCATTTACACCCAGTACCATCTCATACTCCCAGATTTTTCAAACTCTTATGATTATCATCACTGCTCATGGCTTTGTTGATTTTGGAAATTTGCTCGCACCACCGTCGCCGTTCTGCATGCTCCATCGCCAAAATTGCCTCGTACGACCAGTGAAAGTGATAAGCAATAAAAGCGATTTCTGCATACAGCTGCTCGGGTACGCGCCCTACTTTCCCGCCCCGCCCTGCCCTTCGTCCGTATCAACCTGGTTGATCTTGTTGTAGAGTGTTTGCAAATAAGTAAAATCGGCAGAAAACAAATCTTCCACCAGTTTAGTATTAATAATATCCAGGCTTCCCAAACGCACAATCACACGTGAGAGCACGATGATGATCAGATAAGCCGGATTATTCTGGACCCGGTGATCTTTGAGCGGCAAGATTTCATCCCCTGCAGTGGCCAGCCGCATCACCCCGTTCTTGTGCAAATTGCCGTCGGCGTCGCGATAGCCTATGGGCAAGGTAAATTCCACTTCTGTACTGATCACATTCATGAGACATAACTCCAGGGTTAAGAGACACGCACCATGTATTGCATGGTCAATTCAAAAGTTTCCACCATCACATCGCTGGTCGATGCATTCAAGCCAGTACTTTCATATTTACTGGCAAAGGCATTAATAACGTTCCAGCGTGCCTTGTCAGCCCCGGTGGTATCCACCAGGATCAGGGACACATTTTTCTGGGCACCTGTGGCAGTTGAACCCTGGGTCGATACCAGGGTGAACCAGTTATATAAATCCATGGAATCTGTCAGCCCTTTTTTCAAGGTCAGTTTTCCATAGCTGGTCAGGCCAGAATATGGCCGTTTCCACACCGGATCGGTGCCTTCGCGATAGTCCACGGTTTCAACCGTGATATCAGGCACGGTTGCCTCAGAAAATGCTGCAATCTGAATGCCGGAAATTTCAACCCGGAAGAGAAACCCACGGTAGGGGTCAGTTAAAGTTGTAGCCATTGTTTTCTCCGCAATCTGTCATCTGGTTTTTTGAGGGGAGTCGGGTCAGATTAACCGCCCGAATCCGGCGCAGCCGTTTTTTGCGACATCCGCAAAATCACAAACTCAGCCGGATAAACCGGTGCCAGACCAATATCTATGAACATCTGCCCTAACATCCTGGTATTGGGCGGGTTGTTCGACGCATCACAAGTCACGAAAAATGCCTCCTGTGCAGTCGCACCAAACAGGCCACCCTGCTGCCATAACGTAGTCAGGAAAGCGGTCACATCCCGCGTCACTGACGACCAGGTGGTTTGGTCATTAGGTTCAAACACTACCCATTGCAAGCTTTGTTTCAGGCTTTGCTCGACATAGATGAACAAACGGCGAATGCTGATATACGTCCATTCAGTATTCAAAGCCAGTGTACGCGCGCCCCAAATCACGTTGCCGTAATTGATAAAGTTGCGAATCGCGTTGATGCCTTCAGGGTTGAGTTGATCCTGATCCGAATCAGTAATGCTCTGATCCAGCAACACCGCCGTCAACAAGGCACCATCATCCACGCCAGCTGGTGACTTCCATACCCCGACATTGGTATCGGTATAAGCATAACGACCTAAAGTGGGGCCAGAGGGAGGAATCGGCACATTGGCACCAGCAATCGGGTTGTAGATGTACACCCACGGATAGTAAATTGCACCAAAGTCCGAACTCAATGCATTGGGGTTGCCTGATGTGGCACTACCCTGGCCGGTTTTGAATGACAAAATACCTTGTACATCCAGGCCAAATGGAGGATCAATGACATAAAACAGATTTCGCTGTTGCGAGTTTTCACAGAATAACAGCTCCTGGTTGATCAGCGTGCCCTGAGTTAATAATGGATTGCTGTCCCCTGTTTTTTCGTAGGTAGTGATATCAGGAACAGAAAGCAGGCTGATACCCTGGACTTTTTGCAGCAAGGCAGTGGCCGCGGTAAAATTGTAGTTGGGTGAGGTACCACCTTTTAAAGCCGACGGCGTGGCGGTATTGGCTGGCCGCGAACTGGTGGTAATCGCCTTTGCGTTCGGTGCAATGCGGATAAACATGGAACTGCTGTTGATTTTGGTCGCGATCGGACTATATGCTCCGGCATCGCCTATCAAGCTGTTGCCAGTAAATCCGTTAAACGACTCAAGCACATAATAGGTTTGCCCAGACTCAACTTGCAGATTATTCTGCAGCACATAGCGCTGCAATAAAGCATTCGGCATCCCGATCTGCGTCGGTGCCGCCGTGCTGCTCAGGCCAATTTTAGATTGATCTACCGTGACGCTCAGATTAAATACCGGCGTGCTACCACCAGCGGCAAGCGGCGTACTGCCATTGCTGATCATGACGCCCAGCGAATTACCCCAGGTACCGGCGGTCACTGCATTGACAACCAGGCTGCTCAGGGTCGCGGTCGCCGCCTTGGCCGCAGCCGTATCGGAACAGCGCACCACCCAGCATGCCGTACCGCCTTCGTTAAAAAATTCATAGACAGTCCAGGACACCATCGCGTACCAGGCCAGATTCCCAAACGCACTTTGGTAGGCATTCCAACTGGTGATCAGTGTCGGTTGTTCAATGGGCCCGAATTCGGTCACCCCAATAAAGACCGGAGTTGAAGTAGAGGCGCCCTGAATGCTGCGAGTGCCTGGCACTTCCTGTATATATATGCCGGGATGTTTATAAGTAGCCAAGATAGTTCTTCCCTTATCAATTATTGCATTTCAACAGACACACACTGCATTATTCCGCTTTGCACTGTGACGCTCTTTTGCACACTCTTCAAACCGGGTTTACTGAAACTCAATACCACCGCACTTTGTGGCGCAAGATTACCCCTCAGGGCCAGAGTAAAACAGCCCGCATGACGACCATCACCAAAAGAACGCGTACTGGCCGTTTTGGCGTTGGCGCGTGCAGTCTGGTAATTCGCCATCACGTCAACTCCTGACACTGGCTGCTGTCGGGCTGCGAGCACCTGCCCTGCAATCAGCGTAGTGCCCGGCGGATAAGGGTAGGCTGGTCCGGGCAGCATCGTGACAACCGTAATGGCATCAACCAATGGCTCGCTCAACGGCACCTGCAACTTGACTTCCTGATCCAGAAACCACGGCTTATGGCAAATAATCCTGAGATGGTATTGCCCATCATCAAGGTCAGGGAATGCATAGAACGCCTGCTGCTTTGCCTGTGCTGCCACTGGTTTGCCGTCCAGCAGAAAACTCACCGCCAGCGCTTCTGCTGGTTGACCTGTAAAACCGTCAATCAACTGCACCACTGCCGACAGCTTGATCATGTTTGCTCCACCGTTTGCAGCAATGTGTCAACTGGTCGCTGCTCCGCCACTAAATCACCTTCCGTGATCATATTGACCTGGCTTACATCCCCTGACGGTATGCGAACAGGGGACAGCGTATACAATTTGGTTAATTTATAGGGCTTGTTGGGAAAGCCGCTCCATATATTATGCAAGCGTTCAAAATTGCTAAAGTCCGGCACAATGGGAATCACTTCATTGCCGCTTTGGCGCAACACCGGATGCAGCCATTGTCCATACAAGGCTGGCACGTCATGAAACAGTCGCACCAGTTTATCCACCAGTACCAGTTCCAGTTCTGCCGAACGCGCATACGGCACCATCATATACAGCAGGTCTGCCACCAGCGGAGGTGCCGTCACCGTCAGTGAATTTGGCATGCCATTTGCACCTTGCTGGCGATTAAGTGTCGCCGGTGTATTGCGCAAAAACGGATTGATTTCAAGCTGATACAAAAATAATGACAGCTTGGTTTCCCCTTGGCTGTCGATGTCAGCAGGCGATTCAAACACCACCGCCGATTCCGACGACAATTCCGAAATATGAGCGCGAATCAGGTTGCGCAGCGATTCGCTGACACAGCGCAGCACCTGGCCACTGTCAACGCTGGACGATGCGTCACTCATAGCGTAAACACCGTATAGGTTTGACTGACCAATTGTGGTTGACGATTGCCGACATGCGCATACATGCTGATATGACCGTCACAACTGGCTTTCAGATAAATGTAAGGTAAAGTCTCAGGATTCCAGCCTATATATGCCAGCATTAAAAACTCCATCTCTTCATTATCGTTGTCCTGGGTTTTCGCGGTTTCAAAGGTCAACACCGAAGTGCCATACGACATGTAGTTGAGGGGGACTCCGCCGTTCAAGCCCATGAGCCGTATACCACCCGATTCTGAGAACGGTGGTCCCAGGCACCAATAGACATTACCCAAGCCTTTTTTGGTAGTGACATCAAGCGAAATCCGGTTTCCAGGTCGCGCACCATGCACTGAAATCAAGACACTGCGATACTCATGAGCAGGATCACGCAACGCCGCGCTGATGCGGCCGTTACGCCATTCGTTGGCACGTTGCGCACCAAAATACGCCATCACGCTGGCTTCATTATTGAGCGTGCAATACCCTTGCAGATAATCAACCCCTGGTGTCACCTTCAGAGACAAAGCCAGAGCAAACGAACTTAAGCCTCCATTGTTGTTGGCGGTCGTAATCGCCAGCATTTGCTCATTGAATTCGATTTTCTGGATACAAGACTCAAAACTGTCGTCCGTTTGTTCGGATAACATGGAAAACCCCAAACTGTCACCTGAACGTGCACCCAAGGACCAACTCACCCCTGCCGTGGTAAACATGAAATTGATATTTGAATTGGCCGCGACGTTGTCAAATTTCAGAACAACAGGTATTAGTTCACGGATCATGGTGTTTTCCCTATTCCAGATCAATACCAAACGAGCTCAGGCCAATGATGCTGGTGCGGTCGCAACGCGATTGCATCGTGACGCTTGCACCAGGAGGCAAATCGACTCGGCCTTTTAACTGAAACTGTTCAGTGCGTACGTACAGGCCAATATTGATTTCACTGCAGTCCTGATAAGTTTCCAAATACATTTCACGTGCATTGATCAGAAAATTACGCAAATACAGGGTTGGTTGAGTACTGGTTGAAAAACTCAAGCCCACCATCTTGCTGCTTTCCCCCCCTTCGCTCCAGATCGCCATTTGATCAGGCCGGATAGATAGAAACGCCTTGCTGTTGGCCCGCAAGTTATAAAACGTGATATTCATTTGCCGGAATACATTGACTTCGGTAAAGCAATGCTCATTAACTTGGTGCAGGGGATTGGCTTTCAGGTGCGAATTTAGATAAAGCCGTTCCTCTTCGCTCAATTCAACATCAACATCGTCACTACCGTCTGCACCTAAAGAGCTGGCTTGCTCCTGCAATAATCGCAAAACATCCGAGTCCGGATGACTGCCTATTTCAGGTGGAATGGCAACCTCGGGAAGAATCACGGGTGCAGCTGCCGATGTAGCCTGCGGTTCAGGCACATCGATAACTGGAGCGCCCTCAGCATGAATTGAGGCCACCTGTTCTACAGCAGCATCTTCAACATGGACTGGTGCCACCTGCTCTATTGCTGCCTCCGCAGCCGGAACAGTCGAATCACCTGCAGCAACCTCAGGCGATTTTGTCTTGGATGGGGCACCATTTTTGCGGGCACTCATGAAACTTTCCTTCGTGTTGGAAAAATCACATCCACAATTATTTCGATTCTTGTTTTCCCCATACCCGCCCAACAGGTCTGACGGCAACCTGAGTGCGGGGTTCGGGCATGGCTAACTGGTCATCAGACTCAGGATGGCCACATCACACCAACTTGTGCGCTGGTCAGAGTGACTGACTTGGAATTGGAGAATGCAAACGTCACCGTCACACCTGGATCTGCAGTACAACTCATGCCAACGTAACCGCCAGTATTCGCATTAGAAATATAAGTGGCGATACTGAACGAAACAGTTGAAGAGCCCGAGCTGGAGCCACCGGAAGCCGTAATTGTTTGCATGACCTGATTTGTCATGCTGAAAGAATTGACAGGAACAGGCGAACCAGAGGTTGTTGACAGCGTGATGCCACTATTATTGGGATCACTTGGGTTACCTGAGCTCCATGCGAAGCCCTGTTGAGGAGCAATATTGATTGCAACTGACTGACCAGGAGTTGCATTACTGACTGTAATAGTACCTGACGCAAAAGTAGACATAATAGCATCCTTTTAAATTAGAAAATTATTCCAAAAAAGACTTCTAAACATCGCAAAAGCAAAGAACATTTGCAGCATGGCTAAATTCGTCGCTCCTGTTTCTCTCGTAACCGATTCAATTACGAGCGGTCATCGTACATCCGAATTAGATGAAAAATCCATAAGTAAAGTTATCTTTTTAAAACTAAATATTTTTTAGCTTTTTCGCAACAATATTGTCTTTTTATTTAGCTTATTTATTATTTTAAATGCTAATATGGCAATCGGCTTTTAATTTGCCTGTTTGAATTGATAGGGGGTTCCCTGCAAGTTCTGTCGATGGCAGGTTGTGCAGGATTCTCATCCTGATAAAGACAGGCATTGCAAAAAACTGGTCTGATCAGGTGATGTAAAAGAGTTTGCCGGATTCCGGCGACGCATCGTGCCGTGGCATGCACCCTGCATTCAACAGCAACGGAGATTGACATGCAAAAATTATTCTGGACATGCATATTCATTTGCAGCATTAGCCTGACGCCACAGGTGCAAGCCAAAGACGGCGCATATTTTCTCAGGGCATGTGAGGCTGCTGTGAAACAGGCAGATGGAGCGCAAATGACATTGGAAGACAGCTTGTCCGCCCTCAATTGCATGACCTATATTTCCGGTTTTCGCGAGGCCCTGGCGCTTAACAGCAAAATCAGCAAGACACCCAAACTCTACTGCCCACCCGAAGGTGGCGTGACCCACGAGCAAGTGGCCCGCGTGTTTACCAAATTCTTGCAGAGCAACCCGGAATCCTTAAGCCAAAGTGGCAGCCTGTCATTGTACATAGCACTTAGCAAGAACTACCCATGCGTTGGCTCCTGATGCGCTGACCAGTTTACCGGCCAAGCGAGACAAACATGCATGGTCAATTCACTCGCCCGGCAAAACAAACCAGGGTCAAGGCAGATGAACCTGCACACGCTGCCGAACCAGCATCAGCCCAACAACCCGGGTTTGATCCCATGGGCAACTACCAATATGCACGCAGCCCCATGCAGTTGCGCAACAAGCCTAACCAGACTGGTTTGTCAGACTCACTCAAGACTGGCATAGAAACTTTATCCGGCATGTCCATGGATCATGTTCGCGTCCATTACAACTCCAGCAAACCGCGACAACTCAATGCACTGGCCTATGCCCAAGGGAGCAATATCCATTTGGCCAAGGGGCAAGAGCAGCACTTGCCACATGAAGCCTGGCACGTAGTACAACAAGCCGAAGGCCGGGTCAAGCCCACGCTACATGCCAATGGCCTTGCCATTAACGACAATCAACAACTGGAACAAGAGGCCGACCAGCGTGGCAGCCAGGCCATGCAACTGCAGAGCAGCGCCTCTCAACCACAGAGATTCGTACTACCCAGCGACAGGGGATTGATCCAACGCCAACTGGATGAAGATTTTGATGCCGCCGGAACCACCAGCAAAAAAAACCTGAAGGCCTGCAAAGACTTTGCCAACATTGTCAGCGACTTGGTCGACCAAGCCTATGATGAATTGATGACAGGCAAAATCCAGGACTGGACTGGCGCAAAAATTGCCACTTTCCTCAATTTACTTCAGCGTAATAGCAATATGGCTGTCACGCATGTCGGTAATGCCATGGAAGAGCGGGTATATGCGCTGATGAATGAAGCCGACCTGCCACTGAACTGGACCAGGCAGCGTTCCGAAGACATGGGCAGTGTCTCATATCCCGATATCGTTCTCCATCTGGATGACAAAAAAGAAGGATTGATCGACATCACCTCAGACCGTCGTCACATCCTGGGTAAAAGTGGTGGCTGGACCACTAGCGAACGCTATGTCTACGTCGCAGAAGCTTACTTCGAATCCGTCACCAAGGAAGACATACCAAACATCAAGAATGCCATCAAAGAAGGTGGTATAACAAAAAAACATGCCAAAACTCTCAAAAAAGAGGCCGACAGGCAGCGACAACTTAAATTACTGGCCCGTCAAGAGCAAATTGACGAAGCGCGGAAACTGTACAACAAGTACAGCAGTTTTAGCGAATTTGTTATTGCTGAATTTGCAGGAGACAGAACCAAAGCGGGTCGGTACATGCGCAGAAATGGCCTGGGTAACCTTAAAGGCGTACCCAAAGTGAAGGGCAAGCGCAAATTGTCGGATGAAGGCAAGAAAAAACGCAAAAAAATCGCACTGAAAGAGAAACAAGCGCTAAAAAAACAAAGACTGGACGATGAAAAGGAAGAAGAGGCAGATAATGAATCTGAAAAATCGGAGTCTGAAAAATCGGAATATGTCAGTGACAAATCTGATGATGAAAATAATTTTGATTGATCATTGGCGCAAGGATTGTGGCAAGACATTTTCCTGACCTTGAATCTGATTGCGCAGTGCCTATGTGGCCCGGTATTTTTTCGCAATCAGCACATTGTTACTTCCGCCAAACGCAAAAGAATTCGACATGACACAATCAATATTTTTGTGGCGAGCCGAAGTCACTACATCGATTCCCAAACTCTCATCCGGCTCACGACAATTTGCCGTTGGCGGAATCAGATCATGCTCCATCGCCAACAACGAGAGAGCAAGTTCAACTGCGCCACCAGCCCCCATCAAATGACCATGCACGGCCTTCGTTGAACTGACCGGCACTGCCTCGCTGCGATGAGCAAATACCGTTCGTATCGATTCCGCTTCAATGGCATCCCCTACCACTGTCGCCGTACCGTGAGCATTGATGTAATCAACTGCGTCCGCGTTTATACCTGCATCCTTCAAAGCCAGGCGCATGGCTCTTACCTGCCCATCCACCGACGGGTGGGTAATATGACTGGCATCACAGGAACTGCCAAAACCGACAAGTTCAGCAAGTATGCTTGCCTTACGTGACAATGCAGAATCCAAAGACTCCAACACAAGAAATGCTGCCCCCTCCCCCAACACCAGCCCATTCCTGTCTTTTGAAAATGGTCTGCACGAAGCAGCAACATCCTGATCCGCCGGAGCCAAGGCACATAGTGCATGCCAGGCATGCAGCACACCATAAGTAAGCAATGCTTCACTACCCCCGGCCAGCACACGATCGGCATACCCGTGCCGGATAGTTCGCGAGGCTTCGCCAATAGCCGCAGAAGAAGACGCGCATGCCACCGCATAGGTATTATTTTGGCCGCGAATACCAAACTTGATCGATATCTCTGACGCAGAAGCACTCATCATCCCGCGCGGTAAAGACATTGGCGCAATGCGATCTTTATTCTCCGCGTATAGCCGATGGAATGCAGCATCTTGCGTTGCGTTGCCACCACTGCCCGTACCCAAATGGATAGCCATTTCGGTCAACAAATCTGGACGTTCCAGCAGACCGGCATTGTCCAAAGCACGCCGCCCAGCGGCCAGTGATAACTGAGCAACACGATCGCTGCTAGCACTCTCCTGCGCCACGGCTTCATCAACAAAGGCTGCCAACAGCACAGGTGACTGACGGGCAGATGCAGGCAACAGCCGAATTGCAGAGCGCCCGGCAGCAACGTTATCAAACACCTGCCCAGGCCAATTACCGGAGGGACAGACGATGCCTATCCCGGTGACAACAACACGCGTTAAATTCATGATCACCCTGCCGCCAGATTGATCGCTTCTTCAATTTGGTCGAATACTTCGCCCAATGTAACTGGTGGACTGACGAATTGACCAAAACGGATACCAAATGCATCTTCAACTTCAAACTTAAATTCAATGAGAGCCAACGAATCAAATCCAATTTCCTGAAGCTTAGATTCGCGCGTCAACTCTTCATGTGGCAACGTCAATTCTTTCGGCAACATTGAGAAAAGACGTTCTTTTAACTCAGTATTTTTCAACATAGAAGCACCCGATAATTTTAGATCAGTTGATGATGAAGACCTGCACATATGCGTACCACAGGTGCCACCGAATTATTTGCTCAATAATTTACTTAAAATATTGGCTGCCAGCATGCGCCAAGTGCCTTTGTCATTGAGTAATTAAATGGCAATTAAAATGCAATTTTAACATCTACGGATATATGCGCCCATTTCCAGGCACAAGGTTCAACACTCAGCGGCGAAGTGTTGTTTGATTGCCGCATCCTTTGGATGTGTGAGGCTGGAATGACGCTTACAAGTTTTAAAAAATGCGCTACTCATGCAGGGGTCGCTGGCTAAGCTCACAGCCCGTATTACCCAGGACCAGGCCAAAGCCACTGCGTTGGAAAATGAAAGACTCATGTTTGATTTGCATGGTAGTCATGATAAAACTTCTGATTCAAGTTTATTGGTTCATCGTGCTGCCAAATATTTCCCAGAAAACTATGCAAGAACCCGGCAAATCCGATGAGCTGGTTTGGGTTGTTTGCTTAAGAAATATTTAAAACGTATGGCAAGATACCAATCAATTCTCACCACATCTACAAGACCAAGGCAAAGCAGCTCGCAAGCAAAGCCTGCACGGATGCTTGTAATACAGCCGTCGAAAAAACGAATGTATTCAGCAAATACACTTACCCTTTCTCTTGGGAAATTTCGGTGCTTCAACTTCTATTTTGTAAGTTTCTTCCTACCATCAAAATTGACATGCGCCTACAAATTGTTTTTACATTTACCGACTGTTTGATGCCAGAACCGTGTTTACCATGGCCTCACTAGCAGGCTTTGCAGTTTTTTTTGAAAGCTCTGGCATATATCCTCTTGTTGATTTCGCAGTGCCAATTTTCTTCAGAAAATATCAATATTTTGCAAGCAAGGGCCTCAATCTGAAGAAGAATGATGCAATCGATTAAACGGCGTTTTGTTTGAAGCGATCAAACACAGCGAGCCCGGCCATGGCGCGACAAGCCATATCAAAAAAACGCTGACAAGAAATCTTCGTTTAACAGACGTCATCATTACTAGTGGCGATGGCGCTTTTGCAGATATTAATTTTGCGGAGTTTTGATGCAGATGAAAAAATTAAAAAAAGATAAACTTCTTTTTAAAGGCGACACGCAAGTCTTTGTTATTGTATGAATTCGTCAAACCAATGAATATTTCAAGGAAATATTTCACAAGAAAAAATAATTTCCTCATCGCGACGGGTAGCTCGTTTAGCTTAAGAAATGGCTTGCTGTTACTCGGCAGTAGAAGATTCGTTATGTAAGACAGGTACTTATTCAGGCTTTATTGCGGAGCCCGGGAGAAATTAAATTTCAGATTGTTGAGAGGTAATTATGTTTTGGCAAAAAAAATTTGAAAGCTGGGCCGACATGGTGCGCAGCCGTTCAGATATACCGCTGCGTGTTGAACTGTGGAACGGTCAGCAATTAAACTTCTCAACAGAATTCCCTCAGGTCATAGTTCGAATTCCCCATGTGTCTGGCTTACGCTATCTGCTCACACCTTCACTATTCAATCTTGGTACAGCTTATATTGACGGGAAGATTGATGTCTATGGTGAACCAGGTGCAATTATCTCCATCGGCAATTTATTGGCAGAGAACACGCTTAAACTGGAAGGAAAGTTTTCACGCATATCCCGCAAATTACGTCGCAGCAAAGATAAGGACAAGCAAGCCGTCCAATTTCACTACGATATTTCAAACGATTTCTACCGCTTGTGGCTTGATGAAAATATGGTGTATTCCTGTGCCTATTTCGAAAATGGTGACGAGGATCTGGACACTGCCCAAATAAAGAAAATTGATCATATATTGAAAAAAATTCGACTCTCCCAAGACGACCGCTTGCTTGATATCGGATGTGGATGGGGAGCCCTGGTCATACGCGCAGCAAAAATTTATGGCGCAAGGTGTGTAGGTATTACCTTGTCCGAAAACCAGGCTGAACTTGCTCTTCAAAGAGTCAAGCAAGAAGGTTTGAGTAACCTGATTGAAATTCGACTTCAGGATTACCGGGATGTCGAAGGCGTATTCAACCGCATCACAAGTGTGGGCATGTTTGAACACGTTGGCCTCAGCCATTTAACTGAATATTTTTCGAAAATCAACTCCTTGCTTGATGAAAACGGGCTGGTCATGAATCATGGCATCACCTCTACCGATGCCGACAATGGCGAAACCCCCTATGGAAACGGTGAATTTATAGAGCAATATGTATTCCCTCACGGCGAACTTCCCCACATTAGCCTGGCATTAAAATCCATGCAAGAAGGAGGACTGGAAGTCTATGACGTAGAAAATTTACGAAGACACTACGCCAGGACCTGCAACCTATGGAAAGAAAGGTTCGAGCGCAATGACGATGAAATCAGGAACCTGGTAGGCGAGAGAAAATATCGTATCTGGAGAGTTTACCTTGCCGGTTGCGAATACGCATTTAATAAAGACTGGATTTCACTTTTCCAAATTGTCTGCGGCAAAGCAGGCAAAACACCAGACAAACTTTTATGGTCAAGGCGCAATCTCTATCAATAGCAAAGCTACTCACCCAGCCCCTACTCATCAAGACAAATAGAATTGTATGTCAACATGGATCACAACCGATGCAAATTATCCCGGAAAGTAGACCATCAAATTTCAGTGCAAATCAACACCGTGACTCTCATTTGAGTCAAAAGAAACCCATGCTGAGATGGGCTTTTCTGGCTGCGCCTGAGTGAAGCCTCGCATATACCCAGGGAAGATGAATTCACATATGTTTGATTAAACTCAATAAATAGGATTAGCAATATAAGTCGCACCTCGGTACCTGATTAGAATAGGAATATGCAATCCCGTATTAAAGCGCACGCATCCTATATAATGAGTTCCTGTCGATTGCATCTGCGCTTCAACCGAAAAAAACGGAGCATAGCCTATGAAGTCTTATTACGAACACTTTGGTGTACCACCCGAAAATCTGCGGGCAGCAAAAAGATGGGCATCTGGCGATATAGATAAATCCCTCGACATTCGCGTCCCGACACGCAAAGAAGTTGCCAAACTCAAGCCCAAAAAGATCACGGCTATATTGATTAACTGGATGTGCAAAAGCCCCACAGAAATCATACCAAGCCGAACTCAAATTCAAGAAGTAAGAGACATACTCATCACCAGGGAAGACGTCGCAGAACTCAGCGGCTTGATAACCATGTGCAACTACTACATCACTAACGACTAAACACACACTTCCTCAAAAAAAAAGCAGCCCGCAGGCCGCTTGAAAGCAAATCAACACCGAGGAGATGTCAGCTTCATTTTAAGACTGACACCTTACAGATTTGTGACATCCTCACCATGGCAACTTTTGTGCCTGGCAAGACTTAAAAATCACTTGCATCCGCCAACTAAACGCCTGCATAGACAGCTACCACGCCATCAGCACCGTGATGAATACGCAGAGATAGCTTGTACAAACCCAACAGCCTGCGCGCCCACTTAACCACTGCCGTCGCCGATCTACAGCCCAACCCAGACAAGCTGCTCGTCTTCGCCGACAAAGGCAGCCTGCACACCACTCACGCTCGTTTGAATACGCCTACACCTTAAACATCATCTATAAAGTATAGTTGCAGCATAACCCAAGCGGCAACGGGCTGGAAGTGGGTTTCTATGGCCACGTAGCCCGTTTTACGCGAAATAACAGATTTGATAAAGGTATCATCACGGTTTCCACAAAAAACGGAACGCCTGCTTTTGCGTTATCGGTTACTTGAACATTTCTAAAATTTAAATACCTTATACGACATGATCGAAATCATCCTAATTCGCACTGTTGACGAAGCTCTCGCTCTCGTCGCAGCCTTCGAAGGTTCTCCCAAAGATTTTATGCTAGCCGTTCACCAATCGCTACTTGATCCCGTCGGCATAAACATGGCATTGATCACCGATAGGATCCTCGCAAGAGGCTGGTTGCCAGATGGATTTGAACAGCGCGCTGATCACAGGTTATATCGCTACAGGGGATTTGCGTAGAGAGCTACTCCAACCACCCGCTGTATAGGTGGTCAATCTCGTCCAAGACCTGCGCGGCAAACAAGGCCGCATCAAAAAGCAAAAAGCCAGCATGTTCAATAAGCTAAGGACAAACACCCGCCTCAAAACAAAGGCAGACGGCTGTAGTGGTCTAATTTGCCAGGACAGTGAAATAAGAGGAAACTCAATCACAAAGAGGCCTCAACATGATGAAGAAAC
>NZ_JBYTAV010000006.1:0-394938 GCF_058788535.1 Undibacterium sp. FW305-107
CCCATGCAGCAGGGAGAGAATATCCTCCCTGTTGTGTAAAAATAAAAAACCCACCTCTGGAAAGCGGTGGGTTTTTTTATAAATCATTAAATCGACCAGTGACGAATAATTCTTGATGAAGACTCATTGTTAAAGTCTGCAATTCCTGGTAACTCTTTGGTAGCATGTTGATCAATAAATGGCGAATCCTTATTTTTGCCACTTTGCATAACGACAAAAAAGACAATGAAAAAACTGAGTCGCAATGATCCCTGCTCTTGTGGCAGCGGGAAAAAATATAAGCAATGCTGTATGGCTGCAGATGAAGCAGCAAATGCGCAAGCGGATAAACAAAAACAGCAAGTACAAGACCAGATTGCTACCTGGCTGAACCAGGGCATGACACTGCACCGTAGTGGAGAAATTGAAGCTGCCAGAAAGATTTATGAGCAAATCTTACAGATCAAACCAGAACATGCAGATGCCTTGCATTTATACGGAGTGACTGCTCACCAGCTGGGAAATTATGTACAAGCGATACAATTTATCCAGCAATCATTGCAGATTAATCCCCAGAATTTTTATGCACTGAACAATTTGGGATCAGCACTGCGGGAATCCGCACAGTTGGGGCGCGCGCTGGAATGTTTTCAGCAAGCCTGTAAACTCAAGCCTGACTATGCTGAGGCGCATAGCAATATAGGTAATGTGTATAAAGATATGGGAAGGCAGGACGAAGCTATATCGGCTTACAGACATGCAAACAGTTTGAATATGTCATTAGCTGAGCCCTGGAATAATCTGGCGCTGATTTATCAAAAACGTAAGGAATTAGGCCTTGCCATACAATATGCAGAACGCGCAGTCGCATTGCAGCCAAATCTGGCGGAGATTCATAATACCCTGGGTAATATTTATAAAGATGCTGGTCAGATTGCACAGGCATTGAACAGTTATCAAAGCGCCGTTACCCTAGATCCACAACATGGTAATGCCCTTCATTTCATTCATGTACTCAATGGTCAGACCAGCAGCCAGGCACCGGTGAGCTATGTCAGCAAGATATTTGATGATTATGCCGAACGCTTTGACCAGCATCTGCAAGAGGTGCTGGAGTATCAGATTCCCGTTGTCATTGGCAAAGAACTCAGGAAATTACGCGTTACTGGCGCAAGCGCATGGCGCATACTTGATCTGGGATGTGGTACAGGGCTGGTGGCAAAAGAACTCGCCGCTATGGCAGTGCAGTTGGTAGGCGTTGACCTATCCGAAAAAATGCTGTTAAAAGCCCAGGCCAGGCAGATTTACCACAGACTGATTAAGGCAGATTTGCTCACCATGACGCAGCAAGAAGCAATGGCAAGTTATGAAGTGGTGGCGGCGGCTGATGTATTTGTGTACTTGGGGCAACTTGATAAAATCATCCTAGAGGTCAGTCGCTTATTGGTTGCAGATGGCCTGTTCGCTTTTTCTGTTGAAGCTGCTGATGAAGACCCGACTCAGAGAGGGAACAGCATAGGCTATATGCTGCGCAGCAGTGGCCGCTATGCGCATCAATTGAGTTATCTGGACAAGTTGGCATCTGAGTATGGATTTACGTCCTTACAATGTTCGCCACAAACCATCCGAATGGAAAATTTGCAAGCCATTCCCGGGTATCTGTTGCTCTGGCGAAAACAGACCTAAGGCATCTCACAAAATTAATTTTGTGCTATTGCCTTTCCAAATTAAAAGAATGAAGCACCGACGACAACTGCTTGAGTTATTCGGGGAGTGGTGCGGTGTGCCTTAATTTTGAAATAAGCTGCGGCTTAATACCGGTAGTTGTGCTGAAAAAAGCGCCATCACTTTATCCTGCTGATACAATACTGCACTTGATTTTGACCGAAGCGCCTTCATTTCAGCGTAAGTAATCGTGTTGTGCGTGTTGTGATCAAAATAAATAATGATTTGCGATTTAATGCCATCTAAGCTTGGCGCTTAACCCATGCCATCAATGGAAATGGGCTTTTTCTAGTTATTGGAGTTTTACTATGTTTCAAAATGCTCAAACCCTGGACAAGAACCTGCATGGCTCTTTGCGCTTTCAACCTGCTGCAGACTTTGCGTTTGCCCGTGGCCTGACCACTGCCCCTCTGGCACCGACAGAAATTCCTGAAGCAGCTCAGTTCTATCCTATTTTGTTCTCGCAATCCGGCTTGCTCAATGCAATCGCAGTTTTGGGATTGAGAGAGCGCAATGTTTTCCTGAATGAAAAAAATCAATGGACTGACACTTATGTGCCTGTTCATGTTCGCCGCTATCCATTCATCCTGGGTCGTATTGGTGATACGGATGACTACGTGCTGGCTGCTGATATGGACGCACCACAGTTCAACACTAAAGAAGGTGAACTGGTATTTACTGAAAAAGCAGAATTCAATCCTAGCTTCGGCAAAGTATTGGAATTGCTGAACAGCTATGAGAAAAATCTGCGTGAAGGCCGCGTTATCTTGAATGAGCTGGAAACCACAGGCGTGTTGGTTGCTAAAGACCTCAACTTCCGTGAAGGCAACGAAGTGCACCTGATCGGTGGTTTCCGTATTGTTGACCGCGAAAAAGTCATGGCACTTGACGACGCCACACTGGCACGCTGGGTACGCAGCGGCTTGATGTCTCTGCTGGAATTGCATTGGGCATCTTTCCAACACCTGCCGAAAGTCGCATTGGCATCTTCACGTCCAGATCAGGTTCAATAATCTGTATTTGACTTGCATTAGAATGTGAATGGAAAATGGGGCCTGTGCCCCATTTTTCTTTTGGATCAAATTACAAGGTGAATGCTTTGAAATTACTACACGTAGGCTGCGGCCCGCAAAACAAGTCAGGTACTACACCTTTTTTCCAGTCAGATGAATGGCAGGAAGTGCGTTTCGATATTGATCCCAAGGTCAACCCTGACATACAGGGCACTTTAACCGATATGAGCGCCGTTGAAACAGGCTCTATCGATGCGGTTTATTCATCGCATAATATTGAGCATCTGTATCCGCATGAAGTACCCGTCGCGCTTAAAGAAATCATGCGCGTACTCAAAGATGATGGCATCTTTGTGGTGACCTGCCCGGATATGGTGTCTGTCTGCAAGCTGGTGGCTGAAGATAAATTGCTGGAACCCGCCTATATCTCCCCGGCAGGGCCGATTGCACCGATCGATATTTTATATGGACACCGTGCTGCCATGGAGAAAGGTAATTTGTTTATGGCCCATCGCTGTGGCTTTACCCAGAAAGTACTGATGAATACCCTGGCTGGCGCAGGTTTTCAAACGGTAGTAGCTGCTTCACGTCCCTCTGCTTTTGATTTGTGGGCAGTGGGTAGTAAAAGTGCCAGACCTATTCTCGAGGTTGAAAATTTATTGCGTGCGCAATTGAAATAAGCAGTATTTGCTGATGATGCAAAAGAAAAAAATAAATACTGCGGCCAAAGGAGTCAGCCCTACTGCCCAGGCAGGCAAGGCTGCGCAGTTGTTACAGCAGGCGCTGGCCTTGCATCAGACGGGTAAGCTGGCTGAGGCAGAAGCCATTTATCAGCAAATACTGCTGGCGGATGCCAGGCATTTCGAGGCCTTGCAATTTTTAGGGATGATCAAGCGCAGCACAGGTGAACTGGAGCAGGCGCTCGATTTGCTCACAATGGCTGCATCCGTCAATCCGGCCAATACCATCATTCATGCCTCGCTTGGTAATGTCTTGCTGGATCTGCAGCGTCATGCAGATGCCATTGTCAGCTATGACCGTTTTCTGTTATCCATGCCAGACTTTGCCGAAGTCCTGAACAACAAGGCAAATGCACTCAGTGCTGTGGGACGTGAGGCCGATGCCATGGCCTGTTACGAGCAGGCGCTGCTTAAACAGCCAGATTTTCCCGATGCCTATTTTAACCGGGGCAATCTTTACATGGATATGCGCCAATATGCGCTGGCTCTGCACGATTATGAACAAGTGCTGCGCACCAATGCGTCCCATTTTCAAGCCTGGAATAATCGTGGCAATGCGCTCTTGAAGCTGGAAAGACTACCAGAAGCATCGCAAAGTTATCAGCAGGGATTAAGCATTGCACCAGGCAATGCAGAGTTGCATGGCTGTCTGGCCAATCTCTATAAAATCACTGGAAAATTAAATGAAGCTGTTCAGCATTATGCCAAAGTGCTGGAGCTGACTACGACTGGTTTCCCCAGGCAAAATGCCGCGCTGCAACTGGTAATTTTGCATCATGTGTTTGGCAATCCGGCAAATGTAGACGCTTTGTTGCAAGTGGCAAAAGGCATGCTCAACAATGCGCTTATCAAAGATAAAGGTTCTTTGATCTACTGCGCCTTCATGTTGAAAATACAGTCGTGGTGGCAAACTTACAGTCAGCAGGCGCAATTCCCGCAAGCGCAAGGCGTACTGTATGTCATAGGGGAAAGCCATATGCTGTCGGCTCATAATCTGGTCGTCAGTTATGGAGGGCAGCATTTGCAATGTAAGGGATTGTGGATAGAGGGATGTACGCAATGGCAAATCGGTAAAACCAAGGCTAATCATTACCAGCAATTACTGGCAGATTATCTACGGGTAATACCTGTAGCTTCCAGCGTATTGATCACTATAGGCGAAATTGATTGTCGCATCGATAGCGGCATCTTGAAAGCCAGCAAAAAATCTACTGCTTCCGCCGAAATTAATCTGACACAACGCGTACACAATACTATAGCCGCCTATCTGGACTTTATTGCTGCCCAAGCGCAACCGCGCCAGCTCAAGTGCATCATCAGCGGCGTACCAGCCTATCATATGAATGAAAGTGGCTGTGCTCAAGATGAGCTACAAGAGTTTGGTCAATTCCTGTCCCTGTTCAACACCAGCTTGAAGCAGCAAGTATTAGCGAGAGGCATGAATTTTCTGGATGTTTTTGCCATGACCGATAGCGGTAGCGGTAAAGCCAGCCAGCAATGGCATATAGATGAGCATCACCTACGTCCTGACGGCATTCTTGAGGCATTTTCCCGTCATTTGCTTACAGCATGAAATTGCCTGCAGCAAGACACATTTGCATGCTTCCCCAGAGCTGATTAGCGTTTATACTGTAACAATTTTCCAAGTTCGTATTCCTACTCAATTTGCGCTATGAAAATCCTGTTTGTTCACCAAAATTTTCCAGGTCAGTTTGTGCATCTTGCGCCCGCTCTGGCTGCCGATCCAGCGAATGAAGTTGTCGCACTGTCCATGCAAAAGGCTGCGCCAGCACTATGGAATGGGGTCAAGGTATTTTCATATCAGCTTACCCGTGGTACCAGTGCTGAAACACATCCGTGGCTGGCGGACAGTGAGCCAAAAGTCATCCGCGGTGAAGCTGCCATGCGTGCAGCACTGCAATTGCGTGAACAAGGTTTTGTGCCTGATGTGATCATTGCTCACCCTGGCTGGGGTGAGAGCCTGTTCTTGAAAAAAGTCTGGCCCAAGGCCAAACTAGGCATCTACGCAGAATTCTTTTATCACGCACAAGGTGCGGACGTCGGCTTTGACCCTGAGTTTTCTTCCAATGCCATTGAACAGGCCTGCAAGATACAACTCAAGAATATCAATAATCTCTTGCATATAGAAATAGCCGATGCGGCTATTTCCCCTACACATTGGCAAGCCAGTACCTTTCCCGGTGCCTTTCGTGAGCGCATCAGCGTCATTCATGACGGTATCAATACGGATATGATCGCTCCCAATCCTGGTGTGGCCTTGACCTTAGGTGGCGGATTGAAGTTGACGCGGGATGATGAAGTCATTACCTTCGTGAACCGCAATCTGGAGCCGTACCGCGGTTACCACATCTTCATGCGTGCCTTGCCGCAGATACTGGCGCAACGTCCCAACGCGCACGTCCTGATGGTGGGTGGTGATGATGTCAGTTATGGTGCCAAGTCTGAAAGTGGGAAATCATGGAAAGAGATTTTCCTCAACGAAGTGAGTGCTCAATTGCCAGAGAGTGCGCGCCAGCGTATCCATTTCCTTGGTAATATTCCTTACCAGCACTTCATTCCCTTACTGCAATTATCACGCGTCCATGTCTACCTGACCTACCCCTTTGTACTGTCGTGGAGCTTGCTTGAAGCCATGAGTGCTGGGTGTGCCATTGTCGCCTCCGATACCCAGCCTTTGCGTGAAGCCATACGCCACAACGAGACAGGCAGATTGGTAGATTTCTTTGATGTAAAAGCTCTAAGTCAGGAGGTCTGTGATTTGCTGGACCAGCCAGAGGAAAGACAGCGTTTAGGTGAAAATGCCCGTCGTTTTGCCTGTGAATTTTATGACTTGCAAAGAGTGTGTTTGCCTGCTCAACTGGAATGGGTATACGCGCTCGGAAATGAAACAAAAGTTAACATTCAAAATGATATATCTGCACAGTCGCTTGTAAACACTGTCGTAATTGAGTTAAAATAAAACCGTAGCCAGCAAGACCATTAAGAACTCAGCGCCCCGCAACGGATATTGCGGGGCGTTTTTTTTGCTTCTGCTCATCATCATTCTTTATCTTCATTGTGCCCGTATGCACAATTTGCTCACTCAACACCTTTTAGCTCATGCCGTACTAGGCGTATTCCCTGGCTAAATCATTTGGTCTTGTGTATGCCGATGTGACTAATATCACTTTGCTTCATGCTAAGCATGTTTTTAGGTGTAGAAAAACATGTCAATTAAATAAATTCTGGATTTTTCAAAAATTCTTGTCATGCCCCATATATGGGGAGTATGCAGAAATTACCAATAGCTTCACAGTCAAATTGGAGTAATTTTTTATATACAGGGGGGGGTATGCAAAATATACATGCTTCGATACACGAAACACGTTTTAAAAGCGTAAAACTTGTGTTACGCTTTCGAAAAATGTGATGTACATCACATTTAATTGAGTTGTGAACAGGGATAATGCCGCCTTGCCTTAAAAATGCAGATGAATTTGTTTTCTACAAACTTTATTCATCAAGTGGCCACCTTTTATATTGCGATGTTTTTAGCACTTCAGTGTGCAAAGAATACAAATGATCTCGAAATTAAAACTTCCACAAACTGAAATTGCACAGGTCCTGATGACCTTTAAAAGTGCTTTCAGGACCGTTGGCATTTTCAGTGCCATCATCAACCTGTTGATGTTAGCACCTTCCCTGTACATGTTACAGGTTTACGATCGCGTTTTGCAAAGCCGCAACGAAATCACATTGTTGATGTTGACATTGCTGATGTTGGGTGCTTATGCCTTGATGAGTGCGCTTGAATATATCCGTAGCTTTGTATTGATACGTCTCGGCGCCAAGCTCGACATGCAAATGAACAAGCGCATTTATACTGCTGCATTTGAACAAAACCTGAAGCGTGGTGGTGGCAATGCTGGCCAGGCTTTGCAGGATCTGACACAGATTCGCCAGTTCCTCACAGGTGCTGGCTTGTTTGCCTTCTTTGATGCGCCATGGTTCCCGTTCTACCTGGCCGTGATTTTCATGTTTGACACCTACCTGGGTTTGTTTGCTCTGGCTGCGGTGATCGTCATGGTGATCCTGGCGTACGCCAATGAAGTCGTCTCCAAAAAGCCTTTGACTGAAGCCAATACCATGGCCATCGTCTCTAGCAATCTGGCCACCAACAACCTGCGCAATGCGGAAGTCATTGAAGCTATGGGTATGTTGCCTAACCTGATGTCGCGCTGGTTCAAATTGCATGGTCGTTTCTTGCAGTTGCAGGCAGAAGCCAGCGAAAAGTCAGGCATTATCACCGCCTTGAGTAAATTTGTTCGTGTTTCGGTACAGTCTCTGGTACTCGGTTTTGGTGCTTTGCTGGTCATTGAAGGCAAGATGTCACCAGGTATGATGATTGCCGGTTCTATCCTGTTGGGTAAGGCGACTGGCCCTATTGATCAACTCATCGGTGTATGGAAACAATGGAGTACAGTCAAAGGTGCCTATGGCCGCTTGAATGAATTGCTGGCATCCAACCCACCTCGCCAGGCGGGTATGGATTTACCTAAACCACTCGGTGCTTTGTCTGTTGAGGGTGTAACTGCTGCGCCTCCTGGCTCTACCGTTGTTGTTGTCAAAGGCCTGTCCATGGCCCTGCAACCAGGTGATGTACTTGGTGTGATTGGCCCTTCAGGTTCAGGTAAATCCACGCTGGCACGTTTGCTGGTCGGCGTCTGGCCTGCTGCTGTCGGCAAGGTGCGTCTGGATGGCGCAGACATCTATCAATGGAACAAGGACCAGCTTGGACCAAATATCGGTTACCTGCCACAAGACATAGAATTGTTTGGCGGTACGGTAGCAGAAAATATTGCCCGTTTTGGCGAAGTCGATTCTGAAAAAGTCATCCTGGCTGCCAAGCGCGCTGGTGTACACGAATTGATTTTGCATTTCCCGCAAGGCTATGACACCCGTCTGGGTGATGGCGGTGCCGGTTTGTCCGGTGGTCAAAAACAGCGTATCGGCCTGGCCCGTGCCATGTATGACGATCCGTCCCTGCTGGTACTGGATGAGCCGAATTCAAATCTGGATGATGCTGGTGAGCAAGCGCTTGTGATGGCGGTCAATGATTTGCGCCAACGTGGCAAAACAATCGTGCTGATCACTCATCGCACTACTATCCTGGGCGCTACCACCAAGCTTCTGTTGTTACGCGACGGTGTAGCTCAGGCCTTTGGCCCGCGTGACCAGGTATT
Organism: Undibacterium sp. FW305-107; assembly: GCF_058788535.1. Taxonomy (NCBI): domain Bacteria; kingdom Pseudomonadati; phylum Pseudomonadota; class Betaproteobacteria; order Burkholderiales; family Oxalobacteraceae; genus Undibacterium; species Undibacterium sp. FW305-107. Next base: position 8,701 of record NZ_JBYTAV010000006.1, read on the forward strand.
GGCTGCGCTGAATCAGGCAAATCAACAACAGGCACAGCAGATGCAACAAGCCCAGCAGGCTGCTGCGGCACAACAGGCAGCCCAGCAAGCTCAGGCTCAGAACAGTCTGCAGTCCGCAGCTTCAGAGCCGCCAGCAGATACGCAGGCAAGAATCAATGCCACAGCTGCAGAAGAGGAATAATCATGAAAAATGCATTGGTAAAAAAAGGTGATGTCACGGATGTGGCAACGCACAACGTAGAAATACTTGAAGTCAACACAGATGCACGTGGCTACTCCCGCCTGGGCTGGATCATTATCCTGATCGGCGTGGTTGGTTTCCTGTTGTGGGCATTTACAGCGAAGCTTGACAAGGGTGTGCCCATGAGTGGCAACGTCGCCGTCGCGTCCAGCCGCAAAGTTATTCAGCATCAGACCGGTGGTACTGTCGATGAAATTCTGGTCAAGGATGGCGATGTCGTTAAAGAAGGCCAGACCCTGTTGAAGATGAATTCTGTCAGTGCCAAATCAACTGCAGAAATCACCCGGGTGCAATTGTTTACTGCCCAGGCAGTAGAAGCCCGTTTGCTGGCTGAACGTGCCGGTGCAAAATCCATCAGCTTCCCCAAGGAACTGGATGAGGCAAAAAGTGATAGCCGTGTAGCCAACACAATTTTGCTGCAACAGCAATTGTTCACTACCCGCCAGATATCCATGCAAAGTGAGTTGGGTGCAGTCGATGAAAATATCGCTGGCTTGAGATCGCAATTGAAGGGGCTGGAAGAATCCATGGTCAGCAAAAAGCAGCAACAGGTGTTCCTCAAGGAGCAGCTTGATGGTATGCGTGACCTGGCCAAGGAAGGTTATATCGCCCGTAATCGCCTGCTGGATTTGGAACGTACTTATGCACAGGTAAATGGCAGTGTTTCTGAAGACCTGGGCAATATGGGCCGTGTGTCACGCCAGATCATGGAACTGGGCTTGCGCAAATCCCAGCGTCAGCAAGACTATCAAAAAGAAATCCGCACGCAATTGTCTGATGTGCAAAAAGAAGCAGAAGCTTTGCAAAACCGCCTGACTGCACTGGACTTTGATCTGAACAATGTCATGGTAAAAGCACCCGTGGCTGGTACCGTAGTTGGCCTGAATGTATTTACCAAAGGTGCAGTTGTGCCTAGCGGTTTCAAATTGATGGAACTGGTTCCTCAGGACGACGCCCTGATCGTGGAAGCCATGTTGCCAGTCAATCTGGTTGACAAGGTTCATGCTGGTTTGAAAACCGAGTTGATTTTCTCTGCATTCAACACCAATACCACGCCACACATCCCTGGCATCATTACCCAGGTATCGGCTGACCGTACGGTAGAAGAAAGAACCGGCCAGGCTTTCTATAAAGTGCGTGCTGAAGTCGCACCTGAAGGCAAAAAGCTGATTGCCAACCTGAATATTCGCCCAGGCATGCCTGTTGAATTATTCGTCAGCACTGGTGGCCGCACCATGATGAACTACCTGCTGAAACCGATTATTGACCGTGCCCATTCCGCAATGACTGAGGATTAATGATGAAAAAATCATGGAAGCGCCTTAATCTGATCGCAGCTGCCTGCGGCATACTCGTGATGTCGGCAAGTCAGGTTCATGCCATGGGCCTGGTGCAGGCCTATGAAGCAGCACTGATCAATGACCCGACTTACCGTGCCGCTGTTTCTGAAAATGTCGCTGGGAAGGAATACCGCAAGATAGGTCGCGCAGGTTTGCTGCCGACCATACAATACTCCTATGGCACCAGCAAGAACAGGGCAGAAATCACCTCGCCGTCGACGAATTTCCTGGGGCAGCCAACTGGCGGATTTACAGAGAGTAATTACGACTATACCAGTATCACCAATTCCGTTTCGTTGCGCCAGGTATTGTTCAGCCTGGATACAGCTGCACGTTATAAACAGGGTATAGCGCAGACCAACTATAGCGATGCCATCTTTTCGGCACGTAGCAAGGACTTGATCATTCGTTTGACGACGGCCTATGCTGATGTCAAATTTGCCGAAGATCAGCAGGACTTGTTCCGTGCCCAAAGAGATGCTTACGCTGAACAAAAACGCATTAATGAGCGCATGTTTGAAAAAGGTGAAGGCACCAAGACAGACATGTTGGAGACCCAGGCAAAGCTTGATGTTGCCGAGGCTCAGGTGATAGAAGCGCAAGACAATTTACTGAATGCAAGAAACGCTTTTTCTGCCATCGTCGGCAGTGAAGTAAATCAACTTGACGGCTTGCGCCCTGAGTTCACCGTCATGCCCGTCACTCTCTCAAGTTTTGAAGAGTGGATGACGATTGCAACAGAAAACAATCCTGAGATAGCAGCTGCTAAATATTCAGTAGAAGCGGCCGAGCTGGAAATCAGCAAGGCCAAGGCAGGCCATACACCAAGACTGGAACTCAATGCCGGTTACAATCGTGGCTTGTCTGACAGCATCACGACACGTACGCAAGATCAGACGATCAAAAGCGTCGGTGTGCAATTGGTGATACCGATTTATTCTGGTGGTTATGTCACGGCAATCAGTAACCAGGCCATTGCCAACCGCGACAAAGCCAAGGCCGATCTGGATGCAACCCGGAATAGAATCTCGATAGAATTGCGCAAGCAATTTAATGCGATACAAACCAGCTTGACGAAAATCAGCGCCTTGCAAAAATCGGTTAATTCAGCGACTTTGCTGGTTGAAGCAACCAAGCAAAGTGTCAAGGGTGGTGTCCGTATCAATCTTGACGTGCTCAGCTCCGAGCAACAACTGGTCGCTACCAAGCGTGACCTGGCGCAGGCCAAGTACAATTACCTGATCAGCTTCCTCAAGCTGCGTGTCACCGCTGGCAATATTACTGTGGATGATGTGCAGACAGTTGCTGCTTATTTCTCACCCAACTGATATTGACTAAGACTGTAGCCAGGAATTAAATCTGGTAGCAAGTCAGACACTAAGTTAGCAGAAATAAAAAAACGGCACATCCTTACAAATGTGCCGTTTTTCATTTTCAGGCAGAAATCAGCCCGCCAATTTTTTCTTCAGCAATTCATTGACCTGTGCGGGGTTGCCCTTGCCCTTGGTCGCCTTCATTGCCTGGCCAACCAGCGAATTGAAGGCCTTCTCTTTGCCAGCGCGGTATTCATCGACAGATTGCTGATTCGCAGCCATGACTTCATCAATGATTTTTTCCAGTGCACCGACGTCAGAAATCTGCTTCAAACCTTTGACTTCAATCACCTGATCTGCCAGATTCACGTCCGCAGAGGGCGCTTGCCACATGGCAGCAAACACTTCCTTGGCAATCTTGTTGGAAATCGTGCCGTCAGCAATACGCTGCAACAACACAGCCAACTGCGCAGACGTTACCGGAATGGCGCTGATATCCAGGCCTTCGCGGTTCAGGGTCGCAGCCACATCGCCCATCATCATGTTCGCGGCAGGTTTTGCCTGTGCCGTACCAGCAGCAGTCACCACGGCTTCAAAATAAGTTGCCATGCCCTTGGATTGCGTCAGGATAGTCGCATCGTATTCAGGCAGGCCCAATTGCTCAATAAAACGCTGGCGCATGGCAGATGGCAACTCCGGCATGGTGGCGCGTACTTGCTCTACCCATTCACGGCTGATTTTCAGTGGCGGCAGATCTGGATCAGGGAAGTAACGATAATCCATCGAATCTTCCTTGTCGCGCATTTTTACCGTGATTTTCTTATCCGGGTCGTACAGGCGCGTTTGCTGAATGACTACGCCACCATCTTCTATCAATTCAATCTGACGGCGCACTTCATAATTGATCGCTTCTTCCAGGAAACGGAAAGAGTTCAAGTTCTTGATTTCACAACGTGTACCAAATTCTTTCTGGCCTACCGGACGCACAGAAACGTTGGCATCGCAACGGAAAGAACCTTCCTGCATATTGCCATCACAGATATCCAGCCAGGTCACCAGCGAGTGCAATGCTTTTGCATAGCCGACTGCCTCAGCTGCACTGCGCATGACAGGCTCAGTGACGATTTCCAGCAAGGGTGTGCCAGCACGGTTCAGGTCTATGCCTGTCATGCCCTGAGCTGCGCCATGCATGGATTTACCAGCGTCTTCTTCCAGATGGGCGCGTGTCAGTTCTATGTTCCTGAATTCGGTCTTGCCATCTTTTTCAAACACACAAGGTACGAAACCACCTTGCACTACCGGGATTTCAAACTGGCTGATCTGATAGCCTTTAGGCAGGTCAGGGTAGAAATAATTTTTACGGGCAAAGATGGATTCCGGTGCAACCAGCGCGCCAACTGCCAGGCCAAACTGTATGGCTTTTTCCACCGCGCCTTTATTCATGACTGGCAGCACGCCAGGCAAAGCCAGATCAACCGGGCTAGCCTGGGTATTTGGCTCAGCGCCAAATTGTATTGAAGAGCCGCTGAAAATTTTTGAATTGGTCTTGAGTTGCGCGTGCGTCTCAAAACCGATAACGACTTCCCATTGCATAATATTTCCTCGTCTTATCTTTATCTTATTGCGTCTGCCTGCTTATGGACATAAAGCCGCAGATCCATTCAACTCATTGATCGTAGGTACAGCTGCCGGTCTTAGTGTCCACCGTCAGTGCTGAAAAATTCTTGCGCGAGCCGCACAGGGTAGGGCAGCTGGGCTTGATATGCAGGGCATCGCCTTCACGTTCCAGACGTATGCTGCATTGAAAGCCACGATCAAAATCATAACCCCGTTTGAGTCGCGCTGCTGAGGCGTCCTTGAGTTGCAAGCGCCAGCCTTTTTCTGTCAATTCTGCTTCCACACCATCTTCAGTATCTATGCTGCATTCATGTCCGCGATTACTGCGAAACACAGAAGACTCCCACTGAAATTCCGTGACCTGCGTACCATTCAATTGCATGCGTGCCTGATCACTGAAAATCAGGCGCTCACCATCACCATCTTCCTTTTGCGTTTGTGTGCAGGCGATACGGGTATCAAGTGTCTGCGCAGACACGCTGCTGCCTATCACCAACATAGCGGCACTCAGGAAGATCTTCAAGCTCATACAGGTGCGCGGGTATGCCAGTCAGTCACTTGCTGGAACTGGTGGGCCACATTCAGCAATTTCGCTTCATCATAGTAATTGCCGATGACTTGCAAACCTACCGGCCGCTTGGCATTCTTTTCGCCTTGCCCAAAACCGCAAGGGATGGACATGCCAGGTAAGCCAGCGAGACTGGTCGACAGGGTAAAGATATCGGCCAGATAGTTGGCCACAGGGTCATCGGCTTTCGAACCCAGGTCCCATGCCACAGTCGGCGCTACCGGCCCCATGATGACATCACATTTCTCAAACGCTGCAGCAAAATCCTGCGCGATCAGGCGGCGTATTTTTTGTGCCTGTAAATAATAAGCATCATAGTAACCGTGCGACAGTACATAGGCACCAACCATAATACGGCGCTTGACTTCAGCACCAAAACCTTCGGCGCGGGACTTCTTGTACATCTCTTCAAGATTTGTATAATCCGCTGCACGATGGCCATAACGCACACCATCAAAACGGCTCAGATTCGAAGAAGCTTCTGCCGGTGCGATCACATAATACACAGGGATGGACAACTCGGTCTTTGGCAGAGAAATTTCTACAAGTGTCGCGCCCAGTTTTTCATATTCAGCCAGTGCAGCACGTACCGCCTGTTCCACATCCGCAGCCAGGCCGTCAGAGAAAAATTCCTTGGGCACACCTATGCGCAAGCCTTGCAAAGACTTGTTCAAATCACGGTTGAAATCTTCTTTTTTGCGTTCGAGAGAAGTCGAATCTTTCTCATCAAAACCTGTCATTGCATTCAGCAAAATGCCGCAATCTTCAGCGGTTTGGGCGATAGGGCCACCCTGATCCAGCGAAGACGCAAAAGCAATCATGCCGTAGCGCGATACGCTGCCGTAAGTAGGCTTGATACCAGTCACACCGCAAAACGATGCCGGTTGACGGATAGAGCCGCCCGTATCGGTTGCTGTTACTGCCGGTGCCAGGCGTGCAGCAATTGCTGCAGCTGAACCACCAGAAGAGCCGCCAGGTACGGCAGTCTTGTCCCAGGGGTTTTTCACCGGGCCAAAATAAGAATTTTCATTCGAAGAACCCATGGCGAATTCATCGCAATTCAATTTGCCCAGTGTGACTGTACCGGCCTTGTTGAACAGTTCAACCACGGTTGCATCGAAGGGACTGACATAATTTTCCAGCATGCGCGAGCCTGCTGTAGAGCGCCAGTCGCGCGTCACAAAAATATCTTTATGAGCAATAGGCACGCCTGTCAATACGCCAGCATCACCACTGGCCAGGCGTGCGTCGGCTGCTGCAGCCTGTTGCAAGGTCCATTCAGGATTGACGTGCAAAAAAGCATTCAGATCACTGGCAGCAATACGGTTCAGATAATGCTGGGCAAGTTCGGTGGCGGAAACCTGCTTGCTTTGCAACAGGGCGGATAATTGCGAAATTGTCTTGGTATGCATAAGTGAAATATGACTTATTCAGTCTCAATAACCTGAGGTACGAGGTAAAGGCCATCTTGTGTTGCTGGCGCTGGCTTTTGATAATCTTCGCGATGATTGCTTTCGGTAACCACGTCTTCACGCAGACGCAAAGCCATTTCTGGCAGCAGGGCAGCGATAGGGTGGCTCAGAGGGGCTACACCCGTGGTATCCACCGCTTTTAATTGTTCTACCAGAGAGAAAATGCCATTCAGTTTCTCCAGAGTGGAAATTTCTTCCTCTGTAGAAGTTTCTATATTTGCCAAATTGGCAATTCTTTTCACATCTTCAAGTGTCAGTGACATAGTTCAGGGGCGCATTTTTACGCGAAAAAGAGTGTCAAAAAATACATAATTCAACATCCCACCAAAAGCTTAATTTAGGTGTTGGTATCGAATAAATTTAAACAGATTATAAGGTAGAATGGCGGGTTAATGCCCTAATTGGCTTGCTAAATCCCCTAACATGCTCAGTTATGGTTTGGATAGCGAGATGGCTGGTCAGTTTCCGGTGGAGCCGGTCAGGGTTAAAAATTCGGTAGCGCAGCCCGATAAAGCGGGTTGAGCCCACAATCAGTTAAACACAGGACAATACATGTTTGGTTTTTTACGTAGTTATTTTTCAAATGATCTGGCGATCGATCTGGGAACAGCCAACACGCTGATTTATGTACGTAGCCAGGGTATCGTGCTCGATGAGCCATCCGTAGTCGCGATCCGCCAGGAAGGCGGACCAAACGGCAAGAAAACAATTCAGGCAGTAGGTAAAGAAGCCAAGCAAATGCTGGGCAAGGTGCCGGGTAATATTGAAGCTATCCGTCCTATGAAAGACGGCGTGATTGCCGACTTTACCGTTACTGAGCAAATGCTCAAGCAATTCATCCGTATGGTGCATGACACCAAGTTCTTCAAACCGTCCCCACGTATCATTATTTGCGTCCCTTGCGGTTCTACCCAGGTAGAACGCCGTGCGATTCGTGAATCTGCTCTGGGTGCCGGTGCTTCTCAGGTATATCTGATTGAAGAACCGATGGCCGCAGCGATAGGCGCTGGTTTGCCAGTGTCTGAAGCTACTGGTTCCATGGTAGTCGATATCGGTGGTGGTACTACTGAGGTAGGTATCATTTCCCTCGGTGGCATGGTCTACAAGGGCTCTGTCCGCGTTGGTGGTGACAAGTTTGACGAAGCTATCGTCAACTACATCCGTCGCAATTACGGCATGTTGATCGGTGAGCAAACTGCTGAGGCAATCAAAAAGGCTATTGGTTCAGCTTTCCCAGGTTCCGAAGTCAAGGAAATGGAAGTCAAGGGGCGCAATCTGTCCGAAGGCATCCCGCGTTCTTTCACGATTTCCAGCAATGAAATCCTGGAAGCGTTGACTGATCCGCTGAACAACATCGTTTCTGCCGTTAAAAACGCACTGGAACAAACACCTCCAGAACTGGGTGCCGACATCGCTGAAAAAGGCATGATGCTGACCGGTGGTGGCGCACTTTTGCGTGATCTGGACCGTCTGCTGATGGAAGAGACAGGCTTGCCAGTCATCGTCGCAGAAGATCCGCTGACTTGTGTGGTCCGTGGCTCTGGCATGGCACTGGAACGCATGGATAAGCTGGGTTCGATCTTTTCTTACGAATAATAAGAGTTAAGCACCGGACCATCGTGGGGTTTGACAGCCAGCGCTGATGTTGGCTGTACTCCCCGTATTTGATGAGGCATGCATCAGTCCTGGTTACTGAAGCAAAGCTGAATTGATTGCAAATTAAAATGCTTGTTGCGCTGTTCATTGAGAAACACCGGTAAAGTATGGATTACAGCCCACCACCACTCTTCAAGCAAGGCGCCTCTGCGCGCGTGAGAGTGGTTTTCTTTGCCGTCCTGGCGATCTTTTTGTTGGTTGTTGATGCCCGACTGAAATCCCTGACACTGGTCAGGCAAATATTGGGCAGCGTGCTGTATCCGGTGCAAATGGTCGCCGTCATGCCGCGCGATACCGTCAAGCGCGTCTCTGAATATTTTGTTTCAGTGACTGCACTGGAAAAAGAAAACACGCAACTGAAACGCCAGCAAACCCAGAATGCCGATACCCTGCAACAGACCGGGCAATTGGCAGCAGAAAATACCCATTTGCGTAAATTGCTGGATGCGCGTGAGCGTTTGCAAGTCAAGTCTGTCATGGCAGAAATCATTTACGATGCACGTGATCCGGCCAGTCGCAAGGTCATTATTGACCGTGGTATCAAACAGGGTATCGCCTTGTCCCAGCCGGTGATTGATGATCAGGGCGTAGTTGGTCAGGTGACCCGGGTATTCCCATTGACAGCTGAAGTCACTTTGTTAACGGATAAAAACCAGGCCATACCGGTGCAGATACTGCGAAATGGCTTGCGCAGCGTCGCTTATGGCCGCGGCCAGTCCAGCTATCTGGACATGCGCCTGACCACCAATGCCGATATCCAGAATGGCGATCAACTGGTGACTTCTGGCATAGACGGTATCTATCCTCCCGGCCTGGCTGTTGCCAAGGTAGTGCAGGTAGAAAACAAGGCTAACACCACGTTTGAAAACATATTATGCGTGCCAACAGCGGGTATAGACCGCAACAGGCAATTACTGGTCTTGCTGGTGTCTACTGATAACTTGTCGCGCCCGGACACTGAAGATGTACGCGCCAAGAAAGAAAAAATCAATCGCAAGGTGACCCGTGATGCGACAGCGCCGACATCCGAGACCAAGCCTGTGGACCAACCCATGAAAGATTTGCCGGTCAAGGACAGCGCTGTGAAAGAATCTCCAGCCAAGGATGTCCCTGCAACTGCCAAGGAACCAGCTCCATGAATAGCCCGCATTACATATTATTGCCGGTCAACCCGCTATTTATTGCCATCAGTTTTGCCGTCGCCTTTTTTCTCAATTTTTTGCCATGGGGCGGCTGGATAGGCATACCTGATTTCGTCGCGTTGGTGCTGGTATTCTGGACCATACACCAGCCGCGCAAAGTTGGCATAGGTGTGGCGTTTGCCATGGGACTGCTGATGGATGTACATGATTCCATCTACATGGGCGAAAATGCTCTGGCTTATACCCTGCTATCGTATTTCGCCATCATGATACACAGGCGCGTGCTGTGGTTTCATCCATTGACGCAAACCTTGCATGTATTCCCTTTATTCCTGTTTGCCCAACTGGTGCAGCTTGCGGTACGCATGCTGGTAGCACCAGATGCAAATTTCCCTGGCTGGGCCTATTTTACTGTCAGCCTGGTGACGACCGTACTGTGGCCGGTTGCTACCCTGTTGCTGCTGGCACCACAAAGGCGGGCCAAAGATAAAGACCATACACGTCCTATCTGAGCCTGCTGCCCGATTGCTGCCTGTTTCAAGCTTTTCACTATGACAGAACTAAAGAATACAGAACGCGAACTGCATTACTTCCGTATGCGCCTGGTTTTTATCGGCGTATTCGTGTTCCTGTGTTTTGCCGCACTTGTTTCACGCTTTGTCTGGCTGCAAATCATCAAGCATAATGACTATGCCTTGCTGGCAGATGAAAACCGCATAGACATCGTCCCTGTCGTCCCTAATCGCGGCCTTATCACTGACAGGAACGGCGTCATCCTGGCGCGTAATTATTCTGCCTACACACTGGAAATAACGCCCTCAAAAATTCGGCAGGACATGGACATCCTCATTGATGAACTGGCGATACTGGTGGATATACAACCAAAGCATCGCAAGCGTTTCCGCAAATTGCTGGAAGATTCAAAAAGTTTCGAGAGTCTGCCTATACGCACCCGTCTCACTGATGATGAAGTCGCCAGGTTTACTGCACAGCGTTTCCGTTTTCCCGGTGTCGATATCCAGGCGCGCTTGTTCCGTCAATATCCCCAGGGGGATTCTGCTTCGCATGTGATTGGTTACATCGGTCGTATCAGTCCCAAGGATGCCGAGATCATTGATGAAATGGAAGATTCCGCCAACTATAATGGCACCGACTATATAGGCAAGGAAGGTCTGGAAAAAAGTTACGAAAAGATCTTGCACGGCAATACCGGTTTTGAAGAAGTTGAAGTTGCTGCAGGTGGCCGTGCCGTGCGCGTGCTGTCCCGCTCTGCACCGACTTCAGGCAAGAACCTGATTTTGTCAGTCGATATAGAGCTGCAAAAAGTCGTAGAAGAAGCTTTTGGTGACAGACGCGGGGCACTGGTTGCGATTGAGCCCGCCACTGGTGATGTATTGGCTTTTGTTTCCAAGCCTACCTATGACCCCAACCTGTTTGTTGAAGGCATCGACCAGCAAAGCTGGAATGAACTCAATACTTCAGAAGACAAACCCTTGCTGAACCGTCCACTGACGGGTGCCTATCCACCAGGTTCGACCTACAAGCCTTTCATGGCACTGGCTGCACTGGAGTTGGGCAAGCGTACCACCTCGCAGGCAATTGCTGATCCTGGCTACTTTACTTTTGGTAACCATACTTTCAAGGACGATAAAGCTGGTGGACATGGCATGGTGGATATGTACCGGTCCATCGTGCAATCCTGCGATACTTATTACTACATGCTGGCCAATGACCTGACTGTGGATGTCATGCATGATTTCATGGCACCGTTTGGTTTCGGGCAAAAGACAGGCATTGATCTGGAACATGAGCGCTCAGGGCTGTTGCCATCTACTGCCTGGAAGCGCGCAGCCTTCAAAAAGCCTGAACAAAAGCGCTGGGTATTGGGTGACACGATATCCCTTGGGATTGGACAGGGCCAAAATACCTTCACTCCTTTGCAAATGGCGCACGCCATGGCGACACTGGCGAATAATGGCATCATCATGAAACCGCATCTGGTCAAGATGACGGAAGATCCGCAAACGAGGCAAAGGATACTGACAGTTCCCAAAGAGACTGCCCGTATTCCCCTTAAACAGGAAAATATAGATTTCATCAAAAACGCCATGGTAGGTGTTACCAAAGAAGGTACGTCAGCCAGGGTATTCCAGGGAACTGAATATGTTTCCGGTGGCAAGACAGGTACAGCACAGGTGGTGGGTATCAAGAAAGGCGAGAAATATAATGCCAAGAACATGGCAGCCCGGCATCTTGATCATTCCCTGTATACCGCCTTCGCGCCCGCCGACAAACCAAAAATTGCCATTGCCATTATTGTAGAAAACGGTGGCTTTGGTGCCGAGGCCGCCGCACCTATCGTACGCAAGGCACTCGACTATTACTTGTTGGGCAAGCGTCCGCAAGACAAGGGCAGCAAGGACCAGGTACCGCCTCAGCCCAAGCCGCAGAGCGACATGACCCTGTATCGTTCAGATGCTGAAGTCAAGGCGCCTGCCGAGCCTGATCCAGGTCCCAAGCCAGGTGGTGAAACCTTAGGTAATAAGGATTGAAAATGCAAAAAAATAGTATTAACTGGCATTTCATCCGTTCGCATATATTTGTCTTTGATGCGGCCTTGGCGATACTGGTATTTCTTATCATGTCTATAGGTATCATGACCCTGTATTCAGCGGGCATGGATTTCCCCGGCCGTGTCGAAGGCCAGATCAGAAATATCCTGGTGTCTTTCTTCATCATGTGGGTGATGGCGAATATCCCGCCACAGACCCTGATGCGCTTTGCCATACCGATTTACACCTTTGGTGTGGCCTTGCTGATTGCAGTGGCCGTATTTGGCCTGGTCAAAAAAGGTTCGCGTCGCTGGCTGCATGTAGGTATAGACATGCAACCTTCAGAAATGATGAAGATCGCTACTCCGTTGATGCTCGCCTGGTATTTTCAAAAGCGTGAAGGCGCTTTGCGCTGGCGTGACTTTGTCATCGGTGCAGTGATCCTGGGCATACCTGTGGCCCTGATCGCCAAGCAACCGGATCTGGGTACTGCCATGCTGGTTGTCGCAGCAGGTTTTACTGTGGTGTTTTTAGCCGGTCTGTCATGGAAGTTTTTGATCTCACTGACAGTGGCAGCCGCCGTTCTCATCCCTACTGTGGTCTGGCCCATGCTGCATGATTATCAGCGTGACCGGGTATTGACTATGCTCGATCCTAATCGCGATCCCCTGGGTAAAGGTTTTCATATTATACAATCCACCATTGCTGTCGGTTCTGGAGGCTTGCATGGCAAGGGTTATCTGAAAGGGACGCAGGCCCATCTGGAATTTATTCCCGAACATACGACAGATTTTATCTTTGCCGTCTTCTCTGAAGAATTTGGTTTTGTCGGCAATGTGATCCTGGTTAGCCTGTACTTTTTACTGATCCTGCGCTGCCTGATGATCGCTGCCAATGCACCCACCCTGTTCGCCCGTTTGATGGCCGGTGCCGTGACTATGATATTCTTTACCTATGCCTTTGTTAACATGGGCATGGTCATAGGCATCGTGCCCGTCGTTGGCGTACCTTTGCCTTTCATGAGTTACGGCGGCACTGCATTGGTGACGCTGGGTATGGGATTAGGGATAATGATGAGCGTACAGCGTAACCGCAAACTGGTGCAGACATGAGATTGTACATGTTCGCCAAGTCAGCCATTCCTGGCACTGGCTGGCGGTTGCCGCTGCTGGCAGCCAGCGGTATTTTATTGGCAGCATGTGGCAGTACCCCCAAACAGAATGTCATTATTGCAGATGGCCAGCGCCCTGCAAGCAGCACAAAATCCACGACTGGCCAGACTGCAAACTCACCCAAGGCAAGCTCTGGTAAAGGTGCTTATTACAAGGATGATGGCCCTGGTGAAAATATACCCGAAGGCCTGGAAAATACCGTAGACCCCATCCCTACGCTGGAAAATTATTCGCGCTCAGGTAACAAGCCCTATGTAATATTCGGCAAAACTTATACGCCGATAGCCGACAGTACCACTCCTTTCGTACAGCGTGGCGTTGGTAGCTGGTACGGCAAGAAATTTCACGGGCAAAAGACTTCATCCGGTGAACTGTACGATATGTATAAAATCACTGCAGCTCATCCCACCTTGCCGATACCGTCCTATGCGCGAGTAACAAATCTTACTAATGGCAAGCAGATCATTGTACGCATCAATGACCGCGGGCCGTTTCATGCCAGTCGCATCATCGATTTGTCTTATACCGCAGCACTGAAGCTTGATGTCATCGGCAAAGGTAGCAGCCAGATTGAGGTCGAGCGCTTATTGCCGGCCGATATAGAAAGAATGGCTGAGAATCGTAAAAACCAGCCAGTCCAGCCTGTGCAGGCCATGCAATCCATGCAGCCTGTTAAGCAAGAGACTGCAGTTGCGATGACGACCCCCCTACCTGCCAGAGAAATGCCTGTCGTGCGCAATAATCCGGCGGCGACCATGAGCATGGAAGAATTACTGGCAGCCCAGGAAAGCAAGCCCATAGAAAAATTTACCCAGCCGGTGGCTGGCGTAGTGAATTCAACTGTGAACACTGCCGCAGCCACCACGTCATCTGCCACCCCTGGTTATTACATACAATTCGGGGCCTATGCGATACGCGCCAACGCAGAAGCCATCATGAATCATCTCAAAGGCAGGGCAACCAGTAAGCTGCCTGGTTTTGATATCGTGCAGCAAGGCAGTCTGTACCGTCTTGTCAGCGGTCCCTTTGCCAACCGTACTGAAGCTACTGCGGCGATTGCCCAGGCCAGTGATCTTGGCGTTGGCAAGCCCCTGGTCGTGCAGCGCTAGGCTTTATTTCTCATCAGGCTTATTCCTCACCATCTTGTTTCATTTCCAGCGCCATTTGATACAGGGCATTTTTCTTTTGCCCTGTCAGTTGCGCTGCCAGTCCTGCGGCCTGCTTGACTGAACATTCTTCCAGCAAGATCTGCAAGACCCGGCGCGCTTCCAGCTCTTGCTCATCAGCAGCAGCGGCAGCCGCTTCAATGAGGATCACGTATTCGCCTTTTTCCCTGTGGCTGTCTGCAGCCAGCCAGCTTTCTGCTTCTGCCAGAGTGCAGCGATGAATTTCTTCAAACAGTTTACTGACTTCGCGTGCCAGCACGATGCGCCTTGTGTCGCCAAAGATGGCGCGCATGGCGGCTACCGCTTCGATGATGCGATGTGGTGCTTCATAGAAAATCAGGCTGGCGGGTATGGCTTGCACTTCCCTCAATATGCTGTCACGCTGCCCCGCTTTGGCTGGCAGGAAGCCAACAAAATAAAAACGGTCATGAATAAGGCCGCTGGCTGACAGAGCGCTGATAGCCGCAGACGCACCTGGCAAAGGTGTGACAGACATGCCTGCCAGTTTGACCGCATCCACGATCTTGGCACCGGGGTCAGACACGCCGGGTGTACCGGCATCAGACACCAGCGCAATACGCTCGCCAGCTTGCAAACGGGTCAGTATTTTTTCTGCCACTTCGCGCTCATTATGCTGATGGGCAGCGATCAGGGGTTTGCTGATACCATAGCGCGATAGCAACTGTGCAGTATTGCGGGTATCTTCGCAGGCAATCGCATCTGCCAGCGACAGCAGGTGCAGGGCGCGCAGGGAGATATCGGCAACATTACCAATAGGAGTAGCGACTACATATAATGTCGCAGCCGGATAATTTTGTCGGGTGACTGCCTCAATCACAGTGGCACTTGTGAACAGTACGTTGTCGGTGGTGCTCATGCCTGTTCCTTTATTTAATATGCAAGATAAGCAAATGAATTAGCCGAGATTGTACGCCAATGAGACTCGCAAAGACTTCAGAAACGCCGGATAGCAAATCAGGAGCTGACCAGCGCACCAGCCGACGCCGTACCGGCGACGAGGCCGAAAGCCTGGCGCTGGCGTATTTGCAAAAAGCTGGCTTGAAACTGATACAACAGAATTTTTTATGCAAAGGTGGAGAAATCGACCTCATCATGCAAGATGGCGCCGTTTTGGTCTTTGTGGAAGTCAGAAAACGCAGTTCCATGCAATTCGGTGGTGCCATTGCCAGCGTCACGCCGGCCAAGCAAAGACGCATGGTGCACGCCGCGCAGGTCTATCTGCAAACAAAAAAGACCCAGCCAGCTTGTCGCTTTGACCTGGTGGCCATTGATGGTGAGCAATTCAACTGGTTAAAGAATATCATCGTTGCTTGATGAAATTGCAAGCTGGCGGACTGTTTGAGTCCACTAATGCCCAGCCTGCCGTATAATCTGACGCAATCAGACTAAGTAAGCATTATGACAAATCAACGCATATTGGCGCACTTCCAGGAAAGTGCAGAATTAAAGATGCGGGCCGGCACAGAGCTGGCCCAGCCTATTTCAGAAGCTGTGGAACTCATGTTCTCGGCGCTGTCTAACGGTAACAAGATACTCGCCTGTGGTAATGGCGGTTCTGCCGCCGACTGCCAGCATTTTGCTGCCGAACTGGTTGGACGCTTCGAACGTGAACGCCTGCCTTTACCGGCCATGGCGCTGACGACAGATACTTCGATTCTGACTGCAGTAGCGAATGACTACAGTTTCAATGAAGTCTTTTCCAAGCAAGTCCAGGCTTTTGGCCAGTCTGGCGATATCTTGCTGGCCTTGTCCACGTCCGGCAATTCGCTGAGTGTGGTGAATGCCATTAATGCTGCACTTGAGCGGGATATGCGTGTCGTGGCGCTGACTGGCAAGGGTGGCGGGGAAATAACAAATATCCTGACTGAAGCCGATGTCCATATCTGCGTACCGCATGACAGGACAGCACGCATACAGGAAGTTCATTTGTTGACCATACATTGTTTGTGTGACGGCATAGATGCCGCATTATTCGGAGGTGACGCTGATGATTAAAAAATCCTGGAGCAAACTGGCCAGACCCGTAGCTGTGATCGGCCTGTGTTGCGCTGCTGCCCTAAGCCTGCAAGGCTGTGTTGAGATGGTGGTGGGTAGTGCAGTCATCGGGACATTTGCTGCTACTGACCGCCGCACTTTTGGTGCGCAAACTGATGACAAGGCCATCGTCATCAAGGGCGAAGCCCGTCTGCCCGGCCTGCTTGGGAAATATGGACATGTCGATGTCAATTCATTTAACCGCCGTGTCTTGCTGACCGGCGAAGTGGCTGATGAAAATGCCAAGGCAGCGGCAGAACGTGAAATACGCACGATAGATGGCGTAGTCTCGGTCGCCAATGAATTGATTATTGCCCCCGTCTCTAACTATACTTCTCGCTCCAATGATGCGCTGATCACTACCAAGGTCAAGGCTACCTTTGTCGATGCCAAGGATGTTTCCGCCACTGCTTTCAAAGTGGTGACTGAAGGCGCAGTCGTTTACCTGATGGGCCGCGTAACCCAAGGCGAGGGTAACCGTGCTGCTGATCTTGCTGCCAGCATCAATGGTGTACGCAAGGTGGTCAAAGTATTTGAATACATCAGCGAAGAAGAATTGAAGACTTTCCAGGCGACGCCAAGTAAAAATCCTCCCAGCGACAATTAAACCAGCATGATCAGCAACGTTTTGCCGGTCTTGTTTTTTCTGGAGACATCATGATTGCAATGATCGTGTTAGCGGTCATTTTCGCAATCCTGGCATTCTGGGTGCTGGGCATACAAAAACGCCTGCTCAATTCACGCAGACGCATCAAATATGCATTTTCACAAATGGATATACAGTTCAAACGCCGTTATGAACTGATACCCAATCTGGTTGAAGTTGCCAAGGGTTACATGAGGCATGAACGGGAAGCGCTGGAAGCAGTTATTGTCGCACTCAATGAAGCTGTCATGGCCAATTCCATGGCTTGCATACATCCTCTGGTCGGCATCGCTATATTGCACCTGGCAGCGGCTGAAGACAGACTGACCGTGACTTTAGGCAGAATGTTTGCCATTGCCGATGCATGTCCTGATCTGCAAGCCAATCAAAGCATGCAAAAGCTGACCGGGGAATTGAACGACGCCGAAAACAAGATCACATTTGCCCGCCAGGCTTACAATGATTGCGTCGTGCAATACAACGAGAGCATGGAACATTTTCCTGGCCCTGTCATTGCCAATATGTTTGGTTTTCATGTTGCCGAATTAATGCAGGTAGCAGCAATCGACACAGCCTTGTTTCAGCCTGCTGCTACATAAATCCTGCAAAGTTCAGCCCGGCTCTTTGCGCTGATACCGCATGTGTAAACAGGAAAAGCGTGCATCCTCAAAAAAAGATGCGCGCTTTTTATTCTTGAGCGGGGAATTTTTATGTACGCCCAACGATAGACGCAGTCGCCATCAATTCATCAATCAGGGCCAGCAATATCTTGCCGGACAAGCGATGCGGATCGAGTACAGGCAAGGGTGAATACTTCAGCAAAATCGAAGGATTGATCTTGCCCATATTGGCCTGACCCATGGTCCAGCCAGCGTAGCGACGTTCCAGAATTTCTTCATAATCGAGCAGGATCACATCAGTATGGCGCTCGTCGCGCAGGATATGGCTGTACAGGGTATTGACGGCTTCGCGGCCACCCTCCAACACTTGCATGAATACCTGGTCACTATGGCAAAGTACACCCGTGATGCCGTGTTGAGGATTATGCTGACGCGACTGGCTGACGATGGATTGCACGATATCGCACATTTTTTCATCCACGACGCGGCTGGCGTAAAGTAAGCGTACTAGCATGGCAAGTCCTGGTTAGCGTTTGATCAGAGATAAAAATTCACGGCGCAGGTTCGCATCCTTCAGAAATGAACCGTGCATCACACTATTAATCATGGCAGCATCCATGTCTTTCACGCCGCGCCAATGCATGCAAAAGTGGTCTGCTTCCATGACCACGGCCAGGCCATCCGGCTGCATTTTTTCTTGCAGGGTATCAGCCAGTTGCACTACCGCTTCTTCCTGTATCTGCGGACGGCTCATGACCCATTCAGCAATGCGCGCATATTTCGACAGGCCGATCAGGTTTGAATGCTCATTTGGCATGACGCCTATCCATACCTTGCCAATAATCGGGCACAGATGATGCGAACAAGCGCTGCGTACCGTGATAGGGCCGATGATCATCAATTCGTTCAGATGTGAAGCATTCGGGAATTCGGTAACCGCCGGCATGGGGACATAACGGCCCTTGAATACTTCCTGTATGAACATCTTGGCGACGCGGCGGCCGGTATCCTGGGTATTGTGATCACTCTCGGTATCTATCACCAGGCTTTCCAGGACGGCGCGCAGTTTTTCTTCCACTTCTGCCTGCAATTCATCCATCTCGCCTGCTTCTATGAAGCTGGCGATATTGTCATTGGCGTGAAAACGCGTCTTGCTGGCCGTGATGCGTTCACGTATGCGCTGCGAGACAGGGATATTGACAGCTTTATAAGCAAGGGGCGTATCGTTGGACATGCTGAAAACCGGGATGTAAAAAGGCTATGGTAACTGAATTGTCAAATTGGCGTTGCGGGTAGCTTGTCTACGCATTGTTGGCTAAGCCCCAGGCTTTGCACTGTTACGCTGGTATTCGGCCTCACGCTCTGCTTTCCACTGTGGCAGGCAATGCGGGCAAAAGCAACTGGCATCAAGCTTTAACTCACCATCGGGTAATTTTTTAAATGCAATCGGTGGCAGGGCGGTGCACCAGCATGCCTGGCCAGTATTATCTGCCATTGCGCAAGTGAATACACTCTGGCAGCGCGGGCAAACACTCATTTTGCACTGCCCTCACTGCCAGTATTATCGGCTTCGACAGGCAAACCCTCACTGGCGGTCTTTTTCATCGCCTTGCGCAAGAATGACATTTGACCATCGAAGCTGGTACAGGCGCGGCAAATTGCCAGGTGCATTTTTAACTGGGTGCGCTCAGACAAACTGAGCGGGCGGTCCAAACCCTCAGAAATGAGCTGATGTGCTTGTTTGCAAACAATAAAGACACTCATATTTTTTCTCCTGATGACACCCTGCCAAACCAGTTCAGGTCCAGGCATTCACGCAGGCGTAACCGCGCACGATAGAGTACCACCCACAGATTAGACGTACTCAGCTCCAATTCCTTACAAATTTCTTCAGTTTCCAGTTCCAGCCATTCCCGCATCATGAATACCCGAGCAGTTTTGGCCGGCAGGTTTTCGAGGCAGACTTCCAGCACACGAAAAAAGTCTTTTTGTTGCAGCGTTGCTTCAGGCGCACCCCAGGCAGTTGGCATGCCTATCACGTGGCCGTTGGCATTAAATAAACTGTCTATCAAATCATCTTCAGACTCTTCGTCCTTGATTTCCAGCGGCTTTTCTTTTTTCAGAGAGCGCAGGTGGTCGATGATCTTGAATTTCAAAATGCCCGTCACATAAGTGCGCAAGGAAGAATTGCCGGCAAAACTGTCAGGTTTTTCCAGCACTGCCAGCAAGGTTTCCTGCACCGCGTCTTCCGCTGCACATTCATTGCGCAGTTGTAATTGTGCAAAGCGATACAGGCCAGGGCGCAGGTTTTCCAGTTGTTGATGTAAATCTGTAATCGATGTCATAAGTCTGCTGACTGAATTGGAAAAGATTTGGGCTCAAATCCTGTAAAATTCAGGCTTGATGAAATAACCCACTATCATACCTTCAGGATATACCGTCATTATGAGCGATTTGAACGCAAACACGACAGAAGAACTTGCACCGGAAGACCGGCTGGCAGGCGTGGAACCAGCCATCAAGGCTGAAATTCTGGCGGAAGCCCTGCCTTATATCCGTAAATTCCACGGCAAAACCATCGTCGTCAAATACGGTGGCAATGCCATGACAGAAGAACGCCTGAAGCACGGCTTTGCCCGTGATGTCATTTTGCTCAAACTGGTAGGCATGAACCCGGTGGTTGTCCATGGCGGCGGCCCGCAAATTGATAATGCGCTCAAGAAAATGGGCAAGCAGGGTACTTTTGTCCAGGGTATGCGTATCACCGATGAAGAAACCATGGAAGTCGTTGAATGGGTACTCGGTGGTGAAGTCCAGCAGGATATCGTGATGCTCATCAACCACTACGGTGGTCAGGCAGTAGGTCTCACCGGTAAAGATGGTGGCCTGATCCGTGCCCGCAAGATGATGATGCCTGATCGTGAAAATCCAGGTGCCATGCTGGATATCGGTTATGTCGGTGAAATTGATGCCATCAACCCTGCTGTCGTTAAAGCCCTGCAGGATGATGCCTTCATCCCTATTATTTCCCCTATCGGTTTTGGTGCAGATGGCCAGGCTTACAATATCAATGCAGATCTGGTCGCAGGCAAAATTGCAGAAATTCTGAAAGCTGAAAAGCTCATCATGATGACCAATATCCCTGGCGTGCTCGACAAACAGGGCAACCTGGTGACCGATTTGTCTGCCCGTGAAATTGATGAAATGTTTGCTGACGGCACCATTTCTGGCGGCATGCTGCCCAAGATTTCTTCTGCACTCGATGCTGCCAAGTCCGGCGTGAATACCGTGCACATCATTGATGGACGTATCGAACATTCGCTGTTGCTGGAAGTCTTGACCGAGCAAGCCTTCGGTACCATGATACGCAGCCACTGATGATGAAAGCTATGCTGCTGGAGCGTCAGCCTCATGCCTGGACGCTCTGAGCCCTTGTGGCTGTTTGACCTGGACAATACGCTGCACAATGCTTCACATGCGATTTTCCCCGTCATCAGCCAGAACATGAATGCCTTCCTGGCGCGTGTGCTGGGGGAAGATGGCAAACCGGCAGATGCTGAACGGGTAAATGCTATCCGTCAGCAATACTATGCCCGCTATGGCGTCACCATGCTGGGCATGGTCAGGCACCATGGCGTCAGGGCAGATGAATTTTTGCACGAGGTCCATCATTTCGATGACCTCAGTAGCATGATCAGGTATGAGCGCGGTTTAAAAAAATTATTACGTCGTTTGCCTGGCAAAAAGATTTTGTTGACCAATGCGCCGCGCGTGTACTCTGGCCGGGTACTCAGGCACATGGGTTTGCACAAGCATTTTGATGCGCATATCCCGGTTGAGGCCATGCGTGTGCATGGGCAACTGCAACCCAAGCCTTCGCGCCCTTACCTGCGCAAGCTGCTGGCAACTTATGGCAAACAGGCAAGAGACTGCGTTCTTGTTGAAGATAGTGTGGAAAATTTGCTTGCTGCAAAGCAAGAAGGTCTGCGCACAGTCTGGGTCACAGGGTATACTCCTGCCCATCAGCGTAAAAGAGCTGCCGCCTGTGCCGACGTCAAAGTAAAATCCGTCATACAACTCGCCCGTCATATTCATCGTCTGCGCGCCTGACATCAGGAGCGCGGAAAATGTGGTTGGGGATTGCGCACTTGCTGGCTGGTCTTTAGAATCACGCCCCGGATGTGGCTGAATTGCTGCATTTCCCCTTTTGAATCCACTATTTGACATTATGGCCAGCACCAAACCCGGCGAACGTAAATTACAGATACTCCAGACGCTGGCGGCGATGCTTGAGCATCCCAAAGGTGAAAAGGTCACGACCGCTGCACTGGCTGCCAAAGTAGCCGTGTCTGAGGCTGCGCTGTACCGTCATTTCGCCAGCAAGGCGCAGATGTTTGAAGGCCTGATCGAGTTCATTGAGGCATCCATCTTTGGCCTCATCAACCAGATCAATGAAAGCCAGGAAGATGGCATGGTGCAAGCCCAGTCCATCATCAATATGCTACTCAATTTTGCCGAGCGCAATCCCGGCATGACCCGTGTGCTGATCGGCGACGCCCTTGTGAATGAAGATGAACGCCTGCAACTGCGCATGAACCAGCTGGCAGAACGCATGGAAATGGCTTTCCGTCAGTCTTTGCGCCTGGCTGCCAGCCAGGGCCATTTTGCTGAAGAAGAGGCGCAAGCCCGTGCCAGCCTCTTGTGCAGTTTTGTCATGGGCCGCTGGTTACGTTTTGCCAAGACCGGTTTCAAATTGCTGCCGACGGAGCAGGCGACCATGCATATCGCCTTGCTGTTGCGCTGAACCTTCCAAGCCAATTGCACTTCATCGCCAGCTGACGCATCATAGTCCTTGTTTTCGGAACAATGGATGCGCATAGCTGCTCATGAGACTGCCTCAGCAACCCGGACGTTTATTTCTATGGCGTGGAGCCGCCCTGGTGATTTCACCGGGCATAGATTCGTCCCTGCATACCCATTTTGCATTGCAACTCACTTACGGGCTGGAGCGTCCGTTTCGTGCGCGTCTACAGGCAGAGCATGATTGGACAGAAACCAGCAGCGCCAGTTTTTCACCGCATGATGCTCACCAGATAGACAGCGATGGCGGCATGCTGGCACATCTGTTTCTCGAAATACCGGAAGTGGTCAATACTAATGGCACTGATTTGCAAGCTGCATTCGGGACGCAACCTGAATTTCAGGCTTTGGTAGCCAGTTTCTCTGACAATCGTCACCAGTCGCTGGATATGGCGGCCGCCCTGCATATACGGCAAACCTGGCAAGCTTGTGCCTTGCCGCACAGCCAGACCAATACTTCACTTGATAGCCGCATCCTCAGTGCACTGGATGCCATTGCCGCCAGCCATGGTGCAGATTGTAATGGCGAGAGCCTGGCCAGGCTCGTGCACTTGTCCGAAAGCCGCTTTACCCATTTATTTCGGCAGCAAACCGGCATGTCCCTGTCACGCTATCTGCTATGGTCACGCATGGTGGATGCAGTAGCGGCAGTTGCCCAGGGCAATAATATGACGGCGGCTGCCCATGCCTCCGGCTTTGCTGACCTCGCACATATGAGCCGTACCTTCCGCAGCATGATGGGGGTGGCACCCTCAGAACTGCACAGGATGGCGATTGCGTTCAAGCAGGATGCTATTTGATGGATTACTCTGAGGGTATAACAATATCCGGGAGACCCTCATGCAACAAGCAAATCAAAGACAGATAGAACAATTGCTGGCGAAATACAGCGAAAGCCATCTGAACCCCACCAATGAACTGATTCACTTTGTCTGTGTACCTGCTATCGTGCTGTCCTTCCTGGGCCTGATCTGGGCCGTGCATCCGCTGGCAGCGCTGGCAACTACCATATTGTCGCTGGTCTATTACATGACACTCTCAGTGCCATTTGCCGTTGGCATGCTGGCCATGTCAGGCACGATGCTGTGGATACTCTCGCAATTGCCCCAGCACCTGATGTGGCAAACCTCACTGGGTATTTTCGTGATTGCCTGGATAGGCCAGTTCATCGGCCACAAGATAGAAGGCAAGAAACCTTCTTTCTTTGATGACTTGCGTTACTTGCTGATCGGCCCTTTGTTTGTACTCAGTTTTTTATATCGCCGATTACATATCGCCTACTAAATGCTAAGTTGTACGGCTTGCGAAGTCTTGGGCAAGTCATTGCTATACATGCGCCAGGTATTGCGGCCGCTGGCCTTGGCGGCTTTCAGTGCAATATCGGCATGATGCAAAAATAGCCGCTGCTCTTTGGCATGCAGAGGGCAGCAGGCTATACCTATGCTGGCGCTCAGCAAGATCTGCTGGCCGCGCAGTGTCATGGGCTGGTTGATGGCGTGAACCAGCCTTTCCGCCAGATGCTCGACTATTTCCAGACTGCCCACGTTTGGCATGATGGCAGCGAATTCATCACCATCAACACGGCATAAAGTGTCGGTGCTGCGCAAAACGCCGCACAGGCGGTTCGCCATGGTCGCCAGGATCAGATCCCCGGCATCATAGCCAAAGCTTTCACTCAGGCCTTTGAAGTGATCAAGATCGATGAACATGAGGGCGGCCATTTCTTCGTCAGCCACGGCATCTTCCAGGCAATTACTGAGCAACCTGTGGAAGTAATGGCGATTTGGCAATTTGGTCAGGCTATCGTGATTATTCAAAATCGCCAGGCGGCTATCGGCTTCGCGCCTTTCCTTGGCCTCGCTTTGCATATCGTTTTCCCAGGCTTCCATACGGGCGAGCATGAGATTGAAATGCATGTTCAGGCTACCCAGTTCATGTTCCGGGTCCTGTGGGGCACGCAGGCTGTAATCACCCAGTGTCGCCACTTTTTCTGCAATCACGCTTAATTCCATGATGGGCTGCATGGAACGCAACTGCCGGGTGGTCAGCCAGTAAGCTGCCAGCGCAGTGATAAAGACGGACAGGAAACCGGCTATCAGCAAAAACAACAGCACATGCTGGTACAGCGGCCAGGTACTGAGCTGCAATTGCACCTGACCAATGACCGTGGTGCCGCTCACTACCGGGCTGATCGCGCTGAAATTGCTGAGGTGGTAGTCCACCGTATGACGCCTGAGCAGAGTCGCAGCCTCTATGCCGCTGGTTTTGATCAACTGCGCCTGGGGGTTCCAGGCCAGCATGGGTTGCCCGTTTCTGTCATACACATGGGCTGTCAGCATGTCTGGCGTATTGGTAGCATTCAGCAGCAGGCTTTGCAATTGCCGCATGTCATTGGCAATCATGGCGTCCGCCATATTGCTGGCGAGGATGTCAGATTTATACAAAGCTTCCGAACGCAGGTTTCTTTGCAAAAGATAACTGGACAGTATCAGGCTCAAGATCAAGGCAGCCAGCATCGCCAATGCGATTGCCTGCAAATTCTTTCGAAAAATGCGTTTTGCCATTGGTAGCCTGAAGTAAGTGTTTTGCATGAGAAAGCTAAGGAATTGTCCGTTGGAAATGCTGTGCGATAAATGATATGAGCGACTATACCTTTGTGCCAGAATGATGTCATCAGGACTTACGCAAAACTGCCCCAGCTGCATTGCAGCTCCTGGCCGTACAGTGCTACTGTCGTCGTCGCTGACGGTGTAGTCGGGGTTTCAAGCAACATGTTGCTTGCCGACGTAACAAACAACTCTTGCAAGAGTTGTTTCCCTCAGTGACAGCCTTGCTGGAACAATTTTGCGTAAGTCCTGAAATCCGTACCCAATACTTTTACCCTAATTGCAGGCTTTGTGCGCTGCTTTATGCAGAATCCTGCATCTGCGAGTAAACTGCGGCACATCTTTATAGTTAGCTTGAATCCGCGTGTCAGATTTTTCCAACAATCCTGTCTTACCATTTTCTCTGCCTCAGGCGGGGGAGTGCTTTGCCCTGCTTGATGATGCCCATGCAGCAGTGCCGCAATCCCGCTTTTATTGCGACTTGCAGAACATCCTGGTTTGCAGCACAGCGCAAGAATGGCCGGCATTGTGGCGTGATGCAGAATTGGCGTTGCAACAGGGCAGTTTTGCCCTGGCCCTGCTGTCTTATGAGAGCGGTGCGCAATTGCAGGGTATCGCTGAACACGCGGCACCAGTTGTGTCACGCCTGCTTTTGTTCAGGCAATGTCATATCCTTGATAGCCAGCAAGTCACTGCATTTTTGCAAGCGCAGGCAGCGCCGGATGCTGTTGCCGGGATAGCTGGCATACAGCCCAGTGTTGATGCCAGCCACTTTGAAGAATGCATAAACAGAATCAAGGAATACATCGCTGCTGGGGATACCTATCAGGTCAATTACACTTACCGCCTGCATTTTGACAGCTATGGCACGCCCGTAGCACTCTACAGCCGCTTGCGCCAGCGTCAGCCCGTGCCTTACGGTGCGCTGATCTGTTTACCTGATGGCGAGGCGATAGTGTCGCTGTCACCTGAATTATTCGTACGCCAGCAACTGGGTAAACTGCTGGCGCGCCCGATGAAGGGTACGGCGGCCGCAACTGGCGATACAGAGCAGGATCAGCGTCTGGCAGCCGAACTTGCCGCCGACACAAAAAACCGCGCAGAGAATCTGATGATCGTTGACCTGTTGCGTAACGATCTGGGCCGTATCGCCAAAACCGGCACGGTCAGGGTACCCAGGTTATTTGAAGTGAATCGTTTTTCCAGTGTCTTGCAAATGACGTCAACAGTAGAGGCAGATTTGCAGGATGGCCTGAATCTGGAACAGATACTGACTGCCTTATTCCCTTGCGGTTCGATTACCGGGGCACCCAAACACCGCACCATGCAAATCATCCGCGAGCTGGAAGCAGAGCCGCGTGGTTTGTACACCGGTGCGATAGGATGGTTTGATCCGCCTGCGCAAACTGGTGCAATAGGTGATTTTTGTTTGTCCGTACCGATACGCACTTTGCAATTGCAAGCGCCGCTGGATGATGCGGAGCCTGCACTGCGCCTTGGTGTGCTGGGGGTAGGCGCAGGCATAGTCTATGACAGCGTGGCCCAGGAAGAATATGCAGAATGCCATTTGAAGGCGCGCTTCCTGACGGGCCTGCCGCCACAGTTTGAACTGTTTGAAACCATGCATGCAACGCAGGAAGAAGGTTGCCGTCATCAATCAAGACATTTGCATCGCCTACAGGCATCGGCGCAGTATTTTGGCTTTGCCTGGAATCACGAACAGGTCAGGTTGAAATTACGACAAGTCTGTGATGCCCTGCCTTCTGCCATACCGCACAGGTTGCGTCTGGCCCTGAAGCCGGATGGCGCACTTGATGTGCTTACTGCAGTGTTAAGTCCCATGCCAGCCAGCCCCAAAGTCATGCTGGCAAAAACTGCCAGTGACAGCCGTAATTTGTTCCTGCGCCACAAAAGCAGTTTGCGTCAGCAATATGACCAGGCATGGCAAGCTGCAGAACAGCAGGGCGCATTTGACATGTTGTTTTTTAACGAAAGAGGGCATTTGACTGAAGGCGGGCGCAGCACGGTCTTGTTGAAACTGAATGGCAAATGGCTGACTCCCCCGCTGGCAGATGGTGTCTTGCCAGGTATCATGCGGGCGATCTTGCTGGAAGATAAGCGTTACCAGCTTACAGAACAGGTCCTGACGCTGGGCGATGTGCAGGCAGCAGAGCAAATCATGCTGTGCAATTCTCTGCGTGGTGCTTTTGTTGTTGAATTGATTAACTAAATTGAAAACAAGGCTTGCTGGATAGTCAAGAAAAAGCTGCCAATACTTGCCTATCTGAAGTATAAAGATGAATTCCGCCTTTAGCCTTGGAAATTGATCCAGCTTAAATATTGTGCCTGTTCGTAGGAAAGGTTACACTGGAAAAAAATTAACCGACCAAGCGGTCGGCAAATTGCATTTTTATTCATATTGATTAGTATTGATTAATATTGCAGATAATCGCAAAACAGGAGACTACCCATGAAGAAACGGTTTTTACTGGCGGCTTTGCCTGCCATGTTATCGCTGGTGTTGGCAAGCAACGCCTCTGCTCAGATCAAGGTTGGCGTCAACGTGTCGGCAACTGGCCCCGCAGCTTCTTTGGGCATTCCTGAAAAAAATACCTTTGCCTTGCTGCCAAAAGAAATCGCTGGCAAGAAGATAGAATACATCGTTCTCGATGATGCATCCGATACCACCACGGCAGTAAAAAATGCCCGTAAGCTGATTGCAGAAGACAAGGTCGATATCATCATCGGTTCCACCATCACGCCAAATTCCCTGGCCATGATCGATGTGGCGGCAGAAAACGAAACGCCGATGATTTCCATGGCAGCTTCTTCAGCCATTATTTCACCTGTTGATTCCAAACGTTACTGGGTATTCAAGACCCCGCAAAATGATTCACACATGTCGACGGCGATCACCGGCCACATGAATGACGTCGGCATCAAGACGGTCGCTTTCATTGGCTTTGCCGATGCTTATGGTGAAGGCTGGTTCAAGGAGTTTTCCAAGATCGCTGAGTTGCGCAAACTCAAAGTCGTCGCCAATGAACGCTTTGCCCGCAGCGATACTTCTGTCACTGGCCAGATCCTGAAAATCCTGGCAACCAATCCTGACGCGGTATTGATTGCCGGTGCGGGTACTCCAGCAGCCCTGCCACAAAAGACCTTGAAAGAGCGCGGCTACAAAGGCAAGATTTATCAAACCCACGGCGTCGCCAATAATGACTTCCTGCGTGTCTGCGGCAAGGATTGTGAAGGCACCTGGTTGCCAGCTGGCCCATTGCTGGTGGCAGAGCAATTGCCAAATGATAATCCAGTCAAAAAATCTGCCATGCGCTATGTCAAAGCCTATGAAAAAGAATATGGCGCAGGTTCTGTCTCCACTTTTGGTGGCCATGCCTGGGACGCCAGTCTCTTGCTGGAATCAGCAGCAACTGTGGCTTTGAAAAAAGCACAGCCAGGCAGCAAGGAATTCCGCGCGGCCTTGCGTACAGCGCTGGAAAATACCGTCAACCTGCCAGTCTCGCACGGCATCGTCAATATGACCGATACTGACCATCTGGGTTTCGATCAGCGTTCCCGCGTCATGGTGCAAATCGTCAATGGCAAATGGAAATTGATCGGTCAGGCGAACTGATAGTTGGATGGATGTATCAAGGGAGCTGCGGCTCCCTTTTTGTTCGGCCCAAAGTATGGGGGCCATGCTTGAACTAGTAAGAACCTGTTTGCGATCTTAAGCGCGTGCACAATAGGAGTTTATGCGGGGATCATGTGCTGCTCAAAATGCTCATGTACTAAAGTACATTCCGCTTTTTGCGCTGCACTTTTGTTACCCTTACCCCGCTGACGCCCGCTCGCTACAGATCGTAAACAGGTCCTAAGCAAGAAAGTCAGGTTTACATGGATTTTTCAATTGCCGCCATCCTCGCCCAGGACGGTATTACCAGTGGTGCCATCTATGCCTTGCTGGCATTGGCGCTGGTGCTGGTGTTTTCCGTCACGCGGATTATCTTCATACCGCAAGGTGAATTCGTTGCCTTTGGTGCACTCAGTCTGGCAGCGATACAGACTGGCAAATTTCCGCATTCTGCCAGCCTGTTGCTGGCCTTTGGCTTGCTGTGTCTCGGCAAGGAAGTATATTTGCAGGTGCGCAGCAAGCAGCCTGTGAATGCCAAGGCGCTGGCTTTGTCAGCCGGCAAGCTGTTGCTGTTTCCACTGGCAGTCTGGTTGTTGGCGCGTAATGTCGCCGCGCAAGAATGGCCGTTGTTCGCTCAGGTTCTTTTGGCGCTGGCGATAGTCGTGCCCATGGGGCCGATGATTTACCGTCTGGCGTATCAACCTCTGGCAGAAGCCAGCACTTTGGTCTTGCTCATCGTTTCTGTTGGTGTGCACTTTGCCCTGACTGGCATGGGCCTGGTGATGTTTGGTGCCGAAGGTTCACGCACTACGGCTTTCAGCGATGCCCGTTTTGAACTCGGTGCCATGCAAATCTCTGGCCAAAGCCTGGTGGTCATTGCGGTGTCGGCCCTGTTGATAGGCGCACTGTATTTTTATTTTGAACGCAGCCTGTCTGGCAAGGCTTTGCGTGCTACCGCCGTCAACCGTCTGGGTGCGCAACTGGTGGGGATAGGTACCACGCAAGCTGGCCGTCTGGCATTCACCCTGGCCGCAGCCATGGGGGCATTGTGTGGCGTATTGATCGCCCCGATGACAACGGTGTATTACGATGGCGGCTTTTTGATCGGCCTCAAGGGTTTCGTCGGTGCCATCGTTGGCGGCCTGGTGTCATACCCGGTCGCGGCAGCAGGTGCACTGCTGGTGGGTTTGCTGGAATCGTACTCATCTTTCTGGGCCAGTGCCTATAAGGAGGTTATCGTATTTACCCTGATTATCCCGGTCTTGCTGTGGCGTTCACTCTCCAGCAAACACACTGATGAGGATGAAGAATAATGAAGACACTCCTCACCAACGGTATCAAACACGGTAAATGGGTATTGCTGGCACTGGTATTGCTGTTCCCCTTGCTGCCTGTGCCTGAATTCTGGATCACCCTGGCCAATTACATAGGCCTGTATGCGATCGTGGCACTCGGCCTGGTCTTGCTGACCGGGGTAGGCGGCATGACCTCTTTTGGCCAGGCAGCTTTCGTTGGTCTGGGTGCTTACTCCACCGCTTACCTGAGTACTGCTCTTGGCTATTCACCCTGGCTGGGTTTGCTGGCTGGCCTGGTGCTGACCATGGCGGCAGCGCTTGCTATCGGCCTGATTACCATGCGCCTGTCTGGCCATTACCTGCCACTCGGTACGATCGCCTGGGGTCTGTCACTGTTTTTCCTGTTTGGTAATCTGGAATTTCTCGGCAAATACGATGGCCTGAATGGCATACCGCCGATAGAAATCGCAGGCCTTAAACTCGATACTGGACGCAGCATGTTTGGCCTGATCTGGGTGATCTTGCTACTATCTATCGTTGCTATACAAAACCTGCTGCAATCACGTCCTGGCCGCGCCATCCGTGCACTCAAGGGTGGTGGTGTCATGGCAGAAGCCATGGGTGTCAATACGGCGCGCATGAAGGTCATCATCTTCGTCATTGCTGCCATGCTGGCCAGTGTCTCCGGCTGGCTGTATGCGCATATGCAACGTGCAGTCAACCCTACACCCTTTGGTTTGAATCAAGGTATTGAATACCTGTTCATGGCCGTGGTTGGTGGTGCAGGACATGTCTGGGGTGCCTTGCTGGGTTCGGCCCTGCTGACACTGTTGAAAGACAAATTACAAAGTATCTTGCCTGCACTGCTGGGCGCGAATGGTAATTTTGAAGTCATCGTGTTTGGCGTCTTGCTGGTCTTGCTATTGCAACGTGCGCGCGATGGCGTATGGCCTTACCTGGCCAGCGGGAGCAAGCGCCTGTTTGTCAAATGGCTGCCAGAAGACAAAGGCATACAGGTCGCTGCAGATGCGGCGGTATTGCCAGTGCGTGCCAAACCAGCAGTTGATACTGTTATCCTCGAAATCGACAAGGCGCGCAAGCAATTCGGTGGCCTGGTTGCTGTCAATGACATGCAGTTCACCGTCAGTGCCGGACAGATCGTCGGCCTGATAGGACCGAATGGTGCAGGCAAATCGACCATGTTCAATCTGGTCACCGGTGTTTTGCCCTTAACCAGCGGTGCCGTGCGTTTTTATAAGGATGGCAAATTGCAGGATATCGCCAACCTGCCATCGCGTGAAATCGTCAAACTCGGCATAGGCCGCAGCTTCCAGCATGTACGTTTGCTGGCCAGCATGACAGTCCTGGAAAACGTGGCGATAGGCGCGCATCTGCGTACCAAGGGCGGCGATGTCATGGAAGTCATCGCCAGCATTTTACGACGCGATGGCAAGATAGAAAATTCCCTGCTGGCCGAGGCAAAAAGGCAATTGGAGCGGGTAGGTCTGGCACATCTGATCAATGAAGAAGCAGGCAGCCTGGCCCTGGGCCAGCAACGCATACTTGAAATCGCCAGGGCACTGTGTTGCGACCCCAGCTTGCTGTTACTCGATGAACCTGCCGCCGGTTTGCGCTATAAGGAAAAACAGGAACTGGCCGAACTTTTGCGCAAATTGCGTGCAGAGGGCATGAGCATCCTGCTGGTCGAGCATGACATGGATTTCGTCATGAACCTGACCGATCAACTGGTGGTCATGGAATTCGGTACCAAGATTGCCGAAGGCTTGCCACAAGAAGTACAACAGAATCCGGCAGTGCTGGAAGCTTATCTGGGTGGGATAGATTGATGACGAATACAAATTCTCCAGAAACCGCGCCAGCGGTTTTGGCAAGTACGTCCCTGTCTGAACCGGCTTTGTTGCACACCAAAGACCTGCAAGTGTTTTATGGCAAGGTCGAGGCTTTGCAACCAGCCAATATACGTGTCGGTGCCGGGCAGATCGTCACCGTCATTGGCCCGAATGGGGCAGGCAAATCGACGATGCTCAATGCCATTGCCGGTGCCCTGCCTGCAACGGGCAGTATGCGTGGGCAGATAATATTGGCCGACAAAAACCTCGCCAGCGTCAGCATAGAAAACCGTGTCGCGCAGGGCATGTCGCTGGTGCCAGAAAAACGCGAACTGTTTGCCAGCATGAAGGTAGAAGACAATCTCTTGCTGGGTAGTTATCGCCGTTACCAGGCTGGTGAAAAAAATTATGCTGATCAGCTCGATGTGGTGTTTGATCTCTTTCCACGTCTGAAAGAAAGACGCACCCAGGAAGCAGGGACGCTGTCCGGTGGTGAACGTCAGATGCTGGCAGTAGGCCGGGCCCTGATGGCCAAGCCACAATTGCTGATGCTGGATGAACCCAGCCTCGGCCTGGCACCACTGATCGTCAAGGAAATTTTCCACATCATCCAGCGCCTCAAGCAAACTGGCGTTGCCATCTTGCTGGTAGAACAAAACGCCCGCGCTGCCTTGCAGGTAGCAGACTATGCCTATGTGCTGGAAACCGGGCAAATCGCGCTGGAGGGTGATGCCGCAGAACTGGCGAACGACCAGCGCGTGATTGATACTTATCTGGGACTGGCCAAGAAGAATCACTGATGCCAGCAGGACGCAGAAATGAGAGTATTGATTACAGGATCTACCAGTTGGGAAAGCCAGGCCGCAATACGCCGTGAATTGGCTCGGTTGCCTCCAGCAACCATCGTTGTTACTGGTGATACTCCCGGTATTGATGCTCATGCCAAAGTAGTTGCATTGGAATTTGGTTTTGCGGTCGAAGCCATGAAAAAAAACAATGCCGACTATCGTGCTTTTCCCGGTGAAGGGTGGAAGGGCTTGAATGTCCGGATGCTGGCGACGGGCATAGACCTGATGCTGGCTTTTCATGCCGATTATAGCAAACCCGGTTGTGCCCGTGGCACACACCATGCGGTAGAACTGGCTGAGCTGGCACAAATACCGGTTAAAATTTTCACGCAGTAGGCGACAGTGATCACAATAGTGCAAAGGAAAAACCATGATCTCTCATGTATTCATAGGCATCCATGACTTCAGCAAGTCTTTTGCGTTTTACTCTGCACTCATGACAGAACTGGGACTGGTATTGAAATTCAAGGATGCTGACGAACCCTGGGCAGGATGGATGGCTGCTGATCAGCCACGCCCGTTGTTTGTTATTGGCAAGCCTTTTAATGGTGAACCGCCGCAGCACGGCAATGGCCAGATGGTGGCACTGCTGGCGGCATCACGCGCGACAGTACAGCGCGCCTATGCAGCGGCGCTGGCACTTGACGGTACATGCGAGGGCCCACCTGGGCTGCGCCCGCACTATCATCCCAATTACTATGGCGCGTATTTTCGCGATCCTGATGGCAACAAGATTTGCGTTTGCTGCCATCATCCTGAGTAATGCTTATTTACCAGTTTCCAGAAAAACCATCGCCCGCTCCAGCACTTCATCTTTCCCTGCCCTTATGCCTGCCAGCGTGGGAGCAATCTTGATATCTGGCTGTATACCTATGCGTTGCAACTGACGGCCATCGGCATGCCGCACGTCATGACCGGAGAAACCAAAATATAAGGCTCCGGGCAAATACGCACCGGTGATATCTCCGTTGGCACCAGCGCTGTGTGTGCCTATATAGGTCAGTGGTGCTAATGATTCTATGATCAATCCAGTATGCTCGGCAGCGCTTTGGGTCTCTTCATTGATCAGCATGACCAGCTTGCCGCGATACAAGTCTTGTGTTTTTCTTCTGATAGTTTGTTCAAAGCTATAGTAACCACCACCCTGATCACCTTCAAACGCCGAGACCAGTGGACGGCGGAACTGGGCCACTACATTTGCCTGTTTCACATTCAGTCTGGGAGCTATTTTCCATACTGAATTACGTGGATAGCCACGCATATCGAATATAAGTGCCTTGCTGTCCTTGATTGCCTCAAACATGGCATTGACATCGGCTCCTTCGAGCCGGTCTAGGTCTACATAGGCGATATCCTTGTTGAGCATTTTAAATACTGGCGCGGTATTTTCAGGAGCCTCAGTATCATTCACGCGTGGCAGATGTATCTCGTGCTGATTGCCTGTGCTATCTGCGATGAGCAAGCTTGCCACACTTTTTTCCTGACCCACTAGCAGGTTGGCAAGTGCATCCCTGATCCTGGTTTCCGGGTTGGATGCAGAGATGGTCTTTGATAGTTGTTCAATTTTCTCCCCGACTGCCACTCCGTCTATTTTGAGGATGATGTCACCCACATGCAAGTCAGGGTTTTGTTGCAGACGTGAGTCTGTAATCTTGCTGATGACCACTTGCTTGTCTATCATGAGCAGATTCATTGCCAGCCACGCTTTGCCAAAATATTCTGTACTGATACGATTCCTGACAAAGACGTGGCTGTCTTGCAAATTGCTAGCCATCTCTGCCATCGTCAAGGCATATTCCACTGCGTTGTTGACGTCTGCAATACGCTTCAGGTAGATGGGTAACTGATCCGACCAGGCTTTGTCCATCAAATGCTTATAGGGGAAGAAAGTCTCGGCAATCGCCCATAATTTGATCACTGCCAACTGTCGCCAGGCCAGGTCGGGATAACGCATGTCACGATAAGGTAACTCCAGTGCTCTGACAGCCACGCCGGAACTTGCCTGATAGCGTATTGCTGCACCAGGTTTGCGCTTGCCCTGTAATAAGCTCACTGCCCTGTTGATACTGGTGCTGGTTTTTGCAGTGGATGTATCTGGCGCTATCTCTGCATCTGCAGCAAAACCGGTGGTGCCATCGGCATAGATCAGGTCTGCCTTGCTGTATGTGACTGAGACTTCGCCAGCGATGACCTGACGTTTGGCAGGCATAAACCAGCCTGGCGTAGTTTTCCCCTGTGCCAGTATCCATGCTTTGCCAGTTTTTTGCAGTGCCAGTACAGCAGATGGAACAAGGCTGGCCTGGTTAATCATGAACACCATAGGCAGTGTTTTATTGGGCTGTGTCTGCGCAAGAGGATTAATGGTCTCTGCCTCCATGGTTTGTAGCGCTGAAAAATAGCCGCCGCTGTTCATTCCCTTTTGTGGAGCGAAGCCAGAGTGCACGCGGATTCTTTCAGTCGGCAAGATAAGAGGTGCAGTAATCCAGTGTGCTAAAAGGGAATTCAGATTTTCCGTGTCGTACCAGCCATACTGTGCAGGCCGCAAATCGATGATGAGACCCTTGGCCCGGCTTTTGATTGCATCCCTTGCCTGCAGCAGTTTTGCGTAGTCAGGGTGATCATTGCTCGTGATCTGTGGCTCATGCAAATGCAGCAGGGCGATATCGCCACTCAACCATTCCAACAGGTCCTGATTTGCAGGCAAGACAAGTTGATGCGATTCATCTGATCGATCATTGTCACCCACTACTGATATCTCCGCCGCAGGGTCATTCAAGGTGGCCATCATGCTGGCAAGAGCATCACGCAATTCTTGCTTTGACTTCGCTGCCTGAACCTTGGGCAAAGCAGTTACCAGAGCCTTATCCCAATCAACATTACCTTTGGTCAGCGCGGGGTGACGCCACTTGATGTCGCACCAGAGCTGCGCAAGATCGCGCAATCGTATTTCTTGCTGATTCAGGGGTTGTGCATGCAAAGGCAGGCAAAAAAATTGGAGGGAACACGTAAGGATAGCGAAAAAGCGAGCGCAGTCTTTCGCCGTAATAGTTAAACACATAGAGATAGGTATTGAGAAAGATACAGAGAATGGCGTGAAATAAACGTAATTAAATAAACGCCAATAAATCCGGGCGTGAATGCCCGCAGGATTATGGCACATCAAGTATGCTCAATCATCCATTCCTTCAAGCCATTTACCCATTTCGCTGCGGGTAATTTACAGGCCAGGCGTATCGCTGTTGCGCGTTCATACAAGTCTTCAAAATCTACTGCGGGGGCTTGTTTGAAGGCGATGGCGACGGTGTTGGCATCATGTACCAGCGGTAGCCAGACCACCGCATCAAAAGCTTCTTGCAGGGCGGCGAGATTGGCAGTGCAATTCGCTTCATAGTTATGCGGATTGCCAAACAGGTTAACGGTCAGCATGCCATCTTCATTCAAGGTATTGGCACAGGCCTGGTAAAAAGCAGCGCTGCTCAGTGCGGGGGCATCGGCAGCGGCATCATATAAATCAATTTGCAGTACGTCGGCCTGGCCGTGGTTGGCGCTATCGTTGACATAGGCTAGCGCATCCATGCACAGGACTTGCAGGCGCTCATCATTGACCGGTAATTTGAAATGCTGGTGACAGCTCGCGATGACCTTGGGGTTCAGTTCTATCGCAGTGACCCTGGACTGTGGAAAATTACGGTAGCAAAACTTGGTCAGTGATGCTGCACCGAGGCCTAGCTGTACGATATGTTGTGGCTCGTGTTTGAACAACATCCACATCATCATTTGCTGCACATATTCCAGCTCTATCTGGTCTGGCATGGCCATGCGCATGGCGCCCTGGATGGCATCAGAGGATAGATGCAGGGTACGTACACCCTGGTATTCGGCAATGCTGACGTCAGGCAGCTCCGTGCCGGCTACCTGATTTGCCTTGTATAAATTCAAACCCATCTTTTGCATTAATTTCTTAAGCACGAATTTCTAAGCATTAGTTGCAGATATCAGGCCCGGGTTTTTGGCCATGTTTCCAGGCCTTCGATTGCCACCATCTTTTGCCAGCTCGGGCGGGCGATGACGAGTTGTGCCAGTTTGCTCAGCGCAGGCCATTCAGTGGCCGGGCGTGGCATATTGCGTGACCAGCGCATCAGCATGGTCAGTTGCAGGTCAGCGCCAGAAAAAGTCTCGCCCAGCAGATAAGGGCCATTCTTGCTCAGGTGCAGGTCAAGCTGATCCCAGATGGCAGCGATACGTTTTTGCAGAGCGGCTTTGGTGGCTTCACTATGCTCTTCAAAACCCAGTTCGGCAGGATAAAACCAGGCACGGAAAGTCGATTGCAGGCTGCTGCTGATGAACACTATCCATTGCCGCCACTGATCGTGTTCCACGCTGCCCATGGCTGGTACCAGGCCCGCTTCCGGGTGACGTTCAGCCAACAGCATCAACAGCGCGGCTGATTCGAGATAAGGACGATTATCAATGACCAGGGTAGGCACGACACCATTTGGATTCAAGCGCAGGTACTCTGGATCTTTTTGCTGGTTCTTTTCTACATCGACCAGTTTCAATTCATGGTCAGCCCCAATTTCCAATAAGGCCAGATGAACGATCATGCTCGCTGTGCCGGGGCAGTAATACAAAGTATACATGGCTATCCTTGATGAGTTTTTAATACGGCTTTAATTCGGGTGAACTTGTCCGCAAACCAGGCATTGCAGATTCTTGCTGATACCTATGCTGGTCCAGTCCATGCGCAAGGCATCCAGCAACAGCAGACGGCCTGACAGTGCCTGGCCTATGCCCATGATGACTTTCAGCGCTTCGGCAGCCTGCATACTGCCTATGATGCCTACCAGCGGCGAAAACACACCCATGCTGGAACACAGTACTTCTTCAAACGGCTGGTCAGGCGGGAACAGGCAGGCATAGCAAGGGGATGCTTCATCACGACTGTCAAACACACTGATCTGGCCGTCAAAACTGATAGCTGCACCAGATACCAGCGGTACGCCAAATTTGACGCAGGCAGCATTCACGGCATGGCGGGTAGCGAAATTGTCGCAACAATCAAGGACGATGCTGGTCTGGCTGACCAGTTCTTCCAGACGTGCACCGGCAGCCCGCTCTTGCAGGGCGATGATGCTTATTTCGGGGTTGATCGCTTCCAGAGTGTGCTTGCCTGAATTGACCTTGGCCATGCCCACTGCTGCCGTGGTATGCATGATCTGGCGTTGCAGATTGGTCAGGTCCACGCTGTCATTGTCGACCAGGGTGATGTGGCCTACCCCGGCGCTGGCCAGATACAGGGCTGCAGGTGAACCCAGGCCGCCGGCACCGATGATGAGGGCACGTGCCTCAGTGATTTTTTGCTGGCCTTCTATACCTATCTGGTCCAGCAGGATATGACGGGAATAGCGTAAGAGTTGCTGGTCGTTCATCGTTGTAAAAAAGGCCGCAGTATGCGGCCTTTTTGTCAGGTCTTATTTTTTCTTGATATCGGTTTTATGGTCGGCTTTGTCAGTTTTAGCTGGCTTGTCAGCGTCCTTGCTGCTGTTTTTGCCGTCTTTGTCCTTGCCTTCCTTGTCAACCACCTTGGCTTCAGTGACTTTTACCGGCAAGCCTTTCAGATGATTCAAAGCCTGGGCCAGTTGGAAGTCTTCTGCACTACCGTATTCGAGCGGCTTGATTTTTTTCACCAGTGCGGCCACACGCTGTTCTTCTTCCGCTTCATCGACTTTAGGACGGGCTACTTCTTTTTCCTTGTCGTTCGTCAAATGCTTTTGCAAGTCCGCTTCACGGGCACGCAAGCCATTGATGCCGTCACCGTCTGCGGTTTCTTCAACGTTCAGGTCAGGAACAATGCCCTTGGCCTGGATAGAGCGACCATTTGGTGTGTAATAGCGGGCTGTAGTCAGCTTGACTGCGGTATCTGCAGAAATCTGACGTATGGTTTGTACCGAACCCTTGCCAAAGCTCTGGGTACCAATAATGGTAGCGCGTTTGTAGTCTTGCAAGGCACCGGCGACGATTTCAGAAGCAGAGGCAGAGCCGGTATTGATCAATACCACCATAGGCACATTTTTGATCGCTTCTGGCAATTTCGCCAGCGGGTCGCTCAAAGTACGGCCAGAATAGTATTCACGGCGGGCATAGAAAGTCGCTTTGGAATCTTGCAACTGACCATTGGTAGAGACCACAGGCACATCCTTGGGCAGGAAGGCGGCTGAGACACCAATGGCACCAGGCAAGACGCCGCCCGGGTCATTGCGCAAATCGAGTACCAGGCCTTTGATGGCTGGGTCTTGCGCATACAGGGTCTGGATTTTCTTGGCCATGTCTTCGACGGTCGGTTCCTGGAACTGGGCAATTCTTAACCAGGCATAACCAGGCTCAACGATCTTGGCCTTGACGCTTTGCTGTTTGATCAGTTCGCGGGTAATCGTGACGACGATGGGTTTATCTTCCGTTTTACGGAAAATAGTCAGGGTGATCTTGGTATTCGGCTCACCGCGCATACGCTTGACGGCTTCATCAAGCGTCAGGCCTTTGACAGGTTGGGAATCAAGCTTGGTGATCAGGTCACCAGGTTTCAAACCTGCACGGTAGGCTGGAGAATCTTCAATCGGGGAGACGATCTTGACATAGCCGTCTTCCATCCCGACCTCTATACCCAGGCCGACAAATTTGCCCTGAGTACCTTCTTTTAATTCTTTATATGATTTCTTGTCCAGGTAGGCTGAATGCGGGTCCAGTGAAGCCACCATGCCGGAAATTGCTTCCGTCAGCAACTTATTGTCTTCCACCGGTTCGACATAGTCAGACTTGATGAGGCCAAATACTTCTGTGAGTTGACGCAATTCTTCTACCGGCAGGAAATTGCCTGGGGTTTTTTGCGCCACTGCCGAAAACTGCATGGAAACTGCCACACCGGCAACCATGCCGAGGCCAATTAAACCAAAATTCTTGAATTTGCTGCCCATGTGATTCACCTAAAACCTATTTAACGATCCAGTTGAGAGGATCAAATACACGTCCTTGATGACGTACTTCAAAGTATAAACCTGATTCTTCATTACCGCCGCTGTTTCCGGCACTGGCAATGACATCACCCGTTTTTACCACATCGCCGACATGCTTCAATACTGCCTGATTATTGCCATACAGGCTCCAGTAACTGCCGCCATGATCAACAATCACCATATTCCCATACCCCTTCCACCAATCGGCAAAAATCACTTTGCCCGGGGCGATGGTCTTGATTTCTGCACCTTCATTCGCCTTGATGAACATGCCTTTCCAGCTGGGGCCATCAGTGCGTTTGCTGCCAAATCTGGCAAGAATTTCACCTTTCACTGGCAAACGCAATTGCCCTTTCAGCTTGTCAAATTCACCTGCAGGCGGGGTTGCCGCCCTGGCTTGCCTGGGCGGCTCATCGTCGTCAATCGCATTGGGATTGGTGATTTTCGCTGGTTTTTTACCCTGTGCCGCCTGCCTTGCTCTTTCTTTCTGCGCTGCTGCAATTCTTTCCTGGCGTTGTTTTTCTTCCAGTGCCGCCCTGGCTGCATCTGCCTTGGCCTGTTCTTCAATCAGTTTATTTAATTGTGAGACCAGATTGCTCAGTCTTTGTTCATCTTTTTCCAGACTATCAGCCTGTTTTTTTTGTACATATAATTTTTCTGCCAACTGACTTACCAATGTGGCATGTCGTTTTTTCTCTTTTTCCAGCGCCAGCTTATGACTTTTTTCTTCGTCAGCTATTTCATCGAGTTCTGCCTTGGCTTCTTTAGCTTCTTCGGCATTTTTTTCCACAGCTTGAAGGCTGATGCGCAAGCCATCTATCAGTTTGGCCTGGGTTTGCGATACATAGCTCATGTATTGCAGTTCGCGGTTGATGCGGTTGGGGTTATCGCCAGACAGCAGCAATTTGATACGGTCACTGTCGCCGCGCATATACTGGCGGCGTAAAAAATTCGATAGTTGTGTTTTTTGTTTTTCAACTTTATCAGCCAGAGCCTGTTGTTGCCCTGTCAGTTGTTTGACTCTTGCTTCAGTCTGCGCCTGTTCTGCCTGCAAGTCACGCAAGGAACGATTGGCTTCGGAAATGGATTTTTCTGATTCAGCCAGGGCATCGCTGGCATTGTCCTTGGCCGTTTCAGTTTTGTTTATATCGTTTTTTAATGCCTTCAGGCGATTTTGCAACTCGGCCCGGTCTGCTTCTGCCTTGTTTTTTTGCTGGGAACGCGCATTACTGGCAGCCATGGCAGACGTTGCCACGCCTGCCAGGGACAGGCATAGCAAGCTTGCTATTAAAAACGGTGAAGACTTGGTTTTAAATGGCATTCAATGCTTATTTGGATTTACCCTGGCTGGCAACGGCCTGCAAGGCTGCTGCAATAGCGTCCTGGTCACCCAGATAATAATGTTTGATTGGCTTCAGGTCGGCATCAAGTTCATACACCAGCGGTTGGCCATTCGGGATATTCAGGTTGACGATGTCGTCGTCGCTGATGCCGTCAAGCATCTTGATCAGGGCGCGCAGACTATTGCCATGGGCAGAAATCAGGATGCGTTTGCCCGAGCGTATTGCCGGGGCTATGCTGTCGTCCCAGGCTGGCATGACGCGGGCAACCGTGTCTTTCAAGCATTCGGTCAGCGGGATCTGGCTGCGCTCCAGGCCTGCATAGCGCGGGTCATTGAAGGAGGTGCGGTCATCATCTTCTGCCAGTGGCAGAGGTGGCGTATCGTAGCTGCGACGCCACACCAGCACTTGCTCGTCCCCATATTTGGCCGCTGTCTCTGCCTTGTTCAAGCCTTGCAGTGCACCGTAATGACGTTCATTCAGACGCCAGTCATGAATCACTGGCAACCACATCAAGTCCATTTCATCGAGTGTGCCCCACAGTGTACGAACCGCGCGCTTGAGTACTGAGGTATATGCCAGGTCAAAGGTAAAGCCTGCTTGTTTCAGGAGCTTGCCGGCCTGGGTGGCTTCAGCCACGCCTTTTGCTGTCAAATCAACATCAGTCCAACCGGTGAAACGGTTGTCCAGGTTCCAGGTAGATTCGCCGTGGCGCATTAAAACGATTTTATACATAGTGTGCTAGAGGGTGAGATAAGATGAGATGAGTGATTTAGTATGCGATTGCGGCATCTATTTTATAATGACGCGCTTCTGATAACCATTCTTACTACTGGAATCCTGTGAAATTCATTATTGACAATATATTCTGGATAGGGCTTGCCATCATCTCTGGTGGTGCATTGCTGGTACCTGCTTTACAAAGACGTGGTGCCAAGGTGTCGCATTTTCAAGCTACACAATACATGAATCAGGCTAAAACCCTGATTCTCGATGTGCGCAGTGCTGAAGAATTTGCTGCCGGTCATTTGCAAAATGCCAAACATATCCCCTTGCCAGAGCTGAACGACCGTCTGAAAGAGATAGAAAAGTCAAAAAGCAATGTGGTCATTACTGTTTGTGCTTCAGGCGTGCGTTCTTCCAGCGCTGCTGGTTTACTCAGCAAAGCTGGC
Organism: Undibacterium sp. FW305-107; assembly: GCF_058788535.1. Classification (NCBI taxonomy): domain Bacteria; kingdom Pseudomonadati; phylum Pseudomonadota; class Betaproteobacteria; order Burkholderiales; family Oxalobacteraceae; genus Undibacterium; species Undibacterium sp. FW305-107. The sequence goes on from NZ_JBYTAV010000006.1 coordinate 50,876, forward strand.
TTTGCCCAAGTGTTTAGCCTTGATGGTGGTATAGATTCCTGGAAGTCGCAAGGCTTGCCAACAGTAAAGTAAAGCAGGAGAGCATCATGAAAGCCCATGTAGTCATGTATACCACAGCCGTTTGTCCGTATTGCACGATGGCTGAGCGTCTGTTGAAGTCCAAGGGTGTGGACGATATAGAAAAAATCCGTGTCGATCTTGAGCCCGGCCTGCGTGAAGCGATGATGCAGAGAACCGGTCGCCGCACCGTACCACAAATCTATGTAGATGACACTCATGTGGGTGGCTTTGATGACCTCTCTGCCCTCGACAGGGCGGGTAAACTTGATCCTTTGCTGAATCCGGTTGATTAAAAGCAGGTATTTGCCGGATTTTCTACGGGTTTTGCAGCAAAATTGCTGTTTTTGCAGACTACTTGCTACAATAGCGCGCTGCGATCTTGAAATGGCTGGAAACGGCCCTATCTGCCAGTCTCGCTGTTCATTATTAATCTTTTAGAATTTTAGAAAGTTTCACATGTCTGACGAAAATCTGCAGCCCGTATTCCAAATTCAACGCGTTTATCTGAAAGATTTGTCGCTTGAACAGCCAAATTCCCCAGCTATTTTCCTGGAACAAGAAGCCCCTGGCATCGAAGTTTCCGTTGATGTCGGCTCTGAAAAGCTGGCTGATGGCATCTACGAAGCCACAGTAACAGTCACAGTGACTGCAAAAATCGGTGAAAAAGTTGCTTTCCTGGTTGAAGGCAAACAAGCCGGTATTTTCGAAGCACGCAATATCCCTGAAGATCAACTCGATCCTCTGCTGGGTATCGGCTGCCCGAACATCGTCTATCCTTACCTGCGTTCCAACGTAGCTGATGCGATCACACGTGCTGGTTTCCCTCCTATCCATCTGTCGGAAATCAATTTCGAAGCTTTCTACGCGCAACGTCTGACATTGGCTGCTGAGCAGGCAAATGCCAATACTGAAGCGCCAACAACTATTCAGTAATCTGCTTTATTACGATGGGTCTGATCCGGTTCCGGCCGGGTCAACCTGATGAAAGTTACCATGCGACGCTTGCTGACGCCTTTGCCTCTGTTGTTATTGACGCTGCTTGCGAGTGGTGCAGCCCAGGCTTTGGAATTCCGTTCTGTCGGTGCTTCACCCGTGATCATGTACGATGCACCATCTGCCAAAGGCGCAAAATTGGCAGTGGCACCACGTGGCATGCCGCTGGAAGTAGTGTTTACTTCCGGTGCATGGAGCAAGGTAAGAGACGTCAGCGGTGAAATGAGCTGGGTCGAATCCAAGGATTTGATCACCCGCCGCAGCCTGGTGGTGCGTGCAGCCAATGCCAAGATCAGGGCAACGGCAGATGAATCGGCACCGCTGGTATTCAGTGCTGACAAGCACGTCTTGCTGGAAATGGCTGAGCCTGCTGCTGGCGGCTGGGTCAAAGTGAAACACCGTGACGGCCAGCTAGGCTTTGTCAAAATCAATGAAGTCTGGGGTTTGTAGTGCCTGGATTTGAGTGCATAGACAGATGACAGTTTGCAAAAAAGGACAGCCTGCTGTCCTTTTTTTACATCTCCCCGGTTATTAAAATAAGCAGGAGTCAGGGACAAGTATGAATATCAGCGTATTGGGCGCAGGTGCCTGGGGCACGGCAATGGCAATTGCTTTTGCGGCAAAAAATAATGTCTTGCTGTGGGGGCGCAATCAGGCTGCCATGTCTGCCATGCAGGCGAACAGGCAAAATGATGACTATTTAAGCGGCTTTTCTTTCCCCGACAATCTGCAGGTCACGGCTGACTTTGCTGCTGCCATGGCACATGCGGCTGGCCCTGAGGGCTTACTGGTAATTGCCACCTCAGTCTCGGGCTTGCGCCCTACGCTGGAAGCTTGCCGGGCTTACCAGCCAAAAAACATCATCTGGCTATGCAAGGGTTTTGAAGAATCCACGCAGCTCTTGCCGCATCAGGTGGCTGAACAAGTGCTGGGGCAGGGCGTGGCTTTCGGCGCCCTGTCCGGCCCTTCATTTGCGCAAGAAGTCGCCAAAGGCCTGCCTTGTGCATTGACGATAGCTTCCAAGTCGAAAGACCTCAGTCAGTTGGTGGTACAAGCCCTGCATGTGAATGCCATGCGGGTGTACTCAAGCGATGACGTGGTTGGTGTGGAAGTCGGTGGTGCAGTCAAAAATATCCTGGCGATTGCTACAGGTGTGGCTGATGGCCTGGGCCTGGGCCTGAATGCGCGAGCTGCCCTGATCACCCGCGGTCTGGCAGAAATCAGCCGCCTTGGCGTTGCCCTTGGTGGCCGTTCAGAAACGCTGATGGGGCTGACTGGCGTAGGTGATTTGATCTTGACCTGTACCGGTGACTTATCCCGTAACCGCAAGGTGGGTCTGGCGCTGGCACAGGGTAAATCCCTGGATATCATCGTGCAGGAACTGGGTCATGTCGCTGAAGGTGTGCGTTGTGCACAGGCAGTACGTTCGCTGGCACAAGGTCTGGGCATACAGATGCCAATTACCGATGCCGTAGCTGGCGTACTGTTTGACGGGATTTCATTGCAAGAGATGATAGGTCGTTTGCTTGCGAGGGATGCCAAGCAGGAAACTCATTAGAAAACGCACCAGGGTAATATTAATATTGCCGCCGGTATTCGGGGGAGTGCAAGACGCGGTCAATGACAGTATCAGGTACGTGATGCCTGCGTAAAAAGTGCATGGCCTTGGCCAGTCCCAGTACTTCAAGATAGTGGATGCCAAGGTCGACCATGAAGCGTGTTGTCACATCACGCCTGCGCAAAGGCTGCCTGTGCATGTGTAGCATTTTCCGGCGTCTGCATCCTGCCATGATGCCATCTCCCCCTGGTCTGCTGAGTTCTGCGAAGTTTTGCTCAGTGTCAATAAACTCAGTGTAGAGCGACAAAGAACGGGCAAAGACAGAAATTATGCTGTTTTGACATAACTTAACAAAAAAGACCATGGCTGCCATGGTCTTTGTCTGCCCCTCGCCACATTTTGGCTGATTCTGCAGGGAACTGGTATTGCTATTATTTCAAATCTGTTGCTGCCGTAAAGATGGCGAGCAGGTTCTCCAGGCCCAACTGGTCTTCTTCGTTGAAGCGTTTCAGGCGCGGGCTGTCGATATCAAACACGCCATAAATCTCGCCATCCTTGATCAAAGGGATGACTATTTCAGAGTTGGATGCTGAGTCGCAGGCTATATGCCCGGGGAATGCATGTACGTCTTCTACGAGGACGGTGCGTCGTTCTGCTGCAGCCGTACCGCACACCCCGCGTTTGAAAGGGATGCGGGTGCAGGCAACCTTGCCCTGGAACGGTCCCAACAGCAGGTCATTGGGAAATTCTGCATCTGGCTTGCTGGCTGGTGCGCACAGGTAAAAACCTGCCCAGTTCAAGTCAGTGATGCTGCTGTAGATGAAGGCAGAAAACTGGGCTGCATTGGTGACCAGATTGCGTTCACCCTCAAGTACGCTGGCCAACTGGCGCGCCAGCATGGGGTAATCGGGTTTATCGCTGGCAGCAGGGGTATCAAACATGAGGGCGTTCCTGGAGAGTTTTTAATTTTTTTCCTGACTGTCCGGTTTTTTGGTGGCAGTAGCAGGTTGAGGTAGGGGCTTGGAATTTTTTTTCGCAGTCAGATAATCAGGCAAAACTTTTCTTGCCTGATTAGCCCTGCCTTTGGCCGATGCCGGGACTTGCGACGGCTCAACGCGAAACTGCATGCGTTGTCGTGTTGCCAGTGCCTTGTTAGCCATCTTAAACCCCGGATTGCAAATTGAAACTAAGATTAAAACTAAGTTTAAAATTAAAGCACGTAGCGTGACAGATCTTCATTCACCGACAAGGCTTCCAGACGTTCATTGACGTAGGCAGCATCGATAGTCACAGTCTTGCCGCTATTCTGGTGGGCATCGAAAGAAATCTCTTCCAGCAGCTTTTCCATGACGGTGTACAGGCGGCGGGCACCGATATTTTCTGTCGTTTCATTGACTGAATAAGCAATGCCAGCCAGGCGTTCAACGCCTTCAGGCGTGAAGTCTATCTGCACGTCTTCCGTTGCCAGCAAGGCTTGATACTGACGTGTCAGGCAGGCATCGGTGCCTGTCAAGATACGCTCAAAATCAGCGATGGACAAAGATTCCAGTTCCACGCGGATAGGGAAACGGCCCTGCAGCTCAGGTATCAGGTCAGACGGCTTGGCCAGATGGAAAGCACCTGATGCAATGAACAGGATATGGTCAGTCTTGACCATGCCATACTTGGTATTGACAGTCGTACCTTCTACCAGTGGCAGCAAGTCACGCTGCACACCAGCGCGTGACACTTCAGCGCCGCCGGTCTCTGAACGTGAAGCGATCTTGTCGATTTCATCGAGAAAGACGATGCCGTTTTGCTCTACATTGCGTATTGCATCTTGCTTCAGTTCTTCTTCATTGACGAGTTTGCCTGCTTCTTCTTCAATCAGGAGCTTCATCGCTTCCTTGATTTTCAGCTTGCGCGATTTCTTGCGGCCATTACCCATGCCAGAGAACATGGTCTTGATCTGCTCGGTCATTTCTTCCATGCCCGGCGGTGCCATGATTTCCATATGTGTCACACCTTCTGCCACTTCGATTTCAACTTCCTTGTCATCCAGCGCACCTTCACGCAGGCGCTTGCGGAAAGTCTGGCGGGTGGTGTTGTCTGGCGTTGCAGCTTCGGCTTCACTAGGATGGAAACCAAAGTCACGCGCTGGTGGCAGCAGAATATCGAGGATGCGGTCTTCTGCCGCATCTTCAGCACGGGCACGTACCTTGCGGGTAGCTGCTTCGCGGGTTTGCTTGATGCCGATGTCGACGAGGTCGCGGATGATGGTATCTACATCGCGGCCTACATAACCAACTTCAGTGAACTTGGTCGCCTCGATTTTGATGAAGGGGGCATCCGCCAGCTTGGCCAGGCGACGGGCGATCTCGGTTTTACCGACGCCTGTCGGTCCTATCATCAGGATATTTTTTGGGGTGATTTCATGGCGCAGCGGTTCTTCTACCTGCTGACGGCGCCAGCGATTACGCAAGGCAATGGCAACGGCGCGCTTGGCCTTGGACTGGCCAACTACATGTTTATCAAGTTCAGAGACAATCTCTTGTGGAGTCATGTTCATTGCTTATTCCAATTCATTCCAGTGTTTCTATGGTGTGTGACAAGTTGGTATAAATGCACAACTCGCCAGCAATAGTCAGGGATTTCTTGACGATGTCGACTGGCGACAGGTCGGTATTTTCAAACAGCGCAATCGCGGCGGACTGGGCGAAGGTGCCGCCCGAGCCAATCGCGCCTATGCCCTGATTGGGCTCCAGCACATCGCCATTGCCGGTAATTACCAGTGTGCTGTCTTTATCGGCCACCAGCAACATGGCTTCCAGGCGGCGCAACATGCGGTCGGTGCGCCAGTCCTTGGCCAGTTCTACCGAAGCGCGCATCAGATGGCCCTGATGTTTTTCCAGCTTGGATTCAAAGCGTTCTATCAGAGTGAAAGCATCAGCCGTGCCGCCAGCAAAACCGGCCAGCACCTTGTTGTGATACAGCTTGCGTACCTTGCGGGCAGTGCCCTTCATGACGATATTGCCCAGTGTCACCTGACCATCGCCGCCCAGGGCAACCAGGTTGCCGCGTCGCACCGTCAAAATGGTGGTGCCGTGAAATTGTTCCATATGAACCTCAAAGAATATTGCCATTCCTGCACACGACCACGGGTCATGAACATGCAGTATAAGCAGGCCAAATTACCTGTTTTGTAGAAAATGGGGTGTTTTTTCTGAATTGCAAGCGTGGACAAACCGGGTGCATAAATACCATCATAAGTATCACCACGAGGGCGGGCAAAAGCCCACCTCGATACAGTTTAGTGCTTGCGGGGGATGATGCTGGCGATGTTTTTCAGGCCCATGGCATTGAACAACATCATGACCAGGTAATTAACGCCTTCAAAGCGTATATTCATGCCGGCTTTGCTGGCGATAGGTGCCAGGCCGTTCAGTAATTGCGCAGAGGCACCGAATTCCACCCGTTCCAGACGGGTGCAATCAAGGATCAGCGGATTGTGCTGTTCTGCCTGCATGGCAATATTGGAAATCAGAAATTCTGTCTTACCTTCGACTACTTTCGGCATCATATAGCGGTCAGAGGCTTCTTCCTGCGCCGGGGCTTCAGGCATGGCGCTGGTGACATTGTTCTTTGGTGCTTCAAATGAAGGAGGCGACACTTCGAAAGTAATGCAGTAATCCATACTGACTTCTTCGAAGGCTTGCTCAAAATGCAGTAATTGCAGGATTTCCAGCAACAACAGCCATGGCGCTTCAGTTTCATCACGACGGCCTACCAGCAAGATACTGCGGATTTTATCCGCCAGGTCTTTGGCACCCACCAGTAACAAGTCATGGCCGGATTTTTTCAAACCCTTAAGGGCGCGCAATAACAAGCCACAACCTATGGCGTCTACTTCCTTGACGCGTGAAAAATCCAGACGCAGGCTTTTGCTCTTGCCCGCAGCTATCTGCAATTTTTCCAGTGATTTGATGGTGCCGCTATCGAGCTTGGCGGGGAAGCTGACATTCGCCACCGTGGTATCGCCCTGAGCTTCGGCATCATTGTCGTTGCTGGTCTGGTTTTCTGGCCACAGTGGTGGCGAGGTTTCAAATTTATTGGCGTAATCGAGCGACAGGCTTTCAAACTTGTGCTGGTCGTTCGTGATGCGATACAGGTCAAACAGCATTTGCCAGCCAATTTCGGTGGCACCGCCAAGCTCGTGGTTATGCACGGCCGAAGCCAGCATTTGCTCGGCGACTTCATTCTGGCCACTGGCAAACAGGATAGCTGCTTCTTCCAATACAGGCACGGTTTCGCTATAGGCGAGGGCAGATGCCGACATTTCTGAATTTTGCCCCAACAGATAATCTGTGGGCATCATCATAGGCAACGTGGTCTGGAATTCTACCGGCGGCGCTTTTCTTTCCAGCGGTTCGGTTGGTGCACCAAGGTCGGTTTTGGTAATGGTCGGTGGACGGGTCTTGACGATGTCACGCGACATTTCAAATTCTATGGCGTCAATTTTTCTCTCGGTGGCGCGGGCAATATGACGCTGAGCAATAATCGAATTGCTAAAAACCTCACTGTCCTGGAAACCGCCAATGACGGTATTACCATTCTTGGAGCGCGTCTTTCTCGAAGAAGATTTCTCGGTGGAGCGATCTTCTTGCTTGACACCTTTTTTACCGAAAAGAGAAAAAATCCCCACTATATTCCCAAATAAAAATAGAAGCGCTGACCACCCGGTAGCGAATTTGACGAGTGCTTAGTATATTCTGATTTCCGTTCCAATGGTTGACTGGGCTCAACTGCTCCAGACAGTTTTTCTTGAAATGTTCTTTTAATTGCTACGCAAGATCGTCGAAAACCTTGCAAAAAAGCAGCTTTTTTGCAGGAAATGGGGGCGGATGCCGCCTCCCATACCAACAGCTTATGAATTAATAACCTAAACGTCAATTACATCTGCTTACATTTTTCTTGCAATTCTTAGCTGATTTTTTAACATTAAAAGCTGACGCGCAATCCTGCCATGACATTTCTGCCGGGTTGTGGCAGGGTTTCTTTCAAAACTGAAGTAGAAAGACGGATATCCTGGTTCAGCAAATTCTTCGCCATCAAGAACCAGGTCAGCTGCATATTCTGATAAGGATGGGTGTAAGTCAGGCTGGTATCGACCTTGGTATAAGCCGGTGTAACAAAACCTTCAAAACTGGCCAGCCTGTCCTGACGCAAGGCATGCAAGACATCCACGCCAGCACGCCAGCCACCAGAGCGATAGCCGATATCAAAGCCGCCACGTGTCGCTGGTTGCAGGGGCAAGTTGCCCATATTGTCCAGGCTGCCGCGTGAGTAATCGGCAAAGGCACGGCCCGACCAGCCTTCACCCAGCAGGTTGTAACTGATCTCGGCCTCACCACCACGTATGGTGGCAGATGCCTGTGACCAGTTGCGCAAGGTAAATTCTGCGTCAGCATCAGGGACCCCTGCTTCATCTACCTTGATACCATTGGTATGGCCGTAGATGTAATTGTTAACCTTATTCAGGAAGGCATTGATCTTCCAGCGCAACAGACCATGGGTTTTTTGCAGGCTGAATTCCAGATTGCGCGAAGCTTCTTTCTTCATATCAGCATTGCCGATATCAAAAGTAGCCGTCGATTCATGCGGCCCGGCTGAATACAATTCTTCTGTCGCCGGGGCACGTTGCGCCCATGACAGGCTCAGGCCTGCGCCATAAGATTTGTCGAATTGCCATAAACCACCGACAGAAGCCGAGAATAAATTGAATTCACGCGCTTTCAGGCCAGTAATGGCATCTGGTGTGCGCTTCACATTTTCAAAACGCATGCCTGTGCTGGCCATGACATCGGCAATCTGCTTTTGCTCGACAAAGAACAAGGCGACAGAGTTGGATTTTGTACTCGGTACCGTGTCGGCACGACCTGTCTCGGCCGACAGGGCAGAGAATTTCACCTGTTCGGTCTGCAGACCCCAGCTACCTTGCCAGCCCGCCCAGGACGGATGGGACAGGAGGATGCGGCTTTCCAGCATCTGGTTCTTGAAGTCTGTGACAGGCGTACCGTCCTCGGCTTTTTCTGTATGTTTGTAATCAGTGGCACTGAATTTGTATTTCAGCGTATCGAAACCGCTCAATGGTGAATTGAGCAAACCTTCAATGTCGAGACGGTTTTGCTTCAAGTCGATGAAAGAGCGTTCTGCCGTTGGTATGCCATAGTGGTCATTCAGGGTTTGTACTGCGGCACCTACATAACCCCAGGACTGTATGACAGACGCACCCAAAGCCAGCGAAGATTCGCGTGTGAAGCTGGACGGCACGCGGCCACCACCTGAAGCGGGGTCACTCAAAGAGATATTGCCAGGTATCTTATAGTTGCCCGTTTCACGGCTGGCACCGTCTGCATGCAGACCAATCACGCCGCTGGAGCCATCAAGCGAGAACGACAGACTCTTTTCCTGATTCACGCTGCCCAGACGTACTTCGCCTTCGCCTGTCATTTTCCTGTTAAGGATAGTTGGTATGCGGTTGTCGATGACATTCACCAGACCACCAATGGCACCGCTGCCGTATAGCAAGGCCGCTGGACCGCGCAAGACTTCTATCTGTTGCGCAGTTGCACTTTCACTGGCGACGGCATGATCATTTGACAGGCTGGAAACGTCAGCTACACCCATGCCATTTTGCAGGATCTTGACGCGCGGGCCTTCCAGGCCACGGATGATGGGGCGCGATGCGCCAGCACCAAAACCGGATGCGGATACGCCGAGTTCGGCTCCCAAGGTATCGCCCAGTGAAGTGCCAACCTTGGCTCTGAGTTCTTGTCCTGACAATATTTTGGCTGGAGTAAGCACTTGCATATTCTCATCAGAGCTGATGGGATTTGAAGTGACGGTAACGGTATTGATAGTACCGTTTGCAGAATCAGTTTGGGATTGTGCCTGGACAAGCTGAGTAATAGGCGTCAAAAGTACCAGCACTGCGCTGGCGATCAGAGTGCGTTGAAAAACCATGTTATTTCCTGTTTGCGAATTGATGCAAAGAACGGCGACAATTCAGACGCAAAGCTGCATCTGAAAATCAAATAGCCAGAAGCATCCATCAGGATGTTCTGGTGCTGATCAGGCAAACAGGGAAGGCGGGGCGCGGGAGGAAAAAGGGACTTGCAGCAGGGCATGCCAGCTCAGTATGGCCGGGTTCAGGCTGACGATGGCCTTGCCGGACAAGAACCTGATGGCGTCCGGCACATGCTGCAGAAATTCAGCGGCACTGACGGCATCATATAAGGCACAGGAATGCAGGGTATTGCTATTCTCATCCTGGCTACCGAACAGTAAAGAACCCAGTTGCGCAGTTTGCTGCACAACACTGGAGGATGACTGGTTAGCAATCCCGCCCGCATGTGAGATGCGATGCGCCAGCCCCAGCCACTGTGTAAATAACAGTGCAGGCAACAGGACACACAGCAACCATCGCTTGCTGTTTTTCATGTTGATCTGGGAGTTGCGTAACATCTTGGGTTAAATTTCCAGTTGATACCGGGTCAAATTCAGGTTCAAAAATACTTGAAAATATGTAGCAAAAAACCGACAGTACATTGCCATTATGACAGCCGCATGTCTTTCAGCAGCATGGCTTGGAAAGAATTATCCAATAAAAGTTCAATGTCTTGCAACATGGTTGCATTCAATTCAAATAAAAAAGCGCGCAGTTGCCACCGCACGCTTTTGCAAATCAGAAGCGCTATAAATATTAGCTAACGAGAAGCTAATAAGGACTAATACTCAGTCGCCGTACAGTTTTTGCTTCATTTCACGTCTTTGCTGTGCTTCCAGTGACAGGGTCGCTGTCGGACGCGCCAGCAGGCGTGGTACACCAATTGGTTCACCGGTTTCTTCGCACCAGCCGTAATCGCCTTCATCAATACTATTGATGGATTGCTGTACTTTTTTCAGCAATTTGCGTTCACGATCGCGGGTGCGCAATTCCAGCGCATGTTCTTCCTCTATCGTGGCACGGTCTGCCGGATCTGGTACTAATACGGTTTCACGAAGATGCTCGGTAGTTTCGTCGGCGTTCTTCAATAAATCCTTCTCAAGCTGCTGCAAACGGGCCTTGAAAAATGCCAGTTGTGCAGCGTTCATATAGTCCTTCTCGCCCATCTTGAGGATTTCTTCCTCTGTGAGCAGAGCTTCAGGTGCGCTGACTGTAGCAGTCGATTTAGGTGATTTAGTTGCCACTTCGCTAACTTTCGATACGACGGGTTAATACATAGAACAAATCTGAAACAACATTTGCTCCAGACAATTATCCTCCCCTTATTGATAAAGTAAATGACATTTGCATGAATGCCACTTGCACGACAGACAACGTCTGACTTCAATAGCCCGCTAGTTTATACCAAACAATGCTCCAAACCTTCAATAAATATGTCTTTAGGTAGATTTTTGCCAATAAATACCATCTTGCTTTCGCGCAACTCATTTTCTCCCCACTTGGCACCGATATCAGTTCCCATGATTTGATGCACGCCCTGGAAGATGACCTTGCGGTCTGCTCCTTCCATCAGTAATACGCCTTTATAGCGCAACATGCGTGGCCCAAAGACTTGCACCAGTCCACCGAGAAATTCGTCAAGTTGCCCGGTATTGAAGGGGCGCGTGCTTTTGAAGACGAAGGCGGCGATATCGTCGGAATGATGGGCGTGATGATGATTGTGTACGTGTGGAGCATGGTCACCGTGCTCACCATGCTCTTCGTGATGGTGGTGTTCATGGGTGCAATCTTCAGTGCAAGCCTCATGTTCATGCTCCGCTTCTTCAGCACGCAGGAAGTCGGGGTCGAGATCCAGCTTGGCATTCAGGTTGAAGCCTTTCAGGTCCAGCACTTCACTGATGGCAATCTTGCCAAAATCCACGGCAGTGATCGGTGCACGCGGATTCATGCGCGCCAGGCGGGCACGCAATGTCTTCACTGCTTCTGCATCGACCAGATCAGTTTTCGACAATAGTATCTTGTCGGCAAAGCCAACCTGGCGCTGGGCTTCTTCATGTTCATCCAGTTGCTGCATGCCGTGGCGGGCATCGACTACCGTAACAACCGCGTCTAGCATGTAATAAGTGCCGACTTCTTCATCGACAAAAAAAGTCTGCGCTACTGGGCCAGGGTTGGCCAGGCCTGTGGTTTCTATGATGACGCGGTCAAAACTCAGTTTGCCTTCATTCTTTTGCTGCATCAGCTTGCTCAGCGCAACGATGAGGTCACCGCGTACCGTGCAACAGACGCAGCCATTATTCATTTCCACGATTTGCTCATTGCTGTCCTGCACCAGGATTTCATTGTCTATGTTTTCCTGGCCAAATTCATTTTCGATGACAGCAATCTTATGACCGTGATCTTCTTGCAGAATGCGATTTAGCAGTGTGGTTTTACCTGCACCCAGAAAGCCGGTGAGGATAGTGGTAGGGATTAATGCCATGATTTTTTCTCTAATACTTTGATGTACGGATTTGCGTAAGCTCGCTTATTTAGCGCAGTCGGCGCACCAGCCCTTGATGGTCAGCTCTATGTCGTGACTTTGAAAGCCGCGTCCCAGTGTGGTCTGCAAGGTGGCCTGCAATTGCTCACGCAAACCAGCCGGTTGTTTTGCATCGTCAAGGCAAAATACCCTGGCACAGCGTGTGCATTTGAAATGTCCGTGCTGATGCTGTGCCGGATGATTCTTGTTGCCTGCAGTTTCACTGCCAGTGCTATAACGAAACACCCTGTCGTCGCCAGAAATTTTATGTGCCAGCCCGGCATCGGTCAGGCAATCCAGTGCGCGGTACAAGGTGACTCTGTCCATTTCTGGCAAGGCGTCCTGTACTTCCAGATGTGACAAGGCGCGCTGGCTGGACAAGAGTTCAGACAAGACATTCAGGCGCGCTTCGGTCACGCGCACGCCAGCTCCTGACAGCAGGATTGAGGCTGATCCCTGATGATGGGCAGTTGTGGCCGGTTTGGCTCTGGTAGAGGGTGATTTCATAGTAAGTCCATCGTTTGCCGGCAGGCACAGGATCATGCTGTGCGCTGCCTGTATGTTCTCATTATGCCTCAAAAATGCAATTGAGTTGCAAAAGTATGTGATTCATGACTTTTTGGGTTTGCTCAGAAAAAATCCTGCGTTTCACTTGCCTGTCATATTCACTTCTTATACTCCTGCCCGAACTTGCCCATACTCATAGCAAGGTTTTAATCGCAAATTCAGGCGCGCAATTGGCGACCTTTCAGTCTCCGGTTGGCTCATTTTGTCGCAATCAACTTTTGGAATTCGAATCATGTCAGATCAACCTCAAGCCGGTCGCCGTCAGGCACTTAAATTCCTCGCTGGCGCTCCTTTGCTGCCGCTGGGTGCATTTTCCACGGCCTCATTGCTGAGTGCATGTGGCGGTAGCTCAAGTGCAACAGTTCCAGCAACTGTAACGCCAGTCGCTGCGAATTTTATCGGTGCCGAATTTACCGCCATGCCAGCGCCATCTTTGGCAAACGCAGCAGCAATGGCGACTACGACCGTGGGTTCGACACTGAGTGTCAACTTCAGCGACAATAGCTCGCAAACTTTCAAACTGGCTTACCAGCCTTTCTTCCTGACTGGTGATCTGGTGCCAAATGGCAGCGGCGGCACTATTCTGGCGGGCGGCTACTACGATATCAATAACAAGCCTATCATCGACAAGACAGTGGCTGGCAAAGAACGCCAGTTCTTCTCTGATTCTCCAGACGGTACATCTTTGCTGGCAGTAGCAAACCCTACAGTCACAGGAATTAAAGGCAAGGCAGTATTCGCTGTCGTGCAATTTGAATACACCACCTGGGCGCAAGATGGTACGACCGATATGTACGGCAAACTACCTTCCCCTATCGCCGTATTGACGCTGGATCAAGACCAGGCTACCGGCAAATTGTCTCTGGTGAAATACCACAATGTTGATATGTCCAAGGTCAATGGCTTGTGGATCACTTGCGGTGCGAGTTTGTCCCCATGGGGCACCCATCTGTCGAGTGAAGAATATGAGCCGGATGCGTTCACCATCTCCACCAATACCCAGTTCAAAGCCTATAGTGCAAACCTGTTTGGCGATGAAAACAAGGCCAATCCTTACCACTACGGCCACATGCCAGAAATCACTGTCAATCCTGACGGTACTGGTACAGCCAAAAAACATTACTGCATGGGCCGTCTGTCACATGAACTGGTACAAGTCATGCCTGACAACCGTACTGCACTGATGGGTGATGATGCCACCAACGGTGCCATCTTCATTTTCGTGGCAGACAAAGAAAAAGACCTGTCTTCCGGTTCCCTGTATGTTGCCAAGATCGGTGCTGGTTTTTCTATCGACCCAGCCGCTGCCGGTGCGCAACTGACCTGGATCAAGCTCGGTTCTGCCACCAGCGCAGAAATCGAAACCCTGGCAAATACCCTGAAGCCTGCTGACATCATGGAAGTGGCAACAGCCGATCCTAAGGATGCGACCTTCACCAAGATTTACTACAGCGGCAAAGTGCAATGGATCAAGATCAAGCCGGGTATGGACAAAGCAGCAGCCTTCCTGGAAACCCATCGTTATGCAGCATTGATGGGTGGCAGCATGGCCCTGACCAAGCTCGAAGGTACGACAGTCAATGCCAAGGACAAGATCGCTTACTCGGCTTTGCAAAACATGCAAAGTTCCATGGTACGTGGCAATGCAGCCTGGAATGAAGCCTTTGGTGTGACGCTGGAAAAAGCCGTGAATGCCGGTGCAGTATTGGCCCACACCCTGGCCGGCGGCCAGAAAGATACTGCCGGTGCTGCCATCAATAGTGAATGGGTACCTACAGTAACCAAAACCCTGCTGATCGGTGAAGATATCACTTCTGATGCACTCGGCAATACAGCAAATCCAGACAAGATCGGCGCACCTGATAATCTGAAATTCTCAGAAAAACTGCGCACCCTGTTCATCGGTGAAGACAGTGGCTATCACGTGAATAACTTCCTGTGGGCTTATAACGTCGATACCAAGAAATTGTCACGCATCGCTTCCATGCCTTCCGGTGCTGAAGCGACAGGCTTGTCAGTAGTGGATGATCTGAATGGCTGGACATATATCACCAGCAACTTCCAGCACGCAGGTGACTGGCTGGCTATCCACTCCATCGTCAAGCCTACGCTGGACCCATTGGTACGTGCCAACTACAAAGACCGTTTCGCGTCTGCGGTTGGTTACCTGACTGCTGATGTCAGCAGTGTCAAGCTGGCTAAATAGTGGTTTAATGTGTTGAGGTAAGAGAAAAGCAGCGGGATCGCTGCTTTTTTCTTTTCAGGAGCCAGGTTGTAAACAAGCTTGTAAATGAGTTCTAAGTATCACTACCCACTTTCCAAAAATATCCTGTGCTACATTAACAAGCTATTGTTGAAAACCACATTTTCCAGGAGCCTGGCACATCATGCACAATGCGCTGAAATCATCTTTGCTCATCCTGTCCCTGTTGATTAGTTCATTGGTCCTTGCTGCGGCGGATCCCGCTTACGAAAAAATATTCAAGACAGACGCACCAAATGCCAAGGACCATCCCCTGACCGGGCGTTACCAGGGCTCCAGCATCTTGCTGCAGACACAAAAAGCATTTGACGAGATTTCCTTCCCGGCTGGTGCGGCGACTGAGCCTGACTACAGCAGCAACAAGAAATTTTCCAAAATACAAAAAGCAGAAGGGGCATTGACGCGTACTGTGTATCTGGCACCCAAAGGGCGCTCATCGCTGGAAGTGTTCCGCAATTTCACTGACAACCTCGCCAGCAAGGGTTTTAAGCCGGTATTCCAGTGTGATAACGATAGCTGCGGTCCCTCCTTCAAGGTCTTGAAATATCACTGGAATGACAAGCGCACCCAGGTGCAGGGTGAGGGTTACGATAATGACCGCAACCGTTTTGTCCAGGCAGTGTTTGATGGTGCCAAGGATATCCGTTATGCCCTGTTGCAAAAAGGGGCGGGTGCTGCCACTACCTATGTGGGCGTGTATGCCGCATTGAATTCTGGCGGCAGCATGGGCGATATCACCGACAGCCTGAGCGACCGCGTATCCGTGCTGGTGGAAGTGCTGGAACCAAAAACCATGGAGCAAAAGATCGTCACTGTCGATGCCGATGCCATCAGCAAGGAACTGGCAGCCAATGGTGCAGTCAGTTTTTACGGCCTGTATTTTGATACCGACAAAGCCATCATCAAGCCAGAATCCAAACCCCAGCTAGATGAAATGGTGAAATACCTGAAAGCCAATACCGCCGCTGTCTATATCGTCGGCCATACCGACACCCAGGGCGTGCTTGACTACAATATGACACTGTCAGGCAAGCGTGCCCAGGCAGTGGTCGATGCTCTCAAAGGCTATGGCATTGCCGATGCCCGTCTGATCGCCAAAGGAGTCGGCCCACTCGCACCGCGTGCTTCCAATGCAGCAGATGCTGGCCGCGCCAAAAACAGACGTGTAGAAATGGTATTACGCTAAGCTAATTACAGCTTATTTCTTGGCGCGGGGATGCGTCTGGTCATAGACCTTTGCCAGATGCTGGAAATCCAGAGAAGTGTAAACCTGGGTTGCCGCAATAGAGCTGTGACCCAGCATTTCCTGAACGGCACGCAAGTCACCGGAAGATTGCAAGACATGTGAGGCAAATGAGTGCCGCAACATGTGTGGATGCACGTTGGCCGGTATATCCAGGCTTTGTGCATGCGCCTTCAGGCGCAGTTGTATCAGGCGAACAGAAATGCGGGTGCCGCGTTCTGTTAAAAACAGCGGGTGCGGGTCAGCCTTGAGCAGTGTTGGCCGTATTGCCAGCCAGTCATGCAATGCATCCAGCGCGGGTTTGCCCACCGGGACTATGCGTTGCTTACCGCCTTTACCAGTGACGCGGACTTCGGCTTCTTGCATATCGACCCAGCCAGCCGAGCTATAACCAGGCTCTGTGACCGCTGCCACATCCAGGCTGGCCAGTTCAGACACCCGCAAACCACTGGAATACAAGAGTTCAAACATGGCCCGGTTGGCGCGGGCGGTTGGCTGATCACCACCTTTATGCGCCACCAGGCGCACCGCATCATCTGCCCCCAGAGCTTTGGGCAAGGGTTTGCTTTTCTTGGGGGAACGCACACCTTCAACCGGGTTGGCGGCCAGATCACGTTCTTCTGTCAGCCAGCGGTAAAAGCCACGCCAGCTCGATAGTTTGCGGGCAATGCTGCGGGCGTTTTGTCCACCTGCATGCATTTGGGCAGCGAAGCGGCGTATGTGATGGGTAGTCAGGCTTGCCAGATCGGTTTTCCCGGACTGGTCAGCGAGTTTGATGAGCTCGCGCAAATCCAGCAGGTAACTGTCCAGCGTGTGCTGTGACAATTGCCTTTGACTGCGCAAGACTTCCAGATACAGGCTCAGGTACTCATCTTGCGCATTCATGTAGACCTCTTGCGGCTGAACGGCCTTAGATATCCACCAGGCAACTTAAAGCGGCGCTGCTGGTGTCCGCAATCTTGCTGAGGAAATCAGTTGCCATGTCCTTGGTGTAGCGATTGGGATCGGGCGAGCCCAGTACCAGCAAGCCAAAAGTCGGGCCAGTGCCAGATAAACGCAAAGGCAGCATGGCCAGTGATTCGACCGGCTGATCAGTTTCTATCCATCCTGCGGCTTCAAAATCATGGTTCTTGCCGCAATAAGGCGTGGTCAGGCCCTTGGCAAACAACTGTGCATCATCGCTGGTGGTGCTGGCAAACCAGGTGTGGGCATAATCTTCTGCCACATCCCACAAGCGCAGGGTAGCGTGAGGCAAATTGAAGATATCCTGCAAACCCTGGGTCAGCACATGGGGCAGGTCGACATCATTGCGGGCCAGTAGCAGGGCGCGCGTCCAGGTCTGGAACTTTTGGCTGATGTCATGGTTTTCTTCTGCGATGCGCAGCAAGTCTGCCATGCGCAATTCCAGGCCGCGATATTTTTCGCGGACGACTTCCATCTGCCTTTCCTGCAAGGAAATGGCACGTCCCATGACAGGACTGGTCAGTTTGATCGAGCCCAGCAATTCCGCATGTTCTTCAAAAAAATGCGGATGCTGTATCAGGTAGGTGGCGATATCAGTTGAATTCATTATGTTTCTGTTAAATTAATTTCGCCTTCAAAGACGGTCACTGCCGGACCGCTGAGAAATACTGGCTGGCCTTCGCCATCCCAGGCGATGGAGAGTTCACCACCGCGCATGCTGACACGTACCGGGCTTTCAAGCAAGCCACGGCGCAGGCCCGCCACAGCGGCAGCACAGGCACCGGTGCCACAGGCCAGGGTTTCTCCTGCGCCACGTTCAAACACGCGCAGGCGCACATGCTGGCGGTTCACCACTTCCATGAAGCCAGCGTTTACCCTGCGTGGAAAGCGCGCATGATGTTCTATCAAGGGGCCATCAACAGCGACCGGGAAGTCATCTGCCGAGGCAACCACCTGCACCGCATGCGGATTACCCATGGAAACGGCAGAAATCCATACCTGCCTGCCATTGATGTCCAGTGGCCACAAGCTGTCATTCCCTTCAGGTCTGGGTTCCAGACCTTCGGTATTGAATGGCACCTGGGCTGCATCCAGTATTGGCGCACCCATATTGACCGTGATTTTGCCATCTTCCCCCATGCGCGGCTCTATGATGCCGGACATGGTCTGTACCCGTATGGTCGATTTGCTGGTCAGGCCTTTTTCTATGACGAACTGGACAAAGGCGCGTGAGCCATTGCCACATTGTTCGACTTCGCCACCATCAGCGTTATAGATGCGGTAGCGGAAGTCTACATCCTGGCTTTCAGGGCGTTCTACCACCAGGATCTGGTCTGCGCCTATGCCAAAACGGCGGTCAGCAATCAGCCGCCACTGCGCAGGGGTGAAATTGATGTGCTGGTTAATCGCATCGATAACGACAAAATCATTACCCGCACCATGCATTTTGGTGAATTTGAGTTTCATGCTGTGATTATATCCTCAGTCGTGACATACCATGGCACCTGAAGCTTCACTCCACTTGATAGACACCACAACCCAGCACCAGATTGTCTTCCACTGCTTCTATATAAGAGGTTTTGGCCTCAGTCTTTTTCGAGACCGGGTTGACGATAGTGTAATTGACCCAGCCGCCAGATTCCGGCAAGGCAAACGCATCACGTACCAGCTTGCGGCCATCCAGGCCATCGACATGAAACAGGTTGACCTTGAGTTTGGCTGCATTGCCGGCAAAAGCCAGGTATTGACCATTGCGGTCAAAGGCAAATACATACATGTCACGGTCGGCATACAGTTTATCGGCATTGGCCGTGATGATTTGCAGGGCTGGCCTGCCCCTGGAGTGATAAACAGCCACGGCTTTCTTGACCAGCGCATAAGCTTCATCTGCCGTACCCTGCAATAATTTGAAGGCTGATGCGGCTCTGGTCAGGGCATGAGCCTTGTCTTCCAGGCTGATAGAGGCATGTTTTGCCTGTTCTGCCATCTGTGCATTGCTTTGCGTGATGCCATCCAGATGGCGCAAGGCTTCTGAAATTTGCGACAAACCATTGCTTTGTTCACTGGAGGCGACAGAAATAGCATTGATGTTATTTGCCAGGTCACGGATGCCACTTACAATTTCTGTCAGGGTCTGGTTGACATTGCTGATCTGGTGGACGCCCTGATCCACCCTGTGTACAGAATCATCAATCAAACGCCGGATCTGACGCGCTGAATCTGCGCTGCGTTGTGCCAGGCTGCGCACTTCGCTGGCGACAACGGCAAAACCGCGGCCATGTTCACCGGCACGAGAAGCTTCTACCGCTGCATTCAGGGCCAGGATATCGGTCTGGAAAGAAATGCCATCGATGAGGCTGACAATTTCCTGTACCTTGCGGGCGCTCTGGTGTATGCCATTCATGGAGTCAACAGCGGCGCGCATGTCATCGCCAGTTGACTCTGTAATCAGGCGCAAATTTGCTGCCAGATTATCGACTGCCCTGGCACTGTCGGCATTCTTTTTCACGGTATCTGCAAGATCATCCACACTGGCAGATGTCTCTTCCAGGCTGGATGCCTGTTGCTCGGTCCTGATGGTCAGATCACTGATATTGGTGGCCAGGCCCTCGCCCAACTGCGCCACCATGCTGGCATTGCTGCGTACATTCGCCACCAGTTTGGATAAATTGCCATTCATGGCTTCCAGCAAATTACCGGTTTTTGCCAGCTCATCCTTACCGGTAATACGTATGTGGTTAGTCAGGTCACCTGCAGCAACGGCATGGGCCGAGCGCCCGACCTGGTTCAGGGCGGACATGAAGCCACGATAAAATCCCAGTGCCAGATAGCAACTGAGGACGACGATAAGGCCTATGCCCAGACTCAGCAGGCTTTGGTAAAAGTCCATTTGGCTGCTTCTGTCTTTTAATACCTCAGCCAGCTTGCCTTGCATTTGGGTTTGCAGGGCCAGGGTCTTTTCTATGGCTTGCGTACCTTGCGCAAAGTAGGCATTGGCATCGCCGCTGATACTTTCTGCCAGCAGGTTTTTTCTGGCCAGCGCGGCAAAAGCCTGTGATGCCTCGAAGGCCGCCTGCTCTGCCGTGTTCACGTTCACACCAGCACGCTTCATCGCTTCATCCAGATCGGCAACACCGTTCATGGCAGCCTGCAAGGCATCCAGCCGGGAGACTATGCCTGCTTTTTCAGGGAATTCCATAGCCCCGGTTTTTATATAGCTGGCACCCAGCCCGCGTAACAGCGCCAGATGCTCTATCCAGGCTGGCATTTTACGTATGGAGATATCCAGCAAAAGAAAATTGGCGCTTTGCGTATCTGTCAGCAAGCCGGTTTTTTCACTGAGCAGGGCAGAAAATTGCAGGCTTTGCCTGATCAGGCGGCTATGCTGGGCAACATTGTCTTTAACATTGGCAGCAACCTGGCCAGCCACCAGTTGTTGCAATTCATCAGCACTGGCCTTCCATGAGCCCTGCAAGGCCAGGTCCGGATTATTGAGCAAGAACTGGTCTAGCTGGCCCAGGCTGTTTTTTAACTCGCTCCGGGTTTTTGCCAAATCTTCATCCAGTTTTTCGCCGGCCAGCTTCAAGTTGACCTGGCCACGGTGTTTTTGTGTCTGGATGATCACTTTCATGATCAGGCCATTCGCTTCCACGCCTGTCAGACCGGCATGGGCATTGATGGCATCTGTCCGTATCTGGTTCAGGGTAAGGCTGGCAAAAAACAACAAAGGTAGTAGTAAAATAATAAATATGCCTAGCAGTTTGGTGCGCAAACTGAGTTTGCTCATCAAAACTGTACAGGGATACATGATTTTATCGACCAGCGTTGCTTTGTTCCCGGACATGATTTTCCTTGCCTCTATGCGGACTGACGCAAACCACCCCAATGACGTAGTCCTGTTTATTATTTGAGTCTGCTTATTTGAGCCTGCTTCTGTGAGTCTACTTATATGTTACTGCTTAAATCTATTCTCCCAGATTACTGTCATTGATACGATAGAAATTAAATGCAAAAAAAGCAAATTCATGATTGAATGGAGATTGACCAGTACACTTTTCGAAAGTGTCAGTCATACTGTACTGGTCTTTTTGTGTGCCACTGTCCATTGGGACGGGCAGTACAGCGTGTTAATGTGCGATCCATATCATGGTAGCTTGAACTTGCTTATCCCTTACAAAGTCAAGCTACCAAGAACTCATTTCACAAATAGAAGCATTTCGCTCCTATTTGTGAAATGAGTTCTAATAAGTATATGATTCACTCACAAGGTGATTCTGTTTTATTGCGCACACCATTGCCATACGATAAAAAGCACGGAGACCCCATGAACGCACCCCTCAAAGCCGAGCAGCAGGCGCTGATCGACAACAATATTTCCCTGGACGATAAATTCACGCTGGAGCGCGGCCGCGCTTTCATGACCGGCACCCAAGCCCTGATACGCCTGATGATGTTGCAGCGTCAGGCTGATGAAAAAGCAGGCCTCAATACCGGCGGCTATATCAGTGGCTATCGTGGCTCACCTCTGGGCAATGTCGATCTGACTGCTGCCAAGGCGAAAAAACATCTGGCTAAACACCATGTGAAATTTCACCCGGGCGTGAATGAAGACCTGGCCGCTACGTCTGTGTGGGGTACGCAACAGGTGAATATGTTCCCGGGTGCGAAATATGATGGCGTGTTTGCCATGTGGTACGGCAAAGGCCCTGGCGTAGACCGTTGTGGTGATGTGTTCAAGCACGCGAACCTGGCAGGAACATCAAAACATGGCGGGGTACTGGTCGTGGCGGGTGATGATCATGCCGCCAAGTCTTCCACGGCAGCGCATCAGAGTGAACATATCCTCAAAGCCTGTGGTATTCCGGTGTTGTATCCATCTACCGTGCAAGAGTATCTGGACTATGGCCTGCATGGCATCGCCATGTCGCGCTATACCGGCCTGTGGGTGTCGATGAAATGCGTGACAGATATCGTGGAATCCGGTGCCGTGGTCGATATCGACCCGGACCGCGTAAAACCGATTATTCCTGACGACTTTGTCTTGCCCGCTGATGGCGTGAACATCCGCACACCAGACCCGGTGCTGGCGCAAGAAATCCGCATGAATAACTACAAATGGTATGCGGCGCTGGCCTATGCGCGTGCCAACAAGCTCAATAAAATCATCTGGGATAGCCCGGTTGCCAAGATAGGCATCATCACTGCCGGTAAATCCTATCTCGATACCCGTCAGGCACTGGCCGACCTCGGTATCGACGAGCAAGTCGCCAAGGACATAGGCATACGCCTGTACAAGATAGGCCTGACCTGGCCGCTGGAATCTGAAGGTGTGCGTGAATTCGCCACCGGCCTGGAAGAAATCCTGGTGGTTGAAGAAAAACGCCAGATCCTTGAATACGCTTTAAAAGAAGAGTTGTATAACTGGGAAGACAAAGTTCGCCCACGCGTGGTTGGCAAGTTCGATGACAGCGGCGAATGGAGTAATCTGCATGGTTCCGGCCATGGTGAATGGTTGCTGCCAGCGACCTATGAACTGAGCCCGGCGCAAATTGCCCGCGCGATTGCTTCGCGCATCAGCCGCTACTTCGCTGGTCACCCGGTAGAGCAACGCGTGAAAGAGCGCGTAGCCTATCTGGAAGCCAAAGAGGCGATGCTCAATACCGTTTCCAAGCCTGACCCTAATAAAGACCGCGTGCCGCATTTCTGTTCCGGCTGCCCTCACAATACTTCCACCAAAGTGCCGGAAGGTAGCCGTGCCCTGGCCGGTATTGGTTGCCATTACATGGTCACATGGATGGACCGAGAAACTTCCACCTTCACCCACATGGGTGCAGAAGGCGTGACCTGGGTAGGCCAGGCACCATTCACGACCGAGAACCATGTGTTCTGTAATCTCGGTGATGGTACTTACTATCACTCTGGTTTGCTGGCGATACGCGCTGCGGTATCCGGTGAAGTCAATATCACTTACAAAATCCTGTTCAATGATGCCGTTGCCATGACGGGTGGACAGGAGTTTGATGGCCCGCTGGACCCAGGCATGATCTCGCGCCAGATCGCTGCTGAAGGCGTGGGCCCTATCATCGTCGTCACTGACGAGCCAGAAAAATATGGCGCGAATTATCCGTGGGCGGCTGGTGTGACGGTGCGTCACCGTAGTGAACTCGATGCCGTGCAACGCGAACTGCGCGTCGCCAAGGGTGTCTCTGCGATGATTTATGACCAGACCTGCGCTTCTGAAAAACGCCGCCGCAGGAAAAAAATCGACAAGGATGGCAAACCTGGCTTCCCTGACCCTGCCAAACGTGCAGTCATCAATGAAGCTGTGTGTGAAGGTTGTGGCGATTGTTCAGTGCAATCCAACTGTTTGTCAGTAGAGCCGCTGGAAACCGAATTCGGTCGCAAGCGCCAGATCAACCAGTCTTCCTGCAACAAGGATTTTTCCTGCGTCACCGGTTTCTGCCCCAGCTTTGTCACCGTTGAAGGTGGCAAACTCAAAAAACCGGCAAAAACCAAGATAGAACCAGGCAATGCACTCGACGTGAATGCCCTGCCTTATCCAGCTCTGCCTGATACCAAAACACCTTTCGGTGTACTGGTTACCGGTGTAGGCGGTACTGGCGTCATCACCATCGGCCAGATCATGGCGATGGCTGCGCATTTGCAGGGCAAAGCCTGTTCCGTACTGGACATGACAGGTCTGGCACAAAAAGGTGGCGCGGTGATGTCGCATGTGCGCCTGGCTGACCATGCGGACGACATACAGTCAACACGTGTAGGCACAGGTATGGCTGATCTGGTCATAGGCTGTGATCTGATCGTGACGGCAGGCAAGGACGCCTTGTCACGCATGGGTGAAGGCCGTACCCACGCCGCCATCAATGCGAATGGTTCGCCTACATCCACTTTCATCAAGAATCCGAACTGGCAATTCCCGGCTGAATCGGCAGAGAATGATATCCGTAAAGCCTGCGGTGCCGACCGTGTCGATCTGATCGACGCAGCCTCGATAGCCACTGCCTTGATGGGTGACAATATCGCCACCAATATGTTCATCCTTGGTTATTCCTGGCAAAAAGGCTGGGTGCCGCTGGAAGAAGTCGCCCTGATGCGCGCGATTGAACTCAATGGCGTATCGATAGACTTCAACAAGCAGGCATTTAACTGGGGCCGTCTGGCTGCGCATGATCTGGCAGCGGTGCAGCGGCTGGTGACTCCGGCTCAAGTCATAGAACTGAAGCGCGCACCTACATTGGATGACACCATCAACAAGCGCGTGGCTTTCCTGACCGATTACCAGGATGCCGCTTACGCCAGCCGGTACAGTGAGTTTGTTGCGCAAGTCAAAGCAGCAGAAAGCAAACTCGTCGATGGCAACAAGCCTTTGCGCCTGACAGAAGCAGTAGCGAAATACCTGTTCAAACTCATGGCGTACAAAGACGAATATGAAGTCGCACGTCTGTACACCGACGGCAAGTTTCAAAAGAAAATTGCCGACATGTTTGAAGGTGACTATGCCATCAACTTCCACCTCGCACCGCCATTGCTGGCCAAGCGTGATGACAAGGGCCATTTGATCAAGCAGCAGTTTGGTCCATGGATGATGAAAGCATTCGGCGTACTGGCCAAGTTCAAGTCCCTGCGTGGCGGCACATTTGATATCTTTGGTTACACCGAAGAACGCAAGATGGAACGTGCCTTGCCAGTTGAGTACAAGCAAACCTTGAACAAGCTGTTGCCTTTACTGAATGCTGACAATCTGTCCAAGGCAGTGGCGATCGCCAGCATCCCTGAAGACATACGCGGTTATGGTCATGTCAAGGAAAGGCATTTCAAGGCAGCCAAAGCCAAGGAAGCAACGCTGATTGCTGAATTCAATACGGCACAGTCTGCGCAAAAAGCTGCTTAAAGTGGACTAATCGAATTGTAGTAAGAAGGCAAAACAGGTCGCCCATGGGTGACCTGTTTTATTTGGTGCAATGATCAGGTTATCTGTTTGAACTTTCTTTCTACATCGTCCAGATAAGTCCGCATGGTTTTCTCATGCGAAAACACATAGGTGGCGAAGAAGCGCATCAAGGGATTGGGCACACTGCCAGCTTCCGTGATACGCAATTGGCTATGGCCATTCTTATCACTGAACTCAAATGTCCAGGTGCCGGAAAACGGCAAGGCGGGGTCATCGATTTTCGAGACGATCAACAGATTGGTTTTGTCTTCAATAATCCGGTAAGGGATTTTGCCGTGACCTGATTCTTCTATATAGCGCAGCTCCCCATCTTTTTGCATGGATTTGATACCCGTGCGCCAGCCTGGGTATGCTTCATAATCGCGTACCAGTTGATACAGGCTGGTGACAGGAACAGGGTAATCCTGAGTCAGGCTCAGCTTGTGGTCTCTGGGGGCCAGCATGCCCAGGGTGAAAACGATCAGTGCGATCACGATTATGACGCTGACAGCAATCATTGCAAACTTCATTCGGTATCCTCTCTTTTTATCGTTAATCTGAAACAGGCTTGCGCCAGCAATTCCAGTCCGGCAATGGCCTGTTCCATTTCTGTTGCCGTCATTTCAGCCAATACGGCTGCCAGCTTGTCTGCTTCCAGCACTGAACTTCTACTCATCACATCCCTGCCTTTTTCTGTCAGCTGTAACAGATGGGCTCGTCTGTCTGTTGCTATCTCCATTTCCAGCAAGCCCTGAGCCATCAGATATTTAACCGCTTCCGACATGGTTGACTTGGTGATACCCAGGTGCCTGACCAGTTGCGCCTGGGTCATGGCATCAATCGAACTCAAATGCGCCAGTATCGTTGCATCACGTTGTGATATAGCCACTCCGCTTGCCGGCGTTGGCTGGTGATCCGCATGACAGGCATGATAGATGCGCGGATACGCTGACTGTACGCGGTAGATGAATTCGGTTTTGTCCATGGTCAACAAGTTCCAGTCTAGTTAACAACATACAGGTTCGTCAAAACGAACCATTTCAAGAGTATATGAGTGCGCTGACATCAGCATATTTCATCTTGCCTTACAATTGCGTCTTACTGAAATCTCTGGACACATCATGCAAGCACGTTCTTTCATTGCTATCGCCGCTATCCTCATGTTCATAGGTGTCACTGCCGGTGCCTTTGGTGCGCATGGTTTGAAACAGATGTTGAGTGCCGACATGCTGGCGGTATGGCAAACGGCAGTGACTTACCAGATGGTGCATGGTCTGGGCATGCTGGTGCTGGGCATCATGTTGCAGCAACAGGATAATGCCTTGTTGCGCAAGGCGGCCTGGGCCATGTTGGCAGGGGTCATTATTTTCAGCGGTAGTCTGTATGCACTGGCGTTGACTGGCGTGCGCATACTGGGTGCGATTACACCGATAGGTGGGGTGGCATTCCTGGCTGGATGGGCGATGCTGGCATGGGCAGCAATCCGTCGTTAATTCTTAACGGTGCGTCTGGCCAGTTAATTTGCTCAAAGAGGGTTTGCAGTTTTGCCGTGCGTGCCGGATTGATCATGTGCATATAGGCCAGCTTGCCTGCCAGATGAGCGCGAAAATCGATATGTCCTTCGCGATTTTGTGAAGCTGGGTTACTGCGCAGGCAGTTAGTCAGAATCGCTTTCAGGACATCGTAATCTGTGCGCTTGATATTGCAATGGCTGTTGACGACGATGCCCGTAACTTGCTGCCTCGTCGCGGCTCGCATGATGCGGGTCTTTTTGTAGTTCAAAACAAAACCTTCTTCTACAGCAATGGCCGCCACTTGCGGGATGAAGCGTGCCAGACTTTGTTCAAATTTTTTATCGCCAGAAAATGTCAAGTCATCCGCATAACGACTATAGCTGGCCTGCATACTGCCCGCCAAAGCTTGCAGGCGCATATCGAGACGATAAGCACAAAGATTGGCCAGGGCAGGCGAGGTCGGTGCACCTTGCGGTAGATGCAGGCTGCGTAAGAGATGCGAAGAACTGACTGAGGCAAGTGGGCTGTCGGTTTTTTTCTTGACGACACCGGTAGGTGTGCGGTTGCTGCATAGTCGTGCCAGCGTACCCGCAACTTTTTCCGGATAGCCCAGTTTGGCAAACAGTGCATGCAGGCGTGAACCCGCAATACTCGTAAAAAAATCTTTCAAGTCCAGTCTCACGACGACACGCTTTCCCGTGTGTTGTGCTGCATGGCTGAGGCTGGAGCGGCTCAGTTGGAATGCTTGCGCTGCTGCATGCGGTGGTACCCGGTTCAGTAGCTGTTGCAGGATTTTTCTTTGTATATTGCGCAGGCGTGACTTGGGTATTTCCAGTAAACGCCAGCCGCCAGTTGCTTTTTCCAGCCAGCGGTAATGGTAGTGTCCGAGTTGTGGTGAGGCTTGCGCATCCTGCCGCCATTGGTCGGCAAACCAGGCCAGTTCACTGACTGTCAGATTCAGGTGTCTGGCTAAATCAGCCGCATTGCTGAATTCAGGCAAGGCAAGGGCTTGCAACCATGCCGGTTTTTCTGGTGCGATGGCTGGCTGCAGGCAATATTGTTTGACTTGAGGTTTGTCTTTACTTCGCCAGGCGTCGTTGAAACCATGGTCATCCAGTATCAATGTAGCCATTTCATGGCGGCTGTAATGATAAAAGTGCGGGCCAGCATGCAGTTCAATTTTTCGGCACAGTGACGGTATCCAAGGCCATTTTTTACCCAACACCCAGCTCATGTTTTTTATCAGGGCGATATGGCTGACTTCGCCTGCCAGTAAGGCATCGGCGATAGCTAAGGCGACCTGCTTGGGTGTGTCCATGAATGTAATTTAGGGGGGGCGGCGCAGAGCCTGCAACCAGTCTCGTATAGTGTGAGCTGTCCTGCATGAAGTGCAGGCAGGCTCACGCGATGAAATACCAGGTAATTTTATCCCGCGGGGTAACCCCGCAGAGACGCTATGGACTTGCGTTTGAGCGCCAGCTTGCAGGATACGCCGCAGTGCGAAGATAGAGTAAGCAAGCTAGCCTGTCAATTCTAATCCTCGAATTGCAGGTTGCAAATATTACTCACTATATTTCTCTACTGCTTTTTGATAGGCAGGACGCGCCGCAACCATATCAACAAAGCGTGTCAGGTTAGGAAAGGCTTCACGGCCCGCACCGCGCACGGCTGATTGTACTGCGAAAGACAATTGTATGTCCGCGCCTGTCAGGCTGTCGCCAACAAAATAATCACGGCCTTGCAGTTCGCCATTCAGATAACTGAAGTGGTTTGCCACCTCGCCATTGATACGTGGGTGTAAGGGGGCACCGGCTTCACCCAGGCGGCTTACATACAGTTTCAACAGCAGCGGCAACATGGCTGAACCCTCGGCATAGTGCAGGAACTGCACATAGCGGTTGTAGTCAGTCGTGTCCACTGCAGGGGCAAGACGGCCATTGCCATAGGTGCGGATCAGGTAATCGATGATGGCGCCGGATTCTATCAGGGTCTGGTCTTTATCACGCACAACAGGGGCTTTGCCCAGCGGGTGTATTTTTTGCAGTTCTGGCGGTGCCAGGCGGGTCTTGGGATCACGGTCGTAAGAAATGACGGTGTAATCCAGCCCCAGCTCTTCGAGCAACCAGGTGATACGGCGTGAGCGTGATTCTTTTAAATGGTGAACTTCTATCATGGGAGCCTCGCAGTGTGGGATATCGGGAAAATTGGAAAAACTCATTATGCCCAGTTTTCCGCAAGTGTGTGATGAGACTTATTGATGAGCTAGAGCCTGCGCTCTAGACTTTCTTCAAAGAATCGTCACCAGCGTCACATCCCTGACATAAGGTAATCCTACTATCTCTCTTTTTCCAGGGGAGTAGCCAGATGCAAAACGATCAGAAGAAAAATTCAAAAGCGCCAGCAAATATCGCCAGACGCGGCTTTGTCATCAAGATGTCTTCCGTCGCTGCTGTCATGGCATCGGGTGGTGTGCTGACTGCCTGCGGCGGTTCTTCCACAGTATTGAATGGCGAAATGGCAGCCTTTAATTATGGCGTGGCCAGTGGCGACCCTCTGGCGGACCGTGTGATCTTGTGGACACATGCCAAGATATCGACCGATGCCAGCGTGGACCTGACCTGGCAAATGGCAGCAGATGCCAGTTTTTCTACCGTGCTGTTTTCTGGCAAGGTGACAGCAAGTTCCGGTTCAGGATTTACCGCCAAGGTCGATGCCACCGGCCTGGCTGCCAATACTGAATATTACTATCGCTTTGTGGCACCAAATAATAGTGTTTCCCCTGTTGGCCGCACCCGTACCCTGCCAGTTGGTAATGTCGATCAGGTCAAGCTGGCAGTGTTTTCTTGCAGTGATTATCCTGCCGGGTATTTCAATGCCTATGACAGCGCAATCTCTTCAGGCGCGCAATTCGCCCTGCATCTGGGTGATTATATTTATGAATACAAGGATGGTGTTTATCCACCAGCTGCGTCGCAAGTTGCAGGCCGTGTTTCCGCACCCGCCAGTGAGATCGTCACAGTCGCCGATTACCGCGCCCGCCATGCCCTGCACAAGGCTGATCCTTATCTGAAAGCCCTGCATGCACGCATGCCCATGATCACCATCTGGGACGATCATGAATTTGCCAACAATGCCTGGATGGATAGCGCAGAAAACCATAATCCGGCGACGCAGGGCACATGGGCAGCACGCAAGGCTGCGGCCAGCCAGGTCTACCATGAATGGATGCCAATACGCTCACCAGATACCGCCAATCTGCTGAAAATCTACCGTTCCTTTGACTTCGGTAACCTGCTGTCCCTGCACATGCTCGATACCCGCATCATAGGCCGTGAACAGGCACCAGATCGCATGCTCGATGCGCAGGGCCGTGATGTGGCTGACCCCAAGTTCCTGCCCTATGCCTTCAACAAGAACAAGCAATTGCTGGGCACTACCCAGCAAGCCTGGCTGGATACGCAAATGAGCTCGTCGAAAGCGATCTGGCAGGTATTGGGTAACCAGACTGTCATGGGGCGCGTGCAATTGCCCGCATCTGTGCTGCAAACCAATTTGAGCGCCGAATCGGTGACTGCTTACCTGACTGCCAAAGCGACCCCGGCAGCGGCGCAGACCCAGGCGCAAAAGGATTTGCTGGACCCGATGAAGAATCCCAAAATTTCCTATACCTTCGACAACTGGGAAGGTTATCCCAACGCCCGGGATGCTGTATTCAATTCAGCAGCGAAATTGAAAACAGCAGGCAAGAAATTCCTGGTCTTGTCCGGTGATAGTCATAACGCCTGGTTCAATAAACTGACGCTGGCTGATGGCACGCAGGTCGGTGCAGAATTTGCTGGCATGTCAGTCACTTCTTCCGGTTTTGAGGGGGTGTTCCCGCCTTCTGTGGTGCCACCCGCAACACTGGCTGGCACCATCAAGGCGCTGGTGGATGACATCACTTACATCGACACTTATCGTCGTGGCTATATGCTGATTACTGTGACACCTACCCAGGCCAAGGGTGAGTATGTGTATGTCAGTACCGTCACCAGTTCCAGCTATACCACCAGTGTGGATGCTTTTACTTACGCTGGCTAAACCCGGTTCAATGGGAGTCGGGCGATGACAGTACATTGCCTGACTCTCGGTATTCCATTGCCAGTACTTCGGCATTTGAATCAGCTTCAATCGCCACAAAACCTAGCTGGCGATACAAATACAGTGCCGCGGGATTATTACGGTATACACGCAAGCTGACCACAGCCATGCCAGTCCCGGCGATGGCTTGCTGCATCAATTGTTGACACAACAGTCTGCCATAACCCAGGCCGCGTGTTGCTGGCGAAACGATGATGCGACCAAGGTGCACACGCAGTGCATCGCGTTTCCAGAATTGAGCAAAGCCGACTGGCAGGTCATGGTGATCAGCCAGCACCAGGCTTTGCGAGTCTGGTTTTGCCAGCAGATCAGGCAGGTCTGCAACTTCAAATGGAAATACCAATTGTGGCCCGGCCCAGCGGGCACATGCCTGGGCATCGGTGATCCAGTTGGCGACGACGGCGTAGTCCGCTGCCCGTGCGGGACGTAAGCGTGGTGACATTTCTTCAGGAAGTAAGCCAGTGAGCCGTCAGCATAGCCTGGGTTTTAAGCGGCAGCAATGGAATGTCAGTTTTGAACATGAAACGGTATTTATTTTGCAATTTAACCGTAGACTGAGTTGATCCGGATAACGATAATCCGCACGTGGCTCTGCACTGCACGCAGGCTGCAATTACATGATGCACCAGTTGAGGCGCATCCCATGATGAAATCCTGACGAACCTACTTAAAAAGTCATCTATGTCAAATGCACTTGCTGGTAACGCCGGACCGGTAAATCCCATCCATGGCAATAAATTGAAAACACTGGGTCGCTGGAGTGTCAGGCTCATGCTCGCCACTGTCTTGATTGTGGTATTGCTCATCAGCTTGTTTCTGGTAATTAATTGGAAGGATGAGACCCTTTCAGCTCAAGCCCAGGCTATGTCGCAGGAAAAGCCGGTGCAGGTAGCAGATGCGCAGAATGGCTTTTATATCTTGAAAATGATGGATGCGCCTGCGGATACCGACGTATTCAAGACCGGGCTGGAAAAGGTGAATGTCGAACGCGCCCTGTATCTGAGAAACCGGGGAACTTATCAGGTACCGGTACAAAATGCGACTCCCCCAAAGGTAGTGAAATTCAACTGGGATCAAAAGAATTGTCAGCGCACCACCAATTGCGTGCAGGACACACTGGCACATAGAAGCGAGGTGTCAGAACAGATGAAGAGTAATCAGTTACTGCTGCAACGTTATGAAATGATGCAAAAGACGGGCGACTTTGAAGAGCGCCTGTTGCCAACATTTACCGCTGAACTTCCCTTGTATGGCTTATTGCTGAAAGCCATGGAAATGCAAACGGCACAGGCTGTTTTTGATATCGCAGATGGCAAGCTGGACGCTGGCTTGCAAGCTCTGGAAAACAATAACCGCTATGCCAGATCGGTGCTGAAAAATAGCTATAGTCTGATTTCCAAAATGGTGGCGCTGACAGGACTGCGCAAACAAGTGCGTGCGGTGAGTGAGTTGGCAACACTGTATCCGGTATTGAATTCGCAGTATGCGGCACGCATGAAGCAACTGGTCAGCCCTATGTCCGATGCTGAACGCAGTCTGTCTGCAGCATTTTCTTACGAAACCTTGTTAGGCATGCGCTTTAATGAAGATTTACGCAATAGCAAGCAATCTGCAGAAGTTGTCGATGCCGAAGATGTACCATGGCCTGTGTATCCCTTGCTCAAGTACAGCTATCAGTCGAATGCCACAAACAATCTTTTGGGGCAGTATTGGGGCATTATCATTAATACTGCAAAGCAGCAGTCGCCTGATATTCCTGCCATGGAAAAACAGCTGGCAGAACTTGAAGGACAGCGACTTGGGACGGGTATTTTCTCTTTCCATCATTATGCATATAACCCGGCAGGAAAAATCCTGGTACAGATCGGGATACCAAGTTATTACTCTCAGTATCTTGAAAGAAGCATGGATGCCGAAGGTTACATGCGACTGGTGGCTTTGCAGCTGGATATACTGGAGAAAAAAATTCCTGTCACGGATATCCCTGACTATGTGGCCAATGCTGGCAAGGCATACCATAATCCCTACGATGATACGGCTATGATATGGGATGCCAGCAAGCGGCAATTGCAATTTGTGGGCCATGAAAAAGCCACAAGCAATCCTGATGGTGGCAAAATGAGCGTCATTCCCATGAGCTGAGTTGGAGTTGCATGTCTGGTTTAGTGGTACTTGTTGTTTTGTTCGCTGCTTTTTTGCATGCAGCCTGGAATGCAGTCATCAAGGTTGGCAGCAACAAATACTTTAATACGGTATTGGTGACTTCAGGTGCCGGTCTGGTTTGTATCGCAATCCTGCCTTTTGTGCGCCAGCCAGCGGTGGACAGTTGGGTGTTCATGCTGGCTTCGGTCGCTTTGCAAGTGGTGTATTTCTATCTGCTGGCAGCAGCTTACCGGCATGGTGACATGAGTCAGGCATATCCCATCATGCGCGGTACTGCACCCTTGCTGGTGGCGCTGGTCAGCGGCAGTGTCATTGGTGAGGCCGTGCCCGCTTTACGCTGGCTGGGTCTGGGCATGCTGGTGCTTGGCATACTCGGTTTAAGCCTGGCCGGACATACGAAAACGCAGGGTACAACGCAGGCCTTATCGAGCCGTGGTTTTGCCTTGCTGAATGCCTGCTTTATCGCCGGATATACCGTGGTAGATGGCATAGGTGTACGCAAGTCAGGTGCACCAGCGGCCTATACCATGTGGATTTTTTTGCTGACCGCATTAGTGTTGGTAGCTGTCGTCATGCTCAGGGACAGGCAGGCATTTTTTGCTTATATCAGGGGTAAATATTTCCTGGGCATCGCTGGTGGTGCAGCTTCAGTGGCCTCGTATGGACTGGCATTATGGGCCATGACCCTGGCACCTGTGACTGCCATTGCCGCCTTGCGTGAAACGTCCATCCTGTTTGCCACAGCGATTGCAGCATGGGTTTTGCATGAAAAGATCTCAGCCCGGAGGCTGGCTGCCATCTTGCTGGCGGTGGCTGGTGCGGTAGTTATCCGCTACACCTGAAATGCCTGCTTACTCTTTGATGGCTTCGACACTGAATGACAAAGTCACTTCATCGCTGACAAAGGGCACATAGCGGCCCACGCCATAATCGCTGCGCAGGATCTTGGTATTGCCATTCGCACCGCAGGCGCGCTTCAGGTACAGGATCATGAAGCGGCATTCAAACTGGGTGATATCCACTGTCACCTTGCGCGTGACATCCTTGATGGTCAGATCACCTTCCACCTGTACCAACTTGTCTTCATTGAAGACCATCCTGTTCGACTGAAAAGAGATCTTTGGATATTTTTCTACATTGAAAAAACTTTCCGAACGCAAGATCTTGTTGAAGGTATCTGAACCGGTATTGATGGAGTCGGCCTCTATGGCAATTTGCAGGCTGCCGGTTTTGTTATCCATATCCAGCTCGATGCTGCCGCTATTCTTGTCGAAGCGGCCACGCTGCAAGGACAGGCCCCAGTGCTTGTATTCAAAATTGCTGAAGGTATGTTCCTGATCGACCACATATTTGTCTGCGGCGATTGCAGTCAGGCTGAATCCGGACAATAACAGCAGCAGGCATTGTTTGAACATGGTTGTTTCCGAATAAAAAAGCAGTAACAGCCATCATAAGCTGTTACTGCCTGACTTACCAGTTGAGCTAAACGTCTTAAGATTTGACGAACTTCAGTGTCATCCTGTCGCTTTCACCGATTGCTTCGTACTTGGCCTTGTCCTTATCCTTGTTGGTCAAGGTAGGTGGCAAAGCCCAGACGCCGTTTTCATGGTCAGCCATATCTTTTGGGTTGGCATTGACTTCAGATTTTGCTGCCAGTTTGAACCCTACGCTTTCGGCCAGTTTGATGACATAGCTTTCATGTACATAACCTGAGCTGGCTTTTTCATCCTGGGTTTTGCTGGCTGGCAGGCGATGCTCAACCACACCAAATACGCCACCTGGTTTCAGGCTGTCATAGACACTCTGGAACAGGGCTTTCATGGCAGGTTCGCCGTTGCCTATCCAGTTATGGATATTCCTGAAAGTCAGCACCATATCAACGCTGCCCTTGGCGGCATAGTCTAGCCTGGTTGGTGGTGTAAACACGCCCATTTGTACCTTGCCATAGACTGCTGGTGTGGCATCCAGTTTTTGTTTGAAACTGGCGGCACCCTTGCTGACGGCGGGGTCACCGAGGGCGGCGATCATCTTGCCATTGTCGCGCAGATACGGCGCCAGAATTTCTGTGTACCAACCACCACCAGGTGATAGTTCAACTACCGTCATAGTTGGCTTGATGCCAAAGAAAGTCAGCGTTTCGTAGGGGTGGCGTGCGCCATCACGTACTGCATTTGCCGGAGTGCGTTGCTGTCCGGCAATGGCCGCTTTCAAGGCATCATCGGCAAGGGCTGCCTGGCTGGCAGCCAGACCTGTGATCAGGCTCATGGCGAGCAGAAATTGTTTCATTCAAAGTCTCCTAAGGAAAAGATGTAAGACTGCCAGGCCGGGTAAACGTTCCGCGACGGAGCAATTGTTTATCGTGCAACGCATCATAATTGTTTCTTGAAAAGTTTGTTTGCGGTTATTTGTGGCTGAACATGTTGAATGGCAGGTCAAGTCGGAAATCAGGTATCTGTCATGCAAATGTAAAAAAGAAGGGAAAAATTGCGGAGTATAATAAGCCTCGCATTTCTCACTTAAGTTTTTCATGAAAAAATCATTCCTGCTTTTCTTTCCCCTTGCATTGTCTCTTGTGCTTCCAGCTTCATCCTCGGCGCAAACGCCGGTATTTCGTTGTGAAGTTGATGGCCGTGTTGTCTGGTCAGACCATCCTTGCAAAAGCAAGGGCAAGGTAGTGACTGTCAAACCCCTGGCATCGCAACCTGCAAAAAACGATAAATCAGCCAAAGCGCAGCCAAAATAAATACTTACGCTTGTTGCTGCCATGTTTTCATGGTCATCACTATTGCCTTGCAGATAGTTTTCTTTTTCAGGAACTTAGCTAAATCACTATAGTCTCAAGACAACAATTATTAAGGAGACTGTGATGAAAAATTCGATTTCCCGTCGCCATGTTCTGGGTGCCTTGCTGGCATTGGCCAGTTTACCTGCTGCTGCTGAGTGGGGAGATGGCTGGTTCCGGGGCAAGGGTGTCGAAGGCTCAGGCAATATCCAGAAACAAGACCGCGCTGTCACTGGTTTTTCCGGCATAGACCTGGCCTTGCCTGCCAAACTGGAATTGCGTCAGGGTGACAAGGAAGGCGTGCAGGTAGAGACTGACGATAATTTGCAGGCACTGGTGGAAACGGTGCTTGAAGGCGGTAATTTAAAAATCCGCAATGCGGAAAAAAATACCTATCCCAAAACCAGGATCATGAATATCGTGGTGTACTACAAAAACCTGGACAAGATCGCCGTCAGCGGTTCAGGCAAAGTCTGGACAGACAAGCTGGCAGCCAAAGAATTGCAAGCCAAAATAGGTGGTTCTGGCGATATACAGATCAAGACCTTGCAAGCAGACAGCCTGCATGTGGCCATAGGCGGCAGTGGCAATTTCATGGCCGCTGGCAATGTCAACGAGGTAGCAGGCACTATCGGCGGTTCTGGCGACATCAAGGTCGGCAAGCTGGAGGCCCGGAATGTCAAAATCAAGATAGGTGGCTCTGGCGCTGCCCAGGTATGGGCAAAAGACAAGCTGGATGTCAGCATAGGCGGCTCTGGTGATGTCAGCTACTATGGCGACCCAAAAATCAGCAAGTCCATAGGTGGTTCTGGCAGGGTAACGCGCAAAGGCGACACGCCGGGCTGAGATCGGAAACAGGTTCTAAGCTGCTACCTTAGTGAATATCTGTGAAGATCATTCATTGCTGACTCATACTGCCTCAGGGCATATAAAATAGCATCGTAGCGCTGATCCTTTTCAGCGCTGCGAGAGAAATTTTATTTGCCAGGGGTAGCTAAACCATGAATGACACTGATCGCCAATTGCTATCTTTGCTGAGAGATAATGCCCGTATCTCAGTGACCGAGCTGGCGAAAATATTGCGACTGTCACGCGCTACGGTACAAAACCACATCAGCAAGCTGGAAGAAAGCGGTGTCATTGTTGGCTACACCGTCAAACTCAAGCCTGCCAGTGAAGCACACCGTATCCGCGCCTGGACCACAATAGCAGTAGAGGGCAACAAAGCTGCCGCCGTTATCAAGGCTCTGCGTGGTGAGCCAGGCGTGGCAGCCTTGCATACGACCAATGGCCGCTGGGATATTGCGGCAGAGTTGCGCGCCGATAACCTGGAATTATTCGATCAGGTATTGGGGCGTATACGCAAGATAGACGGCATTGCCAATACCGAGACCAGCATCCTGCTATCTACCCACAAAGTATAAGAGGGTAAAGTCCTATCCAGTGAGGCAAGCTGCGGATGTACGCCGGGGTAAAAATATCTCAGCCAGCATGCAGCGCGCACTGCCACCGCCGAGGCGCTCTATGTTTTCTATCGGTGCCAGCACTACGTTCGCATAAGCAGAAATCATTTCTTGCTGGGACACAGTCAGTGCTGTCCAGGCCTGGCGTGACATGGCAAATACTGCCTTGCCATCAATGGATTTCAGTTCCAGCATATTGCCGGCAAAGGCTTCCATCTGATTCCAGTTGATGGCGATCATCTGTTTGCCAGAGGCAGCCAATGTCGCGCAGACGGTATCTCTCTCAGTGACATCAGTGATCGCTTCCGTGCAGACTATCGCCAGGGATTTGCCGACACACATCATGACATTCGTATGATAAATCGCCTGAGCATGGCGGTCATGCGCATGGAACCAGATGGCACGATAGCCTGTGTGGCGCAGGAACTCCTGCATCACAGCCGGGTGGCTGCGCGAAGAATGGCAGATATACGCGAGCTGATGTTCATGATCGAGCACCATGGACCCTGTACCTTCCAGATACAGCGCGCCAATTTCAAAATGTCCGAGGTCGATGACTTTACGAATATGGAAGTTCTCGGCAATTTTTGCCAGCACGGAGGCCCGTCTTTCCTGTCGTCGGTTTTCCGCTTCCATGGGGTAAAGAAATACCCGCCCGTCAGCATGGCAACTGATCCAGTTATTCGGGAATATGGAATCCGGCGTATGCGGCAGTGGTGTGTCATTGATGACGGTCACACCAACGCCAGCCCGCCTTAAGGCATCAACATAGGCATCAAATTCCTGCAAGGCACGGGCTTGCGCCAGGCTGGCATGGTCTTCTTCGTGTTGAAAGGCATTGCTGCCCGCTGTCTGCGGATTCGATATGAATCTGGCAGGGCGTATCATCAACACCTGGTTTGTGGTTTGCATGTATTTGTCTCCAGTGATTTTCTGATGGAGAGTATGCGGGCCAGTGTTGTTAGTAAAAAGCAGGCAATATGATCAATTTGCACTATAAATTTGCAGAATGATAGATTAAATTGACTTATTGCTTATGTTTTGCTGTGCTGCTGTCATACTGACATTGATGAACCTCAGCGCAAGGGCATGTAGATATTACTTAATAAATCAGCGGGTGCAGTATCGCGCGGGTTGTTCAGGTACTCTTCAAACGGCGGCGCATCGTCGATTTCTTCCCCTGATGCAGGCAGCCAGACGCCAAAGAACCAGCGATAAACCGGCTGCATGTCAGAGTAAGGGCCTTTGTAGGTCAGCACTGCATATTTGCCACCGCGCAGTTCGGTCAAAGACAATGGTGCTTGCAATGCCTGCTCAGGCAGGGGCTGCGGCGCACTGATGCAGGCTTTGGAGCGCAACTTGTCTTCATCCACAGTCATGGCATCGTCATAGTAAATCCCGAACCAGCGGGTATCTTCCCTGAATAATTGCCGCGATGCGGCGCAGCCAGTCAGGATATCGAAGGTCTTGCTGATACCCATGTAACTGCCGGTATTATCTATGCTCAGCAATTGCACCGCTGCGGTGTTGGTGATGCTAACCGGGAAGTGCAGGTCGCCGCTGAGTTCATCTGGCAGCGGGAACTGCTGATGGCTGCCTTCCTTGCGATAACGTGCAGGTGGTTGCCCATAGACTGATGCAAAAATGCGGGTGAAGGATTGCAGGTTGGGATAACCAGAAAATTCCGCGATTTTATCTATCGCCATGTCGCTGCGCGCCAGCAAGGTGGCCGCTCTTTGCAAGCGCAAGCGCTTGACTGTCGCCACCACGCTTTCTCCATGAATGGCACGGTAGATGCGGTGCCAGTGGTAGGGTGACATGCAGGCGATTTCGGCCAGCTTGTTCAAATCCAGGTCTTCATCCAGATGCGCATGCAGGTAATTGGTGACGCGGCTCAGGCGACGTTCATAACTGACTTGCAGGGCTGGATTGGTGGACAATGCGGACATGCTGGCCTCAGGATAATAATGTGGCGCTTATTTTATACCGATGTAGATCGCAGCTTGAGTTGCTCCCTGATACTCTTCAAAGTCAGTCAGGTAAAGGCGCTGATGTTCGGTGCTATTCGCAAAATAAGACCAAACCTTGCCCCAGCCCTCTATGATGGCGGCAGGCATTTCACCTTGGCATTCAAATACCATATAACGACCCCCAGCGATGCTGATATTGGCCAGTTCTGCTGAAGCTGCCATGACTGCAACACCGGCAGTCACATTAAACAAGCCATTCGCATCGCTCTCATAATTTGAATACACGCCATAGATTTTTCCATCGCCGGTTTTTGCGGGCAAGGTCTCCGGTAAATTTTTGGCAAAAAATTGTCCCCACAAAGGGCCTATCTTGCCGGTAGCATTATCGGCTTCGTCAGCATTGCGGGTGCGTACTTGCAGGCCGCTGATCTGGAAGCTGCTTATTTCTACAACTTTTTCTACGATTTTTGTTTGCATGGTTTTATCCTGTTCTGAAAATGATGATGGGTTCTATTTTTTCATGGGTTGGCGGATGATGGTCTTCCAGTTTTCCGCTGCTGCCTTGCGTATGTCACTAAGATAAATCTCGTGATGCTTGCCTGTCAGCTTGCCATGTTCGTCGATGTATTGATGCAAGCGGTCTATGGTCGGCCCTTCTTCACTGAACGGGCCTTTGTGCAGGATTTGTGCGCAATGGCCTTCATGGAATCTTTCAAAACGTAATTGCTGCAATGCTGGCAGAGTTTTTTTCTTGCCCGCTGCCGCAATGGCATCTGTCACCATCTCAGCAGTGATAAAGTCAGGCTGCATGATCATCATGGTCCAGCGCCATTCGCTTTTGCGGTCTGCTACAAAAGCAGCCATATCATCAGCCGACCAAAGGCCCTCAAGTGGCATGACTGCATAATCAATTGCGGCGCTGCTTTTCCTGATCATGAACTTCAGGGTGTAAGCTACTGTGAACAGGGTTTCTACGGCTGCTGCATAGCTGTCTGAAAAGTTTGGATCACCCTGGCCATCTATCATGAGAAAATTAAATGCAGGGACATCCACCTCATTCACGGTAGCGGCCGATGCCTGATAGACAGATTTCAGTTGTTTCTTCAAATCCAGTTTATCCATGATGAAGGTGTGTACTAGTCAGCGAGGTGCTCACCTTAACATGAAGGGATTTGACAAATCTTGCGGACTTGCAGTCCATTAGTCTGGAAAAGGAAAAGTGATGAATGAAAATTTGACGATACGCTGTGCTGCAGAAACTGACATCGCAGCCATGCAAGCCCTGATCGCACGGTCAGCGATACAGCTCAGCGCATCCTTTTACACACCTGAGCAGGCGCATGCTTTGCTCACGCATGTGTTTGGTGTTGATACCCAGCTCATCCATGACCAGACTTATTTTGTCATAGAAGAGCAGGGCAGCATGCTGGCCTGCGGCGGCTGGAGCAAGCGCAAGACCTTGTTTGGCGGCGACCAGGCCAAGCAGGGCGTGGATAACTTGCTTGATCCCGCAACAGATGCGGCACGCATACGGGCTTTTTTTGTTGAGCCAAAGGCTGCGCGCCGTGGCCTGGGCCGTCTTTTGCTGGAGCATTGCAGTGCCCAGGCACAGGCAGCGGGTTTTACTATACTGGAACTGGCCGCCACCATGCCGGGGGAGCCGCTTTATCTGGCTTGTGGTTTTACGGTGTTTGAATGCTTCCAGCTGGATTTGCCTGGCGGCGTAGTTGCACCATTAAGTCGCATGCGCAAGCACTTGGTTTAGCATACTTGCCATTGGGAAATGAAGGAGGTTTGCAGGCAAGGCATATTATTAAATAGCTATTGATATTTGCAACTGTTCCCTCACATGCTGCTCAACGCGCACAATGGACAGATAATACTGTGTTCCCTCAGAGACAAATACCTGGTTTTCAACTGCTGTACACATGCAATCAAAGTGGCAATTTATGCCAGCCTGTTGTATCTTGTTGCACACATAGATTTTTCTGAAGAGGTAATTCGCGTGAAAGGTATCCTGAAGTTTCTGGCTGCTGCCAAGCTGGTCGAACTATCTGATGAAGAAAAAATGAAGTTGCATGGTGCTGATCCTGCAGAAGAACTGATGGAAACCGGGCATGCAGCCGAAAGTGAAGCGCCTGTGGCAGACAATATCAATGCCAGCCAGGACCTGCCACCACCCATAGAATACGCAGCTGCCGATGTTGCCGAGGGCAAGTCTTTTGACGATATCTTTAAAAGCGCCCAGATACCAGATTCTCCTTTTCCGGCTGAACGACTGCTCAGATTGCTTGATGGCCTGCGCGCCATGGACGAGGCTACCCGCAAGGCGGCAGTGCACGCCATGGATGCAGCGGATGATAACTGGACCATCGACGATTCTGTCATTGATGCACAAAGAAAAATCGCTGCACTGGAAGATTATCAAAAGGCGCTGGAATCCCAGCTTACGGCCAACCAGCAACAGGTAGTTACTGAAGTCGCTGATTTGAAACAGGCTGAAGAAAGAGCTGTGACTGAAATCCGCAAACAGATTGCTGAAATGGA
Organism: Undibacterium sp. FW305-107; assembly: GCF_058788535.1. Taxonomy (NCBI): domain Bacteria; kingdom Pseudomonadati; phylum Pseudomonadota; class Betaproteobacteria; order Burkholderiales; family Oxalobacteraceae; genus Undibacterium; species Undibacterium sp. FW305-107. The sequence continues at coordinate 92,556 of NZ_JBYTAV010000006.1, forward strand.
ACGGCTGCTGGAGCGCGAGATACAAAAAACCGCTGAACAGATCACTAATCTGGAAGGTGGCCAGAAAACTGCAAGGGAAACCTGTGAACGCGAAGTAAAGCGCTTGCAGACAGAGATAGAAAGATTGCGCGAAATCCCTGCGCAATTTTCGCACTGAGTTCTGAGTAAACCATACTGAACTCACACTGACTAACAACACATCATCAAGGAATGACCATGGCTACAGCTAGCCCTCTTGCAAAAGGACTTATTGCAGTGATTATCCTCGGCGCCGCAGGCTCTGCAGCCTGGAATCTGGCGCTCAAGGACTGGTGGGCTAACCGGGCCGATGCAAAATCTGGCGCGACCGTAACAGCCAGTGCACCAGCAACAGGCAAGCCGAATGCTGTAACGCCGTCGGGCAAACCTGCCCCTGCACCAGTTTCTGGTAGCGGGCCACTCGGGTCTGGTGGCAACCCCCTGAAGGTCAGTATCGTCAGCTTCCATGGTTATGCGCCTGCGCTGGTTGCCAATGGCAATAGCCTGACTACACAGGCCAATTCCATTTATGCGGCCAAGGGTGTCAACATGCAGTTTGTCATTCAGGATGACATCCCGGCGCTGGCAACCGTGTTTGAATCAGGTGCTGCACAATGTGCATGGCGTACTTCTGACTCATGGGCGCAGGAGCAACCTAATTTGCGCAATACCGGCCTGGATGCACGTGCTGTCATGGTGGTCGATAATACCCAGGGTGCAGATGCCGTCATCGCCAAAGACGGTGGCATACGCACGGTAGAAGACCTGGCTGGCCGCTCAGTGGCAGTGCTGCAGTTCACGCCATCGCATGGCATGCTGATTGATGCGATAGAAAATTCGTCCATGACGGCACGCAAGAAAGAAAGCGTCAAGTTTGTCTTCATCAATGCCGATGAGGGTACGGCGGGTGTACGTGCTGCACTGGAATCAGGCAATGTTGATGCTGCCGCCCTGTGGGATCCTGACCTGTCACTGGCCTTGCGCAATGTCAAAGGTGGCCACGTCGTGTATTCCACCAAGACTGCCACCAACCTGATTTTTGACATCATGGTGTGTGACAGCCGCGTACTGGCAAAAGAAGAAAACCTGCCGGTCATCCAGAAGTTTGTTGAAGGCTGGATGGAGGGCGTGACACAGGCACGTGCCAAACCTGATAATGCCGTCGATGCCCTGGTCAATACGGAAGAATTCTTCAAACTGCTGGCCAAGCAGGAAGGCAAGCCTTTCATCAAATCACTGTTCAGTAACCTGGTATGGACAGGTCTGGAAGACAATGCCCGTATCCTGGGCCTGGTTGGTGGTACTAACCACTATGACCGTGTGTATCGCCGTTTTGATTCCATCTACCGTGCGGCAGGTGCGCTGGCAAATCCAAAATCGCCAGTCATCAATCCGCAAGACAGTTTTGACTACCGCTTCATCAAGGCCATGCTGGCCAAGAACACAGCAGTGGAAACTGCTGCAGCCAAGCCTCAATACCAGTTTACTGAAACTGCACAAAAAGTGGCTACCCAACAAGCAGCCAGCGTCACCAAGCCAGTTACCGTGAGTTTCACTACCGGCAGTGCAGAACTGACCAAGAAAGCCCAGCGTGTGGTCGATACAGAAATGGTGCCTTTCATAGAAAACAATGGCAGCGCTTATTTTGAAGTCAGCGGCAATAGTGATAGTGTTGGTGCACGGGACTCCAACCTGCGCCTGTCACAGGCACGTGCGGCGGCGGTTGTGAAGTATCTGAATGAACAATGGGAATTCCCCAAGGCGCGTTTTAAAATTGTCGGTAATGGCCCTGACAAGCCACTATGCAATGAAGACAATCCTGCGGCTGATGGCCTGGCGCTGGAAGATTGCCGTGCCCTGAACCGCACTACCCGTATTGGCGTATTTTCACGTTAAGCATCATGACGACATTCTGGAATCCCTATGCCGTCATGTCGCCTGGCTTGCGACGCCAGTTGGGCATAGCATCTGTCGCCACGGTACTGGTGCTGTGGGCTGCGATTGCTGCATCGGGCATGGTCAGTCCGACCAGGCTGCCATCGCCCTGGGCAGTGGCACAGGCCATGCTGTATCTGGCATGGAATGAGGGTAACAGCATGTTGTTCAATGCCACCCTGTGGTCGGCTGGCCGGGTATTGGCGGCTGGCCTGCTGGTGATTGCTATCGGCATACCAGTGGGTGTCATGATGGGTGCTGCACCGCGTTTGAATGCCTTGCTGTCACCGCTGATAGATCCTTTCCGTTCTGCCCCTGTGGTCGCTTTGCTGCCCATACTCGTCATGTGGCTGGGCATAGGTGAGGTGATGAAGATCGCCTTCCTGTTCATCGGTGCGGTGGTGTACCTGGTGCCCATGGTGCGTGATGCCATACAGGCTGTGCCACAAAGTTATTACATCAGCGCCCGTGACCTGGGTGCCACACCTTGGGAATGCATAACAAAAGCCGTGCTGCCCATGGCCATGCCGCGTATTGCCGACGCTGTCGTGGTCAGTATCTCGGTCATGTGGACTTATATTACCGTGGCTGAATACGTCAATGCCCGTGAAGGCCTGGGCCAACTGATACAGAACGCACGCCGCTTCAGCGCCATGGACCAGGTGTTTGCCGGCATCATCGTCATCATTGCACTGGCACTGGTGACTTACCAGTTGATGCGCCTGTTGAAAAGAAAACTCTATCCATGGGAAACTTCTCAGTGAGCACAGATACCAAGACGGAAACCATGACGGACAATATGGCGGACAAAGGCGCAGACAAAAGTGCTGCAACTACCATGACAACGACCACCGACATCAGCCTGCAACTCAATGAAATCGTGCAGGAATATACCAACGAAGGTGGCCCGGTTACGCGCGTGATTGATGGCATTAGCCTGTCGTTTGACAAGCCCACCATCAATATGTTGCTGGGCCCGTCGGGCTGTGGCAAAAGCACCTTGCTGCACATGATGGGTGGTGTGCGTCCTTTCGGGGTGCAGTCACCCACATCCGGCTCTGTACATATCAATGGCGAAGCATGTGATGGCCCGCATGACGATGCCGTTATGGTATTTCAGCGCTATGCAAACCGCCCTGACCTGACAGTCTATGAAAACGTGGCATTTCCATTTCGCCTCGGTTTGTGGAAGAAAAAATTCCCCGAAGCTGAATGGAAAAAACGCGTAGACGATATGCTCGAAGCAGTAGGGCTGGCTGACAAGAAAAACCTCTCGTCTGCGCAATTGTCAGGCGGACAAAATCAACGTGTGGCACTGGCGCGGGCGCTGGTATTGCGCCCACGTATCCTGCTCATGGATGAACCCTTTGGCGCGCTTGACGCACAAACCCGTGAAGAAATGCAGCGTCTGCTGATCACTTTGCATAAAACCAGTCCCTGCCTCATCGTATTCGTCACGCATGATGTGACTGAGGCCTTGCTGCTGGGCGACCGTGTCATCGTCTTGTCTACCCAGCCTGCCAAGATCGCTGACGACTTTGAAATTACCGAGAGTCGCCCACGTTCTGCAGTATGGCAACGTTCTACCGAGGCAGTTACCATGCAGGAACGGGTGCTCTCACAACTCCACAAATTAAGCGCCGGACGCGGTACGCTCAGAGTCACCATTTGAAATAACGAATTGAAATAAAAACGTGCAGATCAAACAAGTTTCATATGTGAAGGAAATGCTGTACAGCCAGGGCAATGTCTTTGCCGTGCTGGGTACCGTCGCCGCCAGCGTATTGATATCCATACCCTATGGTTTCAATGCCGCGCTGATTCCCCTGATAGGCCTGGTGGCTGGCGAAACCATCGCCGCCATGTTCATACCGTATTCAGAAAATTTCCGCGCCACTGTCGACAAGAAATACCGGGAGCAGGAAAGAGCCGCCACGAGACAGCATTTTCTGGATGAAATCCACAAACGCGAAGGCATCGCCTTCAAGGTATTTGGTTCCATGGATGCCTATCAGCGCATGCTGCAGCATGTGGCCTCCCTTTATCAGTATGCCAGTGACAGCCGCACCAGTCTGTCCATGAATGACGTGGAAAAACTCGACGATGCTACCCTCGATTACCTCAGCATGTGGCTGGCCCTGACGGTGATAGAAGAACGTGCAAACTCGGTCAATATGAGAGAAGTGGAAATGCGCCTGGAGCGCATAGATCAGGACCTGGCAGATATCAAGCCAGGCATGGATCAGTTGCAATTGCAAAAGGCGCGCAATGATTATTTGTCCCTCATCACCAGACAGCGCCGCATGCTCAGTCGCAAGGCGGCGATAGAAGCTGCCATCATTTCCATGCCAGACCAGATGGATGAGATTTACCAGACCATCATGACCGCACCGACTTCATCTGACGTTGATTCCAAGCTGGCAGAATCGATAGCCAAGCTGGGACTGGAAGAAGACCTGGAAGCGGAACTCGAAGGAGCATTGCGCGATACCGTGCCTGTCATTTCGCAGGAGCTGGAAAACCGCCGGCAAAGCCGCGTCGCAGGCGGGGCAAGAGTGCAAGCGCAGGCACAGAAAAATACACAGTAAACTGGAAGGCGAGCATCATGGAATACAACATCATTACGCAGGAAGATTTGCAAGGACTGGCAGACTTTGAGCTGGCGCAGGCACGCGTGAAGAACGCACTGAACCATGCCGGTAAGGATGGTGCCGTGGGCCTGCTGCGTTTCTTTGCACGCTATACCAGCTGGAATGGGTTTTTTGGTTCCGGCGTGGCTTCGCTATCTGGCAAGATAGGGCGTTCGCGTACCACTTTTGTTGACCAGACCATCGCAGAGCGCCTGCTGAATGACCGCAGTGTCTTTGTGGCGAGTTTTTTCTTTGATGCCGCGCGTGATGAGTTTGATGACCGCGATACTGTGCATCGCGATACTCATCGTTGCCTGGCCCAGGCGACACTGGCTGGCTTGTTGCGTTTTGCCAGACAGCAAGGCTATGCTGCTACTACCGCAGAACTGAATAAACTGCTCAATGAGCCCGCCTGGCTGAAAACCCTGAATGCCAAGGTGGCACAAGGCTACGGCAACGGCAGCGAAGACAGCAGGGATGCCATCATGGCAGCGATAGGCTATCATCTGGGATCAGAAATCCTGGCTGACCGCGAGTTCTCGATGATAGATGAATACCTGCGCAAAGAACAAAAAGAAGTGACCCGGTTCCTGAAAAAGGCAAAGCAGGATATCGCCGGTCAAAGCCATTCATGCTATCAATGGTTGCAGATACATAGTGGTCATGGCGGCGCAGCCGAGGCTGACCATTTTGAATGGGCCACCAAGGGTGCCGAACTGGCCTTTACCTATAGCCCGAAAAAGGAACATGCAGCCATGCGTGCCAGCCTGGACCTGGGTTTTCAGACTTTTGCCAAACATCACAAAACCTTCTTCGAAGCGATTGTTCGATAAACGTGGTTAATTCACAGCCAACTCACGGTCAATTATTTACCTAAAAGAGGAACATCATGTCTGACAGTAATTTCATCGCCCGCTTATCCAATCTTTGGTCAGGCTTCGTCTCATTGTGGATCACCGACGTGGAAAAACGCCACCCGGAAATTGCCTACCAGAATTCCATCGATTCCATGATCAGCAAGTACACCAAGCTCAAGGCTGCTACCGCCGCCATCATACGCCGCAGGCAGGATGTAGAAGCTCGTTTGAAGGCTGAACAAGCCGAACTGGCATCCATCACTGCCGACCTGGAAGGCGCTATCGCCACTAACCAGGACGATCTGGCAGTCGTGCTGATACAAAAGAAAAATGCCCTCGATGCCAGCGTCGCTGCCCTGCAAGATGACATGAAAATTGCCCAGACCGATGCCGATGATGCCAAGGATTCTCTGCTGCAAGTCAAGGGCGAGATCGATAAACTCAAGGCAGAAAAAGACCGCATGCTGGCGCAGATGCACAGTGCGCAAGCACGGGTGTCAATACAGAACCAGCTCGAAGGCTTGTCTGTAGATGCCGAAGTCAAGGCCCTCAGCAATGTGCGCGACCATATTAAAAACACCGTGGCTGAAGCCAACCTTGGTCAGGAATTGCGCAGCTCTGACCTTGACGTGCGTCTGGCAAAACTCCGCCAGAGCAGCGGTGCAGTCACAGCCAAGCAACAACTGGAAGACATGAAAAAAGCCAGGGCTAGCCAGGCAGCAGGTACTGCCGCTGGTGGCAAGACAATGTGATTGATGCAGGTAATCAAGCGGTCAAAGAAGTGATTAATGAAGTAGTCAATGTGATAGAGCAAAAATCCATGAGCGAACCTGGCACTAGCAAGCGCATTCTGCCCGTCTGGGCAGAACAGCTGAGGCAGAAATATCTGGCGGGCGAGGCTTCTGTCTTCGTCTTGTATGGCAATGTATTTGACCGCTACCTGGTCGATGGTGTCGCCCATGGCATGTCTGAATTCTTGTCTCAGGTTTTATTGAAGGACAATAAAAACCGCATCATGGAAATCAGCCTTGACCGCGGCGTGCGTTTCCTGCAAGGCGCAACGACAGAGGAGAAGGAAGTCTTGTACGGCTATTTGGCTGACAAGGGTTTGCCTGGCATCTTTGAATCGGTAGAGCGGCGCATGCGTGAACATGCATCGAATGCCGTGATCTTCCCTTATGCGGGCACGATCTTCCCGAATGGCGACCCGCAAATGATGTCGCTGGAAGACCGCATCGCCTTCACCACCCTGCATCGCTGGTCACTCGATGATGCACTGGCGCAAAAAGACAATGTTGTCATCTTGTTGTGTGAGTCACTGGCCGAGATCAATCAGGCCATCATGTCCAATCCCAAGGTGGCTGCAGTAGAAGTGCCAATTCCGCAAGAAGCAGAGCGCGAAACAGCGGTCAGGCATTACGCCCCCAAGATGGAAGAGCAGCAAGTCAAATTGCTGGCGAAGCAAACTGCTGGCCTGCGTGTGATACAACTGAGCAGCATCGTTGCTGCTGAAGGCCCGCAAGGCCTGCGGGAAGCAGAGCGTACCAAACTCATCGCCAGTCTCTTGCAAGGCCAGGCCAATGCAGAAGACCGGGCAGCAAAACTATCAGCCATCACGGCAGGCATGACACCGGAAGAAATCGCCCACCTGATAGACCCGGGCAAGACTCTCTCGGTGGATGTTGATGTTGACCCCTATTCCGAAATGATGGAAATAGTGCGCAAGCGCAAGCGTGAACTGATAGAAAAAGAATGCGCTGGCCTCATCGAGTTTATCGAACCCAAGCATGACCTTAGCGCGGTCGGTGGCAACGAACATATCAAGACTGAATTGATGGAAATTGCCAAGGCCATTAAATCTGGCGACAAGGCAAGATCACCCATGGGTTTGCTGGCAGTTGGTGCGATGGGCGCAGGCAAGACCTTTGTCATCAAGGCATTCTTGAAAGAAGCGGGATTGTCAGGCGTGAGCCTGAAAAATTTCCGCTCCAAATGGGTGGGTTCGACTGAGGCCAATCTTGAGCGTGTGCTGAATGCCGTCAAGGCCATGGGGCCGATAGCCGTCGTCATTGATGAAGGTGACCGCAGCTTTGGCAAGCAGGGCGATGACTCTGACGGTGGTACCAGTTCACGCGTGATTGCCCGTCTCAAAGAATTCATGTCTGATACCGAGAACCGCGGCAAGGTCTTGTTCATTCTCATGACCAACCGTCCTGATAAACTCGATACCGATATCAAGCGCCCTGGCCGTCTGGACAGGAAGATACCTTTCTTTTATGCCGACACTGCCACTGAACGTGCTGACATCGTCAAAGCAATACTTAGCCGTTACGACGTCAAATGTTCAATAGACTGGGCCAATACCCTGCCTGTGTTTGATGTCTTGCGCGGCTATTCAAATGCCGATCTGGAAGCAGTAGCCTTGCTGGCCCTGGAATTTGCCAAGCGTGGCGATGGTGAAATTACCTCAGCAATTTTTGAGATGGCCGTGGCCGACTTCATGCCACCGCAAGAAACACAAATGATAGCCTTCATGGAAATGCTGGCCGTGTTTGAAACCTCACGCCGCTCCATGTTGCCGGACCGCTTCAAGAATATGACACCGCAAGAAGTGCAGCAGCAATTGCAAGTCTTGCGCAATGCGATTTAAATTCAATCTATATCCAGGAGAAAACCATGTTTCCATTTCTTGCCCCACAATCCCTGAGTGATAGTGCCATCATCGCTGCCAGCAAAACCATGTTGCAGGTAGCAAAAACAGATGGCATCCATCCTGCAGAAGTTGCTTTGATCAAAAGCTTCTATGAAGGCAGCATCAGCGCAGCAAGCCACCCATCTTTCGATGATGTATTGGCTGCATCCGCTGATTACACACTGGCAGCAAGTGATTTTGCGACAGAGCAAGAACGTGAAATGGTTCTTGCCCTCAGCGTCATGACAGGCTTTGCCGATGGCGCATTCAGCGATGCTGAAACGCAAGCTGTACGTGCCATTGCTGCCAGTCTGAATATAACACCAGCGCGTTTTGATGAAATCAATGAAACCATCAAAGATCATATGCTGGCACAAATTTCACATTTGCCTGATGCGGGATCAGTGGCTGTGGTTGCCAAAGAGCTGGGTTAATTGTCGTCCTTGTTTGTCTGTATCTGTTTGCTTGTTTGCTGATATGGGCGCTCCCATGATCCCAGCCTGTGCTGGCGGGGCATGGGGCGCGCATCTATCCTGCTGTTAACACCCGTTATCCATTGATCAAAAGCTGCGCGCGCAGCCTTGACCAGATCAAATAACCTGGGAAGTTTCCCTGCCTGTTTGATGATGAATGATAGGCTGTCCATGTTGTTTTCCCGTCTCTGATAGACCACATTGCTGGCCAGTTGATGCAATCAGCTCTGGTCATGGGCGCAGTATAGGTGCTAATCTGTGCATATTAAATCGACGAATTTGCAGTTTTAATTCGCAAAAATGCACAGACAAAACCTACCTTCTGCTGGTGTTTCTGATAAGCCGGGACAGCCTGCCACGCGCCTTGACTGGGATGATTTGCGTTATATCCTGACGGTAGCGCGTGCCAGTTCCCTGTCTGCTGCTGCCCGTGTTTTAAAAGTCACCCACTCCACGGTATTGCGTCGCATAGAAGCCATAGAAGCAAAAATGGAAGTGCGCCTGTTTGAGCGTTTACGCACGGGCTATGTCTGTACCGAAGCTGGCGAAAGCCTGCGGCACGCAGCAGAACAATGCGAACCCCTGATCGCCCAGGCCGAGCGCGAAATCATGGGCGGCGATACCCGTCTCACTGGTCACGTGCGCGTCACGACAGCGCATGTAGTTGCCATGTATTTGTTGCCCGCAGCAATGGCAAAATTTCACGCATTACACAGCCAGATTGAAGTCGAAGTGCGCACCGCCCGCGAAAGAGTGGACCTGGCGCGGCGCGAAGCTGACGTGGCGATACGCATGTCAGCCGACGTACCGGATACCCTGGTTGGGCGACAGCTCGGGCAAGTCAGGATACGTGTGTATGGCTGGCATGAAGCCCCTTGCCTGGCGGCACTCAAACCAAAGATTTTGTTGCCTCTGGAAGTTTTGACACGGGAGTTTCCCTGGATAGGTTTTGATGGTCAGGACAGGAGTTATGACCGCTGGGTTGATGCCCATGTGCCATCCCAGGTCGTGGTGGCACGTGCTGATCATTTTCCCAGCGCCACGGCCCTGATCAAGACCGGCATGGGCATCAGCATTTTGCCAGAATTTGTGGCCAGGGACGTGACTGGCCTGCAGGCTTTGTCTGAACCAATCACGGCCTTGCAATCCCCTTTATGGATGTTGACGCATGTGGATTTACGCAATACCGCAAGAGTACGTGCTTTCATGCAAATTGCAGGTAACGCACTGGAAGCAGCTTTGAAGTAAGACCTCCCTGAGGAATAAATATGCAAAATTCGTTGCGTCCTGGTAAGCGATTTTTCTTGAAACTTTTCCTCTTCATAGCCGGTCTGTGCGTGGCCCTGCTCGGTCTGGCAGGTATTGCCCTTGTAATGTTCTGGGCACCAGATAAACCCGTGGACGAATTGAAAGCTCGCTGGGCCCCGCCGCCATCGCAATTCGTCAATGTCAATGGCATTGCTGTCCATGTACGTGACGAAGGCAGGCGTGATGACCCCGTGCCCATCGTGCTGATACATGGCACCTCGGCCAGCCTGCATACCTGGGAAGGCTGGGTGGCAGAACTGAAAGACCAGCACCGCGTGATCAGCATGGACATCCCGGCTTTTGGCTTGACAGGCCCCAGGGCCGATGCTGATTACCGCAGCCCTACCTATGCAAAGTTCATACTCGATTTGCTTGACACCATGCAAGTCAGTCATTGCATCATCGCTGGCAATTCTCTTGGTGGCGAAGTCGCCTGGCAGGTAGCTGTCGCCGCACCGCAAAGAGTAGAGCGCCTGATACTGGTGGATGCTGGTGGTTATGCTTTTAAAGCTGCTTCCATACCTTTGGGATTTCGTATCGCCCGCATGCCGCAACTGGCATGGATAGGTGAACATTTCTTGCCACGTCATTTGATGGAAAACAGTGTGAAAAACGTCTACGGCAATCCAGACAAAGTTACACCAGCCCTGGTGGACAGGTATACCGCCATGACTTTGCGTGAAGGTAACCGTTATGCCCTGGGCCAGCGCTTTCAGCAAACCAGTTCTGGTTCACATGCAACCAGCATCAAAACTATCCATGTTCCCACGCTGATTATCTGGGGTGGGCAAGACAGGCTGATACCACCAGAATATGCCAGCAAATTCAATCAGGATATCGCAGGCAGCAAGCTGGTGATATTCGATAAACTGGGCCATGTGCCACATGAAGAAGATCCCGTAGCGACGGTAGCCGCAGTGAAGGACTTCTTGAAATAATTCTTTGGATGTAAACGCAAAAAGCCCACCAGGGGTGGGCATTCCATTCATTCCGGCAAACTGACAACAACCCATGCTATCTGCATGGTGTCACTGATTGGTACATCACCCGTGCTATCTGCGCGGTGCAATGTGGGGGTGTTTGCCTGTTCCTGCTGGTCCGCTATAGTTCGGTCCATGTCAGGAGGTACCACGAATGAGATCCTTCAACACTTCACTACACCATTTCCCGGTTCGCATATGCATGCAAATCCAGCCGGTGAGAATGAAGGCGCTTTGGAGTAGGCTGAGCTTACTCTGCGGTCTTGTTCACAGGATGCACTATGCATCCTTTAACGACAATACCATTTTCTCTTAATCCATGCTATCTGCGTGGTACCAAGAGCCGGTAAGTATCATTCTGCGCATCAGCATTTTGTACGAGACATAAACACTGACAGATGAAGGGTGTCGCCATGCGATTGACTAATTCCCAGTGACCCATGCTATCTGCGTGGTGTCACTGGCCGGTATTACTAAATTAGTCAAAAGCGCTGCGACCGGGCAAATTGAATTCACCCGACAAGGTCAATAAAGACCTTGGTCTGATATTAGGACAGAACCTGGATGTTGCTGGCTTTGTCGCCTTTAGGGCCGGCTGTGCGCTCGAAAGACACACGCTGGTTTTCGCTCAGGCTTTTGAAACCGCTGGACTGTATGTCCTGGAAGTGGGCGAACAGATCTGCACCACCTGCATCAGGAGCGATAAAGCCGAAGCCCTTAGCATCGTTGAACCATTTAACTATACCTGTTTGAGTACTCATGTTTTTTCCTTTTGATAAAACCATGGGCAAAATCGCCCAAAATGGACTTGTAAGCAAGTGATAAAACCAGTGGAAAAAAGACAGAACAGCCAGAGAGATAAAGCTATGCGGAATTGGGACCAACAAATTAAGGACTTGATGCAAGTACAGGACGGAATATACACGTTTACTTCAAAAGTGCCTAATTTTCTTTAAAAATATTTTTGAAGGCATGCATTTGCTAGTTTATCAGCAGCGATAACCAGCGGTAACTAATTACTTTGTCAGGACAGCCCTGATAAAAAATATTTCCAGATAATTGTGTCTGAGAAATTTGTCCATCTTCATAGGAAAACAAATAGTAAAACTGTGCAATGTAACAATTGATTTTCTCGCTTGACAAGGTGCGGGGTGAACCTGATTATCTAGCATGAAAGACAAGATATTTTTGCAGCCCCCCAACAAGAAAAATGATTTGTTGATCATTCTTTCGCGAGACCAACCGCACACTTTAAAGGCGTCAGGCAATGAAACATTATTTTGAATACCAGGATTCCAAGTCTTACAAATTTTGGCAAGTTGAAATTGAAACGAATACCTTGAATGTGAAGTACGGCAAGATAGGTACGGCAGGCCAGGAAAAAATCAGCAGCTTTGATACACCAGAAAAAGCACAAAAAGAAATGGAAAAGCTGATCAGTGAAAAAACCAAAAAAGGTTATGTAGAAAAAACCGATGCCAGCGCCAAGAAAATAGCACGACGCATAGGCGTCAGTTACGACGAAGCAGAAGAAGGCAAGACTTTGCTGGAAAAAGTCACCGCTTTTCTGGACAGTAGCCAGGCAACAGAAGTTGAGTCACTGGTGATTGCCGCCTGGGAAGAAGCATATGAAGAAGGTCCGCAAGAATCTCTGGATCTCTTGATCGCCAATCCCGGCAAACTGCCACAATTGAAAGAATTATTTGTTGGTGACATGGATTCGGAAGAGTGCGAGATATCCTGGATCACCCAGGCAGATTACACCAAATTGTTTGCGGCCTTCCCCGCGCTGGAACGCTTGCATATCAAGGGTTCGAAAGACCTGATCCTGTCTTCCCAGCCACTAAAGCATGAACATCTCAAAGCATTGACCATAGAATGTGGTGGACTCCCCAAAGAAGCCATAGAAAAAATTGCGACTGCCCACTTGCCTAATCTAGAATATCTGCAACTGTATATCGGCGTTGATGAATACGGTTTTGATGGCAAGATCGACGATCTGCGTCCTTTCATGCAAAAAGGCTTGTTCCCCAAACTGAAACACCTGGGTCTGGTAGATAGTGAAATCGCCAATGAGATAGCAACTGAAATTGCACAGGCATCCGTGCTGGAGCAACTGGAAACGCTGGACTTGTCCATGGGTACTCTCAGTGACGATGGTGGCCGTGCATTGCTGGACAGTGCCAAGATAGGCGGACTTAAGAAACTGGATTTGCATTACCATTATTTGTCAAATGACATGATCAAGGAATTCAAAAAATTAGCTATCCTCGTCGATGTCACTGACCAGCAAGATATTGAAGATGAATGGCGTTATCCCGCTGTCACTGAATAAAGTCAGATGCAGAAATCCCGTTTTGTACTGATAGGCAATCCTGAAAACCGGCGTGTACATTTTTTTCAGGAAGCATTGCAGCAAGCAGGGCAGGATGCTGCCCTGGTCGTCCCTTACCTGAGTATCCTGAATGGTGAGTGCGAGCTATCTGATGTACTCAGGGACGGCGACACGTTAAGGGTAGAGTCACCCGGTGAAAACTTTGCCGTGGAAAAGAAAATACTCGCCCTTGGTGGACTGGAAAATGCCAACGGACTGGAAGATGAATGCGGCAGGATTTATCATCCGCGACTCTGGTTCCAGGGGTTTTCCAGATTGATGGAATCAATGACGCAGCAGACAGTCAAGCTGAGCTGGTTCAATCACCCTGACGATATCGTCAGCATGTTTAACAAGCCGCTATGCAAACAAATATTGCCGGACCATACGCTACCCGGCCTGCCGATCTTTTCCAGCTACGACGAATTTTTTGCCTTTGCAGAAAAGCAGGCTTACAGCCGTTTTTTTATCAAGTTGAATTCCAGTTCTTCAGCCTCTGGCATCGTCGCTTATGAATACAATAAGAGAAACGGTAAAGAACAAGCCTACTCTACCGTAGAGATCGTGCACAGTATTGATGGCGACCGTTATTACAATTCACTGAAAATAAAAAAATATACTACGCGAGACAAGATACAGAACATTCTTGATTTCTTGTTCGCACAGGGTGCCATGATAGAAAGCTGGATACCCAAGGCCAGGCATGAAGACAGCTCTTATGACTTGCGGGTAATGGGTATAGCAGGCCAGCGCAGGCACGCAATTGCCAGGCTTAGTCGTGGCCCCATGACTAATCTGCATCTGGGTAACCAGCGCTGTGCTGTCGATGAACTGGAATTGTCTTCATCTACATGGCAAGAGATCGATATCCTGGTAGAAAAAGCCATGCAGGCTTTTCCGCGCTCGCTATATGCGGGGCTGGATATCCTCTTGCCCAGAAATGACAAATCACCCGTGCTGCTGGAAGCTAATGCCTTTGGTGATTTGCTGCCTAACTTGTTGCACAAAGGTGAGAATACTTATCTGGCAGAAATCAATGCAGTGCTGGAAAGGCAGAGGCTGACTCATGCTTAAGACAAAAAAAGCCAGCCTTCTTTTTGATATCGACAATACCCTGGTAGACAGGGATGTAGCCTTCCATGCGTACATACAAAATTTTATCAGCAGGAATCGGGATGCGTTTTCTGACCAAGATATGTTGCAGGTGCATGCAGAAATGATTGCACTGGACTGCCATGGCAGGAAAGACCGCAAGCTTTTTTGTCATGAGGTATTGCAGCGTTTCCCAGAACTTCCTTACACCGCAGAAAGCTTGTGGGAAGATCATATGTCACTGCCAGATTTCGTCAAGCCAGATAGCGTGCTCAATGCGATGCTGGAGCGTTTATCTGCCGATTACCAGCTCATGATTATTTCCAACGGTTCAGCAAGTATGCAAAGGCGAAAACTGCATCAGGCTGGCCTTACCGCTTACTTTGAACATGTCTTCATTTCTGCTGAAGTGGGTTATGCCAAACCTGATACGCGATTGTTTTCACATGCCTTGAGTTGCGCACATCATGCCAGCGTAGTCATGATAGGGGACGACTACATCAATGATATGCAGCCTGCCATGGCCATGCAATTAAAAACAGTTTTTATCAATCCTGAAAATGAAACCGTCGCTGTCAAACCAGATCATCAGTTATCCGGTATCCATGACCTGGAGGAGGCCCTGGCATGCATGACATGAACCAGATTGTGGGCAAGAGCAATGTCCTCTTCATTACTCTTGATACCCTGCGCTATGACGTCGCACAACAAGAGCTTGCGACAGGTCGCACGCCTTTTCTTGCCAGTGTATTGCCTTCAGGCTGGGAAGAACGCCATGCTCCCGGTTCTTTCACCTACGCATCGCACTGTGCTTTTTTCGCTGGTTTTCTTCCTACGCCAGCCAGACCGGGCGTGCATGAACGTTTATTTTCATTGAAATTCGCAGGCAGTGAAACCACGGGAACAAACAGCTATTGTTTCGATACCCCAGACATCGTCAGCGGTTTCTCTGACATCGGCTACCGCACTATCTGCATAGGTGGAGTCGGTTTTTTCAAAAAGCAAAATCCATTGTCCTGTGTCTTGCCCAATCTGTTCCAGGAAAGTTATTGGCAGCCTGAGTTTGGCGTCACTGATACTGACTCAACCAGGCATCAAGTTGAGTTTGCCATAGAGTTGCTGCAACAAAAACCTGATCAAAAAGTTTTTTTATTTATGAATTTATCCGCACTACATCAACCCAATTGCCATTACCTGCCCGGTTCAGTTGGTGATAGCCTGGCCAGCCATGCTGCGGCATTGCGTTATATAGACAGTCAGTTGCTACCTTTGTTTCAGGCGCTCAATCAAATGGGCGATACTTTTGTGATTATCAGTTCTGATCATGGCACAACCTACGGTGAGGACGGTTATACAGGGCATAGGCTGGGGCATGAAAAAGTCTGGACTATTCCCTATGCTGATTTTCACATGACGCGCGGGAGCCTGATATGACAGAGATCGCTCATGCGTTTCGCCGTTATCTGGAAGAGAGCAATCGTTTTCAAAGCTATCTGTATTCTTACCCGCACAAAACAGCCTACAGAACTTTTGAAGAAAAACTGGATTTGAAAGAACTCTGGGCAGCAGAGAAAAAGCATGCGCTGTATCTCTATACGCATATTCCTTTTTGCCGCATGAAATGCTCATTCTGTAATTTGTTTACAGTGTCCCATCCCAAGGAAGACCTGGTCAGCCTGTATCTGAAAAAGATCCGGCTGGAAGCTGAAGTGGTAAGAGATAGCCTCGGTGATTTCAACTTTGCCGGTTATGCCATAGGTGGTGGTACACCCAGTCATCTGGAAGTCAGCCAGTTGGAGCAATTGTTCAATGTGTACACCGGTACATTGGGCGTAGATTTGAAAAACACGCCAGGTTCCTTCGAAATTTCACCGGACACCATCAATGATGAAAAACTGACTTTCCTGTCGCAGCATGGCGTGCAGCGACTCAGCATAGGCATACAAAGTTTCATCGAATCGGAAGCGCGTTCGGTAGGCCGGGTACAGCCAGAAAACGTGATGGAACCGCTATTGGAGAAAATAAGCAGCTATCAGTTCCCGGTATTTAATCTGGATCTGATTTATGGCATCCCCGGGCAAACTGCAGAAACCTGGCTGGCATCGCTGCAAAAAGCGGTGCAGTTTCAACCGACGGAAATCTTCCTGTATCCCTTGTATGTGCGCCCATTGACTTCACTATTCAAGAAGCATATCAGTATACAAAACGAAGACATACGCAGCACACTCTACCGCATAGGACGGGACTTTTTGCAGGCCAAGGGTTATGTGCAAGACTCCATGCGTCTGTTCCGCAAGCCAGTTGCCGGCCTGCGTGAGAGTTCAGAATATTCATGTCAGGAAGATGGCATGATTGGTCTGGGCACGAATGCAAGGTCTTACACGACAGATGTGCATTACTCGACAGAATATGCGGTATCAAAGCCGAATGTGGCAGCGATCATCGATGACTACGTTGCGAAGGAGCGTGCCGACTTCATGACAGCGGGTTATGGTATACGCCTGTCTGAGGATGACAGGAAGCGTCGTTATCTGATCAAGTCTTTGCTGAAAGCGCAAGGGCTGGATGCTGCGCATTACCAAGGAATTTATGACACGGATGTGCATGCGGATTTTCCTGAACTGCAAACCTTACTGGAAATGAATCTGGCGCATGCAATTGCAGGGCGCATGCAATTGCAGGGTGAAGGCATGGCTTATTCTGATCTTATCGGTCACTGGTTTATTTCGCCCGCAGTCAAACAAAAGATGCAGGAGTATGTCACCAAATGAGCCTGAAAGTCATTTATCGCGGCCATCTGACAGATTGCAATTACAGTTGCGAATACTGTCCGTTTGCCAAAGAAAAAAACAGCCGTGAACTGCAGGCGCTGGATAAAAAAGACCTGGACAGATTCGTAGCCTGGGTAGAACAAAACAGCAGTGCAGACCAGCCCATGGAAGTGTTTATTACGCCTTACGGTGAAGCACTGGTGCGCAAATGGTATCAGGAAGCGGTGATGCGTTTGTCGCATCTGCCTCACGTGAGCAAGGTGGCGGCACAAACAAATCTGGCCTGGAATACGCAATGGCTGTCGCGTTGCAATACCCAGACCACGGCTTTATGGACTACCTATCATCCCGACTTTGTGACGGAAGAAAAATTTCTCAGCAAATGCAATGAGCTGGCTGCCTTGCAGATACGCCATAGTGTAGGTGTTGTGGGTTTAAAACAGCATTTCCCGCAAATCACTTCTCTGCGCCAGCGCCTGCCCCAGGATGTGTATATGTGGATCAATGCCTATAAGCGTGAAGTTGATTATTACTCGGAAGAAGAAATCGCTTTCCTTGAAGATATCGATTACCTGTTCAGGTTGAACCTGCCCTGGTATGAAAGCATGGGTAAAGACTGCAAGGCTGGCAGCGAGGTGGTGTCTATCGAAGGTAATGGTGACCTGTTCCGCTGCCACTTCATCAAAACCCGTAAAGGCAATATTTTTACGGACCCGCTGGCTAATATGCTCAAGCGAGAAACTTGCAGCAAAGCGACTTGTCATTGCCACATAGGTTATATCCATCTCGATGCCATGAAATCGCATGAAGTGTATGGCAGTGGCTTGCTGGAAAGGATACCTGTGCGTTTTGCAGGATGAGCGGCAAATGAGATGAAGAGTTTTTGCTATATATGATTTTTTCATGCTTTTAGCTGAAAACAATCGTTTGTCGTCTATGCACAAGGAAGTAATATCGGTTCAATTAAAGCTCATTAGCATGGAAAGTGATACCGAATGAATTCAACTTCAAACTTAGCCTCAACTCTGCCAAAGCGACGAAATGCCGTACTGGTAACAGCCTTGCTGGCCGCCTTATCTGCCATGTCTGCACAGGCACAAGAAATCATCCCGCCACAATCAGATACCGTAATTGTGACTGGTACACGCAGCATCAAACGTACCGTGTCTGATTCTGAAGCACCGGTCGACATATTGATTTCCAAAGATTTGCAATCCACAGGCTCTGGTGAACTGGCAACGGTGTTGAGCCGCTTGCTGCCTTCCTTGAACTTCCCGCGTCCTGCCGTGGCTGACGGTACATCTGCCAGCCGCCCGGCGCAATTGCGTGGCCTGTCACCTGATCAGACCCTGGTGCTGGTGAATGGCAAGCGCTGGCATACCTCGGCTGTGGTGAATGTGAATGGTACGGCAGGGCGGGGTTCTTCACCGGCTGATTTGAATACCATCCCCATCAGTTCGATTGAAAAGATAGAGGTCTTGCGTGATGGTGCAGCGGCGCAATATGGTTCAGACGCGATTGCCGGTGTCATCAACATCATCCTTAAAAAAGGGGCGAATGGTGGTGAAGTGCAACTGGGTGGGGGCCAATACAGCAAACGTGATGGTACTCAGGGCAGCGTCACAGTCAATTTTGGTACGGCATTGGGTGACAAAGGTTGGGCGCGTTTTACCGCAGAACAGCGCAATCAGAATGAAACCAACCGCGCTGGTGCTGATTTCCGTAATCCGCTAGAACCCTTGTACGGCAGAGTCAATCAGATACAGGGTGACCCCAGGCTGCAACAAACCAACCTGGGTGCAAATGCTTCGCTGGCATTGGCCACAGACATAGAATTGTATGGCTTTGCCAACTACAGCCGCCGCAGCACTGATGCTGCAGCGACCTGGCGCACGGCCTACACCACAGGCACGACTTTGCGCACCCCGCTGTACCCAAATGGTTTCCTGCCGAATGAAGCCGGGACAAATACCGATGTGTCTGTCGTCGGCGGCGTCAAAGGCCGTACTGATGGCTGGCGCTGGGATGCCAGTGTCAATTATGGTTCCAGCGAATTCAGCCTGGATGTCAACAATACCGTCAACCTGAGCCTGGGTGCCACCAGCCCTACGAAATTTTATGCCGGCAAGCTGAAAAATACCCAGACACTGGCAAACTTTGATGCGGCCCGGGAGATAGAATTTGCCGGCTTGGCAAACCCGCTGACACTGGCCGTTGGCGCAGAATACCGCCGCGACCAATATGAAATTGGCGCAGGTGAAGCGAATTCTTATTTCGGTAGCGGTGCCCAAGGTTTCTCTGGTTTCCAGCCTTCGAATGCAGGTAGCTTCAGCCGTCACAGTGCAGCTATCTATGCGAATATCGAAGCTGAACTGAGCAAGCAACTGAGTGCTTCGCTGGCTTTGCGTCATGAAAACTACAGCGATTTTGGCAGTGTCACTTCTGGCAAATTGTCTGGCCGTTTTGAATTCACTAAAGAATTTGCCTTGCGTGCTGCGGCATCGAATGGTTTCCGTGCGCCTTCACTGGCGCAACAGAATTACACTATCTCGACAACTAACCTGATCACCATCAATGGTACATCGCAACTGGTGGATACCGGTACTTTTGGCGTCGCTACGGCTGCTGCCAAGGCTCTTGGTGCTGTACCGCTACAGGCAGAAAAATCACGCAATTACAGCCTGGGTGCAGTCATACAGCCAAGCAGGAATGCGACCCTGAGCATAGATGCTTACCAGATCGATATTGATAAACGCATTCTGTATTCCGGCAATCTGGTCTTGCCTGCGGCTTTGCAAAGTGTGCTGGCGCAGCAAGGTGTACTGGTCGGTGCAGCGCGTTACTTCACTAATGCGCTCGATACCAAGACCCGTGGTGTTGATGTAGTTGGCTCTTACCAGATACCACTGTCTGGCACAGACAAGCTGGGCTTTACCGTGGCCTACAATCACAATGATACGACCGTCAAAAATGTCGCTGCCAATCCGGCGATTCTGACGCAAAACAATCTCTTGCTGATAGACAGGCAAACCATCAACCGCGCAACCGAGGCGACACCAAAAGACAAATTCAGTATCGCTGCTGACTATGCCTTTGCCAACTGGAATATCCATGGCCTGGTCACACGCTATGGCAGTTTTGTCTCACCACAAAACAGTGTCGCACTGGACCAGACTTATAGCGCCAACACAGTGCTGGACCTGGTGGCTAGCGTCAAGCTGGGTAAATGGACTATCAGTGCCGGTGTTGATAACCTGACTGACAAATATCCTGACCAGGTGACATCGGCAGGCAATTTGAATTCTGGCGGAACGCTGCCGTATTCCACATTTTCACCATATGGTTTCAATGGCCGTTATTACTATGCGAAGGCCGCTTACACCTGGTAATCATGTGATTTGAGCTGTTTTTTGTTAAGGGCTGCTTTATGCAGCCCTTTTTCTTTTGTTTCCTGCTTGATGATATTAAATAACGGCATTTATTTATCGATAAACGATAAATAAATATTGCATTTCGAAATTTATGACGTAGAATTCACATCACCAAATCAATCAGGAGTTGCAAATGCAAGTTCAGAAACATGCCAGGATTACCAATATTCGCAAGTTGAGCAGGTATTTTCTGTTTCTGACCGTGCTTACTATGATCATCGTCGCGATAGGGGCGATAGCTCTGCCTGTCATCGTCATGATGGCACCTGCTGGCGATTTGACAGTAATGGCTTACCTTGCCAAAGCAGTCACCATCGAAGACGGTTTCTTCTCCTTGCTGCGGGAGGGCTTGAGTACGGAGTTAAAAGTCACAGCTGTGCTTGCTTCGCTGTTTTTCTTTGGCATGATAGAACTGGTACTGGTTCACTTGAATCAATTACTGACCTGTTTTCATGAAGGAGAAATCTTCAACAAGAAGGCAGTGTTCCATGCAAAAAAAGCGTTCAACATTAACCTGATACTGGTCGGCATCATGTTTCTGGTGGAGTTGATTGCAATTGCATTGAGCTACGTTTATCCTGGGCACGAAGCCACTGGCAGCTTTGCTCACTTTTTTGGAAAATCATTTGACCAGCTCATCTGGCTGGGGGCCTGCCTGCTGTTGCTCTGGTCGCTCGAAATTGGTGTCGATCTCAATGAAGAAGCTGAATTGACCATCTGAGGACGCCATGCCCATTACCGTTAATCTGGATGTCGTCCTCGCTCAGCGCAAGATGCGTTTGAATACCCTTGCTGAGCTCGTCGATATCACGCCACAAAACCTGTCCGTATTAAAGACCGGTAAAGCCAAGGCAATACGCTTTGATACGCTGGAAAAAATTTGTGAGGTACTGGCATGTCAGCCTGGCGACATCCTTGCTTATACAGCCGACACAACTGATACAGAGACCTGAATCAATCTGACGCAGTGTCAGGGAATTTTCCAACATACCTGGCACGCGGACGTATGAGCTGGCCAGTTTCTACCTGCTCCATGGCATGAGCTATCCAGCCAGCTGTGCGACCCAGTGCAAACAGGATTTGCGCTGCACCAAGCGGCAATTGGCAGGCAATTTCCACGGCGACGAGACCGTAGTCTATGTTCAGTTTTTGACCTGTCAGGTCTTCTGCCATTTCTGCTATTGCAAACAATTTTGCATGTGTGCTTGTGTCCAGCATTTTCATTAACAGCGCACCACGCGGGTCACCTTCAGGATAGAGTGGATGACCAAAACCCGGCAGCCTCGGTGAAAAATGATGGCTGGCATCATGGCTTCGTAGCCGCTTTTCCAGAAAGCTGGCGATGTCATCGGATGGGTTGGCAATCGCGGCGCGCAGCATGCGGCTGACGCGCAGGCTTTCACCGCCATGCTTGGGGCCGGAGAGCGCAGCCAGCCCTGCCACCAAAGCCATGCCCATGTTCGCACCTGCAGAGGTAACGCAACGGACGGTAAATGTTGACACATTCAATTCATGATCAGCGCTGACAACCAGGGCTGCGCGCACCAGTTCTGTTTGTTCCTCATTCAACTGCCATGCTGCAGCAAGCTTTTGATGAAATGGGCGATAGTCGGGTGCTACACCCAATAGCGCCGCTGCCATCAGATGCATCCACAGCATCGCTCTTTGATGAGGATGGATGTCGGGTATTTGTTCAACGGATGTAGCCAGTGCGGGCAATATGCTGATGGCTCTTTCATACGGCGACAGATGTGCAGTCGGGTTCAGCAGTTTTGGCCATAGCGTAATCAATTCAGTCAGACAGGTTTGAGGAAGATCGGGACTTGCATTGCTATCCCACAAAATCCACGCAGCCTGTTCCAGCGTATGTGTGTCTGCCAGTTCAGCTACGGCATGTCCACGATAATACAGCTTGCCGTTTGTTACCTGGGTGATCCTGGATTCAAGTACCGGCACTCCCCAGTCTATCGCTGATTCAGCTGCTCCACCTGCCCGCTTGCTATCGGTATTGCGGGCCAGCAGGCGCAATACTTCTTCCTTTAAATAGCGTTTCGCTCTTTGTCCTTCGTATTGGTGCGATTGCAGCAAGCCACGACTGACGTAGGAATACAAGGTAGGCAGGCTGATGCCTAGCAACTCGGCAGCTTGTCTGGCAGTAAGAGTGTTATCCACGATTAATTTATATTGATAGGCAGAATCAAGATTGACCACAGGGTGATGCAGATTCTAGACTGCAAGCATACACATCAGACCAGATGTGCGCCAGTTTGATTTTACTTTGGAGAACATCATGTCGGCAGCAGCATTATTGGCATCCTTGTGGGAAATGGGCGGTGGCGAACCTGAGGCTTTGCAGCAGGTGACGTTCAGCGGTGATAGTGCGCAATTGCCATCGACATTCCCGGTTGGTGATGTGGCATCTGCCAGCATAGCCGTGCAAGCCCTGATGGCTGCACAACTATGGCAGGCACGCGGTGGCACCGTGCAAAAGGTCACGGTAGACAGACGCCATGCACTCGCCATGTTCAAGAGCGATCGTTACCTCAGCATCAATGGCAAACCTGCCGATGACCCATGGAGCAAGATAGCTGGTTATTACCAGGCGGGCGATGGCCGCTGGATACAATTGCATACCAATTTTCCGCATCATCGTGATGGTGTACTGGCGATCCTGGAATGTGCCGAAGACCGTGCCGCAGTCGCCAAAGCCATTGCTGGCTGGAAAGCGGCTGAGCTGGAACAGGTACTTGCTGATGCAGACATGTGTGCCGCCATGATACGCACAGAGCAGGAGTGGCAGGCTCATCCACAGGCAAAGGCTATTGCTGAATTGCCGCTATTTGAAGTCAGACGGATAGCAGATGGTCCCGTCATACCTATAGGTCAGCAAGGCGGGCAGCGTTCTCTGAATGGTGTGCGTGTACTGGATTTGTCGAGAGTGATTGCCGCTCCTGTAGGCGCACGCACACTGGCACAGCATGGTGCTGACGTATTGGCGATCAGCGCAGCACATCTGCCCAACATCATGCCGCTGGTGCTGGATACTGGCCGTGGTAAGCGTTCGGCACAACTGGATTTACGGAATGCTGATGGACGACAGCAATTGCATGAACTGATACGCGGTGCCGATGTCTTCTTGCAGGCATACCGACCTGGTTCGCTATCCCAATTAGGCTATTCTGCAGAAGACTTATGTGCATCGCAACCCGGCCTGATACACGTCAGCCTCTCGGCTTATGGTCATGTCGGCCCCTGGGCAAACCGGCGCGGTTTTGACAGCCTGGTGCAATCTGCCAGTGGCATTGCCGATGCAGAAGGACGGGCGGCTGGTGGTACTGCACCAGGCAAACTACCTTTCCAGGCACTCGATCATGCGACAGGTTATTTGCTGGCTTACGCGACCATGCTGGCTCTGCAAAAACGCGCTGTTGAAGGCGGCAGCTGGCAAGTCAGGGTGTCGCTGGCACAGACAGGGCGCTGGCTGCAAGCCATGCCGAGACGTGGTTTACATGAAGATGCGGCAGAGTTGCGTTCTGATGAAATCGCCAGTTTTTTGCAGGCATCAAAGTCAGGTTTTGGTGAGATGCAGGCGATTGCGCCAGTAGAAAAAATGAGTTTGACACCCGCACATTTTGCATTGCCAGCCCCGACACTTGGGCAACATGAACCAATTTGGTTATCAAGAGCCTGATCTTAAATTGCGCTCTGGTTCAGCCAGTCATTTAATGTGGCGATAAGGTCGGGTGCTTTTTCCAATGGCGACACATGACCGCAATCTTCGATGATATGCAGTCTGGCATGTGGTAATCCATGCGCCAGTTTCTCTGACTCTGCAAGGCTGCGCATCTGGTCATTTTTGCTGGCGACGACGAGGGAAGGACAAGCAATCTCAGCCAGTTCATGATGGCCATCGGCGCGCACGATGGACAGTTGCTGCAAGAAGACTTGCTTGCCCAGCGCCAGTGACATGGCCTGCAATTGTGCCAGCATGACAGCACCATCCTGACGCTCAGGATGCAGGGCGCGGCGCAGGGCTGTCATGGTCTGGCCCTTGTAGGGATAGTGTTCCAGCAGCTTGATTTGCTGGCGATTCTTGTTATCTTCATCTGCTGTGCTGGCGCGTGCTGAAGTGTTCAGCAAGACCAGGCCATTTATAGCTTTATCTCCCGTTTTGTTTTTTTGAAACGCGAGCCATGCCAGATGACGCGCCACATAACCACCCAGGGAGAAGCCGATGATGATGACATTCTCTGGCAATACTTGAAGCAGGCGTGCGGCCATATCCTCTATATTATTTCCCTGATTCAGATCGGCGAAATGCACCTGTCCCAGTTGCTCCAGTCCGGGCAGCATGAACTTCCATAAACTGGCATCACACATGAAGCCGGGGATGAGCAGGAACTGTCGTGCTGGTCTGGTATCAGCGAATGTGGATTCTGGCATGCGATTTAATGATGGGTGGTTTACTTCTTTTTGATGTTTTGCAAAAGACTGCTGACTTGCTGGCTCAGTGGGATGTCATGCTGGCGCAATAACTGCACATGCAGGACCAGGTTTTCCAGCACCAGCTTTGCTGCGACTGCCAGCAAGGTGACTTGTCTGTCTTCATTGCTGAAATTTTCCATTGCATCAGCCATGTCGCACAAATGCTGGGCAGTGATGGCGCGCAACTCATCTTCTTCGAAGGGCAGGTCAGCAAAATCTATCGGGTCTTCCTGCTCCACTTCCTTCATCAGTTCTTGCAGTTGTTCTGGTGTGATGGACATGTGCACCTCTGAAAATAGTGAACCTGACTTAATGCCATTTCCCTGTTCTCATTCTAGCCTGCTTTTGAGGTTGCTGAATACTGGCTTTATTTTTTGATCGAAAGACCAAAGACAACCAGTCCACCCAGTGCCAGCAATGCACCCAGCCAGCCGGTTGAAGTCCAGCCGTATCCCATCGTGATGACTGCGCCACCCAGCCAGGCACCGAGTGCATTGGCGACATTGAATGCAGAATGATTCAGGGCAGCAGCCAGGGTCTGTGCATCACCTGCCACATCCATTAAACGTATCTGTAAGGCAGGGCCTATGGCGACCAGGGTGCCTAGCAAAAATACCCAGACGATTGCTGATATTGTGTAGCTCATCGCGAAAGTAACACCACCTAAAACCACAGCATTCCACAGCAGCAGGACAGCAATAGAACGCAGCAGATTTTTGTCTGCCAGGCGCGCACCCAGCATGCTGCCGAACACCATGCCCACACCAAACAGTGACAGTATCAAAGGAATGACGCCAGCAGACATGTGGGTGACTTCAGTGAGTATGGGTTTGATGTAGCTGAACACGGCAAACATGCCACCAAATCCCACCGCACCTATGCCCAGTGTCAACCAGACCTGCTTGTTGGCCAGTGCATCCAGTTCACTTCTGGGGCTTGCGTTCTTATTTGCGTCTTTCATTGCGGGCACATCAGGCACAGCGAAATATACCGCCACGCCGCTGAGCATAGCCAGGGAGGCGACAAAAACATAAGCCGCCTGCCAGCCCCATGTTTGCCCCAGCCAGGTTGCGGCAGGTACGCCAAGCAGGGTAGAGCTGGTCAGGCCCAAAATGACTAGTCCCACCGCCGTGGCGCGTTTTTGTGGAGCCACCATATTGGCGGCGACCAGCGTGGCGACACCAAAGTAAGCACCGTGCGGCAGGCCAGCGATAAAGCGCACGATATTCAGCGACAGGAAGTCGGTAGTCAGCGTCCCGGCAAAATTTCCTGCTGCGAACAGCAATATGAGCGCGATCAGCAAAGTCCTGCGCGGCCAGCTGGCTGTCAACACGGTAAACATGGGGGCACCGATGACCACACCAAAGGCATAGGCGCTGACGACATGGCCAGCCTCTGGTATGGATACAGCAAGATCTTGTGCCACTTCTGGCAGCAAGCCCATCATGGCAAATTCACCTGTGCCTATCGCAAATGCACCGAGACCCAGCGCAGTGACGGCATATAAAAATTTGCGCTGGGTATTATCAGCAGCTTTGACATTTGCTGATGCTGTTGTGGTCGTCATTGCATTGGGCATGATGGGCAATCAGAGAGAAATTAATTGGCAACGGTAAAGCGCTTCTGGATATGCTTGGGCGTTTCCAGTTCATCTACGATAGCGACAGCCAGATCCTGCACAGAAATGCCCGCTGGTGCCTCACCAACGCCGGGCAGCAGATTGTCTGCACCAACCCGGTATTGGCCGCTGCGCTCACCAGGTGCCAGACCTATCGGTGGCGACAGGAAGCTCCATTCCAGTGTGTCTTCTTTCTTGATCAGATTCAGGGCTTCCCTGGCTGCCAGTGCGCCTTGTTTGTATTCGGCAGGGAATTCAGGTACATCCACCAGTTGCACGCCAGGTGCGACGAACAGGCTACCAGCACCACCAACCACCAGCAGACGTTTGACACCTGCCTGCTTGATGCCAGTAAAGATGGCTTGCGTACCCTGCAGGAACAGATCATGGATTTGCGCTTCGCCCCAGCCCGGGTTGTAGGCGCTGACCACGGCATCTTGTCCAGCCACGGCGTGTGCGACCTGTGCGGCATCCAGAACATCTGCCTTTACCACCGTAAGACCGGCTTGCGCTGCTACTTTGGATGGGTTACGTGCCAGCACGGTGACTTCATGTCCACGGCTTAGCAGTTCGGTCAATACGGGTGTGCCTACAAAACCGGTGCCGCCAATTAATGCGATTTTCATTTGAAACTCCTTTGTGAAGGTAATAGTGATTGTGCTTGGATTGTGAGATATAGTTTGAATGCTTAATGATTTCTTGAATAGACAGTAAAAATCACTAACACTGTGAAGCTGTACTAATAAATTGAAGGTTTATCTGGAGTGAAGATGGAACAGTACAAGCGCATGGCCTTATTCGCCGAGGTCGTCACGGCAGGCTCTCTGACAAGCGCTGCCCGCAAGCTGGGCATGACGCCATCTGCTGTCAGCCAGCATTTGCGGGCGCTGGAATCTGACCTTGGTTTATCCTTGTTGCATCGTTCAACGCGCAAACTGACGCTGACAGAAGCAGGTGCGCGTTATTTTGAGGGTTGTGCCGCCATGGTAGCTGCCGCCCGTTCTGCCGAGCAGGCGCTGGCCCGCCACAGGGATGAGCCGCAGGGTGAATTGCGCATCGCTGCACCCATAGGCTTTGGTGGCATGCTGGCGCAAGCCTTGGCGCCATTGCAAAAATATCCCAAGCTGAGTTTGTGCCTGCTGGTGGATGATGCCGTGGTTGACCTGATTGATGAGCGCATAGACATTGCGTTGCGGGTGGGTAATTTGCCTGACTCCAGCCTGGTGGCACGCAAACTGGGCAGTATGCCTGCCCAGCTATGTGCAGCACCGTCCTACCTGAATGAGCATGGCTGGCCGCAACATCCCCAGGATCTGGAGCACCATGTCTGGTTGGGTGGCGCTACTACGCGCGCCCTGCGCTTGACTGGGCCAGATAAGATCGTTACGGATGTGAAGGTGCCAGTCAGGGTAAGGGCAACTCAAGTCACGGCCCTGCATGCACTGTGTCTTGCAGGCTGGGGTATCAGTGTCGCGGTGAGTGAAGATGATCACAAAGCCCTGGCTAATGGCAACCTGGCTCCGGTCTTGCCTGACTGGAAGCTGCCAGATATGGTCTTGCATGCGATTACTCCGCGCCGTGACGAACAGCCGGCCAAGGTACGCCATGCTTTGGCTTTACTCGCAGATCATGTCGCCAATTATGTAGCCTGAAGAGTGCTGGGCTAAGTGATTCAGTGGAACGAAATGCGCTCCAGCAACTCAAAATCTGCACCAGCCTGATGTTCGACAAACAAGGAAATGCTGTTGATGATTAAGGGTTCTGATAAGTTGAAATACTGGATGGCGGCATCATGCAGGCTATCTGCAATTGCCCCTGCATCCAGTCTGTCAGTCAGCGTCATATGGAAGCGGAATTCTTCTGCTGTATAAGGGTAACCCCATTCCAGCAGCAAGTCGTTTTGGCGGGGGCTTAAGGGTACTTGCTGGCGACGTACCAGTTCAGCTTCACTCATGGCTGCGCGGAAATGATCAAAGTGGCTGACGCAGGCAAAGGCAAATTCGTTCAGTGCAGTCTGGTCACCAGTCGGGCGTAAGGCCAGGAATTTTCCCATCCATTGCACCTGTGGAGCCAGTATCTGGATATGGGTTTGCCGGGAGCAAAATTTTTGCAAGGCCAGACGCAAGTCAGCCTCAGTCTGGCCATCAACAAGCTGGAAAGGTGCTTTCAGGGTGGCATGAAAACCATAGCGGCGCGCATCGCTGGTCAGTTGCCCTTGCAAGCCTGCATCCAGCCCGGCAATGGCTGGCTGTGGCAGTAACTGGCCGCTGGCTGCATCGCGGCCAAGCCAGTTACTTCCTTGCTGCCACCATTCACCGTCAGGGGCGAAGTACAGGGCATATCTTGTCATGCCGATTTTTACCGCAGATTAGTCAGCAACCTGGTCCGTAGGGAAGCGCAAGGAATCCCTGAGCAAGAAGCCCATGGACATATTCATGTTGACGTTCTTTGGGGGTATTGGTTTGGTAAACCACTTTTCGTAAATACGGTAGATTTCATTCTCATGAATGAGCCTGAGCATCTCGTTATCGACGATTTTCTTGAAGCCGGGATCATCCTTGCGCATCATGATGGAGTAGGGCTCTATTGACAACGGGTCGCCGACGATGGCGAAAGATGCCGGTGACTTGGATTCTGCCCTCAGGCTGTACAGCAATACATCATCCATGGGGAAGGCATCTGCCTTGCCTTCTTCCACCATCTTGAATGAATCCTGGTCGCTGTTACCTTCTACCAGTTTGATGTTCAGTGAGCTGGTGTCATTCCTGTCATTGAGCAGTTTGACCGTAGTCGTGCTCTTGGTGGTGACAACAGTACGATTGCGCAGTTGTGGCCAGTTTTTGATACCGCTGTCTGCTTTGACCAGGGCGCGTACGCTGGAAAAGAAATGCGGGATGGTAAACGCAACTTTTTTGCGTCTTTCAGCATTATTGGTAGTGCTGCCGCATTCCAGGTCTATCTTGTCTTCCAGCAGGGCAGTGAAACGGGTGGTAGAGTCAACAGAATAAAACTGTATCTTCATGGCCGGCATCTTCAGTTCTTTTTTGATGGCATCTGCCACTTTCATACAGAGATCGACAGAGTAGCCGAGAGGCTGCTTGTTTTCGTCTGTGTAAGAAAATGGTGCAGTTTCACGGATACCTATCACCAGGGTCTGGGTTTTGCGTATTTTGCCTAAGGTATCGCCAGCTTGTGCCAGTAGAGGCAGGGCCAGGCACATCATGGCGGTCAAGCCACCAATTGCTTTTCGCATCATATTTTCCACCCGTTATTTTGTGATTAACATCGTGAGATCAGGCCTTTTTTACTAGTCGACTCTAACAGTCATGGTACAAGACAATGTATGAAATTGAAGCGCATCCGCTAAACAAGATTTAGTAAAAAAGGTAAAATTATATTGCGCAAATGTGATGTTTAAGCTAACAAGATATATTCTTGGCATGCGTTACTGGCAAGCTTGCCAGTATCTTTGCCTTGCTGGCTCATTGGCAAAATCATGCTAAGGTGGCGGTATCCACACAGCTTTTCATTGACATGAATTTCGCATCTGACTCCAGTTTAAATTCCAGGCCATTGTTAACAATACGCAACGTCCGCATTGTCAGCGCTGACAGTGTGTTTTCCGGTTCCATGGTCGTCACTCATGGCAAGATCAGCGACCTGGCTGATGGAGCAGCCGGGTTGGCAGGTGAAGACTGGCAGGGGGATTATTTACTGCCCGGCCTGGTTGAAGTGCATACCGATAATCTGGAAAAACACCTCATGCCGCGCCCCAAGGTGCACTGGCCAGTCATGCCAGCCATACTGGCACACGATGCGCAAATCGCTGCAGCTGGCATTACCACAGTGCTGGATGCGATAGCGGTGGGTGATATTGACCCTGATAGTGTGCGCATGCAAACCCTGAACCCTTGTGTCGCTGGCTTGCGCACTGCAGAACAGGCTGGTTTATTACGCGCCGAACATTTCCTGCATATGCGTCTGGAGTTGGCAGAGCCAGATCTGCTACACCTTTTCTCTCCCTTCCTGCAGGATGAGAGACTCAAGCTGGTATCGCTGATGGACCATACGCCTGGCCAGCGCCAGTGGACAGACCTGGCGCACTACCGCGTCTATGTCACAGGCAAGCGCGGCTGGAGTGAACAAAAAGTCGACAAGATGCTGGATATCTTGCTGGAACGCCAGCAACGTCATGTGGCGACAAACCGCCAGCTCGTCATACAACAATGCCAGCAACACGCGCATCCTATCCCGCTGGCTTCGCATGATGATACGACTGCAGAGCATGTGCATGAAGGCGTAGCTGATGGTGTCAGTATTTCTGAGTTTCCGACCAGCTTGCTGGCTGCGCAGATGGCGAGGCAGCAGGGTCTGGCCATCGTCATGGGCGCACCCAACCGCGTGCGCGGTGGCTCGCATTCTGGCAATGTCTCGGCCAGTGAACTGGCCAGGCATGATTTGCTGGACATCCTTTCTTCTGACTATGTGCCAGCGAGCCTGTTGCAGGCCGCCTTCATGTTGCAGGAAGATGGCTATGACTTGCCCAAGGCAATCGCCACCGTCAGCAAGGCACCGGCCCGGGCCTTGGGTTTGCATGACAGGGGTGAAATTGCAGTAGGCCTGAAGGCAGATTTTATCCGCGTGCGCATGCTCGACAAGTTGCCGGTAGTGATCGCAGCATGGCGCGATGGCAGGCAAATCGTCTGAGTTTATTTCTCCAGCACGGCCTGTATCGCACCAAGTGCCTCTAGTGCGCCCATGGCCAGCCCCACGTCCTGGGCATAGGGCACTTGCGGCTCACGCAGGTTGATGCGCAGCAGGTGACCACCGAAATGCGCATTCATGCGCTGGCTGAAATTGCGTACGCTGGGCACGGCAGTACCCGCTCCCAGTTCTATCACCAAAGGGCGGCGGACTTTGCTTAACCACTGCGCCTGACGTTCCGCCTGTTGCTGCTGTCTTTGAGAATTCCAGTCTGCATCATCAAACATCAGGATATTTGGCCTCGCCATGCCACCGCAATGCGGGCAGGTCGGCGCGCTATTCATGAGCTGGCAATTGATCTCATCGACTTCAGGCACGAAATGTTCTGCCTGCCAGATACTGTCACGACAAGGTAACAGGCACTGCAGATAATGGATGGAACCATGGCATTCATGGATCAGCGCAGGGTCTATACCCGCTTGCTGAAAATGCCCGTCTACATTGCTGGTATATACACTCAGGCCGTGGGTTTTGGATGTGCCCCATTGCCTGAGTATGTCAAAACCTGCATGTGGCTGGATTTTGCGGTAAAGCGCCAGCCTGTGCCCATAAAACCCCCATGCCTGCTTTGGGCGACGACGGAAAGCTGCCGGGTTGGCTATTTCATAAAATGGGATGGCTTCCTGCCCTAGCGCCGGATAGGCTTTCCAAAAGCCTTCGCTGCCACGAAAGTCAGGCAAACCAGAGTCCACGCCCATGCCTGCCCCAGCCGCAATCACCAGGCTGTCTGCCTGGTTGATGAGCTCTGCTGCCTGATGTATCAGATGGGCGGGATGCATGTTCAGCCCTTGGGGCGTCCTTAAATTAGTGGCAATGTTGTATGCGGGTCTGCATAACTGTGCCATTTATAATAATTTCAGGCAAGTCTGCTATAAAAATGTAAGTAAGCGTGAAAATCCCAGCCTGAACAGGCTAAGCTGATGCAAACTATTGCCAATAAATAATAATTTACATCCTGGAGACCAAGGTATGCGTACTATTTCTGCACTCATTGCCGGACTTTTTCTGACGCTGGCTTTACCCCTGACTTCCCATGCTGACGAAGCGCCTATACGCATAGGTATCATAGGTCCGTTTACCGGTAAGTCTTCCACCGATATGGGGGAGAGCATACGCGGGGGCGCCAGGGTATTTTTGCAAGACATCAACCAGATCGGTGGCGTCATGGGGCGGCGCATAGAACTGGTCGAACGTGACGACCAGGCCAAGCCCGAAGTCGGTGCAGCCATGGCAAAAGAACTGGTGGAAAAAGAAAAGGTCGTCGCTGTTATCGGCTTTGCCAATACCGGCGTGGTTTTGCAGGCCGCCAAGGTTTTCCAGGAAAGTAAAAAACCACTGATCATCAGTGCTGCCACCGGTGCTGCCGTGACCAAGCAATTCATGCCACCAGCTATCCCTGACAGTTATGTATTTCGTCTGGCCGGTAGCGATAATTTGCAGCCCTCAGTGATCCTGGCAGACGTCATCGACAAGCGCAAACTGACGCAAATCGCCATCCTGCATGATGAAAGTCCTTACGGCACTTATGGCAAGGAAAATTTGCTGGCTGAATTGCAGAACCGTAAACTCAATCCCGTCGCCGTCGAGAGTTTCAAAGTCGGCGATCAGGATATGACTGCGCAATTGAGCAAGGCCAAGCAGGCGGGTGCACAAGTGGTGATCCTGTATTGCCTGAGCTCAGAAGCCGCCATGGTTGCCAATGGCATGAGCAAGCTAAAATTCAATGTGCCACTGACAGGTTCCTGGACCTTGTCGCAACGCAGCTTTGCTGACCTCGCTGGTAATAATGCCGAAGGCGCGCGCATGCCTGTGACTTTCATAGAAAATGATGCAAGTAACCGCAGCAATGAATTCGTGCTCAACTACTTTCGCATAAATAATGTTAAATCCATTCCCTCGGCGGTGTCGGCAGCACAGACCTATGATGCCCTCAGAATGCTGACTTTGGCACTCATGCAGGCTAACACCACAGATGGTGAAAAGATCAAACTGGCGCTGGAAGACATGAAATATGACACCACATCCACCGTCATCTCACGCTATAAAAAACCCTTCTCAAAAACGGACCATGAGGCAGTAGCACGTAACATGCTTTTCATAGGAGAAATCAGGCGTGGCAAGGTCACTTATGCGTATAAGGAAGATGCCAATAACAGTCTGATCTTGCGCACCAAATAAGTCAGATTTCCTGTAATTTTTCTTCAAATATTGACTTCAAATTGATCTGTCTGTCCCACCCTTCATATGCAGGTGGGACGGATGGTTTTCAGCGCTGGGCTCCCCGTATTTTCTTTCTTCTTGGCAAGTAAAACGTAACCAAATTTAACTTCGATTTCATAGGCATTCAGCTATCCTGTTAACTTTAAGGCATGCTTGCGTGCGCTTGTTGAGGCCATGTTGTGGAGCGTTAGCCGCGGTTTTTTCCTCTGCACCCGGCATGCCATTCAAATGTATTTGCGACCTGTTTGCGAATTATTTTTGAATAAAAATTTGTCTGCCAAAAAAGATAAGAAAGGCCACTATGAGCAAAGAACAGATACGTCAGGTCCTGAAGGAGCATGGTAAATTTTCTGCCAACATTGATGTCCTGGCCGAAGATGCTGACTTGTATGAAGCTGGTATGACATCGCATGCGAGTGTCAATGTCATGCTGGCCCTGGAAGATGCTTTTGATCTGGAATTCCCAGACCGTATGCTGAAACGCAGCGTGTTTGAAAGCATCAATGCTATCCACGCAGCGATAGAAGAATTGACGGCATGATATGGATACCTCAGCTACTCCCTCTCCCATGATATTGGCAGCCAGCCTGGTTGCCAAAGAATTTGCCGCGCCCCATGCCAATGCAGTAGATCATGAAGCACGCTTCCCCATCGAAGCTGTGGCTGCGCTCAAGCGAGAGAAATTGCTGAGTGCCTATGTGCCTGTGGCGCTCGGTGGTGCCGGAGTGAGCCTGAGTGAACTGGTGGAAATCGTTGAAACACTGGCGCGTGAATGCGCATCAACAGCGATGATCTATGCCATGCACCAGATACAGGTGATCAGCATAGTCCGGCATGCCATGGATAATCCCTGGTATCAGAATTATTTGCGCGAACTGGTCGA
Source organism: Undibacterium sp. FW305-107 (assembly GCF_058788535.1). Taxonomy (NCBI): domain Bacteria; kingdom Pseudomonadati; phylum Pseudomonadota; class Betaproteobacteria; order Burkholderiales; family Oxalobacteraceae; genus Undibacterium; species Undibacterium sp. FW305-107. The sequence continues at coordinate 127,087 of NZ_JBYTAV010000006.1, forward strand.
ACATCAATATCTGATTGCTTCGGTGACTTCTGAAGTTGGTGTCGGTGGTGAAATGCGCCGTAGTAATTGTGCAGTGGAAGTGAATGGACAGCGCTTCAAGCTGGTCAAGGATGCGACGACGATTTCTTATGGTGCACAGGCCGATGATTTACTGGTGACTGCCAGACGCAATCCCGATGCCGCGCACAGTGATCAGTCATTGATACTGGTGCGCAAGGCCGATTACACGCTGGAGCAAAAAGGTGGCTGGGACACCATGGGCATGCGTGGCACTTGCAGCCCTCCCTTCCTCATGACTTCTACTGGTGATGTGGCGCAGATCATTGATGTGCCATTTGGCGACATGTCGGCGCAAACCGTGGTGCCGGTATCGCATCTGCTCTGGGGTGGTTGCTGGATGGGATGTGCCGCAGCTGCTGTCAACAAAGCCAGGGCTTTTGTGCGTGGTCAGGCCCGTGCCAATCCAGGTGTTGTGCCACCAACAGCCCTGCGTCTGGCAGAACTGGTCAGCATGATGCAAAGCATGCGTACTTCGGTGCAAGCCTGCCTGACTGAATATGAAGCCTTGTCAGCAGCAGATGATGCTGCGGTCGGTACTCTGACTTCCATGGGCTATTCACTGAAGATGAATAACCTGAAGATAGATGCAACCCAGGCCCTGCCGCAAATCGTGACCAAGGCTTTATCCATCTGCGGCATCCTTGGCTATAAAAACGACAGCAAGTTCAGCATGAGCCGCCACCTTCGGGACGCACATTCAGCCGCCATCATGGTCGGCAATGACCGCATCCTGGCTACCAATGCCAATTTGCTGCTGGTACTTAAAGACGACTAGGAAGGACACCCATGTCTATCGATTTTTCTCCTGAGGGCCTGACCGACGATCTGGTCGCCGCCGGTCATATCATCCCCGTTGGCGTGCAGGGCATTTTTGGCCGTGGTCCGGTGTTTGAAGATGTGCTGCGTCGTTTTGATGACTATGTCAGCCGGGTGGCCGCCAATGATGGTGCGGTCAGAATGTCTTTCCCGCCTTGCCTGGACCGCAAGGTGCTGGAACGCAGCGAATACCTGGATTCTTTCCCGCAACTGGCCGGTACCATCTTCAGCTTCACTGGCAATGAAGCACAGCATAAAGAACTCATGGAAAACGTCCATGAAGGCCGCCCATGGACGCATCTGCAAACCATGACAGCAGTGTGTCTTACGCCTGCTGCCTGCTATCCGGTCTACCCCAGCTTCACTGGCACTGTTCCTGCCGAGGGACGTTTGGTGGATATGCAAAACTGGGTATTCAGGAATGAGCCTTCGCCAGAGCCTACCCGTATGCAATCTTTTCGCGTGCGTGAATTTGTCCGTGTCGGTACACCTGACATGGTAGTTGCCTGGCGCGATATCTGGTTACAGCGCGGCCTCGATATTTTAAAGTCCCTGGGTTTGCCTGCGCATTCAGACGTTGCTTCTGACCCTTTCTTTGGCCGCGGTGGCCGTATGCTGGCCGCCAACCAGCGTGAGCAGCAATTGAAGTTTGAAGTATTGGTGCCAGTGATATCCGAAGCCAAGCCGACGGCGGTTTGTTCCTTCAATTATCACCAGGATCATTTCGGCAAGCTGTTTGATATTTACCAGCAAAACGGTGAGCTGGCGCATACCGCCTGTCTGGGCTTTGGCCTGGAACGCATCGTCATGGCCTTGTTCAAGACGCATGGCATGCAGCCAGAGAACTGGCCTCAGACCACCCGCGACGTATTGTGGTCATGAGTCTGCACGCGTTAAAGCCGATTATTGCCAGCGACTATCTGCCGCATACCCTGCATGGCGCTGACCGCGCCTGGGCAGAAACCAATTGCTACATCGATGTCTGGATAGAAGTCTTGCATGCGCAAGGCTTGAACCCGCTGGCATGCCTGCCGATGGTCTTTGCCAATGATTTTGACGGTGACCAGTGGACTTTCTACAAGCCACCGCATGAAGACTTGTTTGTCCTGTATGGCATCGATGTGCAAGAACTTAATGTCTGGCGTGGCCTGCTCAGCAATGCCACAGTCCAGCTTGGGCGCGGCCGCCTGGTGCTGACCGAAACAGATTCATTTTACCTGCCCGATACGGCAGGCACAGACTACCGCACGAATCACGTCAAGACCACGATAGCCATACAGGAAATCGACCTTGAGCAGCGCAAGCTAGGTTACTTCCATAACAGCAGCTACCATGAATTGCGGGGCGAAGATTTTCTCGAGACCTTCAGGATAGGCAAGCCGCACGACCCTGGCTTCATGCCCCTGTTTGCCGAGTTCGTGCGCCTCGATCATGTGCAGAAAAAAACAGATGCAGAACTGGCGGCGATCTCTCTGCCGCTCTTGCGCAAATACCTGGACAGACGCCCGCGCAGTAATCCTGTCAGTCTGTTCCTGCCGGTATTTGTTCGCGATGTAGAGCAATTGAAAGAAGAGGGTATGGCGGCCTATCATGCCTATGCCTTTGCCTGCCTGCGTCAACTGGGCGCAGGCTTTAGCCTGGGTGCGCATTATCTGCGCTGGCTGCAACAGCATCAGGTCTTGCAGTTTGAGCAGGCAGCGGCAGAATTTGATGCTATTTCCGAAGTCACTAAAACCCTGTTGCTGAAAACCGCCAGAGCCGTCATGGGGAAAAAGCCTGTAGATCTGGCACCGCTGGTGGAACAACTGGCCAAGCACTGGCAGCAAGGCATGGCAGCGCTTGATAACAGCCTGGCTGGGCGGTGAGTGCATCCATGACAGACCGGATACTCATTCCTCTGACTGCTGATTGGCGAGCTGTACAAGTGGCTGGCGGCAGTGCGATTTTGCCTTCTGGCTTGTCCTCTGGATTACTCGCGCAAATTCCAGCGCAAGTGCCAGGCACCATCGCCAGCGCACTACGTGCGGCTGGGCAGTTTGAATATGGCAAAGACAATTTCGATGAGGCCGATGTCTGGTATTTCTGTGAACTGGATTTGCCTGACAATGCTGCCCGCCTTCATTTCGAAGGTCTGGCGACGCATGCTGAAGTTTACTGGAATGACAGCCTCATCTTGCGCAGCGAGAACATGTTTATCGCACACAGCCTTGACCTGGCTGCGCTTGCCATCAATGGCAAGGGACGCTTGAGCCTGCGCTTCCTGGCGATGAACACACAACTGGCGCAACGCCGCCCGCGCCCGCGCTGGAAAACCCGTCTGGTCGAGCAACAGCAATTGCGCTGGATGCGTACCAGTTTATTGGGCCGCATGCCGGGCTGGTCACCACCGGTAGCCCCGGTTGGGCCTTATAGACCCGTCATGCTGGAATTACAAAGCCAATTCCGCATCATCGCTAAAAACATCAGTGGCAAACTTGATGGTGCTGATGGCGTGCTGGAAGTTGAATTGACGATACAGAGCCTGCAAGCCATCTCTTCCTGTTCCATCAGAATTGGCGAGTACGATTTCGTACTGAATTGGCAAAGCCTGGGTGAAAACCAATACCGTGTTCTTGGCCTCTGCCGCATCGCAGAAGTCAAAAAATGGTGGCCGCATACGCATGGTGATGCAGCACTGTATATGCTGGAATTGCATATCGCGTCTGCCGGGCATACGCAGACTATTGATCTTGGTCATACTGGTTTCCGTCAGATACGGGTGGATCAGAGTGACGGCGATTTCAATTTGCATGTGAATGATGTTCCCGTATTCTGTCGTGGTGCCTGCTGGACGCCAGCGGATGCAATTTCATTGCAAAATGAAGCCGCCGACCTGCGCCAGATGCTGACACTGGCGCGCGATGCTGGCATGAACATGCTGCGTGTGATTGGCACCATGGTGTATGAGACCACGGAGTTTTATCAGCTATGTGATGAGCTTGGTATTCTGGTCTGGCAAGATTGCATGTTTGCAAATATGGATTACCCTGTGAATGATGGCGCATTTGCCGCCAGTATCACGACAGAAGTGCTGCAATTCTTGCAGCGTACACAGCACTCTCCGTGCATTGCCGTTGTTTGCGGCAATAGCGAAGTGGAACAACAGGCTGCCATGTTGGGTCAGCCGGCAGAACTCTGGCGTAATGATTTTTTTGGACATACCCTGCCCGGACTTTGCCAGCAATACAGACCTGACATACAGTATTGGCCCTCCAGCCCCAGCGGCGGCATCATGCCTTTCCAGCTCGATAATGGTGTTGCCCATTATTTTGGTGTCGGTGCTTATCTGCGACCACTCGACGATGCTCGCCGCAGCGCCATACGCTTTACCTCGGAATGTCTGGGTTTCTCGAATATGCCCGACGATGACCTTATCGACTGCATGCTCAAGAATGGCGAAACACCAGGCCCGCATCCAGCGTGGAAACTGGGCGTACCGCGTGACAATGGCACCGGCTGGGATTTTGAAGACGTGCGTGATCATTATATGACGGAGCTGTATAGAGTAAATCCTGCCAGCCTGCGTTATGCTGACCGTGAACATTACCTGTCACTGGCACGCACGACGACTGGTGAAGTCATGGCGAAAACGATCGCTGAATGGCGGCGTGCTGGCTCTGCCTGCCATGGTGCACTGATCTGGTTCTGGCGGGATCTGCGGCCAGGCGCAGGCTGGGGCATTCTTGACGCGCATGGCAAACCCAAGGCGGTCTATTATTATCTGAAGCGTACCATGGCGGCGCTGACCGTGTTCATCACCGACGAAGGCTTGAATGGCCTGGCTCTGCATGTCATCAATGACGGGCCACAGGCATTTGATGGTGAACTGGAACTGAATCTCTACCGTCATGCAGAAACCCGTGTTGCGCATGGCCGTATTGCCGTGCAAGTAGCCGCACACACGGCAATCAAAGTGCAGGACTATGCGCTTTTACCGCATTTCATTGATACCAGTTATGCCTATCGATTCGGGCCAGCCGGGCATGATGTAGTGCAGGCCGTTTTGTATAGTCCAGGGCAGGCACAGGTCATTGCCACAGATTTTCATTTCCCGCTTGGTCATCAATTTGATCAGCAGGCGGATGTGGGTTTGCGTGCACAGTGCAGCCAGGATGCTGATGGTAATCACCTGCTGCATCTGAGTACGCAAAAGCTGGCGCAGGCTGTTTCCATACAAATTCCCGGCCTGCTGCCTGAAGATAATTATTTTCATATGGCACCCGGCAGCAGCAGGCAAGTACGACTGTCCGTCATACATGAGAAGTCCATCAGATCTGGCCATGTGCAGGCACAAAATGCGCAGGGCAGTGTCAGGGCGACGGTGGAAAGCAGCACAGCAACTAGCGTAGTAACTAGCGTAGTAACTTAGCGGGGCAGATTTGGCAGCACAACAGTACCCAAGCAAAGATATTCTGTACACACCGCAAGCCTTCTGGTTTGGCGATACGGCCAGCCCCATGCTGGGCTGGTATCACCCTGCGCGCATCCGTGATGCCGGGGGCAGCCGTCGCTGCGGCGTGGTGCTCTGCCCACCCTTTGGCCATGAATACATGGTCTCGTATCTGGCCTATAAGCATCTGGCCACGTATCTGGCAAAAGCCGGCTTTGATGTCTGTTTTTTTGACTATAACAATACGGGTGATGCTGCCGATGTCACCGAAGTTGCCGGAACTGACAAGGACAGAGTCGCCCTGTGGCAAACAAATATACGTCAGGCTGCAACACAATTACGCCTGATGGCCGACGTAGAGCATATTGCCCTGTTCGGCTTGCGCCTGGGTGCTTTGCTGGCAGGCACAGTGGCAGCCAGCATTGATGCCAAAGCCCTCATGTTGATGGCACCTGTCATATCAGGGCGTGCCTATGCCCGTGAAATGCTGGTCTTGCGCAGTATGAGTTCCCTGCAAAAAGAAGTCGATCCTGATCAGACTATCGATCCCAATCATCAGGCGACCGATGACGAATTGACCGGTTATGAATTTACCGCTGCCACCCGTAGCAGTCTGGGCAAGCTGGATTTAAGCAAGCTACCTGCACCTGCCATGCCCGTCTTTTTGCAGCAGCGTGATGACATCACAGGGCAGGAAGCAAAGCTGGTGCAAGCCTGGCATCATCATGATCATGCGCTGCAATTATCAGACTTGCCCGGCTATGCCGCCATGATGCGTGAAGATGCACATGACACGCAGGTACCGACGGCAATCTGGCAAGAAATGCAGTCCTGGCTGGCGCGCTATTTCCCTTTGCGAGAAGTAAGCAGCAAGGATGTGCCGGTGACGAATGATATTGCCAGCCTGCGCATTGCCAATACGATAGTGGAAGAAGAATTGGTCGAATTTGAAGGCATGACAGGCATCGTCAGCCATCAGACCGGCGCAAATGTGTTTGCCTTGCCAACTGTGGTCTTGTGTAATATCGGCGCCAATCACAGGGTAGGTAATCATCGTTTATATGTAACACTGGCACGTAGCCTGGCCAGCCAGGGGTTTTATGTTTTGCGCTTTGATAAGTCGGGCATAGGCTATAGCAGGACGACACCAGAGGATAAAGAAAACGATGTACATGCGGCATCCAGCGTGGATGACCTGAGTAGCGCCATGTATTTCATGCAGGGTAAATACCATAGCCCCTCCTTTGTATTGACTGGTCTGTGTTCCGGTGCCTACATGGCATATTTAAGTGCGCTCAGGGATGAACGCGTCAGCGCCCTGGTCTTGATGAATCAGCTGACGTATCGCTGGCGGGCAGGCGATACCATAGAGGCCCGAAAAAAAGCCACGATCAAATCCACCCATTATTACGTGCATGCACTGACTAAAGGTGATACCTGGATGCGCGTGCTCAAGGGGCAGGTGGATTTTCGTCAGATAGGGGGCAATTTATTCCGCCGCATAGGCAAGCGCCTGCGCACGCAATGGCAATCGTTAAGCACCCACCTGATGCATAATAATTTTTTCCTCGGACAGGTGGCTCGTAATTTCAAGAACCTGGAAGCGCGTGGCACGGAACTGGTACTGATCTATGAAGCCAGTGATACAGCAGTTGATGTCATGACAGAACAATTTGGCAGGCATGCGAAATTGTTAGGGCAAAGCGAAAGGATATGCCTGAAATTCTTTAATGGAGCGGATCATACTTTTACGCCACGCTGGTCGCAGTTGGCGCTGGTAGATTTCATCGGCAAACATCTACTGCATCGCTTCAGCCATCGTCAGCCAGGGCAGATGCCTGTCATCACGGCACCTCTTGCCCATCTTCAGCATTTTGACGCCGTTGCTAATGCAGCTAGTGCAGTCAATGTAGCTAAGCCTGTTTCTGCAGACGTGGCAAAATAAAACGCCAGACCACGATCAGTTCAAATATTTCAACAACGATCAGGGCCAGGATCGCTCCCTGTGCCCCCATACGCGGGATGCTGAAAGCAGTAATCAGCAACACCATGCTGAGAGTCACGCTACCGAGGAAAAACATTTGTTTGTAAGCGCCACCACTGGATAACCAGGAGGTGCCTACCCAGCGGGCAGCATTGATGGCGAAATACGCCCCCCACATCATGACCAGGGGATCAAGCCCACTGTACTTGGCGCTGATGACATGGCTTTCCAGCCATGGCAGGGCAAGCAAGAGCAGGGCGACATAGGCCAGCACCACCAGTTCTATGCCAGCAATGGAAAACAGGGTCAGGCGCTTGAGCCCGTGCCAGTCTTTTTTTGCCATCAGGCGACTGGCTTCTGGCCTGGCCACCCTGGACCAGGCGGCCACTGCCAGCGGTATCGGCATGAGCATCAGGCGCGAGGCATTCAAATCGGCAATCGCTGCGACCCCCAGCCAGGCTCCGGACAGATACACATAGCTGTAGTTCGACAGCCAGCCGACGATCACCCCTGACACTGCCCAGCGCCCGTGACCGGCGATGGTTTCCTGATGGGCGTTGATGGCCTGGCGGATTTCTTCTTCAGCGTGGGCTTCAACGTCGGTGGAAGTATGTGTCAGAAAATGCTGGCGGCTGGCCAGTGTACACAGGAAGGAGGAGGCTGCCAGCAGCACAAATACAGTCACCAGATCGAAATGCTTGCTGAAATACAGGTAGGCCAGGCCGATGGCGACCAGGCTTACATATAAAATGTCTTGCCGCAGTACCGAAATGATGTCGGACTGGATGAAGCCGACGGTACGGCCATATTCGCGTATGCCATTGCCAAACAGATAGGTGGCAAAAACGGCACCCAGTATCCAGCTTTTGTTGCTGTAATGCGTCGCCGCTGGCACAAACTCTACAATCACGAAAGCCAGTGAGCCCATCGCCAGGGTCCAGACTACTTGCTTGTACCAGTAATGACGCAGCAGGGATTTGCGGGTATCTCCTTGTACTGAGGGGGCAACCGTAGTCAGTGGCCCGGCTATCCAGGAATCGACGATCAGGCCGACCAGCAGACCACCGGCGTACAATTGTCCATACAGGCCATAGTCATCTTTTGCCACCAGATTCATGAGCAAAATGCCAATGACAAAATTCAGGGCACTTAGCATGCCCTGGTCTATGACCGATAATATGGAAGAAGAAAGAAATTTTTTATAAAAACTCATGAGCTTGCACGAGATGGACCTGGCTTATGATGCGGGATTGCGAAGCAGAGACAAATCTTGTCCCAGCATATTTTGCTATAGAAACATAACATCAAGACTGACTGATACACAAAGTATTTCATTCTTTTACAATGGCTTTACCTTCATTTTCAATTATTTATGAATAATTTAACCACTAAAGACAGGGCACTGGTGCTTTTCAGCGGCGGTCAGGATTCTGCCACTTGTCTGGCCTGGGCGCTATCCCGTTATGCCCATGTAGAGACTATAGGCTTTGATTATGGTCAGCGCCATGCCATAGAACTCAGCGTCAGACCTGTGCTGATAGAAAAAATGCGCCAGTTCTCACCCGAATGGCAAACCCGCCTGGGTGAAGACCATATGATAGATCTGGGCTTGATTTCCCAGCTTTCACATACGGCGATGACAGAAGATATTGCCATAGAAATGCAAGAGAATGGCTTGCCGAATACTTTTGTCCCTGGCCGCAATCTGATGTTCATGATGACAGCAGCCACGCTGGCCTATCGCCGTGGTTTGAATGTGCTGGTTGGCGGCATGTGTGAAACCGACTTTTCCGGTTACCCCGATTGCCGCGATGACACCATGAAAGCCTTGCAGGTAGCGCTGAATCTGGGCATGAACACCCGCCTCAAGCTGGAAACTCCACTGATGTGGATCAACAAGGCGCAAACCTGGCAACTGGCAGAACAGCTGGGCGGCTCAGCCCTGGTTGATCTGATACGTGAAGACACGCACACCTGTTATCTGGGGCAGCGTGGTGACATGCATCCCTGGGGCCATGGCTGTGGTACTTGCCCGGCCTGTGCCTTGCGCGCGCGCGGTTATGAATATTACCGCAGCGGTAACTTTGACTTGTAAGCTTGCTGTTAACTTATGGGATTAGAATAGCAGCACACACCATGAATGAAGTTCATCAATGCTGATCGCCGTCATTACAGACTTACATGCCAATCGTGAAGCCCTTGAGGCTTGCCTGGCGCATGCAGAAAAGCATAACGTGACTCGTTATGCTTTTCTGGGCGACCTGGTTGGTTACGGTGCGGATCCCCGCTGGGTACTGGATAAAGTGATGGACTATGTCAGGCAGGGGGCCTGGGCCCTGATAGGCAACCATGACGCCGGTTTGTTGCAGGGAGATCGTCAGGGCATGAACCCGACTGCCAGAAAAGTGGTGGACTGGACGCGTGCCCAAATAACTGCAGAGCAACTCGACTTCATTGCCAAACTGCCTTACCGCATAGAGTGGGAAGACATGCTGTTCGTCCATGCCAATGCCTGGGCACCTGAGAAATGGGAATATATAGATGGCGTCATGGAAGCCACGCGCAGCATGCATGCGACCAAGGCCAATATTACCTTTTGCGGACATGTGCACATGCCGAGTTTGTTCCACATCAGCCTGACTGGCAAGACCGGTGAATTTACCCCGGCACCTGAGGAGGGCATACCGCTGAGCAGGCAAAGGCGCTGGCTGGTCATACCTGGCTCAGCCGGTCAGCCACGCGATGGCAATCCGGCTGCCTGTTATGCGACTTTTGATACCGAAGACCAGGAGCTGACTTACTACCGCGTTCCCTACGATACCGAAAAAGCCTGCCAGAAAATTATTGCTGCCGGCTTGCCGCCAGCTTTGGGACACAGGCTGCTACATGGGAATTAGCCAGGGATACAGATGAGTGGCCCCGGACATCACAAGCTGCAAAGCGGCATGGAATTCGACGGCTATCGCCTCGAAGAGAAATTGCATACCGGTGGCATGGCTGCCTTGTGGCACGTGACAGATTTGCGTGACCGTCACCCCCTCCATCTGTTAACCGATGATGGCAGCCCGCCCGCATTGATTATGAAAGTGCCGCTGCTGTATTCAACAGATGATCCTACCGCCATCGTTGCTTTTGAAGTCGAGCAAATGATCATGCCCAAGCTCAGGGGCAGGCATGTGCCACGTTACTTCGGCGCCGGTGATTTTGATGCCCAGCCGTATATCGTCATGGAGCAAATCGCTGGTGCATCCTTGCGCAGCCGTTTTGAAGAAGCGCCTTTGCCAGTGACAGAGGTGGTGGATATTGGTATCAAGGTGGCGCATGCCTTGCAGGACCTGCACAAGCAGCATGTCATCCATCTCGACCTCAAACCCAGCAATATCATGTTCCGCGCCGACGGTACGGCAGTACTGATTGATTTTGGTTTGTCGCGGCATGACAGATTGCCGGATTTGCTGGATGAAGAATTCCGCCTGCCCATGGGCACCGGCCCCTATATTTCACCCGAGCAGGTAATGGGTGTACGCAATGAACCGCGCAGTGATTTGTTTTCGCTGGGCGTATTGTTATATCACCTGGCCACCGGGCAGCGGCCTTTTGGTCACCCTACTTCAGTCGCTGGTTTAAAAAAACGACTATACCGTGACCCCATACCGCCGTGCAGCCATCGCAGTGATTTACCGACATGGTTGCAGGAGATTATCTTGCGTTGCCTGGAAGTCGAACCAAGGAACCGCTTTGATACTGCAGCACAACTGGCTTTTTTATTGCAACATCCCGATCAATTGCAATTGACGGCGCGGGCAGACAAGCAGGTGCAGGATGGCTATCTGTCCGTACTCAAACGTCGTTTCCAGATTAATGCTGCTGAACCAGCTTTATCACAGAGTCTCTCCGATAAATTGTCCAGAGCCCCGATCATCGTCGCTGCGCTGGATTTGAACGGTGGTTCAGAAGCGCTGGCAGAAAGCCTGCGCAATATCACCAGGCGCATGTTGCAGACCGAACCAGGTGCGCGCCTGGCTTGCCTGACCATACGCAAGGTCAGCCGCATAGGCATGGATGAGAGTCTGATACAGCAGGGTGAAAACATCCATGTCAAGCAACTGGTTGACCTCAAGCATTGGGCCAGGCCTTTGAACCTGAATCCCGACAAGATCACTTTCCATGTGCTGGAAGCATCCGACCCGGCTACTGCCATTATCGACTATGCCCACAATAATCGTGTAGATCACATCATCATCGGTTCGCGCGGCAGTTCAGCCTTGCGCCGCTATCTGGGCAGTGTGTCCGCACAAGTCGTGGCCGAGGCCGAATGTACGGTGACAGTCGTGAAAGCGCACGACAAGTAGTGGCCTAACTATGTTGTCATGTCTTATTTTTTCAGGCTTTCCAAAACCTGATCAACAAAATCACCATCGGCATCGCTGAACTTCAGGCGCACCGGATACCATTCCAGACCGGGGGCCAGCCATAAATCCAATTGCTGGTCCTTGGAGTCGGCTGGTGGTGCCTTGCTGACGTGGATGGCGACCATATCGCCCATGGGGGTCTTGATATTTTCCGGCCCCAGCACCTTGAATGTCCATGGGTCGGCATCCCTGCGGCCGGCGACCAGCATCTTCCATTCCGAACCAGCCTTGAAAGCTTCACCAGCGGCACGGGCGATGGCGATCAGCTGCCAGCTGGCGCTGGTCCTGTCCTGCTCGCCGCCTTTCAGTACATAGGTTTCAGTGGAAGCGCTGAAACGCAGAGTTTTGCTGTCACGCTCAAAGCTGGTCGTGGTAGCGGGTTTGCGAAAGCGTTTTTCGACAAATTTGTCGGGTGCCAGGCCATAGTCATCGATATTACCGTGGCTGCTGGCATCCAGGATTTTGCCCACCAGCATGGCATGGGTTTCTGTGATGATGCTGTATTTCTGGTCAGCAGTCTGCCATTTGACCGAGGCTGAACCACTCAGTGGCAAGCCGCTTTGTTTGGCCTTGATGCTGTATTGCAGCTCCACCGGTGGCGGCAGCCTGGTCGCATATTTGACCGCAGCTTCATGTCCTTGTGCCATGGTCTGAGCATTCAGGCCCAATGCCGATAGCATGAGGGCGAACACGGTAATAGACTTGCGCATGATTATCTTTCCATATTGGTGACACTGACGATTTTGGTGGCAGTCTGTGTGGTCACAGCACCATTACTTTCAGTATTGCGTATTTGTATCGGGTACCAGTACTGATCCGGTGCCAGCCAGATTTCGAGTTTGGAATTGTAAGAACCTGGCAGGGGTGGCCGCACTACATGCCAGGCCATGATCTTGCCCGCCTTGGTTTCCACTTCTTCGTAGGCAGTCACGATAAAAACAAAGGTGGAGACATCGCGCTCCTCTGCCACTTGCAGGCGGATTTCGCGTCCTGCCTGGAATTTTTCAGGATCAGCATAGCCTATACCAGCCAGTTGCATGATGAAGCTGGCCTTGTCCTGAACACCATCTTTCACTTCCGCCGTCTTGTTGGAAGAGGAAAAACTCACGGACTTATTGGCATGGTCAAAGTGCGTTGCGGTCTCGCTGCGGTTACGTCGCTTTTCTGAACTGGTCGCCGGTGTAATGCCATATACATCAATCAGGCCTTCGCTACGCATCTGATACAGGTTGACAGAAGTCAGTAACAAATCCAGGGATGCTTCCACACTCATCTTGTAGCGGCCAGTCTTGAATTCCCAGTTGATTTCGCCATCGCCGTAAACAGGGCTGCGGTTCGGTTCTGTGCGCACAATGCGCATGCTGATTTTGCCTGTCTGTGGCGCACGTACGGGGTAGGTTTGTGGCCCTTCAGTATTTGTGCTGTCTTTGTTGACCTGACCACTGGCGTCTTCTGCTTTGACTTCGGGCTTGGTCTCTGCTGGCAGGGCAGGCGTATTGTCCTTTACTTCCACGGGTGCGTCTGCGCTTGGTACGGGGGCAGGCTCAGGTTCCGCTGCTGGTAAAGGCGTTGCGGCTTTTTTTACTGTAGCAAGCGGTTCTGCTTCAGGTGCCGCTACCGGGCCAGGCCTGGCACTGCTGCTGGCGGTTGTTGGTTCGGCCTGGTCAGGGATGTCCTTGAATTGTACGGCAATAGGGTTTTCCTGCAGTCTTGGCTTGTCCGGCATGACATCCCCGCCCAGGCCATACAAGACGAACAGATGTAACAATACCGCCAGCGTCAAAAACAGCATATTCTGGCGTGTGATTAAATTGGTATCAAATTGAGGGGCAGTAGCGTTCATCCTGCTAGTGTAAACGCAGTCGATAAGTTTTGGATGACCAGACTGATTTTACCAGGGAGTAAAATAGCAATTTTTGCAGCAGCTTGCTGTTTGCAGGATGTAGTGGACATGACAGGATAGCTTTGATGCCGGCGACAATAACAAGATTCATGAAACGATATCTCCCCGTTTTGCTGGGACTATGCATGCTGGGCAGCACCCACGCGGCTTCACCTGGTAGCGCCGCAACGCCAATCCGCATAGGCATGATAGATGGGTTGAGCGGGGCTTTCAGCAATGCTGGCGAAGCGGTGCAGAGAAACCTGCAAATTGCCATAGAAAGGGTAAATGCCCGTGGTGGCGTGCGCCTGCCTGACAGCAGTCATCCCCTGCAATTAAGTAGTTTTGATAATAAACAGGGCGTGGAAGATTCCTTGATCGCGCTGAAGCACCTGACAGACCAGCATATTCCCTTTGTCGTACAAGGCAATAGCTCGGCCGTTGCCCTGGCACTGGTCGATGCCATCAACAAGCACAATCAACGCGCACCGGATAATCGCGTACTCTTCCTCAACTATTCCGCGGTTGACCCGGCACTGACCAATGAAAAATGCAGTTACTGGCATTTCCGTTTCGATGCCCATGCCGACATGCGCATGCATGCGCTGACCGAAGTCATCAGGGCGGACAGCCGCGCCAAAAAGATTTATCTGATAGGCCAGGACTATAGCTTTGGCCGCCAGGTCAATAAATCGGCGCGCACCATGCTAGCAGAAAAAAGACCGGATATCGCCATCGTCGGTGAAGACCTGCATCCCATAGGCAAGATCAAGGACTTTGCTCCTTATATGGCGAAGATCAAGGCCAGCGGTGCAGATGCAGTCATTACTGGCAACTGGGGTAACGATCTGAGCCTGCTGGTCAAGGCAGCCAAGGATGCTGGCATGACGACCAAGTTCTATACTTTCTATGGCAATGGCCTGGGGGCACCGGCGGCACTCGGTGATGCAGGCCTGGGCAGGGTACGCGCTGTGGCTGAGTGGCATCCCAATGCCGGTGGTGCTGACAGTGATGCGTTTTACCAGCAATTCCGTCAGCGTTATCCTGATCCGCGCGATGATTATGTGCATCTGCGCATGCAAATCATGGTGGAGATGCTGGTTACTGCCATAGAAAAAGCCAGAACCACCGAAGCCGCAGCAGTTGCCCGTGCGATGGAAGGTGCGCAATACAAGAATACCTTCCATGATGCCCTCATGCGGGCAGAAGACCATCAACTGATACAGCCGCTGTACGTTTCGGTCATGCAAAAGAAGGGCGAGAGTGGCGTGCGTTTTGATAACGAAGGTAGTGGCTATGGTTTTAAAACTGAGCGTTATTTCGATGCGCGATTGACGGCCTTGCCCGGCTCATGCAAGATGCTTAAATTGAAATAATCTGTAACCCTGAAAATACTAAGGAAGAATCGTATGAGTAATCCGTTTTCTGGTTCTGAGATCCCCGGCATGAATGCCATGGGCGATACCCTGTCTTTCGTCAAAAAACTCTGGGGCAATATGCAAGTGCCCGGCATGGTGGCACCGCCGATGTCGGTGGATGAGCTGGACAAGAAAATTCAGGATTTGAAGACGGTAGAATCCTGGTTGACCGTCAACATGAATATGCTGCGTGGAACCATACAGGCCCTGGAAGTGCAGCGTGCGACCCTGGCTGCCCTGCAATCCCTGGGTGAAAGTTTTGCCCAGCATGCGCAGCAGGCCGGTGCTATGGCAGAGCAGGCGGTTTCCGCTACAACTGCAGCTACAGCGGCAACCCAAGCCAGCAGTAATGCTGATTGGCCCATGCATCCAAATACAGCCAAGGCAAAGGTCGCCGAGCCCGATCCCGATGAGGAAGTTGATGAGGATAGTGCAGACATGCCACCGGAAGCAGGCGCACCTGTGACAGATGCTGAAGCTCAGGTAGAAGAGACAACTCAATCTGCTCAGTCTGCCGCTGCTTCATCCACTGCAGAAGCAACAGATACCAGTACGCCTTTTGTCAATCCTGCCGCCTGGTGGGGGCTGTTGCAGGAACAATTCAAGCAAGCTGTCAGCAAGGCCATGGAGGGTGAGCAAACAGGCGGCACCACGACAGAAGCAGCGCCTGCAAAGAAGGCTGGCAGTAAAAGCACGGCAGCCAAGACGGTGAAAGCCGCTTCAGGTACAAGTGCTAAAGCCAAACCTGCCAGCAAGGCAGGGGGGGCAAGTAAATCAGCTGCAAGGCCTACTGCAAAAGCAGCAGCAAAACCCAAAGCTGCTGCCAAGCCAGTAGCGAAGACCGGCAAAACGGCAAAAACCAGGTAAAGCCAAGATTGTCTGCAGAATTCTCTGGCCTGAAATATCATGCAGGAGAGGGGCTTGCAGATTCTTGATAGGAAAAAAAATGGCACCCGCAGGTGCCATTCATTTTTTTAGTATCCAGCCTGTGCGGTCGGACATTTAGCCTTGTTGGCCGGTTTTATCTCTACCGCCTGCAAGTTGTTATCCAGCATCCAGGCGCTACTGCGTTTGCGTGTCATGGGTTTGCCTTTAGGCTGGCTGGCAACATTGATGGCAATGACTTTGCTGGATTTGCCGTAGCTGCAATCCACCTCGAATTCCAGCCCTTCCTTGGCGCTGATTGCTGGCAGGGGGATGTTAACTAACTGCAATGGTGATTTGGCCTTTTCGACAGCAGAAATCGCCTGATAATCACTGGTAGTGTCTATCACAAATGCAGCATTGGAATAAGCTTCCAGTGTAGTGTCTGGCGAGGTGCCACCGATGGATTTGACCATGACCAGCACGCTTTTTCCGGCCACTTTGTCGGTAGCAATATTCGTCCATTTTTCCATCAATTCCTTGCGTGAGGGCAAGGCGCCACTTGTTAGGGCCGGTGCTGGCGCTGCTGCCATGGCGGTAGTGGGCGCAGCAGGCGCGGGTGTAACTGTTGCAGCGACAGGTGCTGCGGCTTTTGGTGCAGGCGCTGGTACAGGCTTGACGGGGGCAGCAGCAACTTCTTCGCCCTGGTATTTGTATTTGCCATCAAATGGCACGTCGCCCCAGGCGCTGGCGCAGGTTTCTACATGTAATTGCATGCCACCAGCAGCGCGCTTCAGGGTCATGTTGCAACGACCTTCGCTAAAACTCCATCCACCTGGCGCATCAGCAAGTTTTCCTTCACCTGCGCCGCTACGCAAATTACCGGGTTTGCCTTTCTCTGCCACTTCCAGCGTGAATTTACCGTCAGGCTTTACTGTCAACAGGCGTTCAAAGCCATTGTCGCTGGCGTCATACACGCCTGCTTTAGGATAGGGGCTGTAGTCGGCAGCCAGGGCAGGCGCTGCCAGGCATGCAAGGCTGACGGAAAGCAGGCTGAGAGTTTTGAAGGAGATTGAGCTTTTCATGTGGTCGCTGGGTGGAGGTTGTTGAGATTGATATGGCTGCGCCCCATGGTGCGGTACCAGATGCAGATCAGGGAGCATGATGCATTAAAGTAAATGGATGGTGCATGACAGGCGTAGTCGTGTCAATCAAGTAATTGTGTGTTTTATATTAAAGCGCAACAATGTGTAAGCAGATTTGCATAGCAGATAAGATTTTGGTATTAGCTTCTGTGAGAAAATGGGCTCAGTAGCTATGCCCTGAGCCCTGGACTTTTAGACCCCTTTATCAGGAGAACCAGTTTGTCTTTTATCTACGAGAGAATTCCCGAAGCCGATATCGTGGCTTATGATTTGCGCGAGATCGATAAGCAGTTTCCCATGGCGGTAGCGTCAAGATGGGTGATAGACCGCGAGCGCAATATCTATTTGCGCTATATGACGTATGACCGCGAGCAGCCTTCCCACAAGAATTTCAGCTTTTTCTGGAAGGGCATATTATTGCGTCTGCGTCTGAACAGTGAGGGACAAAGCCTGGATGGCGACAAGTGGCAAACTACCTGGGGCTGGCTCGGCATGCATGAGCTTGAGGCAGATGCCAGCCCCGAGTTTGAGGCACATCGTGCTGCCATCATTGCAGATCTGAAAGATGCCTTGCGGGCATACCGGGATGGCTCCTTGTCGCCAGCCTATTCTGCCCACATTGCGCAATTTACTTTTTAGGTGAGGTGCTCATGTCAGGTCTGAGTCATCAGCAAGCCATAGAATTGCTGCAAAATCACCCCGAAGACTACCGTACGCCAGATTCATTGAAGGATCTCGCCAATCAGGTTTCAGTTTTTTCTGACGGGCAAGTTACCTTACTGTATGGCGGCATGGTACACAAGGATATTTCCAGCAATGATCTGGTTGAACTCATGGTGGCAAATCATGAGGATATACGCGCCATCAACAAGACGCCAGTAGCGAGTTTTTTGCAATCTGAAGATTATCTGGAAGCGGTAGCCAGGGCACATCATTGCAAATCCATAGATGAAGTAACCAGCGATCGCAAGCATCCGGCGAATCAATTCATGTTTGCCGCAACCGATGGCCGCTGGGCTGACGCTTCTGCCCGGTTTGCTGCTGCCACCAAAGGCGAGGTCATGACACTCAGTGGCTATGCCGGGGCGGACCGCACCCTGGGGTTGGTAGAATTGCCCACGATCTTGAAAAACCCTGAGGTCACACATATCAATGGCAAACCCAAGGAAGTATTTCAGGCGATCTACGACGAGACGGGTTCACTGAATGAAGTATTCAAAGCCGTTTCAGCCTCATCTTATGAATTGATGCGCAACATGGAGATCAAGGCATCTACCCATGTCAATATAGATGGCAGCGAGAAAAAAATTGCAGAAAAAGTTGGCTCAAAAAGCTTGTTTGAAGGTTCTTCCCACAAAGGTACGAGTCTGAGCAAGGGGGAGGCAAATTTATCGATCGCCACCATACCCGACCCCAAATTCAAGGCCAATATTGAGGCTGGAAAATTGCATCTTGAAAGTGTGGAACTAAAGAGTCTGGCAGCGAAAAAAACGGGAGATGATACAGCGGGTTTGCTGCTGGTGACTGATACCCCTTCATCCAGACTGGTTGCACTTACTTCCAGCCCTGCGCTGAAGGCGGGATCAGCTTCGCACAAAATCTGAGTTGTTAGATGGGTAAAAAACTGGACTAAAAAATCTGGATTGAAAAATCAATGGGTGGTTTTAAAACCACCCATTGATACTAGTTCGTTTCAGCAAAATTAGCAGCAACAAACTCCCAATTCACCAGGCACCAGTAAGCGTCCATATAAGCGGCTCGCTGGTTGCGGTAGTCGATATAGTAGGCATGTTCCCAGACATCGCAGGTCAACAAAGGTTTGTCGACGCCTATCAAGGGTGTGGCGGCATTCGAGGTGTTGACTATGGCCAGCGTGCCGTCAAAGCGCTTCAGCAACCAGGTCCAGCCTGAGCCAAAATTACTGATGCAGGACTGGGTAAATTCTTGCTTGAATTTGTCAAATGTACCCCATTGTGTCGTGATCGCATCACCCAGTGCACCAGTGGCGACACCGCCACCGCTGGGTGTCAGGCTTTGCCAGTAAAAGTTGTGATTCCACACCTGCGCAGCATTATTGAATATGCTGCCGGTAGATTTCTTGATGATATTTTCCAGCGACTCTTCGGCAAATTCCGTGTCCTTGATCAGGGCATTCAGATTCGTCACATAGGTCTGATGATGTTTGCCGTAGTGATATTCCAGAGTTTCTTTGGAGATATGTGGTTGCAATGCGTCCATTGCATACGGCAGTTCGGGTAAAGTATGTAGCATGCCAGATTCCTTCAGTGAACAATTTTATGGTGTGGTATCTACACGTAGCGTCGCTTGCAATATTATTTCAGGAACACTGGCAAGCGCTTTTGACAGTGGGCAGTCACGTTTTGCTGCCGCTGCAATTTCCTGGAATTGCGCGTCGTCTATGCCTGCGACGGTCGCTTCCATCGTCAGCGCAATACGGTCAATCACGAAACCCTCACCCTGCTTAGATAATCTTACGCTGCCCTTGGTATCGACATCCGTGGTTTTAAACCCTGCTTTTTCACAGGCAAATGAAAACGCCATGGTGAAGCAGGCAGCGTGGGCAGCACCCAGTAATTCTTCAGGGTTGCTGCCGCGTCTGTCATCTTCAAAACGGCTGGCAAAGCCATAGGGATAATCTTTCAACGCCCCGGTTTCTGTGCTGATATTACCGACAGCAGTTTTACCTGAACCTTCCCAATGCACGCTAGCAGTTTTTTCAGTCATGGCCGCACCTTTTTTGTAAAGTAGGTAAATAGACTATGCCTTCCGCTCAAAGGCATCTGTACGCTGGCGCACAGAAGAAATAATGAGGGAGGCTGGGGTTGGTCAATCTGCTGGCCAGTCTGAATGTGCAGCAACGTACAGATAGCAGCCTGCACATCACTTAACCTGTCCATATCTATTCAGCACGGCTGTTCTCACACCTGACTGCGTTTGCACAAAGAGGGAGATTCATCATGATACAGATACGCATAGGCCAGGCAAAAACCCAGCTCAGTCGTGAAGAATTTGGTCAGCGTTATCGCGCCAGTTTTATTGATCCGGCTTTTCGGGTAGAAGAATCGGCAATAGCCCGGCTGGAAGAAATCGCCTGGCATGCTTATGACGAAGGACGCAAGGCCCCATTCACGCAAAAAGCGGGCGCTGGCTATGCAGACCCGGATTATGATTTGTCGGTTGAATGGCAAGCTACCAAAGATCGTCTGGATGCAGCGCAATCTCGCTGGAGCGATGCATCAACACCATCGCGTGTCTTGCTGATCTGTGGTTCGGCGCGCAATGACGGTACCTGTCCTGGTGAAATGTCCAAGAGTTTTCGCCTGTTGCAAATTGCCAGGGAAGAACTGGAACAAACGAATATCCAGCCTGATGTACTCGACCTGAGTTTGCTGACTTCAGAATATGGCCGCAATATTTTCCCTTGCAAGGGTTGCGCTTCAACAGCCATGCCCTTGTGCCACTGGCCCTGCAGCTGTTACCCCAATCATGCGCTGAATCAGACCAATGACTGGATGGCAGAAATTTATGAGCGTTGGACTGCTGCTCATGCCGTGATCATCATCACCCCTGTCTACTGGTACCAAGGCCCCAGTCCCTTGAAGTTGATGATAGACCGCCTGGTCTGTGCTGACGGTGGCAATCCCGATCCTACATCCACCTCAGGTAAAAAAGCCGCTAAAGCCAAGGAGCTGGAAATGGCGGGCTGGAATTACCCCCAGCATCTGGCTGGCCGGGCCTATGGTCTGATCGTGCATGGCGATGTGGCTGGCGTTGATGACTCGCGCCGCGCGCTATCGGACTGGCTGGACTGGATGGGTTTTATCGATGCCGGTACGCAGGCGCGATTGGGAAGGTACATAGGCTATTACGAACCCTACGCGAATAGCCATGAAACCCTGGATGCGGATGTCTCCATGCGGCAGGAGTCACGTAACGTGGCGATTGCGGTAGCCAAGGCAGTCACAGAATTGCGCGCAGGCCGTTTGCAGGCGGTGCAGGCAGACGTTAAGCGGCCACGCCCTAAATAGTAGGACTTATGCAAAATCGCCCCAGCTGCGTTGTAGCTCCTCTCCTGGGAGCCGCGTACTAAAGTACTGTCTTCGTCGCTACGGTCTAGTCGGGGTTTCAGACAACATGTTGACTGCCGACGTAACCAACATCCCTTACAAGGGATGTTTCTCACAGCGATAGCCTTGCTGGGACAATTTTGCATAAGTCCTGAAAGAGAAGGAAACTGCGTTCCTTCACTTCGCTTCTGCGCCATCCTTCAGGATACGCAGTGCCTCTTTGGTCCATTGAACGCGGCTTTCTTCAAAGGTGATGCCCGCCTTTAAAATCAGGTAACGCAATTGCTGTTCGTGTGACAGCTTTGCTGCGCAGAAATCGCGCTTTTCTATCTCTTTGTAAGTCTGCAGCTCTTGCTTATGCAATTGCAGACGGCGCTCAAATTCTTCTGTCAGGCCAAGCGGTCCTATTGCTGCATCGGCCCGCAGTTTGACCATCATGTCGTCGCGCAATCTCATCGGCGCACTGCTTTCGCTGGCCCAGCGCCGCAATTCATCCCGGCCTGCTGGCAGGATATCGATGAGTTTCTTACCTGCCCGCCCGCCTTCGACCTCGGTCGAGATGACCCAGCCCTGGCTTTCCATGCGCCCCAGTTCCCGGTAGATTTGCTGGTGTGTCGCATGCCAGAAATAGCCTATGGACT
Source organism: Undibacterium sp. FW305-107 (assembly GCF_058788535.1). Lineage (NCBI taxonomy): Bacteria > Pseudomonadati > Pseudomonadota > Betaproteobacteria > Burkholderiales > Oxalobacteraceae > Undibacterium > Undibacterium sp. FW305-107. Next base: position 148,826 of record NZ_JBYTAV010000006.1, read on the forward strand.
TGTCAAAACGCCGCGCCAGGTCATAGCCCGAGCATGGCTTTTCGGCGATGGAGGTTAGCAAGGCATGGGGCAGGGACATGTTTTAGAGTAAATAGTCGGTGTGGTTTCCATACATTTTATATGCAACTGGTTGCATAAATAAAGCAGTTTCGGTATTCTCTTATGCACTCAGTTGCATAACTGTGAGAACTTACGAAAAGCCGCCCCAGCTGCGTTGCAGCTCCTAGCCGTGCTAAAGCACTGTCTTCGTCGCTGGTGATGTAGTTGGTATTTCAGACAACATGTTGTCTGCCAACGAAACGAACATCTCTTGCAAGAGATGTTTCCCAAAAGCACCAGCCTTGCTGGAACGGCTTTGCGTAAGTCCTTTTTTGACGCCCCCTTCTTTAGGAATACGCCATGTCTTTTTATCCTCACCTGACAAAGCCACTCGATCTGGGTTTCACTACTTTACCCAATCGCCTCTTAATGGGTTCCATGCACGTGGGGCTGGAAGAAGTCGACAATGGCTTTGAGCGCATGGCGGCATTTTATGCAGAGCGCGCCCGTGGTGGCGTTGGCCTGATCGTGACTGGTGGCATTGCCCCGAATGAAAGAGCGCGTCCCATGCATGGCGGTGCCATGCTCACCACTGAAGCAGAAGCAGAACATCACAAGATAGTCACCAGGGCGGTACATGAGGCCGGTGGCAAGATTGCCATGCAGATTTTGCATTTTGGCCGTTATTCTTACCAGCCTACCCTGGTCGCACCGAGCGCCATCAAGGCACCGATCAATCCATTCAAGCCGCATGCATTGACGACAGAAGAAGTGGAAGAAACCATTTCTGATTTCGTCCGGTGTGCTGCACTGGCGCAGTCAGCAGGTTATGATGGTGTCGAAGTCATGGGTTCAGAAGGTTATCTGATCAATGAATTCATCGCCGCCTGCACCAACCAGCGTGACGATGAATGGGGCGGTGCTTATGAAAACCGCATCCGCTTCCCTATAGAAATCGTGCGCCGCATACGCGAAAAAGTGGGCACCAACTTCATTATCATTTACCGCCTCTCCATGCTGGATCTGGTTGACGGTGGTTCTACGCTGGAAGAAGTCACGCAACTGGCAAAAGCCATAGAAGCCGCAGGTGCGACAATCATCAATACCGGCATAGGCTGGCATGAAGCGCGTATCCCTACTATTGCCACCAAGGTGCCACGCGCTGCTTTTGCCTGGGTGACCAAGAAGCTCAAAGGCCAGGTGAATATCCCCCTGATCGCCACCAATCGTATCAACACGCCTGAAATTGCCGAGCAATTGCTGGCAGAAGACTATTGTGACATGGTGTCAATGGCACGCCCACTGCTGGCAGACCCGCTGTTCATGCGAAAAGCAGAAGAGGGCAGGGCGGATGAAATCAATACCTGCATAGGTTGCAATCAAGCCTGTCTGGATCATACTTTCGGTGGCAAGGTCACATCCTGCTTGGTCAATCCACGTGCCTGCCATGAGACTGAACTGGTCGATGCACCTCTGGGGAAAACCAAGCGCATTGCTGTAGTTGGTGCTGGCCCTGCCGGCCTGAGCTTTGCGACGACTGCTGCCAATCGCGGCCATGCTGTCACCCTGTTTGATGCCGGTTCTGAAATTGGCGGTCAGTTCAATATCGCCAAGCAAGTGCCTGGCAAGGAAGAGTTTTATGAAACCCTGCGCTATTTCGGCAAACAAATCGAACTGACCGGCGTTACGCTGAAACTCAATACCAAGGTCGACGCAACTGACCTGGCAGACTTTGATGAAGTCGTACTGGCAACGGGCATTACTCCGCGTGTCCCGCCTATCGAAGGTATAGAGCATGCCAAAGTCCTCAGTTATCTCGATGTCTTGCGTGACAAGAAAACGGTTGGCAAATCTGTTGCCATCATAGGCGCAGGCGGCATAGGTTTTGACGTTGCAGAATACCTGAGCCACAGCGGTACCAGCCCTAGTCTGGATCCGGAAAAATTCTATGCTGAATGGGGTATCGATACTGATTACAAAAATGTGGGAGGACTGCGTACTGCTGATGTGGAAAAACCTGCACGCCAGATTTTCCTGTTACAGCGCAAGACTTCCAAGGTAGGTGATGGCCTTGGTAAAACTACAGGCTGGATACACCGCACAGGTTTGAAAAACCGTGAAGTGCAAATGATAGCCGGTGTCAGCTATGACAAGATAGATGATGCGGGTTTGCATGTCACTATCGGTGGTGAGCAAAAATTGTTGCCAGTTGATAATGTGATTCTGTGTGCAGGGCAGGAACCAAGGCGTGACCTGCAAGCCATGCTGGAAGCCGCTGGCAAGCCAGTCCATCTGATCGGTGGTGCGGATGTAGCGGCAGAACTGGATGCCAAACGTGCTATCAACCAGGGCACACGTCTGGCGGCGACTATCTAATGCTGGAATGAAAACTGGCAGGTTTCCCTGCCAGTTTTTTGTAGATTTTCAGGCAAACAGCTTTTCGTATTCCTGACGATCCTGGTCTGAAATAAATGCATCCAGATACAATGACCATGAGTTCTGGTTACGGTCTGCCATGTTCTTGTTCAGGCCCGGTATCAGCGCCAGCTTGGACGGTGGCAAAGTACGTTTGCGAATTGCATCAAACACGATATCGCTAAAGTGTTCAGCAAAGCTGACCGGGCTACCGATTTCTTTCAGCAAGCGGTCTATGATGGCGATCTTATCGATACGTTGCGTATCTATGAAATAACGCACCATTTTTGACAGTGGTGATTGCAGGCTGTTTTTTTCCAGTCGCAATTGCTGCCTGAGGATGATCTTTTGCGTATCCGTATTCAGGCGGTTCTCTATCAATTCAAGCACGCCACCATTCGGTGCTGCCAGCGCCACTTCCAGCATGGTCCAGCGTTCATTTTCATTGACGGCATAATCAGCAATATTGTCATAGCTGATATTCCCTTTTAGTTCTTCATCTGATATCAGGCTACTGTCTTCTGTCATGACAAAGTGGGTTTTACCCAAGGTATCGTGCATGCTTTCGAGTAAAAGCACCGTGATGGGCAAATTACCAAAGAAAACTGAAAATCCCAGGATGTCTCCATACAACCTGATTTTTGACCGGTCTGAAATAGCAAATGCCCGCAAGAAATCATTGCTGTCACGGGGCAGGGCACAGCGGCTGAAATACTGGCGTGGGTAACCCTTGGCCAGATAGGTTTCCACGATACGCAAACCATTTTCTGCCTGCAGGCATTCTGCGACCGTAGGGACAACCCCATCATTGGCTTCAATGGCATAGCCATCAATAATAATTCGCGCGCAGTGCTTTTTTATTTCTGCTTCAGAAAAGATGCTGGCATTCAGATGTTCAGAAAGCACGAATAATGACCTTTGTAATTGAAATGTCTATCTGTTGATAATTTTTGATACGCAGAATAAATACAGGGTAAATACAGATAAGCTGTAAAAATGTATGTGCTTGGCGCAATATTAGCGGCTTGACTACCTTGCTTTTTCCTTGCCTGCTTTTACCTGCTCATCACGCCAGTCCAGATATTCAGGGAAAGTCATTTCCCGCAGTGCCACGCAATTGCGCAGACCCTGGGTGACCACCATGTCAAAGTTTTCAGGGTTGATCTTGGCTTGCGGATACACTTCACAGCGGTAAAGCATAGGCAAGCCATTTGGGCGTGGCTGGTTCGGTGCCAGCATTTCATTGCCTATCATATTGGCCAGCAAGGCGACAAGTATGGTGTTCATAATCCCGGATTCCCTGATGCAGTACTGTCTGGATTTCAAAAAAAAACCGGAAACTATGGTTTTTCGACCAGTTTTTGTCTGCTAATGATAACATTGGCTTCATCGTCAATGCTGATGAAATTTTACTTTCATTAGCTCATAACAGGAAAGAGAATTTCATGCGGCTGATTACCAAGTTTGTACTGGTTGCGGTATTTGTAGCGGGCATTGCCCTGCTTGTTATGATTTTTGGCAGCAAAAACGAGCTTGATGCGGTGGGGAATACACCTTTGAAAGAGAAACCGGAGTATGCAGCAATGGTGGAAAATGCCGAAAAATTGCCTGACCTGAAGATATTCCCGGGTACATTTATGAGTGTTGCGGAATCCCGGCAACAGGTACTGGAATACAAGATTACCCTGGCAGAGAATCGCAGCTTTCAATTCAGCGTTTCTTCCTATGCAGCAAAGAAAGATTGGGCAAATACCAAGCCTGAAGTCAGCAAGCAGTTAAGCGGTGTGTATAGAATCAAAGGCAATGTCATTTACTTCGAGAATTTGCAAGGACATACTGGATTGATGTCGGAAAAGGCGCGCAGCGTTATTGGAACATGGACACCGGATGGTATTGAATTCAAGAATGAAAACTCAGTCATGCGTCTGCGCATGCTTGCACCATCAACCGCTAATAAACAATAACAACACATAAAACCGGTATTGCGGGCAATGCCATACCGGGTTGCAAAAAATGAATACGCCTGCCAGTCAGCTTAACAAGGAAAATCAGGAAGGGCATCATCTCAGCAGCGGTTTGGCTGATGAATTGTTGTCTTTCCTGTTCTTATTAATACCATTTGCAATTACCAATGGGATTGTCATTGTCAAGGCAGCAGCACTGCCTTTATATGGTGGCAAGATCGTCTTGTTTGCTTTACCCATTTCCTTCCTGTTCTTCCAGTTATGGAAGCGTAGTCTGTTGGTCAAGATACTGACTGGCTTACTGGCTGCACTGGCTGGAGCCGAAGCTTATGTGGCCTATCAGTTTGGAGGTATATCCGGCTCCAGCCTGTTTTCAATTCTTGCTTCCAGTGATAGCAGTGAATCACTTAATTATTTGCTGGAACGTAGTCAGACTATAGTGCTGTGGTTATTATTGTGTGCAGTCAGTACGATGCTGGCATTGTATTTTTCTCGCCGCAGTCGTTTCAAGCCCGGTGGTTTTTTGATACTCTGTCTGCTCTGTGTCGCAGGCTATGGCTGGTATATCGGAGCCATGAGTGCCAGTAGCTATCTCAAAGAAAGGAATGCCAACCGTTTTCCTACAGTTAGTGAAAATGCCAGAGAAAAATTGTTTGGCGTCGACAATTTGCCCCCTTTGCTATCAACCGTGAAAGACACCTTCCCTTACGGTATGCCAATCAGGTTGTGGATGTTTTGGCAGGAAGAAAAATTCATGCATGGCATGGAGCAAAAACTGAGCAATTTTCGTTTTGGTGCAAAACTGACTGAACCTGCGGCAGCGCAAGAAACCTATGTACTGGTATTGGGCGAGACAGCCAGATTTGACCGTTGGACAGTGAACGGCTATATCCGGGATACTTCACCCAATTTGCTGAAAGCCAGACAAAACGGAGAGCTGGTCAGCATGCGGGATATGATTACCCCCAGGGCATTTACCATGGGATCCATCCCCATCTATTTAAGTGGGCGGGATATCATGCTGGAAGGGGCGACGCAAAAATCCCTGATTTCTGCTTTCAAGGAAGCAGGTTTCAAAACTTATTTTCTGTCTACCCAGGTCAAGAAAAGTTTCCTGAATAACGTTACTACCCTGTTCGCAGCAGAAGCGGACGTACAACAGTATTTTGAATCCGATGAAAGTCTTGGTTTCGTCTATGACGATGCCTTGCTTGCGCCACTCAAAAATATTTTGCAGGAAAAATCGCCAAAGAAACTGATTGTCCTGCATACCATGGGGAGTCACGCCATCTATGCGGCCAGATACCCTAAGGCATTTGAGAAATTTCCTGTCATTGGTGACGAAAGGGCTGCTGCTACAGGTGAACAATTCAATGACATGCAGTCAACGTCCAACGCCTACGACAATAGCATACGTTTTACCGATCATGTACTGGGAGAAATCATGCAGGCATTGACTGCCCTGCAAGGTAACACGGCCATGATTTATGGCTCCGATCACGGCGAAACATTGCCCACACCGCAGTGCAAATTCATAGGGCACGGCGCCATGAATGAAGAGAATTTACGCGTCCCTTATTTTGTGTGGGCCAATCAAGCCTATCGGGAAACGCATACTGCCAAATGGAATAAGCTACTGGAGAATCAAGGCAAGGCCACAATGACAAGCGCCAATTTCGCAACTTTGCTGGATATGGCAGGCATCAGTTTTACCAGCTTTCCTGCAGGGCATAGTCTGGCCAGTGAATACCAGGTCAAGCCTGCAAGAATAGTCCAGGATATGCAAAACGCCGATCTTGACTTCAATACCGCAAAAAAAGTGGATGCCACTTGCGGCAAGTTGCAAGCCAGGGACCAGGCCCCTGGGTCTAAGTAGTTAAATCCATACCTATCCTGGCCAGCTCTTTTGCTCGTGCAGACACAATCCATTCCTTCTGTGTCGCATCAAATTTTTCAAGGAAGTCTTCATCAGGCGTGTCGCCCGGTTTGGGAGTCAACTTGAGTATGACTTCTTTCAAAGCTGCGTTGCTCAGCAAATTTTCGTTTTCAGCTTGCACATGTTTTGCTTGCCGGCTTTGGAAATTGTGGGTCTCGGCAATCAGCTTTCCATGATCATACAATTTGACTTCATAGCGCAACTGCGATTTTGAGATATGCGCCATCAGTTTTGAGCGCAGTAAAAATCCTTGAGTATTCAGACTGGTAAAGCAACCATCGTTTAATTGGTATTGCGGGTGCCGCCACAATTCACCACCGTGATTGCGATTGGCGAATTCGATTTTGACGACATTTTGCATATCCAGGGACAGGGGCACAGTGCTTCTTGCTGTGGCATACAGCAGGGGTGTGCCATCGTCATCACGGCTCAGATAACCTTCGGGCAGCAGACTGAATTGTTCTGAATGCGCCATCCCGACAAGGTCAGGCAAGTCTGGATCGGTAAACCCTTCCTCCATACGGATGCGGAAATTGCAGTCGCGTACACTTTCGAGTTTGAGGATCAGATCATCAGGCATGGTCAGCGCATAGCGTGTTTTTAGCACTGATTTAATCCAGAGTTTTTCACCAGTTCCTGATTCTATTTGCTCAGGCTGTATCGATGCTATGGTGTGCAGAGGGCGAATAATGATTTCGCCTGCCTGTTTGCGTTGTATGGCGGCATCAATGTAAGGTTCGTAGACATTAAGCGCTTTTGCCACCATTTTTTCTTCAAAACCTGTCAGTTGCGGCCCGTCTGGCCGTTTTTCCAGAATTTTAACGAGTATGGCGCGTATTCTCTCACGCTCAGCAACAAGATCTGCAAGCACATAACTACCATAGCGGGGTAACTCGTTGAGAATGCTGTCTATTTTTGATTTGACCGTGTTCGGGGTATTCATTTTTTATTTTTCTGGCGCATATTGCATATCGCGTGTTGACCTGCTACTCAGGAAGCAAGGCATGATAATACATGTTGTCTCAGGCATTTGCTGCACGAGCTTGCGACAGCTGAACGCTATAGGTCTTATTTTCTTAATTGCAATACTGGCAAAGCTTCACCTTGGGGGATATTTGCCAGCCCATGCTTGCAGGCTTTGATCGCGCCATCCCTGAATTTATTCTCCCCATATTGGCGGAAAGTTTCTACCTGCTGCTGTATCACCGTTTGCTCAGCCAGGTATTGATCACTGACCGTTTGCATGTAAATACGCCGGGTTTGCAACCGTATGTCAGCAGGCAGCTCAGGGAAGCGGGTGTCAAAAGAGTCTGCAACTGAACGGGCAAAACTGCGGGTCTTATAGACATCGACATTCCTGAGACGATTTGACATGGATACCATGATGATGGACGCTACGTCTTCACAAGCCATTTCCAGTTGCAGCAGACTTAAAGGTACCTTCATATTCGGTGAGGCCACCCCTTCGCTAACTGCTGGCGTTGAGATTTTGCCGCAGGAACTCAGTAACATCGTGGCAGTCAATACACATATAAACTTCTTCATCAGGCTAGGCCACACAGTCTTGCATACGACATGCCCACTTCATGATGGGTTTTGAGATAGCGCATCCATTCATCTGTTTTGTGGACAACCTGCACACCGTTCACTTTTAGTGTGGCAGATAATTCCCGGCGTAACTCGGCAAGTTGCGCTGGGGAATTACTTTGAAAGCCCGGCAATTCAACTTTCCAGGCGATGGTCGGAACCAGTCTGTGATGAACTTGTTTTTTTTGCACATATTGGGTTTCCAGACGCAAAAAGATGGTTTTCACCGTGGGGTTCTTTGCCAAAGTCTGGAAAAACTCTTTTTTCCATGCGGGTAATACAGAATTTTTTGTTTCATTCTCGTATTTTTCCGCAATATTTGTTAAGCTCATCAAAATACCTTTATAAAAATGAAGGTAAAAAAACTTTTCTCATCGAATGCTAGCAATTGTGACTGAAAGTGTCAATTTTGATCGAGCTGTCAGAAGCTTAAAAATTACTGGAATACGATGAAAAACTATTGCTGGGTATGTATTTTTTAAAATTCGGTTAAGTCAATGAATAAACTCGCTCTGTTTTTGTTAGCAACTTTCGCATTTGGAAATGCTAGTAATATTGCCCATGCTCAAGATAAGAAAAAAAATCCAATTCCAGAGATCCGCGAGCCACTTGATGACAAACGTTCCCAACGCTTGATTGTACTCGCGACTGACCTGATGTTTGTCAGACATTTTGCCACTGACAGGCAAATCAAGCTAAGGGAACTGGAAATCAATGTCAGCCTGGAACCCTTCAATGAAAAGCAAAAAGAGCTTCTTGCCATCCGCAAGAAACAAATGGAAGAGTGTGGCAAAGATGCTGCCGTAGTACAGGGTAATTTTTTTACCGCTTATGATCAGTTAAACGCCGCCAAATACGAAGTGTCAGACTATAAAGCGATTTACACCTACGCCAAGAAAAATATTGCTGAATTTCAGCGCAAGGATTTGCTGCAACCCGCGGAATTGAAATCTTATGAAGATAGCCGGCCGCAGGGTTTTGCATTCCGCAGTGTTTGCATTGATGACGGCGTGGCGCCCAAGCTGAAAGAAAAGACAGAATTCATTTCTCCAAATGCGCTGCCTAAAAAATAATCCAGGTTTGACAGTAAACGCTATCTATCAAAAATGACTAAGCAAACCATGATGTATCAAGTTTTTTTGCGGAAAAAATTACGCCGCCTGTTAACAACCATGTTTTTTCTGGTCTTATGCGTGGTCAGCGCCATTGCGATTTTCGCGTTGTTGGTCACGGCCTTGAATGCGGCAGGTGCGGGTGTCATGGCGATACCTGGCGCTTTTATCTGCTTGATTCTTTATGAACTGGGGCGATATTTTTTTTACCGGAGTTTCTTCATGCAGCAACTTGCTCGCTTTGCGGCCTGGAAACAAGTACTTGATGAAAGTGAAGTATGACTACCATTACTGCTAATCCGTCGATGAGTAAGTTTTCTGCCTTGCCTGGCAGTGCCATGCAGCTGTTATTTGCCGTCAGCGCGGTGATTTTTCTGCTATTTGGCATTGGTCTTACACGCATACTCAGTATTCATTTTGAGCAGCGCGTATTCAGCCTGATTATTTTTTGTGCACTACAATTGTTGCCTTTGTATTTTGCCTTGCGCCTGCCTTCACTGACGGTAGCGCGACTGCATTTGCTTGGGGTAAGCACCTATTTTCTGATCGGCTTTCTGGCCAATTTGATGTTCCCGCAATTGAAGTCTTATCTGGCCTGGCTCTTCTACAGTTTTTGCATTATGGTATTTTTGCTTGCGCTGGTAACAGCTGGGCAGTCCATGCGCAACGGCATCGTTCGCCTGTTCAGGCGCGCTAAATAATTCCAGACAGAGGTAAGTTTTGTTGCACAAGCACATCTTCATTGGCATTTGCAGTTTCGCGCTGGTGCTGGCGGCACAGATTGCGCCGGTTGCCGCCGCAGATGCAAAGACATCTTTGGTCAAGCCCAAACATAGTTTGCCAGCGCAAATGCCGCAGCATCATAACGAGTATGAACTGACAATTTACCGTTTGCCAGCAGGAGCAGAAATAGCAAAGCTGATCTGCGGATCGGTACGTAAATGTGAAAAAAAAATAAGTGGTCCCTATTCTTTTTACGCGTTCTCATCGAAACTTGATGAATTGGATGGCGATTTCATCAGGATGAATGTGAGTCGTGCTCAGCAGTACGCAGTGTCGGCAAATTACGAGTTCACGCAAGGGAAGTACTTTTCTGTGGCATTCAAAAAAAGTGGGTCCATAGGCGAGAATGTACTTTTTGAAGATATCAGCTTTGTTGTCAGACCCGTACTTGTGGACGCAGGAAAAATGGATATAGATGTTTTTGGCCTTTTCAAGTATCACTTGTTGGGAGCGGGACAAAAAATTAATCCGTCCGGACGTAATATCAATTTCAAATCCTCCATCAGCCAGTCAAAAAACTTTGTCCTGATTGCTGAGGCGCAGGCGCAAAAGAATGAACCTGTTTATCTGGCAGTGATCAAGCAATGTGATGAAATCATCAATCCCTCCTATGAAGTAAAAATGCTGGAGAAGGGTCTATGAAAAGAATTTTCTTATTGATCTGCTCCGCCGCTACTGTGCAAATTTGCCTGGCGGGTGGGTCCCTGACTGAAGAATTGGCTGCTGAACGCGGCATCAAGGTGGTCAATATAGATTTGCTGGGAAAATCTAAATCAACCCCGGTCAAGCCGCAAATCATGAGTTGTGGTGGTACAACCATGGCCAGCAAAGCCGCGACCGGTGATGTGCTGCAAAATAAGGATGGGAAAATGACCATCGCTGCCAGTCAGCCTGCGGCTGCGCCAGAATTTGATGTAGAGAAAATGAAAGAGTCGCTGATGGACGTATCCAGGCAGGCATCGAGTAGCCGTTATCAGGCTGCCATGGCACAAGGTGGAAAAAAGAAATCCTGCAATTTGAATTTGACTGACTAAGTCAGGACATCCCCAACTTTTATAGCGGAAGAAATCATGCCTCTGATAGATCAACTAGTTGAAGCTCTGCACAATTTGCATAAACCTCATGTAGACCGGGCTTTGCAGTTATATCAGTCCATACCGGTGCCAGATGGATTGGCTGCAGAATATTTCCAGCATCTGCAGCACAATAGCCCGGCCATGGCGGCAGAATTGCCGGTTGACGGTGAAGCCAAGCTGGCTGCGGCGCTGGGCGCGTTATATGGTGTGATACAGGTATTAAATCGCTGCGCTACCAATTTTCCTTTCGGCCGGGCTTTGCCACTGTTGCCGTTTGTGGCTGAAGACAAGACTGTCAGGGCCGCACAAGAAACCTTGTTCGACAAAATGAAAGACGAATACTTTGCCCCATCTATCTCTGACGACGCCAACGGCGAGGCCGTGTATCTGAACCGGTTGGCGATGATCAGGGAAATGTTGCAGGAATAGTTGACCGCAAACGTATTCGAATGAATGCACCTGGTGACATTCCTATCTCGGCAGCACGGTTTTAGTCATCGCTGATTGTAAAAAATTTCTCTCGTGAAACTGCTGTTATTTCCTCTGGGCATCAGATAGACAACATTTGTTGTTATTGGTCTATGTTCATCTGCGACGAAATATTTCTCTCCATAAATGCCTTTCACAGGCGCAATAAGCCGTATTAAATTACCTTGATACAATCCAGATGTTTTTTACCATCATTGTCTTAATAAAATCTTTGCAAAGCTGGTAGAATTTGGAATAAATGTCGAAAAAACCTTATCTAGCCTTTGTTTTCATAAATTGACATGTTAAGATAATTGAAGAATTCTAAATTTTTCTATGAAAAAAGATCCAGCAATACCTGTTAAGCCTTCACTTTCGCCTGTGGTCAAAAAGACCAGGCGTTATGGCTTTGAGTTCTACCGGGATAACTTCCGTCGCATGACTGTGCTCGCTTTGGGTCTGGTTGGCGTGAATATCGTTCTGGTGGTTGCGATGTTTCTGGTGTACGGCAGTTTTCCTCAGAGGGATCTGTATGCAACCACGCGCAATGGTTTATTGGTGAAGTTGAGGCAGTTTGACAGTGTCGATCAGGTCAAGGCGACACAGGCGGTAAAAGCGTCAGTAAGCGCGACAGAAAAGGCAGCAGTAAATGCAGCGACAAATGCCGTATCGGCGTATCCATAACGTGTAAGAGGATCAAGATGTCTGGTTCCATAGCTCAACAAAAATTGCAGCCTCAGTCAGAAGTCAAGCAGTCGGCGCATGCAGTTGATTCATCCAATTCCGGTGGTAATGTCAAGGAAACCACTGGACAGCCTGAATTGAATATGGCGCGTGCCGAGTTTTATCTTGATCGCTATCGCTTCATCCAGAAAGTGGTGGCGGGCTTGCTGGTGCTGACGATCTTGATGGCATATGCCTTGTATGACGTATACCGCAATCCCCCAAAGCCCTTGTATATAGCCGCCGAAAATGACGGGCGCATTATTGAATTGCGCCCCATCAGCCGTCCTACCATATCCAAGAATGCGCTGCTAACCTGGGCTGCTGAATCGGTGACATCGATCTTCACTTATGACTATGTGAACTATCGCAAGCAGTTCCAGGGCAATATTGATTATTTCAGTGCTGATGGCTGGCAAGCTTATATGGAGCAACTGGATAAGTCCGGTACGCTGCAGACAGTCAAAGAAAAATCCATGTTGGTTTCTGCAGTCGTCACCAGTAGCCCTGTTATTACTGGCGATGGACAAGTGAATGGTGTCTATATGTGGAAAGTGGAAATGCCGATTGATGTGACCTATACGCCATTCGGACAGAGTCCAATCAAGCAAAAACTGATAATAAAAATGAACCTGCGCGCAATTTCTCCTCTGGAAAATCCGCGTGGCGTGGTGATCGATAGCTTTAGTACTTTCGAGCGGTGATTTGAGGTCGTTGATGATGAACAAGAACAAAAATATCCAGCTTGCCTGCGCACTACTCATAGGGCTGCTTGGCAGTGTTGCACATGCCAGGCAGGCTACGCCTGCCAAGCCCGGTGAAATGGCTTTGCCAAGTGCAGTGCCTGCGCCAGTTGATCCTGCCCAGCAAGCGGTGAGTCCTGCCAGTTCGGCCAAACTGACTGCATCAGAACTCAATGCGCGCTACAGTGATCCTGCCATGTTGCCATCGCCAGATGGTTATGCAAGGCCACGTACCAAGCTCAAGATGCCGCAATTCCGTGATCCCAAAGAGCAGGCTTTTGATGAGCTGCTTGATGAAACCGTGACATTTAACCGGGATGAGATTAATCGCTATTACGACCGTATTGATGATTTCAAGCGTTCAGTACGCACACCTGACGGGCAGATGCATAGAGCGGTAATTTCCTCTGTTATCGTGAATCTGCAGCCGGGCTCAGTGATACCGGTAATGCGTTTGAACGTCAATGAGAATTCATCTCTGTTATTCACAGATTCAACGGGTAATCCCTGGCCTGTCGTCAAATTTTCTGCGCCATCCAAATCCATGTTTGCGGTGGAATTTCATGCCAATAATAATCCGCATGAAATTGCTTTGGAGCCTATCAAGGATTATGCCTACGGTAATTTGAAAGTCTTTTTGGCTGGCATGAGTACGCCGGTTTTTGTGCGCCTGGTGACGGGACAAAAAGAAACCGATGTGCGCCTTGATGCCAGAATGCCGGTACGTGGCCCGAATGCGGCTGCACTGATAGAAAAGCAAATGCCACCAGAGGCTTCGTCTTCGATGTTTTCCATGCTCAATGGCGTAGTGCCAGAAAAAGCACAGGAACTCAAAGTTGAGGGGGCTGATGCCAGAGCCTGGATGCTGGATGGAAAAATGTATTTGCGCCTGACCAATAAGACTTCAGTGCGCTCACCATCATGGACGGGGACCATGTCCTCCATTGATGGCACCAATGTTTATGAGCTTCCTGCGCGCACACCGGTAATCTACGCAGCGCAAGAAGGTAAGAGTGTTGAATTACGCGTGTCGGGGTTTTAAATGGCAGAAAAGAAAACAGGCGGACCAGGATTTTTGACAAATCCAAAATCCCGCATGATGGTAATAGGTGTTGCTGTTGTTTTGATCGCAGGCGTCGCGCTGGCAGTCAATGGCATGCTTAAAAAAAGTGCTCTGGAAAAGGAACAGGGCGGGCCTACGAATACTGCAGCGTTACCCGCTGACGCGAATAAAAAGACTGTCATTGATCCCAAGAAAGTTGATGCGCAGCAGTCTGAATTACGCAAGGCTGCGAATGAAGATGCTGCCAAGCGTGCTGATTCAAGCGGGCAAACTTTTATCGCCACCATGCGACCTGACACTGCGCCGGCATCTGTCGCCACCACGGGCAATGCGATAGATCCTACTATGTACGCTGCACGTAATGCAGAAAATGGCTTTGGCAGGTATGCCGGTCCACGTGAGCCGACAGAGCAAGAGATACGCGATGCAGAAGCGGCGCAACAGAAAAAAGTCGATGACTGGAAGCGCAAACTGACAGCCGATAAAGCAAAGATTAATGAAGTATGGGAGCCAGGATCACGGGTTTTCTATACTGCCTATGTAGGCAGTGAGAATAATCAGGCTGACAAGAAGGAAAAAGAATCACAAGAACAGCCTGGAGCCAAAGCGGACCCGCAAAAGAAGGGGCAAGTGTTCGCAAGGGCAGGGGATATTTTTTACGGCAGCATCGATATAGGCATGAATACGGACGAGCCTAGTGCGGTCACAGCATATATCCTGAGTGGCCCGTTCAAGGGAGGGAAGCTGTTAGGTGCTCTGGCGGGGCAGACTGCGCCATACTCAGAAAAGGCAGTGATTCAATTTACTTCGCTGAATCATCCTAAGTTTGAACGTTCCATCCCCGTTAAAATTTTCGCTGTAGACCGTGATACCAAACGTGCTGCGGTGGCTGACAATGTTGACCGTCATTTGCTGACTAAATTCGGTTTGGCTGCCATCGTTGATTTTGCCCAGGGTTATGCTGAGGGCAAGGCACAGACGAATTCGACTGTTCTTTATGGACAGAATGGCTCGCCGACTGTTGTCACTCAGTCAGAACTCACTAACCAGCAATTGATTGCCCGTGGTGCAGCAAAGACCATGAACCGGGTCGCCAGTACGCTGGCACCTTATACGAACAGGCCAAATACCCTGGAAGTCTATTCGCAGACGGAGATAGGTTTGCTGGTGGCGGCAGACATCGTCTATGTCGAAGGGGTCAACGCAGACAATAGTGGTCCGGTGCAAGGAGTGGGCGCGGCTAATGGCGCAAGACGTGCATTGCCGCAACCTGCGATGGCGAATACTTATGCGCCAGCGCTTCCGGTTCAGCAAGGTCAGCAGGGTGTATATGGCCAGCAACCAGTTTATGCACCACAGCCTGCCTATGGCCAGCAGCCAGTGTACGCGCCCCAGCCAGCCTATGGTGGCCAGCCGGCATTGTATGGGCAAGTGCCTGTGTATGGCCAACGTTAAATCCGCTTGTTGAATGCAGCTTTATTTTTGACCGAAAAGCCAAAAATAAATTGAAGATAAGGAAAGAATGATGGGTATGAATGACTGGGATGGCCTTGCAGGTGATCAGGAAGAAAATGCAGATGCAGCTGCCTCGGCAACTGCAAAAAAAGAAGGTGAAAAGAAAGTAGTTCCCTTGCCTGCGGTAGCGGCAAAGAATAATAACAAGACCATGTTTTTGGCCATGGGTGGCCTGATGCTGTTTGTCATGGGCGTATTTGGATACACCAAGTACATGCAATTCCAGAACATGCAAAATGAAGAGCGCCAGCAGCAACAGCAGGCATTCAAGAATCAAAAGCAAGAGGCCGAGCGCAAGAAGAATGAGGCAGAAGCAAAAGACAAGGCAGCTGTTGTCGCTACCGCAGAAAAGCCTGCAGTGGAGTCGGCACCGGCATCCGCCAGCCAGCCTCAGAATGAGGATCTGGTAGCGTTGGCACAGCTTAAAAATCGTAATAACCCTAATGCGGCAACTCCTGCCGCTGCTCCAGTTGTAATACCGCCAGCAGCGATGCCCGTGCCGGCCAGGCCTGTTGTAGCGCAAACAGCACCAGTTGCGCAATCCTACGCACCTGCCCAGGATGCGCAGAAACGCGAGCAATATGTCAGCATGCTGGAAGGGCGTGTGAATGATCTGGGCCTGACTAAATTGCGACTGGAAGCCGAACTCTGCAAATATGAACCAAGACGTGCTTTCTGCGGCACATCCAATAAGCCAGCCGCAGCACAAGAATCACAACGTGAACCAGCACAGGCGAGTGCCAGACCAACTCAGCAGGTTCAGCAAGCCAGTGGGCGTGTCATGCTATTTGATACAGCCAAAGCAGGCAATGCGATTACACCAGAGTTATCTCGTACTGCTTCGAAAACAAATGGTGCGCAGACATTGAACTTGCCTTCGCGCGCGCAGACTGCGGATGCAGCACCCAAGGCATTGTCCCTGCAAGGTTTGACTATTTTGCGTGACCGTGTGCTGTACCGTGACCGTGATGGGCTGACCCATGAAGTTGAATTGGGTGGTGACATGGAAGGTCTGGGGCGTCTGGAAAGAATAGATTTTGAAAGAAAATCTTTCCAGGCTGGTGGGCGTACTTATAACTGATGACAGGTTTGGGGCCTTTGATGTCAATATCTCGCTTTCGATTTTCCCTCGGCATAGTTGCCAGTCTGCTGACAGCGCCAGCCTTTGCTGCTGGCCCGACAGCCATGACCATGCTGCTGACGTTTGGTGAGAGCATACCCGGACTGTGGAACTTTGTGCAGGCCATGTGTTTTGTGGTGGCAATGTTCCTGTTTGGCTTTTCCATGTTCAAGTTAAAGCGCATAGGTGAAAGAAAATCTGATGAAGGCGCTATGTCGGTGGTCATGACGCTGCTTGCAGCGACAGGCATGTTTTATCTTTCATCTTCAATCGACACCTTTCTGATTTCCACATTTGGCACCAGCACCGTCATGACCTATACCACTTCCACCATTCTGGACGCGGAAGGTATTAAGGCGGCACGGGTTGTCATCGGCTTTGTCAACCTGATTGGCCTGATCGCATTTGCCCGTGGCTGGTATGCACTCAAGATGCTGGGTTCTGGTGGCGGGCATAAAGAAGATACTGCCAAACGTGCCATCGTCTTGTTGGTAGGGGGGACTTTTTGCCTGAATATTGTCGGACTTTCAGAAGTTTTGCAGAAATCATTGGGTATCAGCAACATTATTCTCCCGTAGCGTGGCACTCTTTCGACGGATGTACGAAAAAGGTAAATATTTTTACTTTTGTTTGTATAAAAACTTGAAAGCATTTTTGGTCTAAGGTATTCTTATTGATGTTGTTACCGGATTTTGTTGCATCTATTTCTCAAGCTTAGGAGTGTTTCCATGAAAAAACTTAACAAGAGTATTAAAGGCAAGCTGGGTGTTGTGTTGGGCGTGGCTGCAGGCCTGGCAGTAGCGCTGGTTCCAGAACTGGCATTCGCGCAGGCTGGTACGTCGATTGGTGACGTGGCGATGAATGCATCCAAGAGTATTAACGGTGTACAGGTCATGATACAAGGTGCCTGTTACATGGCTGGTGTTGCATTGGCGGGTGGCTCGATGTTCAAATTCAAGGCACATAAAGATAATCCTCAACAAACGCCATTGTCCACACCTATCGTGATGTTGGCTGTTGCTGCTGGTTTGCTGTACTTGCCATCACTGATGACTACTGCCGGTCAGTCCTTGTGGGGTGGTACACAGAAGAGCGACAAGGTCTCTTATGATTACAGCAGCTTTGGAACTTAATATTACGGTATTCCGAGTTGTAAATGCTGCGAAACAAGGGTTGCGCAGCATGTTGGTGTGAGCAAGATTGCTGAAAATTGCTGTTGCAGCCATTTGCGCAATGGTAGAAATTTCTGAAAGCCCGCAAAAAGCCTCGCAGGCCTTGTCTGCGGGGTTTTTTTGTAAAAGCGTTTGCGGAAGCGCGATGTCAGGCATGTTTCTTATGCAGCGAAAAGTTTGCCTGTCTAAAAAATTAGTGCTGATCACTCATATGAAATGAATTCTATTTGATCGGGGAAAGTATGTCAGTTGTAAATTCTGTTCTTGAAGGTGTGGATGAATTCGTCTACTGGGCTGGTTCCATGTTCCGGAGTGCTGCTTCGGTATATTGCGAGCTGGAAACTACAGATGATGAGAGCACGCTGGTGGCCAAAGATGGATCCCTGATCAGTTTTATCCGGGTTGACGGCGCGAGATTTTTGGTCGGTACGGAAGAATTTGCGGTCATACACCGCTCACTGATGCAAGGTATTGAGGCTTTTTTTGGCACGGCCGGGCATCATATGCAAATCGTCTTTGGCTGTGATAAAGACTTTGTTGTGCGTGACATTCGTTATGCTTTGGAGGGCTCAAGGGAAACCGCCAGGAATTTGCAAATGGATGTGCAAGACATGTTCGATGCCAAAGTGGCTCATATGTCGCAGTACACTTCCCATGAGGAATGTTATCTGGTGGTGTGGACCCATGGTTCTTCCATGACCAAGGCAGAATCTGCCGCCGCTGCCAAAGAAAAAGTGCAGTTCAATAAAGAACACAGCATACCGGTTATGAAGCATAGCCAGTACCTGTTTGCTGCGATCCGCGAGTTGCGTGACAGGCATAGTTCTTTCAAGCGCTCAGTGAGGCTGGAACTGGAAACAGCAGGCCTGGATTGTGAAATCCTGGATGCGCACACGGCATTGCGAGTGGCGCGTATGTCCTACGATGCTGATTACACAGATGAATTGTGGAAACCCAGATTACTGGGCGACAAGATATCTCCACGTGCTTTTGAAAACCCACATCCACGTGATGTATCGGACATACTGTATCCACGCTTAGAACATCAGATCATGCCGCGTGATGCAGAAGAATTGAATGGCAAATGGTTGCGCATAGGTGACCGTATCATTGCGCCCGTCCACGTATATCTCTTCCCCAAAGATATCAACACCTTCCAAAGATTGTTTGCCCGCCTCCGCGAGGCAGATTTGCCATGGCGTTATTCCATGATGATGGAAGGCGGCGGTGTGCGCGGATTCGGCATGAAGTCAATGATCGCCGCCTTGATTTCCTTTGCCTCATCGAATAACAAGCTGGCCAATAATGCTGTGCAGGCATTGCAGAATTATCAGGACATGGAAGGCGGTACGGTCGTCAAGGTATCCATGTCGTTTGCCACCTGGGCTCCTGTTGGTGAGGAAAAACTGCTACGCAGCAGGGAGCAAAGGCTGGCACGTGCCATTGAAGGCTGGGGCGGTATAGAAGTATTCGACAAGAGTGGTGATCCCTTCGAAGGCGTTGCATCTACCCTGGTAGGATTTTCCACAAAGAATATGGGCACACCAGCCATTGCGCCTTTGCCTGACATCGTCTACATGATGCCTTTGCAGCGCCCGGCTTCTTCATGGAAAGAGGGTGCGGTATTATTCCGTTCGCCAGACGGCAAGCTCTGGCCTTATCAACCGGGCTCCAGTAAGCAGACTACCTGGATTGATATCATCTTTGCGAAACCGGGTTCAGGTAAGTCTGTCTTGTCGAACATGTTGAACTGGGCGATTTGCGTCATGCCTGGTTTGAAGCGCTTGCCCCGCATTTCCGTCATTGATATCGGCCCCTCATCGAGCGGTTTGATTTCTCTGGTCAAGGATGCCCTGCCACCCAATCTCAAGCATCTGGCCAATTATTTCCGTCTGCGCATGACGCCAGAATATGCGGTCAATCCTTTCGATACTCAGCTTGGTTATCATTATCCTATACCGCAAGAGCGTGCATTTCTGGTGAACTTGCTGACACTGTTGACCATGCCCATGGGTAAAACTGAGCCTTACGATGGTATGCCGGATATCTGCGGTATGGTCGTGGATGAGGCTTACCGCCTGTATTCGCCAGAGAAAAGTCCCAAACGTTATTCTGAACATCAGGATGAAAAAGTCGATGCAGCAGTCAGGTCATTGGGCTTGCATACTGACGAGATCACCACTTGGTGGGATATCACGGACGAATTGTTCAGGAACGGCATGGTGCATGAAGCCATCCTGGCACAGCGTTTCGCCGTACCGAACATGAATGACCTGACATCCGTAGTGCAAGATCAGTCTTTCAGGGACGTGTATACCAAACCAAAAACCGCAACTTCTGAAACCATCGTGGATGCATTTTCACGTATGATACAGTCGGTCTTGCGTGAATATCCGGTGCTGACATCGACGACTAAGTTTGATATTGGTGATACCCGCATCGTCGCGATTGATCTGGATGAAGTTGCTAAATCTGGTGGTGCTGCTGCTGACCGCCGTACCGGTATCATGTATATGTTGGGGCAATTCATAGGCACACGTAACTTCTTCTTCAATGAGGAAAATTTGCAGGAATGCCGTTCCTTGTACAAGGCTTATCACAAGGGACGTGTTGATGAGATCAAGGAAGATCCGAAACGCGTGGTCTTCGATGAATTCCACAGAACTGAAAACTCACCTGTGGTGCGTGACCAGGTCCTGGTATATATGCGTGAGGGTCGTAAATGGGGCGTACAGGTTTGCCTGTTGTCGCAATCCATGAATGACTTTGATAAAGAGATGGTGGAGTTTGCGACGTCCATTTTTGTCCTTGATGGTGGTGACGCTGCCCAGGTTAAGGAAATTGGTGACCGCTTTGGTTTATCCAAAACAGCACGTCATGCGCTGGAATCTGGCCGGGTGCATCCACCCCGTTCTGGTGGTTCGACTTTCCTGGCGATTTTCTCGACCAAGAAACACAGGAACGAGCAATTGCTGACCAACACTGTCGGTCCTATGGAGTTGTGGGCTTTCTCAACGACGCGCAAAGATACTATTCTCAGGGACAAGTTGTACCGTGCCATTGGTTCATCCAAGGCCAGAAGGGTCTTGGCGGAGAATTACCCGGACGGCTCTGCCATGGATGAAATCGAACGCCGTGAACTAGCCAAAAAATCTGCGACTGGCATGATAGGTGAAGACGACGACACCAATATCATTGAAGGCATGGCTGAGGAATTGCTGAAATATTCTCACAAGAAAGATCTTGAAGAGAAAAAGCGGGCTGCGGCGCTGGTATAGGGAAAGTGTATATCCCCAGATGCTGAACTGAAGACGGGTGGCAAACATTGTTACCCGTCTTTGAGTGGCGTCACTAACAATGTCGCTTCATTGGCTTCATGAATGACATGAAGTCGCGGATTGTTGATCATGTCCATATCTGGTTCTCTGCACATTCATAACACTGCTAAACCCCCGCACTTGCTGAATTTCTTGTGAATTTCCCCACAAGCAATTGTTTTGTGAGCTTAAAGACGCAGCTATCTTTATTCTGATGACGTTGTTTGTTGCAGGAAGTTCAAAATCCCAAGCCCTGATCAAAATACTCTATTTAGACGCCGTAATTTCAACAAATTTTGAAAATATTTTATGCTATCATTGTCTTAAAGTTTTCCTATTATTTTGATTTTCATTCGTAGAAATGGAAATAAATAAGAAATTCCATTCCATCCTTGACATGGATGGTAGTGAAATTTCTTGTATCGACAGGGCTTTAAACGATGCGCGTTCGCAACTCAGAGACTTCATCCATGAATCAGATCAAATTTGCTGTCAGCTTGTTAGTTGTTTCTGCAACCCTGGCTGGTTGCCAGACGAGAAATCCCAAAGTGGCGGAGGACCAGAAATCCCGTTTGTCCGAGACGGTGACCCTGCAGCAGCAATTGCTGTCAACCGCAGACTCGATAGAGCGCAACTCGCAATTGCTGGCAGAGGCAAGCAACACCCGTGCTGCGGTTGAAAAAGCTCAGTTATCGCCTGCGCAGCAGGTGAAAATGGACAAGGCGGCCAACACCAAAGAGCCTTATGGTATGACAGCAAAAATCAGCTTTGTCTGGGAAGCTGGTCCTATACAGGAAGTGGCGCGCCAAATGGCGATACGCTCGGGCTATGAGTACATGCAACCTGAAGGCAGCGTTCCTTCGATACCTGTCATGGTAAAAATCAATGCCAGGGAACAGTCCATCGCTTCCATCTTGCGCGATGCTGGCTTACAAGCTGGCTCACGTGCAGATATCGTGGTAGACGAAGCAAGAAGAAAAGTGCTGGTTCGCTTCTTTGACTAATTTTGATAACGGGTCTTGTATGTTCAAAGTAAGTCAAATCATTGCCGCATCCATGGCTGTGTTGTGCGCTTCTACTGCCTTTGCCTACGATAGCAAAGGCGAACCTGTCACTGTGAATGTCAGTGCGGAAAATACGGCAAGAGATACTGCGGCGCCTTCAATGAGCGATTTTTCTGCAGAGAATATTGCCAAGGCCAAACGTAGCGAAGATGATCCATTCAAGGGCAGTGACATACGCGACCTGCGCGTGGCTGCTGTGCGTGAAGCTGCCTATGGTCTGGGCATACGCAATGGCCTGGTCGCCAGATCTATCCTGATCAAGGAATTTTTGTACCGTCACCGGTCAGAAATGGACAGGATATTCAACTTTGCACCACTCATGCTGGATTGCGGTAAAGAAGAAAAAAACCGTTATTCGCAAAAGCTGATTGCTGAGCGACCAAATGAAAACTGCGTCATGCAGCCACCGGTTATTTTGGGAGCAAAAAATCTCCTGAGTGACAAAGATGGCCAGGGTGACGTATTACGTTATTCCAAAGCCAGCTTCCGTATTAAAAAGCAGGCTCGCCTGATCACTACGATCCCTATCTGGGAAAATTATCTGGTTTTTGATGCGGGTGTGCCAGGTAACGATGTGCATCCCAGCTTGTTCCCCAAAAATGATGAAGAAAAACGGGTCTGGAACCAGGCTCTGGCTGAGGGCTGGGACAAAGGTGTAGATCAGGCAAATGCGATTTATCGTCAAAACCTGGCCATGTTGAACGAGGATTTTTCTGGCATGCAACGCTATCAGTATCTGTTGTTGCAAAACCTGGTCACCAAACCTTTTGTTTCACGTAACCGCCTGGGTGTTACGGGCAATGGCAAGACGGGCATATCCATTGATGACATTACGCTGACGATTACTGAGCGCCCTGAATTCAATTTGAATTCTAACGACTGGATGTTGTTCCCCAGCTTTTGATTGTGAGTTAATTATGTCCGCGCTTGTACAGCCCATTTCGCTCGCTCCCAAGTCAGCAAAGAATCAAGATGTGACGTTTGACCGCGAAGCAGTCGAAGCACGCTATGCATTCAAGGATGTACCGAATACTTTTGAGCAAAATTCTTTTCGTCGCTTGTTGCAGCATTGCCTGGATATTGGTGTTTCAGATATTTATCTGAAGACCGGTGATCCAGTCAAAGTGAGGGTGGGCAAGCCCATCTTCAAACTGACCAAGAGAAGCCTGGAAACCAGCGAACTCAATACTATCGTCACTGAAGTGTATGGCACCAATGGCCCATCCAAACTTGGTGGTGGTGAGGCTATCGATTATGCCTACGAATTGAAACTGGAAGGGCAACGCGGCGTTTCCGTACGCTTTCGTATGAATGCTACCGGTTGCCTATCACCTTCAGGCCCGGGTGTAGAAATCGTCATGCGTCCCTTGCAGGAAAATCCGCCTGAGATATCGGCCATGAAATTGCCGGACGATTTGATGGAGCAATTGTTTCCTGAAATTGGCCTGGTGCTGGTGACTGGCGAAACAGGGTCAGGCAAGACTACGCTGCTGGCAGCGATTATCCGCTACATACTGGAACAGCCAGAATCAAATAAACGCATACTGACAGGCGAAGATCCCATCGAATTCGTGTTTGATAAATGCAAGCGTTATTCATCCATGGTAGCCCAGCATGAAATAGGCCGTCACTTGAAGTCATTTTCAGAATTTATCCGTAATGCGGTGCGGCGTGACCCGAATATTCTGATGGTGGGTGAAATGCGTGATCATGAAACCATCAATGCCGGCATCCAGGCAGCACAAGTGGGTAAAGCGGTGTATTCGACCCTGCACACCAACTCGGTAGGCCAGACCTGGAAGCGCATGGTCAACGTTTTCCCGCATGAAGAGCGGGTATCGAAGATGGTTGATCTGATTGATACTACCAAGGTCATCCTGACCCAGCGTCTGGTTGCGTCAACAGAAAAAAATGATGATGGTAACTTCAAGCGTATTGCCCTGCGTGAATTCCTGGTCTTCGATGATGAGGTGAAAACGCGTCTGATCGAGCAGGTTGGTGCCGATGTCAATATGCTGCCTTTCCTGACGCATTCCATCGTCAAGGAAAGAAAACAATTACTGGTGGATGAAGCCCGTCGTTACTACCGCGAAGGGATGATTTCTGAGATTGAATACAAAAAATATGAAGTCAGTGCCAGTCAGGCAGAACGCATGCTGGGCAGTGACGGACCTCAATAAGGAATCGGGATGGCAAACAATATAGATGACGGCACCGCGAAGGTAATCTGGCGCGATTCTGCCAGGGAGTTACGGTTTTTAGGCATTAACTACGTGGCAGTTTTCCCGCTGGTGTTTTGGCTATTGCACGCCAATATGTTCACCTTTGTTACAGCCATAACGGTGATTGTCGCACTGACGATACTGGAGCGTTTCAAGTATTCGCCCATGGTAGTGTTTCGCCTCGTTCGCTGTTTTATCGGTGGCAAAGTCCGGTATGCGAAAAACTGGAATGAGATGAAACGTTATCGTAGTTAGCAACTGCTTTGAGACTCATGCGCTATATCGCGCGCATCCCGGATGATGGTTGGGTTTCAGTATCAAATAAGAATTTAATTGTTGTAGCATTGAGCTATTGGAGTGATTACTGATGAAATATCAACGTAATTTATTGAGCATCCTTGTTTCCAGCATTTTTGCCACTGGGCTTGCTGCATATGCGCCTGGTGCAATGGCTGGGTTTGAAGTTGTCAGCAATCCCAACACACCTTATGTCTATCAGATATCAGGTGCGCAGAGGAAAGTCGTCGATGTCCGTGAAGAACGCGTAGTTGGCGCAACAGCCAATACGCTGCATCATGGCCGTATCGACATGGATATGGTAATGATACCGGTTGCGGCAAACAAGGGTGTGGACATGCTCACCGGCTTGCGCGGCATCGTACCGGAAAGCCAGGGCTGGCGCGTGTTTGCACTGAAAGGCGTGAATCTCAGGAATAAAATTGAGTGGAATAGTGCCCAGACTTGGGTCATCGCCCTGGATGGTATGCTGCTCAAAAACCGCTTGATTGCTGACATCAATTGGGAAAACCGGGAAATTACCCTGGCTCCCATGTCGAACCGGGCTTATGCATCTCAGTTGTTCAGTCAGGGCAAAGATAAAAGCATCCTGCGCCATGTTACGGTAAGACAGCAATATGAAACCCCGGAACCGCTGATTGCCTTGCGCTTGCAGCCTGCGCAAGCAGCCATCACTGAAGCGCGTTCAGTACCGATTGCCACTATTGACGTGCCAGTACGTGCCTTGGGTGAGGTTGGTGACAGCCGCGGCAGCACGAACGTCGGTGTCCGGGTACCTGATGGCGCGATAGACAGCATGATCAGCCAGCGTGTAGAGCAAGCGACCAAAGCAAAAATGGCACAATTGGAAGCATTGGAAGCACAGTATCGCGAAAAGCTGGAGCAATTGAATGCCCGCAGCAAGCAAGTCAAGCCTGAGCCGTCATCCATACCGCAAGATGCGACGACTGCCAAGCCAGTTGCGCAGCCTATCAGCTTTGATGATGCTGACAGCAAACCTGTGACTGCAGGAAAAATGGTAAGGGCCGATTACCGCCTGCCAATGCCTGCAGCTGGAGGCTATAGAATGAGCAAGATGGGTTTGTCCAATGCTGCGCTTGCAAGTGCGGATGAAGTTAAGCCCATAGTCAGAAAAGTCAAATTTGACGCCGCTGAAGCGCAAAGCACCTCATCTGTGATCGATAATAACGTCATCACTGAAGTGTCGACGACATCGGTCAACAATAATGTCGTTTCTTTCCCGGTACAGGCAAATGTCGAAGTAGTGGAAGCACCACGCACCAAATGGGAAATTTCACTGAATGATAAAACATTGCGCAATGCACTATTGCGTCTGGCTTCCAAGAATGGTTACTCACTGTCTTACCAGACCAAGGACCAGGATATAAAAATGGGCGGCACCTTCTTTGGTACTTTTGACGGCGCCCTGCGTGAAATTGAAATTGCAACAGGCAAGCGCATCCGCCAAATCGAATCCAGATTGTTGGGACGATTGATTATCGTCACCGATTAAGTGCCAGAAGAGTAAACAAAAAAAGGCACCGCATAATAAGCGGTGCCTTTTTCTTTGGCCTGATGATTCAAATCGCAGAGCGATGTGCAAAGGTACGCCACAAATTACTGCGTGAAGCTTCGATTTCTTTGCGTTCTTCATGCAATTGATAGACCAAGCTCCGTATGCCATTCAAGTCACTTAATGGCAACGATTGCTGGCGAATTTTCTGTACCAATTTCAGCGACTCCAGGGTATCGAGTTCCAGTCCGTCATGGACAAGTATACCCAATACTTTCGCCGCAAATTCATCTTCCCAGACTTCTGCCGCATTGCCTATGCGTTTGACGACAGTGGAAGTGACCGGGTCAAAAGACTCTTCTAGTCCGGCACTCATATGCTCAATAAAACATAATCTGTCCTTGACGCCATCTGATAGCGTGAACACGATTTTCTCATTGCCCTTATCTTTGATCAGGTAAAAGCACGCATTTTCAATTTCCATTTCTGATTCCTGTATTGGCTTGTTTTACTTCCTCTGCTTCCAGCTTCAAGTCATGATGGATAGGTGACAGGGCATTCAGTATTTCTCTGGCTTTTACGCCTATCTGCTGTATGTTTTTTTGCAAATGCTCTGAGCGTTCTTGTCTTGATATATCGAAAGCCAGTAAGCCAGCGATATTGATACTTAATTTTCTGAATGCTTCCAGTTCTTTGAGCAGTACCTGGTTTTCAGGCAATTGAAGAGACTCAGCTTTGATATTATTCGTATCAACACCTGTCAGTTTGGCTGCCATATCTACGCGGGCAGCCTGGGTATTCAGGCTGGTCAATTGTTTTTGTATTAAAAAGAGATTGCAACGTTCTACTGCACTGGCGTACTTGACGTCAAATGACTGTGGATTGCAGGCTGCATCTGAAGCAGAAAAATCAGGTTTACTGCCTGACTGTAAAAGTTGATTTAATTCTTCCAGTCTATTTTTTGCCATCACATCATCCTTCCTGATATCCAGGCCGCGGCCTTTGTTCAACATGGATGACAGATCATCCTGCGCTAATGCCCTGATGGCATCATCTCTGTAACAGCCTGCGTGGCCATCTTCATCGCGTCTTTGTTCCAGCGCGTGCAGAAAAAGTGTGTAGCTCAAGATGTCTTCCCTTCTTCCCTGGTCTGCAGAGATGCAGAGGGAGTAGCTAGCCATGCATCCAGGCTCAGCTCATATGCATGAAATAAATCAGCTTGTTGAATAATTTTAGATGACCATGCAGCTGGAAATACCAGCCATACGCCAAAGACCCGTAATAAACTCATGCATTGCAAGTCAACAAACCAGCCCGGCATATCTTGCAAGCTGGCACCATACACTTCATTGATCTGCGTACTCAGACGTAGATCAAGGCCGCCGCCGAGCATGAAGGCTCTGATGACAAAAGCGAAGAACAGTGAGACATAGAAACCGGCCAGCATTTCAAAACGGTATGGTATGTCTTTTACGATGAGTAAAAGTACCGGCAATGCCAGCAACAGTCCACCAATTAAAAGATAGCTCAGCAACACCAGGCTGACGCGAGTCTTGGATGTCATCAAATTCCCCAGTTAACCGCGATGGCCAGACAAATCAGAGCGCTGCAGGTGCAGAGTTTCACGCGCAAATTCCACACCACTTCGCGAAAACTTTTCTCCGGCCCTTGAGCTTTTACATAGACCCGGTAATGTTGTGTCACATGGGTGATGATATAGATCATCAGCGGGATGATGATGAGAGAGACCCTTCCCATTCTGCTGGCTTGTTCTATTAAATGGTAAGCCATGGCCAGGGCAAAGGTGGCACCGCTTAATCCCAGCAGGTAAGCCATCAAATGACGGTCATAGATACCGCCGGCCATCATGTAACTATGGTCTTCATTGGCAATGGTGGAAACTTCTAGCATGGAGGTCAGTCTTACTGCATACGCCATCACACCGAACATATACACCAGCAGAATCTGCGTTGCAAATAAAGGCAGCATGGTATCAAGCGTGCCTGCGACTGCTGGAATGAGGTAAAACAAAGGAAAGCTCAGGACATCCACCAGCCATACCTGACGCAATACCAGGCCGTATATCAGGGACAAGACTGCCATGGCAATCACGAACCAGCTACTATGTATGCCCTTTGTGTACAGGCTGGCCAGTACTGCTGCCGTGATAAACAGGACGACCGCCAAACTGGCAATAACTTTCCAGTCGAAGCGCCTGGCCAGATGTCTTTCGGTTTCAGACAACAGGCGTACATTCTTTTTCAGGCTGATGGCCGTAACCAATAATTCTGAAGCGATGCCAGCCAGCAGGAAAGGAAAAAAGAACCAGAAAGAAATGGCAAGGTAATTTGCATCAAACAGCTTTCTCGCATAAAAAATGCCCATCAAGGCAAAAAAACCTGAGGCCCAATGTGGCCACCGAGCCAGTTTCCAATACTCCATTCGCTACCTCATTTGTTCTTTTACATAGTTTCAGGTCAGCGGCTTGCCAGCATGATGAATATGCCAGGGACAGCCATGGTTCCGCGCATTCAGCTGGTATGCCTGTATGCAGAAAAAAATATTCCCGTTTGATTATTTTTATTTAACTACTAGAGTTTAACTCAATATAAATACAAAATAAATCGCTTATGGAAAAGAATAATTGACGGGAAAATGCATTACTATTTCATCTGATAAGCAAATTTGCATTGATATGCAATGCAATATTGAAACTACCTTGGGGTTTGAGCTAACAAATGCGAAACAATGATATGTGGAAGATTTTTCTGAAAATTTCTGGAATTTTTTTGGTGTCAAGCTTGTTGTTTGCCTGTACAGATACGGGAAAATCCAAAGAATTGATGCAGGCAGCCATTGCGGCGCAGCCAGAGGACAAGAAAATTCTCGAATTTTTCATGTATACCTGCCCGCACTGCCGTGCCGTTGAACCCAATATCACCAGTTGGCAGACCAAGCAATCTATCTTGTTTCAACAAGGGATATATGTGTTTGAGCAGATACCCGCAATCTTTTCTGCCAATTGGCGCAGTGACAGCAAGATAGGTGAAAGGGAAGCGGCCATCTACTATGCTTTGCGCAGGATGGGTTTGGAGCACCAGTTGCGCGCCAAGGTATTTGTCGCCATCCAGGACAAGAGCCTGAATGCAGGTGATCCTGACTCTATCAGAAGCTTTTTGCAAAAAGAAGCTGTTCCGGTAACGGAATTCATTACAACCATTAAAAGTGCGGAAGTAAAGGCCGATGTAAGCCGCGCTGAATTGCTGACCAAACAATATGGGATTTATTCCGTACCCGTTTTCATTTTGTTCAATCGCGCCATCATTTTGCCGCAAGAATATGCTGATAATCAGGCCGTCGAAGCTGCATTATTGAATCAGGTCAAAGAGTTCTACACAAAAAATGCCGGCAAGCCGACGGCATTTTAATCAGGTCTCAGGTCTGAATGATCGAAGTAATTTTGCGTCTGCTGCGCTCACGCAAAGAACATTCACGCAATTGATCGGCAAGTTTTTCCAGGTCGTCAATGCCGTAAACGCTGATTATTGGAGAGCTGGCATCGGATGACCTGAGTCTGATGCTGCTGTAGCCCGCCAGACGCATACCAAGCGGCTTGTAGACATCAAAATGCTCTATCGTGAATAATTCTACGCTTTCCATTAATTTCGACAGTACGCCATGTTCTATCTTGATGCGCTGAGTCGTGATGTGGTAAGTGACAGAGATGCTTTCCATCCAGTAATAAATAAATGCGATTCCCAAGGTGCAGATCACGGCCAGCCACTGCCATGCGCTGTAGATGGCGGCTGGGTGTCCCGAGTACAGCACACGCTCGGTTTCTGCCTCTTGTTCAACAGCAGCTGTTTTCAGATTGGAATTACAGAACCGGCATTTTAAGGCGCCGACTTTAATGGTTTCGCGGCATACCGGACATGGCATGCTCTGTTCGTTCAATTGCTCGCTCATTCATATCCTTTTTGTGTGCAGAAGAAGACCTGGTCAAACTGACCATGGCCTATCTTATTGGGTCATGCCGGGTCATAGGTTGAGATGAATGCAAGATTTCCGCGACTTAATCGCAATTTAATCTTCGTCTTCATATGGCGCAGGTATGCACGGATCCTTGTATTGTGCCGGAACAGGGATCGGCAGGGCAGGAATATTTGTGCTGGGAAGTAATTCAGGCAATGCCAGCACACAATTTTGCTCAGGATGCGTAACCTGTCCGTTTATCATGGTGTCGCCATGCTGCAGATGCCACAGCGCATGCAAACTCATTTCTTTGGTGTCGCGGCGGCCATCCGCATCCAGGTCAAGTATGCTGCCTGGCGTGATGTTGGGGTCTTTGAGATCGGGTGCACTGGCAGTATCACCTGGTTTGACCAAGCTCGTACTGGTATGCATATGAGTGGAATTTTTCATTTTTTCTGCGGACCTGCAGTTTTTTAGTAGCGCAGACTGCTTGTCATGCATTTGCGCAGCGTTTTCATTCATAAAACCCGATTTTTGCCATCAAAATGCTTAGACATAATTATCTTTTGGCAAGCCTTTACCTGGAAATTATTGACTATTATTTAGTAATACCTGGATTAGTTCAAGCTTGTTTTTGTATGCCATCATCCATTGTGATTACTTTTCACTCATCCTTTGCTATGCAAAGATGAATAAAAATTAGAGTTGTTAGTTAATATATTATTCTTGATTTTGTTACTTTTGTTTGTATAATCAATGACTTGATTTAATGAGATATTGAGGGATGGATATTGGAGCATATCTCACTTTTATTTGCGAAATGAGCTCGAATGCAAGCACAAGCTTCTTGAGTTCGATACATGCGCCTCCGTATGAGCATATATTTCTGAACTTGAAGCGCCTGGTTTTGACTGCAGTGTTTTCTAAATGACTGAAAAGGTGGGGATTAATGTGGCGGTATGAGCTTGATATGGTTTCTTCCCTTGCCTCTGAAAGTGCGATTGCAGCACTCAGTGATGTGGGAAAGATTATTTCAAATAATGCCGGGACGCCCGATCCATTGGTATATTCAGGTTTATCTTATGCGACAGATATGTTGCGGGTTGCAGGATTTGTGGCGCCAACTGTATTTGCTAAGGAAGTTCAGCGCGCATTTTCGCAAGCCATACTGGGGACGCGGGAAGTGCGGGCATTCAAGCGTGCACTGACGGTTTTGATCTCTTATTTAAGGGATGCTGTCCGCTTTGGTGCGGGGCCAACGCTATTTTTTTATGAAGAGGCTTTGCTGCTCTCTGATGTTTCAGGCCGTTTGCCTCCAGCTTGTGGCAATTTCTTTGCCCCGTATATGTTTTGGGACATTGAAGATGACCTGAATAAAAGCGTCCGGGATGCTGATAATGCGCTGTCGCGCGAAGCTTATCAGGCTGCTTTACTGACTTTTTTGCGTAACAAGGACGTTGCTAACCTGGAGATGTTTGTCCAAATGTTTGTGGCAATTGCGGTGTCGAATGAGCGTGCCTGCAGCTACTCCTTGTGTCGCGTACTGGCAGCATTTTTTGCAGTGGTTACCAGCCGGGACGCTTTTCTTAACCAGGATGAGATGCAATTGTTTTCTATGGTAGACGGAGTGTTTTTTAAGCAGGCAGACCAGGGACATCTTCCCGAGCCCGTTTTCATATCCCGTCTTTTACATGTGATTGCCAAATCAACGGCAGATTTATCCGCGGTACGCGAAACACAGACGCATTTCAATCTGGAGGGTTTGCTATATGGGGCAGCGCTCGGGAGGCGCGAATCTATCCGTGCATGAGATCATCTTGTCATGATCAATTTTTGTAGTGCTTAATTCAAGCATTTTTATCAGGAGGAAGTATGGCATTGCCAGTTCTGGCCGGTATGGCTGCAAAATACGTAGGTTCAAAAGTGATAGAGCATGGGGTTGAGAAACTTGCAGAATCCATCAAGTCTTCAGGTGCGCTCGACAAGGGGGGGAAAATGGATGTGCCATTTGGTCCGTCGAAAATGCTGATGTCTTCAGTTACTGAGCCACCAGTCAAGTCGCTGGCGAAAGACGCAGCATTATCTATGAAATAGGCCCGTCCTATTGTTGTGCAGGTCGTGTCGTTGGTGCAGTCAGGGCATTGCTCAGTAATACTTGTCATTGGAATAGGGAAAGCAGATAATCTGTTTGCCCTGCACTGTCTCGTGTGTATTTCCCATGGATAGCATCCGATACCGATTTTGCTAACATAGCCAACCAACCTCATGAAAATTTCAGATCTTGTTTTGTACGTCCGGATTTGGCTATTAATGGCGACGATTTGGTTTTTTGCTGCAGCGATAGAACGTTTCACCTATCCTTTTCGTTATGAGGGTGAGTTACTGGCTGCAGATGTGCCGCATCCGACCGGGGATTGCAAAGGTCTGACAGCAAAAACCATGATTGCCTGGCGACTGTCTGCGGATAAAAAAATTATTGAATATAAATGCCCTGCGTCACGTCCGTGGCCATTTTATGCAACCAGCTCCAGTACCGAGATCCCAAAGGTGGTGCTGCAAGTGATCGCTGATCGCAAGAAGGAGGCTGCAGTGAAGGGGGCTATAGCAAAGTAATGAGTAGCTGGACAGACTACATTTTTGGAACTGCTTTGGATGCGGCAGTTTGTTCAAGCTTTTGATTGATCAGATCAAACAATTCAGGCTCCACTTTTGTCCAGTTGTCGCCACTAAGGGCGTTGACAGGCGCGTGGTCCTTGTCGCTGGCGCTCTGATACGGGCCAATTACACTGAACTGAGAGTAGCCACCTGCTTCGCGGCGCAACGTGAAGAAATCGCCTTCCATATCCTTGTAGGTGCGCTCTGCGAACTTTTCGTCGCCATCGCTGCCGTAACCAAAGTCAATCACTTCCAGCTTGGCAGGCATGATGCCGCTATCGATATTGCGCTGATGTGTCGCTGTGTCTTCACGTTGTTCGATGAAGTTGACTTGGAAGCTGCCGCCCAGCATGGCGCGTTTGGAAATTTCTGATAAGGCATCTGTGATCAAAGAAGCAGCATTGACGTTTTCCAGTGCCACTTCATGGATGTCTACACTGATTTGATGTGCCGATTTTTCACCATCGACG
This sequence comes from Undibacterium sp. FW305-107, assembly GCF_058788535.1. Taxonomy (NCBI): domain Bacteria; kingdom Pseudomonadati; phylum Pseudomonadota; class Betaproteobacteria; order Burkholderiales; family Oxalobacteraceae; genus Undibacterium; species Undibacterium sp. FW305-107. The sequence continues at coordinate 182,052 of NZ_JBYTAV010000006.1, forward strand.
CCTGGATTAATCGTGATGGCGACATTGCCGAATTTCTCCAGCTTTTCAACTTCTGCACGGATTTTATTGTAGCGCTCGAAAATATCTGTGCTGATCAGGCAGGCGCCGGTAACAGTGACAGCAAGTTCAGGCTTGACTTCAAGTATGCCCTTTTCGCGCAAAATGTTGGCGATTTCGACACGCGCATACATTTGAATTTGCTTGGGGTCTTCAAAGTAAAGTACCCCCGAAAGAACACGATCTTCTTCCGATTCAATATATTCGAAAATACGGTCTAGTTGTTCTGGAGAGACAAATTCAGGATCAACTCCATTACGGCGAAGTACATCAAGAATATCTTCCTCCGTAAGATCGATAGTTGAGCCACTCATCTTTGTCCTCTTGCTCTCTACAAGCAATTTTTATTTTTAGCACGCGAGATATTACGAAATTAAAGTAGGAAAGTCAAACTCGCACTTTCCTGCGGCAGGTAGTTCTGTATCTTGGTGGGTCTTGCTTCTTTCACTCATGTTGCCAGCCTCGCGCACTATATGCTGTGCATTAAGTTTTTTGAACTGACGTTTGTCATATCAAACGATATAAATACAAACGCATTTCTTTGGACATACCATACTCAAATTGGGGCACTTCTCAGATATTCAACAGCCCAGGAATGTAAGCATATTATTTCCAAGCCGACTTAAAAAGAGTGGGTGACTGGCAATCAAAATATCTTTGTGACTGGATTCGTTAACACTGTTATACGAATGAAGTTGACGCACAGTTTTCTCATTAAACGCATTGTCGGATATCTGCGCTGTCTTGGCATAAGGATGGTGACGGTCTTACAAAATGTAACACAATGACGTCTGATATTTGACTCAAAAGTCATAACATTGCCAAAAGTGAACGCGGTATTTCGTGTTTATCTACATGTGAAAGTCAAAAATACAGGCACCTGCTGCATGATTTCATATTTTTTAAAAAACATCAGTGTTGCATCTGTGTGCATCTGCATTGTTAAGTGCGTAAGTGAGCTGCAGGATGACAGTTAATTCAGAATATACTAACCAACCAACTCATTTTATTGAAATGGGTTTCAGTTTGTAATCACCGTTTTTGTTGAGGAAACCTGTAATTGAAATCAAGTAAACCTGTGCCTGAAAAAGTCACGAAAGTGACTGCGCGGCGTAAAACATCTGCCAAGGAAGCGGTCGTGGATGAAGTATTTCCTGAGCTGATGATAGTCGGGACTAATATCGCAAAAAATAAAAGTTACTACCTGGCACAAAAAGCGCTGATACAACGTGTGGCACACGGCGTATACATACCGACTGACAAAATGGCAGATGGCAAGGCCATTTTGATGCGGCATGCGATCCGGCTGGCCAGCCTGCATTTCAAAAATGCGACTGGACTATGCTACTCAAGTGCCTTCACGCTAGAAGCGATTACCCCTGAATCTGGCCCGCCCTTGGTCTTTGTTGCAGGTGAGTATTCGTACGGACTGGAATTGGGCGAGGGCGACATTAAATTGATGCTGGTGCAATCCCTGCATCCACCTTATGAAATGCTCAAGACCAATGAGGAATATGAATTTTACGAAGACAAAATATGCTCTGATCCCATAGGTGAATTTGTCGTCAAAGTGCCACGTCCTGAACTTCTGGTTTTGCATAATTTTGAACGTGTTAAAGAGTGGTCAGAAAAAAAGATTGCCAATGGGCATTTAAAGAAGTTCGTCAGCTGGATAGTTGATGCCCGGTACGGCGGGTCCATCCCGGCATTTTCAGCAAATTTTGCTGAGCTGGCGATTAAATGCAATCGTCTGGAAGAGCATGATCACGCCGTCACAGCCCTGCTTGCCGAGGGCTTTTCCATGTCCGAAAGGTACTTGCGGAAAATCGTTTGACTTTTGATTTTCATTCGCCTAAACTTTGCCTCATATATGGGGGTGGTGCTGCTGCCTGTGCCACAAAATGCGAAATAAAAGTTGATGATTTCTTTATCTTGCTTTTGCGTAGAGTTGCTATCGCGAAATGAATAGATGGCAATCAACTGGATAGGGATGTTAGCCGCATGATTGCCTGCCTTATTGGGTGGGCAATATCGATACATCTTGAGTCTGCATTTGTCCGGCTTGCCGCCAGTTTGATCTGGTTGTGCAAATCAAAGCTGGCGCATTCACCAATCACATATATGTATATTGAATAGTAGGGGCAGCCAATGGCTGCTTTTTTATTTACTTGCAAAGAGCGTTTGCTGTGAGCCAGGAACCTGATTTGTGTGCGCATGACATCACTGGGACTGTCCCGTCTGCAGAAAGGATTGCCCTGCAAAAGGCAGTGCAACTCTGCGTGCAATATCTGCTGGATGTGCAGATGGTGCTGGATGCTGATGTGATCGCACCATTTTGCTTCCACAACTGCATGATTTTTTTATCGAGACCTACCGGGCAGTTGCAGGTAGATATTGCGGTATCGGAAGCAGTAGTGCTGGACTACGACATCAAATCTCTGCACATGAATACACGCTATGTCATGAATGAAATGATTGCCCAGGCAGTCAGATTGTATGGCTCGGATGGGCATCAGGCATTTGCCATGTCCTTCCTGTTTCGCGATGGTTGTGGTTTGGTGAAGCTGGAGCAGGCTGGTGGCTACACGGTAAATTTAATAGAGCGTGTGCCGGTATCGCTGGATTATCAAGTCGGATTCGCTGTTTAGAGGAGTGACAGGTGAGAGTTTTTTCAATGGTAGTAGTGATGGCTGCGCTTACTGTATCTGGCTGCGCCACGCGACAAACGACGGCGCAGTATCGTGAAGTCATTCCGGAAAATAATTTCAAGGGCATTGTCGAAGTGCCAGCAAAGCAGCCTTCACTCTTTATGCGGGATATGAAGCTGGAACCGGCACAGTCTGCTGATCACGTCAAAACAGATCCGGCGACTATGAATTACACCTGGTTTTATGAGCGTGGTCAAACTTTGGGGCAGCATCTGGATACCTGGGCGCATCGCTACGCTTTCCGCTTTGAGTCGCGTATCCCACTGGGTTGGGACCCTTATGTGCAATCTGACGGCAGTTTTGTTGGTAATTTGTATTCTGCCATTGAAGACCTGGCTTATTTTTCTGATGAAGGGAAAAATAATTTCCATCAATATCATGACACCAAGCGGCTGCGTACAAAAAGTGTGCAGGTCACGATTTTTGAAAAAGAGCGCTATATCAGGATAGAGCTAAGAGATGCGATGGCCGAAGCTGCGGAGGCGCAACGCGATGAACAAGACCGCGTGGCAGCGGAAAAAGCAGCAGGAAAAACAGCCTTCGCTGATTACTTTCGTTCAGGTAAATAAAAGCTATGGTTTACGCCGCTTCGTCCTTCTTTATCCTTGGTTTGCTGCTGTTGGGTACACGTATATATGTACCTGCGGGTGCCAACAAGCATAATTTTTTGCAATATGCTGGCCTGGCAGCCTTGGTGATGATTTTGCTTTCTTGTGTTTTTGTGGCGTATGCAGGCATGTCTGGCAAGAATGAAGAATTGACCGTCCCGGTGTCAGGCGATTTTGGTCTATCTGGTAATGCACCCGGCAATGGTGGGTCAGTGACTTTGGATATGTCCAGGCCAGGCGGTAGTCAACAGGATTCACCAACAAGAACTCCTGCAACTGCTCCAGTTGCAAATACACAAAATCCTTTTGGTCAAAAAGATGCAGCCAGCGGTGTTCCATCTGTGTTTTCCATGGCACAGGCGAGCCAGATTTGCGCAGGTTTTTCTGATGTCGCAATGGGAGCGTTATTAGCAGGATCACGTGGCGAAGCTTTTCCGCCTTATGAAGAAAAGGCCAGGCAGTTGAGTGAGCAGGTCATGCGTCTACCCTTTGTGCGTGAAGCGGGAGCCAAACCCATGCAGTACATCAGCACCTTGTTCGCCACCCTGGTGGAAGACCAGTACTACATCTCTCCACAGAACCGTGCAGTGCAACTGGGCCTGATAGGCAAGGTCGACAAAAAACTGGCGCTGGATGCTATGAATCAAGTCTGCGAACTGAAAATTCTGGAGATACGTGCCAAATGAATGCACTAGCCAGTATGGATACTCTCCCTTTGTTGAGTCAGACCCTGGAATCTCTGCTCGCACCGCAATACATTTTCTTCGCCAACAATGCTGATGGTCGTGTTCATGACGGTATTGTTTATGGCAGTAGTGAAAATGATTGGGTCTATGGCGAAGATGGCTTGTTTCCTGCCATGCTGTATCTGGCCGAGCGGCATTATAAGGACACCTTTTTTGAGGGGGATTATGCAATCCCGCCCGAACAGGGCACGCTGGCGCAAGGTTTTGGTATTGACTGGATTCCCGATCCCAGTTTTCAAAGCCGGACTGGCTATCGTGCCCAGATTTCAGACGCCGGTCTGCAAGTTCCACTCTCCGTCGTCTTGCTGTTTGTGCATGACGCAATAGAGCGTATGCATCAATATAGCTATCGAAAAGTGAAAGACTGGCGTTTTGAGATAGACGATGGGCGATTGCTTGAAGAGCTGGAAGAAAAAAAGATAGTTAATGCCAACGGTTTGCTGGATTTGTTCCAGATGGTACTCGCCCCTATATCTGAGCCAGAACCTGAAAATACTTAATCGCACTTTCGTGTGGAGTTCCAATGACGGAAAAAAAAGAAGCATCACCGCTCAGGCGTAAACTTGTTCCTTCTGGTGATGCCCAGAAAGCTGCCGGTATTACGCGGAGTGCATTCAAGCGCCTGTTTACCAGCGTACGTTCAGAGCGGGAAGAAAGTTTTAATGAAGCTCAGGTACGCTTGAACTGGACTGAGGACGATATAGCAGGCTTCATATCCTACAGAAAAAAAGAGACCACCATTTATGCTCTGCTGACGGCTGTGGCTTTTTTATTCGCCTGTGGTGCACCGTATTCAGAAAACCCCTTGACGCACCTCGTCACTTCACTGGCTGTCATGCTGATGATAGGTACCAGATGGTTGGTGGCGCATTTTCGCCTGACTCAATTACGTCACAGGGCGCTGTTTTCATTTTCCGAATATCTGGGCATTCTGTTTCCCTTCCTTTCCGATAGTGTCAGGGAAATCAGTGCAGGGCTGAGTGAAAAATCAGCGGCAGATACCGGCAGGCGCGCAGACGAGTCCGCTAAGGTCGTCGACCTGAACAAGAACCACAATAATAATTGAGGACAGGTTTGTGGATGCCTACATTGCGCCAGTGGATACCATATCTGAACCAGCCTTCTATTCTTGCATTAAAGGCGCTTCTGAATATTACAAAGTGCCGTCAATGGCACTGCTGGCAATTTATGCGCAGGAACGGGGCTCCTCTGCACGCACTTCAAGCAATGCAAACCGTACGCAAGACTATGGCCGTTTTCAGATCAACGATGCAAGCTGGAAGCAGTATCTGGCGGAACATCGCATTCCTTTAAGCAGGGTGCTGAAAGATAACTGCCTGAATGCCTATGTGGGAGCGAATATTTTCAAACTCAGGTATCTCACCTGCAAGTCTGATGTGTGGTGTGCCATAGGTTTGTATCACTCGGCCAATGAACCCTATCGTTCTGCTTATGTGGGTAATGTCTATAAAAAGTATCAGGCAATTCAACGAGACGCAGAATTTCTGAATTGGTTCCGGTCGCTGGCTTTATACGATGCCAGCAAAGGTAAATGGGAATATTTAATCGCAGGAGCAGGGCATGCCGCCACCACAAACAGGTAATTCCGGTAACGACACTTCCAACGAAGGCCTGTGGGCCATGCTGTTATTTGTCGCAGGTGTGCTGATACTCTGGTTTATCGGCAAGGGCTTCATTGTCGGTGCAGTCTTCCTGTTCCGTTCTTATGTAACAGGGCCACTGATAGGTTTGTTTGATGCCGATGTGCGTGCAGCCGTTGATTGGATGGGTAGTGTGTCTTACGGCAATGTGGAATATAACGAATTTGCCGCCAACGGTGAGTTGATAGGGAAGTACACCAAGGTACCAGCGATGCTGTTATGTGTCGCCATGGGTGTCTATATCTTTTTCAAGCATCCTTCTCAAAAATTCAAGCGTCGCTGGGACATGTTCAGTCTGGCGAAAAAAGAAGCAATATTGTGGCCCTGCATTACGCCCGTGCTGGATGCCAATCTCTTGAAAGTACCGGTTGAGAGCGGCCGCTGGGCCTGGAGTACCACACCAAAAGAGTGGGTAGAAAAAAACCAGCTTTGGGAAATTTATCAGGAGACATCGCCTGTCAGTGGCTTGCCCGTCAATAAGCGTCGTCTGGATCGTGCCAGCACAGAAGTCGCATTGATCAAGCAATTAGGCCCCAAATTTGTGTCGTTCAATGATTTGCCTCCTTACCTTAAGGCATTGCTGGGGTCTTTCATGGCCAAGATCAGTGGCGACAAGAAAACTGCATTGAAGATTTTGAACCAATTGTCAGCGTCCAGCTCGGCTGTTGGTGTGGCCAGTAATGATCTGGCAGTCAAACTGGCTGTGGCGAAATTTGATACTGAGCTGGGCCTGGCCTGTTTCGAGAAATATAAAAATACGGATGCCATCGTAAAAATCCTCGCACGCCATGCCTATATGGCGACAGCCATGCTGGCCTTGCTGGACAAGGCGCGTACTAGCGGTGTGGTGGCTTCAGCTGAATTTTTGTGGCTTAAACCAGTGAACCGCACACTGTTCTATATGTTCAATGCTCTCGGACGCAGAACCTGCTGGATGGAATCAGCAGGAATATTCGCTCATTACCAGGCTGAACTGCAGTCTGGTACGAAAGTGATGCGCCCTTACGTCAAGACTGCACTGGATGGCCTGGAGTCTTATCTGGATGAATATCTTGATACCTACGGCAGCCAGGTGTGATGGCCTTTGAATTCAACATGATTTTATTTAGGAAAATGGAATGTTACAAAATCTGATCAATCGTTTTGAAAGCTATCAAGCCATACAGGTCAACAAGAATTTTAATTCTCATGAATTGACTGTGCTTGGCAAGATTTTGCTGGAGGGTGCCCGCGAAGTTGAAGTGGCCAACGTCATACGTTTTCCATCAATAGAACAAGGCTTTTCCATCTTTTCTATAGAAAGCGGCTCTACGCTGTCGGCACCGGCAAGCCCGGCTGTTGTCAATGAAGCGGATGCAAGCTCTGCAACGGCATCTTCACCTGTGGCTGTTGCTCAGCCCGACCGTATCTTGCCCAGACTTGCTACCGGTCTTGTCAATGATCTCAAGAATGATGCTTATCACCTCATCGTCAGGCAGGGGAATACGCTGGAGAATGGCATGGTGCTGGCATCTTTCACCAATATGCAAAGCGCCGGCATTGCTTTGCGCAAACTGGCAAAACTCAATGCCCGAAAAACCAGGGCATGGAAAATCGCAGGCTTCCTGATCGTTGTCTATCTGCTGCTGTCCATTCCCATGATGAAACGTCCCCCACAAAAATCCCTGGAGGAAATCACTACCAGCATGGAAATGCGCAATCCTGAAGTCGCGAGACAAATGGAAAACATCAACCGCAGCCGCACCGTCGGCAGCGAGCTCATGGCGCAACCAGCACCGCAAATGCAAGCGCAGCCAGATCCATCTTCCATGCTGGGTGGCCCAACCACAGCGATGGAACCAGCACCGGCACCGGCTGCTGCCAAGCCTGAGCAGAGCCAGGGGAATTTTGGTTTCTGATCGTCGCTATAGCGAATAGCGCATGGATGAAGCGGGCCGTTGATCTGGATACAGCCCGTGATGTTTTCGACATAATCGAGTATTGAGGGAAGTATGGCCCAACCACAACAGTCAGGTCTTGAGCCGGAAAATGAAGTCAAGGCCCATCATCGGCGTCGTGATACGCGTCCGCAGTTACAAAGAATAAAAGAAGATATTCTTTTCAAGCCGGAAGCCGCCAGCATACTGATGTTTGTGATTGGTGCGGCGGCCATGATTTCGCCTACCTGGCATGAATACATAGTCGTGTTCGGCATTTTGCTGTTCCTGTACATACGCTCCAGCTTTAAACACTATAGCCTGCCTTTTCGCATGCCCATGTCGACGGCTTATGATGCGTCTGCAAATGATGGCAAAGGGCGTTCAGGCATTATTGATCCGGAAGAAATCAATCCCGCAAACGATAAACCGACCTGGGCCAAGGGCATCTCGCATTTTGGTAACCGTAAAAAAGATGATGCCGAACTCTGGTTCAATAATGATGATCTGCGTACCCACATACTGATTTTTGGTTCTACTGGTAGTGGTAAAACCGTGGCGCTGGTGTCCATGGCATATAACGCCCTGATGCAGGGCTCGGGTTTTATCTTTGTTGATGGCAAGGGTGACGCCAGTCTGTTTGCCACCATTTTTTCCATGAGCCGTGCCATGGGCCGGGAAGATGATTTCCTCATCATCAATTTTGGTACAGGTTCCCGCGATATTGAAGGTCCGCAACTCACCAAATTATCCAATACCATCAACCCCTTTGCTTTCGGGGCATCAGATGCCTTGACACAATTGCTGGTTGGCCTGATGGGAGATTCTGGCGGCAGTGGCGATATGTGGAAAGGCCGTGCGATTTCCCTGCTGACCGGTTTGATGATCGCCCTGGTGTCCCTGCGCGATGCAGGCCGTATTCTGCTGGACGTAGAAGTCATACGTGACTTCATGCAATTGAAATACATCGTCGCCTTATCGAATGGCAAAAATCCTATCGATGGCACACCCATCAAATTGTCTGACCGTGCCCAGGCTGCTATCAAGGCATATCTGAGTTCTCTGCCTGGCTTTGTAGAAAAGAAAGGCGCTGACCAGTCAGCCACTACGCTGGAGCAGCATGGTTATCTGCAAATGCAGTTCACCCGCGTACTCGGTTCATTGTCAGATACGCTTGGTCATATTTTCAAAACCAATCTCGGTGAAGTTGATTTGTACGATGTTGTGGTCAACCGCCGCATCCTGGTCGTCTTGCTGCCAGCATTGGAGAAATCCCAGGATGAGCTGGCCAATTTGGGTAAAGTCGTCATCATGAGCCTGAAAAACATGATGGCAGCGACTCTGGGTGCACAGATGGAAGGCAGCAAAATGGAAGTGCTGGATAACCGGCCTACCAACGCACCATCTCCCTTCGTGACGATACTGGATGAATATGGTGCCTATGCTGTGCCTGGCGTTGCCGTCATGCCTGCGCAGGCACGCAGCCTTGGTTTCAGCATGGTATTCGCCAGCCAGGATATGCCGGGCTTTGAAAAAGCATCCAAGGAAGATGCTGCGTCCATCGCCGCCAACTGCAATATCAAGATCTTCATGAAGCTCGAAGATGCAGAGCGCACCTATGAGATTTTTGAAAAATCAGTAGGCATGGCCGACGTCATGGTTATGGGCGGTATGCAGGCCAGCACTAATGGCATGTCCACCAACTATATGGACAATATGAACGCCACTATGGAACAGCGTTCACGTGGCTCCCTGCAGGATTTGAAAGAACAAACGCCGGGTGAGGCACATATCCTGTTCAAGTCCAGAATTATCCGCGCCAGAATGTTTTCTTGCGGTATGGTGGATGAACGTAATCTGTTGAGCAAATACAGATTGAATCATTTCATCAAAGTCAAACCACCTGCTTATGGTGAAATGGCAGATTGGGATTTGTCGCCGGAAGCATTGAAAAAGAAAGCAGATGCTGCTGAGGCACAAGCCCAATCGGCGCAGAAAACAGTAGTTGCAGAAGCCATTGCTACCAGTGCCACGAGCGCAAGTGTTGCTCAGGCTGCTGAAAAAGTGGCAGTAGCAGCTCCAGTCGACAGCAAGCCGATATCAGCATCAACAATGCCTCAGGCTGCTCCAGAGAACGATGTCAAAGAACGTACTGCCCGAGCCCTGTTTGGCAAACGTTCAGGTCAGAAAAAAAATGCTGGACAAGAATTTGATGGTGCGGTCGTCAGTATTTTTGGTCGTAGCAATGACAGCCTGAATGATGCCAGCAAGGCAGTGGTCGCTCCCTGGGCAGCAGATGTGCAGACCGGGTTGCATGAACAACTGGCACCGACAAACGCTTATGAGATTGGCTGGCAAACGGCAACCACCCTGAGTGAGCTGTATGCCATGGAAGAAAAAAATGGCAAGGGCAAGCAGACGCAAATACTGATAGACCAGAAACATACCCATGCAGCTTTGGTCGCGATGGATATGCGTTTGGGTGTGGACGCATTGAAGGCTCAAAATGATGCCGCTCATGTGATCAATGCCATTGTTGCCAATGCCTCATATGCCTGCCAGCCGACACCAGCAAAACGTAGCGGCAAAAGCAGCTTGCTGGAAGCATTCAGCAAGAAATACGCTGCCAGGTAATTGTATAAATGAACAAGCTGCCCACTAATTTGGAAACTTGCACAGAGCAATCACCCAGACGTGATTTTCTGGCGAAATCCTTTGCCGTTGCGGCAGGCTTGATATTACCTGCTACAACGGGGGCTGCCGCTGCACAACTGTTCAGCCCTGATTACTACTACCCGGAAAAATCTGGTGAAGGACGCATACTGCGTCGCATTTACCTGACAAGGGAAGCTTCAAAGTGGCATGCAGCTGAGCGTGCTGATTTTATACTTTGGGGTAAAGATGGCCGCATCGATGCAGAAGGTTACAAGCGGCTATGCTGGTTTTTACGGGATGTCAGAAGTGCCAGAGTTGTTCAGGTAGATATGCGTCTGGCAGCCCTGATTACTGCCGTACAAAGTCATTTCTGGTTCAACCAGGGCATCCATGGTTATTACCACCTGACTTCTGGATATCGTTCCTGGGTCACCAATGATCAGACCGAAGGTGCAGCAGCAGATTCCGGTCATGTCTATGCCGGGGCTGCAGATGGCTGGATGGATGGTGTAGGTGTGGAAGATCTTGCTGGCGTTGCCCTCAGCCTTAAGGCTGGCGGCGTTGGCTTATATAAAAAACGTGGGTTTGTTCACACTGATGTAGTGGGAAAGCCGAATTTATGGAAGGCATGATGTAATGCAAAAGAACCGCATATTAAAAAGTATCCTCATGGCAATGGGGATATCGCTTTCTCTGTCTGCGATGGCAGCGACTGACTGGAAGAAGATAATGACGGCGCGTGGCAACAAAGTCGTTAAAGACTTTTCTTCTCCATCAGGTTTCCGTGGTCTGGTGGTAGAAGCAGGCGGTGCCGAGAAAACTTTCTATGTGACCGAAAATGGCGACTACCTTTTTTCTGGGGAATTATTCGGTGAAGATGGCCTGCCTATCTCTCAAAAGAGTGTAGCCCCCAAGTCTGCACCGGACTGGAATCGCATCATGCAGGGGAAAGGCAACAATGTCGTCAAGGAATTCCGCTCTTCTTCAGGATTCAAGGGCCTGGTGGTTGAGCGCAATGGCAGCAAAAAGATTTTCTACATCACTGCTAATGGCAAATTCCTTGCAGCGGGCGAGGTTTTTAATTCTGCCGGTGGCTCTATCACCAAAATTGAATTAGCTGAACAGGCAGGCATTGCTCAGGCGGCCCCTGCAGCACCAGCAGTGAGTGCAAGTGAAGTTGACAAGACCATTGCAGAGCAAAGCAAGATGCTTACCTCCATCCGTGAACTGGAGACCGTTCCTACTGAATTCAAAAACAAGGTTTTTGCCGCAGCAGAAAAATCTACTGCCTGGGTAGAAGAGGGCAGCGGCAATAACATCGTGTATGTGATTTTTGATCCTATCTGCCCACATTGCCATAAAACCTGGGAAATGCTGCGACCTTATGTACAGCGTGGACTCTTGCGTGTGCGCTGGATTCCTGTCATTTCACTCAGCGGTAATAATATGCAAAGCCCGTCAGCGCAAATGGCGGCATACTTTTTATTAAACCGTGGTGAAACCGATATCGTTGAAAAGATGTTCAAGAAAACTATCAAGTCTGTTGCTCCGGATGACAGGATGGCACGCTCCTTGTCACAAAACTTGTTGTTCTTACGCGATACTAAATTTAGAGGAACTCCTCTGCTGATTTATCAGCGCGGCGGAGAACGTAATGCATTCATTGTCCCAGAGCAACCTGAGGTGGAGCAGATTGAGCGCATGATCAGGAAAAATTGAAACCAAATGTTTCCTGACTCTGACTATTGCTGATATTTGAGGCAGGTATTTGCATACTTCGGTATGTATCTGGTCTTAAAGCAGGTAAAAACCAGACCAGCAAAGTTGCCTGAAACCAGGCATTTGGTGCCGCCTGAATTTCGCAGTTCCTGCGGGTCTGATGTCCACAGCTTCATAGGGAATAGTCTGCCACAAATGCCAGTATCAAATGAAGGTGTCATTCAATCAGAAAGTAGTCTATTGCGTTGTTAATTGACTATTTTCATTTTTGTCAAGGGCGCTTGCAAATAGAAACAAAAGCGAAACCACTTTGGATGCTGCGGTATAGGTTTGTTCACGACCTCTAGGTTAAGATATGTAACTTAAACGCTTGCCAAGATTCCGTATTAGTTATTATTATTCTACGGCAACTTCCGTCTTTTTAAGCCAAATTGGGATAAGAGAGTCAGCATTTTTCATCGTGCGGACATTTTTTCCTGTAACAATGAGGAGCGCATGAAAATGAGCACCTCAGTCAAAAAGACGGTGTGAGGTAGATATGTTTTACTTTTGGATTTTGGTAGTCGTATTGCTTTGTCTTGTTGTATATGGCTTTGATCAGCAATCTGAACTTGATCCTGAAACGGTCAGGCCGCGTAAGCTATTCATGCGTATGATTATCTGGTGTTTGCGTTCTGCGCGTCAGCTGGGCAGGAACATCTTGCATGGATTTAAGACGGATGTGTCGGGGCGGAGCGCAGATATGCAGTTAAAAAAACGTGCACAGCAAGACATGAAACAGGAAGATTGATAAAAGCGTTTTAGTTTGGAGCATTCAGTGAACGAAATCATGAATGAGGACTTGAAATCTTCAGAAACCGCAACTCAGCCACTGACCAAGTGGGCGGACCTGACGATGCACACCTTGCGTATGGTGGTTGCGTATGACCCTGATACTCAAAGTAAGCGCTTGTGTTTATTGGGACCTTTGTCGCTTGCCCAGCGCCGGGTATTGGTTCGTGAAGGCTTTTATGAAGAGCGAGGTATGCTTTTCAGGGATGAGCTGAACTTTGGCCTGACACAGTTGGCCAACATATTTCCCTATGTACGTGTGGTGAATAAACATACCAATGAAATCGGTGTGCTTGCCAGTGAATTACCAGCCTTGCAGCAAGAATTAAAAAAAATGGCGATCTTGCGTCCCACCATTGTCACCACTGCGCCAAGTGCTGAAAATCTGGTGCAAGTACCATTGAGTCGTCCCGTGCTTTCGATAGAGCCTGTCCCCTTTTCCAGCCGCTTTTCCAGCGTGCGCAGTTATCTCGGTCATGCCGACTTCAACAGGCTCAAAAAATCTGTTTTTGTACGAGCTGGTTATCGCTGCGAAATTTGTCTTGAAAATGGCTTTGAACAAGGTCATCAGCACCCGGTCGAATGTCATGAAGTGTTTGAATATGACGAAGCCAGAGGGGTGCAAAAAATCACTGCTCTGATGAGCTTGTGCCCGCGCTGCCATTCGGTTAAAAATATAGAGCTGAGCAGAGCGAAAAGTGATAATGAATTTGATGCCGCCATGGCGCAACTGGCAAAGATCAATGGCTGGAGCAAGGCTCAGGCATTGACCTATTACCAGCATGCCTTGCATGTCTGGAAAGAGCGATCTAAAAAGTCATGGGAATTGAATCTGGACATGTTGGATGGTATGGGCCTGCAGTTTCCCGGGGAGGGCAACCAGATTGTAAAGCGCCCAAAGCGGGGTCGTGAAGCTGGTTCCAAACTGCCTTTTCTATCCCAGCTTCCACTGAACAGCATGAAACTGTTTTCCATAGCAGGCGCCAAGACAGAGGGTTGAATTTTCCAGCTCACTGATCAAGTTGCAAAACACCGTATATATTCTTTTAGATATATACGGTGTTTTTGTTTTTGCCGACAGATTTAGACTGATGTGCTTTTACGAGCATGATTAGACCAACTGTTTTCGGTAAGAGCCCGCATACATTCACCAGGATGTGCCGCTATATACGGAAACGAGAGTGATACGCCACTCATGCAAGACTGCAGCATTACAGTTTGTATTGCTGCTGTTGGTACAAAACACCTTCATTCAATATGTCACCCATGCCTCTCATGCATTTTGCGGCAGGGATGACATCTTAAACTCTATGAAGCATCTACTGCGCAGTGGACACTACGCTGCCGCGCTTGGCAGCCATCTTGCCGCCGATCCCATTGACAACCTTGCCGACCCCGCCCGCTGCCTGTCCACCAGCGGCATCAGCGCCTTGGTGGATGTTGCTTGCTGTTGATTGTGCCTGAGTGCCAACGGAATCACTGCCACCTATCCAACGCATGATATTGTCTGGTCCGGTATTGATGACGCCAAATACTGTCGTAATCATTTTAGTAGTAATACCAGAGTACAGTATCAACGTACCCAATAAAGTCATGATGCCTACCATGGAGCCTTCAGTCATATTTGATATGGATTGAAAAAATCCCTGATTAACGAAATTCATGATGGGTTTTATCAACAGCATGGCAGCAAACAGGAAGATGACCATCAGTGCCGGACGTATCAGAATGGACAGGACAAACATGTATCCGGGTGAGCCGCGACCAGCAATGTCGTGTCCTTCTGGATGCATGTGTGCTATCGCCCAAATTGGTGCAGCAATGACAGCCTCAACAAATGAAATCAGCCACCAGGCAACGCCAGAAACCCAAAATACATAAGGAAGCATGGGTAGAATAATTCCAAGGAACATGCCCATACTCAACATGAGTCCGGTTAGTGCTGCCAATATAATTGACATGGTGCTGGTATCACCGGATTTTTTGCCAAATGGCAAAGCACCTGAGCCTTCTATTAGCATCGCCTCACCCGCTACAATGGCGGTATCGCCAATTGCTTTTAACTGAATTAGCGGGTCCATGCCATTTTTTCCGATTTCACCCACCATGGCAAATTTCAACATACCGGTTGAAATGCCATCAGTAATGCCATTCCAGGTTTTCCTGATATCAAAAATATCGAATTTCGCAGGGGTATTACTCTCTATCTTGTTAGCAAGGTCATTTGTTCCAATAATTGTTTGCTGTAAATTGTTCAGGAAGACCGAGAATGCTGAATTCTGGCTCTCATTCTGCATTCCAGAAATATTGGGAATAGTGTAGGCAGTAGAGACTGCGGCATTGATGACGTTTTGCGCGGCATTGTTTAAATTACCGATTTTCATGTAGAAAGAGCCGGCGTGCAACCAGCCGCCAGTTGCCATTTGTTGCGTCATTTTGTCCATCCATAACACCTCTGCCGACATCCCCTCAAAAAGTATGGATTTCATGTTATCGTGGATTTTCGTTATTAGCGCTTTCTCGTATTGAAGTTGAATCGCCGCCAGTGTATTTTCATATTTTCCTCCAGGAAGCATGGCGCGCTTGGATTCGTCGGTTGATAATAACAGGTCGTTGGCCATTTCTTGCAGTACGGTGCTGCTCAGCATATTGGTAATAATCTCTCCGTGCGCAAGGCGCATCGCCTCTTCAAACTGTTCCTTGCGTTCAGTTTTAAACAGTTCAACTCCATCTACGCCAGTGACATTGAACGATGAAAAAGGTTGTGCCGTTGTGTCTGCTAGCAATTGCTTGCAGCCTACGTCGTTAGATAGCCAATGATCGCAACCGATCAAATTGGTGGATGCATTTTTTAATTTGGTAAAAGTGCTGGACGCACTCCATTGAATAGCACCGCAAAACCCAGCACTGCCAGCATCTTGTGACCCTTTGGCTGCATAAATTATTTTTCCATCGGCTGAAATTGGAGTGACTTCCATGCCATACATATTACCGGCTTGCCTGCAAGCGACCATCAGGAATACTTGCTTCGCGGTCTTATTTGGTGCAAGAAACGGGGGGGTAACAAAAACTTGCTTGGCGATACTGGTATATGCTGTAGTCCAGATCGTACTACCCAGACCAACAGCCTGTATGCCGCACCAAATCAATACAACTTGCAAAAAAGAGTAGCCTGCAACTGTTGGTAATAACATTGCCATGCCACCCGCTGTTCGTAATGGAACCATCATGGTGTCCCACTTCTTGCCCAGCCATTCACCATCCTTAGCTGTGTGTACAGCTCCACCTATATAAGTGTAAGCCATGATGATCATGCCGACGACGAGAACGCCAGCATTCATCGTTGCAAGTAACTTTGAAAGTATGTTGTCGCCATTTGGACTTATTGTGCCTTCATAAATTTTCAAGACGACATCACCGAATACATATCTCAGTATTTGAATGGAGTAATCGGCTTGCTCTTTTTCGGGCACCCAAAAATTCCCTGCCTGTGCCCCAGTCGCCATCAAGGCAATTGCCAGTGTCAGCAAGATATAGATATTGAGTTTTTTGCTTGTACGCATGGTTATCTCTTTAATGGCTGAAAGCTGTTGGATAATGTCCGGCTTTTGCTATAACTGTGTTCTGGATCGAATTCAATTCGTTTATATCTGTTTTTAAATCGGTGTAACTCGTTTTCTCTTGCGTGTTGACGCTGTCGGCGTACCCGGTCGATCCAGGTGGGGGCTGATGGGCGGCGTCAAATCCATAGCCTGACTAAAGGCTCGCTCGTGATAGCGTTTTTCGGTTTCACTGACCACTTTTTCACTTGGTTTCTTGTTCAACTTCTTACCTGGATTCCGCGGATCGTCATTGGCATCCAGTACTAGTACGGGTTTTGCAGTTGGTACCCCATTCAATGTCAAATGAGGTTGGTTCAGTGGAATGGCATTTGCATTGTTCTTATTTGGCTGGCTGTACAACTCTGCTGCCATGTCAGCTGCATGCAGGGAGTGCGCAACCAGCATGCCACCAACCGGGCCCAGCATGACATCGGCAATATGGTGGGCAGCCTCAATCACTTTGTGTTTTTGCAAATGCTCGCCCAACTCATCATCAGCCCCTTCAGCTTCGGATGTTGTTGAATTTGCATTTCTTAATGTAGATTGATCGTTCAAATTCACCGCCATTAAGTTTTTTACTTTCACTTTTTCAATTATTAATGATAACCTGATGGTAAAAACTCGACAAGTAAAATAATTTTTTTAAAAAACTTATTACTTATAAAGGTTTTTTGAAATAAAGTAAAAAGTGCAAGGGTATTTTCTTTAAATAATTCTGTAGTTATAATGCGTCAGTATTGTATTTTTCTGGCATGGATAATATATGGTCGACTTAACAAGTAAAGGCTTGGAGACGTATTGGAGCGAGGTTTCGCCCGGTGCGCCATATATTATTGGCGCGATGGATGCGACTGAGGACTGGGCCATCGACAGCGATGTTTCTTTGGATGATGAGCTGGCCGTATTTCTGGCTGCGATGCCTGCCATGCTGGCACAGGCGGTAAGCTCAGGACAAAAGACAGCATTCATTAATGACTTGTTGGTCGTGCTCGCTTATCTGCATTCATCCAAGGCTTTGCGGCTGGTGTATTGGCTGGAAACCGGATTCCCGGAATTTGAATTTGATTTTTTACGTGAAGCGCACGAACTCTATGAGCAGGGTGGCGTAACCGCCGTCGACCGGGTTGCCTTCAAGCTCATGATGGACAGGTTACGCTTTGCCAGGAAGACAGCATTGTTGCAGACCGTATTCGCACCTGAGCGGTTGGCTGCAGTGCAAGCCGCCATTGAACAGAGTGCACGGATAGCATGATGAAATTAATTAATAACAAGCTGTTGCTGTCGGTCTGGCTTGCGTTTGCGACGCTGATGCCTGGCATATGTACCGCAGACAGTATGTCGGGAATTGGTGATCTGACTATCACCACGCTGGATGCCAGCGCTCAAAAAACTCTAGAGCTGAATGGAGTGGTGGGGGCGAATCAGACAGATAACGCGGTGATTGACGATTGTGCCAAAAAAGCAACAGAGACTGGTAAGAAAAAACGGGAAAACATGTCAGCTGCCATGACCCACAGTGATTCTGTAAAAAAACTCAATGACAGTGTGAATGCCTGCTTTGCAAACATACAGACGATTTCGGCAGCTCTGAGTTTGCCGACCAGTTTCAATTTTACTCAAATGTTTGAAACAATACTGAAACAGCTGATGCAAAAACTGGTTGATGAAGTCATCATGAAAATATGTGCAGCAGCAACAGGAGCGTGGAATTCGGCTGTAGGTAATGCGATAGACACACTCAATACGGGTATCAATCAATCAGGTATCAATACTTTTGGAAGTGTAGTCAATGTGGGGCCGCCGCCGATTAGCCCGGCACCTTTTGCACCGGTGCCTTCTAATCCACCTTCGGCCATACCGGGTTTGTAGTTTTTGAACTTGTAACCGGACTAATCCAAAAGTCAGGTGCAGTAAATAAAATGTGCGTGCGTGAGTGGCTCAGACAATGATATGAAAACAAGGAGCTTAGTGATGCGGGAAATTGTGAAAAATATGATGTGCCGATTCTTGATTATCTCTATCGGTATCATGCCAGTCATGGCTAGGGCCGACAGCGTATCGACTGTCGGTGCGGTAGGCTCAGTTGACTCAGGGCTGGTGATTCTGGATGCCAATACGCAAAAAAATATGCGTGCCACCAATGCGCTGGGTACTAACGAAACAAATGCGAGGACACAGAAAAATTGTGGCCCTCAGATGGATACTGCGATCAATAATTCTGCTAAAAACATGGCAACTGCGGCTGCGCCCGGGGACCCGGTCAAGCGCTTTAATGACTCCATCAATTCTTGCCTGCAAAATATCCAAATGATTTCAGTGGCATTCAATTTGCCAACCAGCTTCAGCTTTACTGCAGCTTTTGAAGCGATCCTGAATCAGCTGATAGATAAAATCGTCAATGACATCATCATGAAGATTTGTGCTGCGGCGACTGGTGCCTGGAACAGTGCGGTAAGTAATGCTGTCAATACCGTTAACTCCGGTATCAACCAGTCAGGGGTGAATACCTTCGGTAGCTTTGTCAATGTGGGACCTGCGCCGGTAAGCCCTCCTCCAGCATATTCGCCGGCACCGCCGCCAGCGGCGCCCGCCCAGTCACAATCGACTATCCCCGGCTTATGAGTGAAGGTTAAGCGATGAAAAATCTGAATAAAAAATTAGTGGCAGTTGCAGTTTCATGCGCCCTTGCTGTGCCTGTCGTTTTAATCCCCATGCGCGCTGAAGCTTGTTGTGGTGACGGTGCCGCCGCCGCTGCCGGCGCAATTTCTGCAGGTGGTGCGGTAGTTGCAGCGGTTGAGGCAGCAGCAGTCGCAGTTATTGCAGCCATGACTGAACTCGTAGAGCTGCAAATCTTACCGGAAATCTGGGGCGCTGGTGCCAAGGTCAAGGCTGCAGTTGAAATGAATGGCGCAAGGGCCAAGGTACTGGCAGAAGGCAAGATCGCTGTCGATGGCGATATCAAGATCAATGAAGCTGCCGCAATTGCTTTGCTGAATATCAAAGACCCGATGTTGAACGGTCAACGCAATTGTTATGATCTGGCATCGTCAACGACGCTGGGTTCGGCTGTTGGTGGTGTTTCGCCAGACTCTCAAAGCGTACAGGAAAAAGTTAATTATTTCCGCAATGGTGCGTCTGACATCCGTAAAGAGATGGCACAGCGCTATCAGGACGATATGATTTATATGGCTGCCAGTGCCGAAAATAAGCGCTATTATCAGGCACCCGTAAATGCATCCAAAACGGTCTTAGCCTCGGCAGACAAACCACTGGATGATGCAGGTCTGATTGCGGCCTCGCGCTTTGCCGTTAACGTGGTTGGTGAACCCCCGAATACACCAAATAATGTCGACGAAATTTCCAAGACGGCGGCAGGCAAGCAATGGCTTGCGGCCAACAATACCTACGCTGCTCGCGCATCTGTGCCATTGGCGACGATGGAAAATGGCGCTTTGATGCGTAAGGTTGATACTAGCCTGACACCAGAATCCATGGGCCTGGTTGCTCCCGGCCTTACGGCTTTGTCTCCCTTGCAGGCCATGAAACTCTTTGTTGAAAATCGTTTTGTAGATCAATCCTGGTATCTGACTTTATCTCAATACAATACCAATGGCCTGCTGCGTGAATTGAACAAGATGATGGCCTTCAAGAGCTGGATGGATTATCAATCCTATGTGCAGCAAGAGCGAGTTGAGCAAAATCTGGCGACACAAGTAGCTATCTTGAATGAAATTGCCGTGAGTATGAATCCGAATTACGCGAGAAATCGTGAAGCGGCTCTCCGTTCTATTGGCGCACCTCCTGTTACTCCTTAATCGCAGTCAAAGAGCGATAAAATTCATGGGAATTTATTTCAATAAGCAGAAATCGCAGAAACCTGCCGCAGCCAGGAGGAATGGTTGGCGGCGGTATGCCACGTTGTGCCTTAGTTTGCTGTTGTTGTCCCTGTTTTTCATTTCACAGTCGGCCAAGGCGGGTCCCTGCGTGTACTTGGGGGGCTACTGGTGCGAGATCTGGTCGCCGGAAATGTTGATTGAAATCTCGATTACAACATCAGCGATCGTCGCGACAATTTCTGCTGCCGCTTCTTCGATGACTTTAGCTGCCACTTCACTGGTCAATTATCAAGTGTTGCCGGAAACCTGGGGTGCCGGTGCAAAAGTGGCGGCTGCCTTTGAACTAGGTGGCGCGCGCAATAAAGTTGAGAACGATGGCGAAGCAGCGATGTTGCAAGGTAAATCTTTTTTGTATGGAACGCAGGTAGGCTTGCCAGGCAGTACGCCCCGTGGTCCCGAAGAAGCCGTTGCTGCAACCCTGATCAAGGAAACCGGAACCACCATGCCGACCAAGGTGTGCAATGAACTGGTATCACAAACGCAAGTAACGCCATTGATTTCTTCAGGTACTGCGATCGCCACCGATGCAATGAATACCCGCATGGTCAATAGCATGCGCACCTCCAGAATGGCGGATGCTGAAGCAAGTTATCTACGGCATTCCACCAGTTATTGCAGTATGTCCGATGTATTCAACGGGATTTGCGAAGCTGCGGCGGCTGATCATTTGCAAAATCTGGATGTCATGCCTCCTGGTTATACCAAGACCGGCGAAGCAAAAACCACGCAATTGTCGGAAGAAGAAAAACGTGCTGCGATGGTATGGTCCGAAAATGTCATGGGTATGGGAAATTATCCTGCTACTGATTACAGTGAAGACACCTATAACTCCGACGCCCGAAAGGCATTCTCTGGCAGTAATAGCGTCATGCAGGCGCGCATGAGTACGGTCGCACATTCTCTGAATTCACAAATTGCACGCCGCAGTAAAGTGGTGGTTGCCTTCAACGCCGATAATTCAGCACGTGCCGATGTGGCCAGTCAGATTGCTGATGCCAATCCTAATCTTGATCCATCTTCAACGACGACAGGTTCTGCCGAAACGCAGGCGCGCTGCGCTGCCAGTGCGGATTTTGCCAAGTATGAAAAAATGGGCAAGGCTGATGTGAATACTGCCATCAATAATTCCTTTGCGAATGGCGACTCTGGTGCGCCTTTGCTTAACTTTGGCATTTCGCGTTCTGCCTGGCATTACTATGCCTATGTAGAGTCAACCAAAAATCCGCGTGCCATAAGCCCAGCGAATTATTATGGTCTGTACCAGATGGGTGCCGGGGCATTGGCTGACGTTGGCATGAGTGGTTTGTTACCCGAGCAGGTTTTTGATCCTTACCAGAACGGCATCGCTGCAAAAAAATATGCGATTTCCAATATCGCTGCTTTCAGCAGCACTTTCCCGCAAGGTGTGAAGGGCGTACCGCCTGTGTTTGTGCTGTACGGCATGCATAATATGGGAGCTTCTGGCTTCAAACAGATTTACGACAATATTACGACAGGTGCCCCTTTATCTGCCGCAAGGAAAAAAGCGATACAAGGGAATATGAGCCCGCGAGTGCCTCTTGAACAAATCAATGGACAGATGTATTGGGAATTCTGGCGCAAGAAATTTGGCATCAATGCATGCTGATGCTGTTTTTGCATAAGAGAAATGAAGATCTGGTGATGTCATGAAAAAAAGCGTGCTTGCAATAATCATGTGTGCAGTGGCTGCGACTGGTCAGGCTGCGGATGCGGTCAAGCTGGGGCAGGAAGCAAAGACAGCAGCTGGCATTGAAAAAGTTATTGCCCTTGGTGGTAGCGGCAACGATCTGTATTGGGTATCTACTTTTATACGTGACGGTAATTGCCCAGAGAAATCTGGTAAATGTGCCAGTGATGCCATCAATGTACGAGGCCCTGGCGGTGTGCTCAATATTGCCATTGAAGACGCAAGCGGAGCGGGTGGATTTTTTTCCCAAAACAAAAATCCGGTAGCTGTGGTATTGCTCCCTGCGAACAAAGGTGGTTATCTGTATGCATCTGCCGATATATACATATTTGGCGCTGACAAGAAACCACAAAGTGTACTCAAGACGGCTGAAGTATTACTCAATAATCTGGAAGGTGCCGCATGCCAAGGCAAGAAACTGTGTGCGGATAGCAAACTGACGGCCAGTTTCCTTGCGTCGGCCTCGCCAGATTATCCAGACGTGGTTTTGCGGCAGTCAGGAATGGCTTTGAATCAGACCGGCACTGCTTTGGAAAAACTGGACAGGACCTTTTCTTTTACTTTTGATGCCGCAACAAAGCGGTATGTTGCAAAACGATGATGCGGGTGTTTTTCAATAACTTATTATTTATCGTGTTGGGACTTGTTGTTTCTGCCATGGCGCAGGCACAAACCAGTACGGGCAGTGAGCCAACAGAAGACAATCCCTGGTTTTCGTTTTATGTGATCGAAAAAGCGGCAAAGAATCAGGCTGAAGTTAACAAGAAGTTCCCCATGAAGGAACTGGATGCAGTAAAGAAAATCGATACTTCGTTAGCCTATGCCTATCCCAAGCTGGCTGTTCTGCGTCCCGGCGGTATTATCGCCACAGAACCGGATAAGCGTTATGCGATGATCTATAAGAAGATGGCGTGGTATGCAGCAAATGATCAGGTGGTATCAGCACAAATTTTGTTTTATAGCGCTGTACGCTTGAAACAGGCAGACCAGAACAAAGGTGTGGCACTCGATTTACCTTATCTGACTTTGCATCATTTTATTTATAACAGTATCTGTGTCGATACTTCGCATGACAGCGAATATGACCAGGCTGTATGCAAGACCGTGCAGGCAGCAGCGACACGGGCACAGGGCGAATTACGTAATGAGAAACTCAGGCAATACCTTAACTGGGCCGCATTGGGATTAGGGTTTGAAGACAAGATAGCCTATGAGGCTGGATTGTTTCTGATGGAGCGTGAAAATCCCACGCGAAGTGAAAAAGACACGATTAAGTCCATATTAAAACCATTGTTGAAAAAAAATGCAGGCTAAATTTACTCCTAGACCCTATCTGCTGGCAATTGCAGTATGCGCAAGCTTATTGACGCAAAATCTGGCGTCGGCAAGTACTTGCCTGCAAACGGTCATCAAATCCGGCTCTTTGGTTGTCAGCAGCCCGTTTGGCTGGCGCTTTGACGCAAATCCCAATGGCCGCGGTAAATGGCAATTTCACTATGGAACGGATTTTTCAAAAAAAGTATTGGCAGATCCCATGGTGGTGGCGCCTGTAGATGGTACGTACCGTTCTTTTGCTGGTACGGCAGGTTGCGGAAATATGGTGGTCATTTCACAGCCAGATGGTTTCGCAACCAAATTCTGTCACTTGAAAAGTTTTGAGCCCGATGCCAATGGCAAGGCGAGGCTGAACGGATCCGCAATCAGTGTGGGTGACAAGATAGGCGTGCCTTCGAATACCGGTATCCTTCCCAATCCTGAACATATCCATCTGGAAGTAATTACCAAAGGTGACGCTAGCCGCACGACGGCCTGGCGTATACCTCCGCCGTTTTGCGGTGGCGTGTCATTTACTTATCAGGCCGCTGTCGACAAGCCCGAAAGAAAACCTCCATTGAGTCTGGTGCGTCCGGCTGGCGTGACTGACAGGGATGTCTTTGGTGCTGCTGTACCGAATTTCGACAAAGAATTTTACGACAAATATCTGGCCCAGAATGCCACGACAGGAACAATACCGAGTTCATCTGTTGGCGTCGCCAATCCTGTCGCCAATGTGGATGCAGCCAAAATTGCCAAGTCAGGGGACAACGCTTCACAGCAACCGCCCTTGCCTGCACCTATTACTGGTGAGGAAATGTCATTTTCGGAAATGATCGTCGGCGAAGCAAAAAAACGCTTTGGTTCAGAACAATGGTATTCCGAACTCTCACTCAAGGGTGAGCTGCCTTTGTACTATGAATTAGCGGTCATGACTGCCTACCAGATCTATATGCAATACCAAAAGCAGGAAGTGGCTGAAAACATAGTCCAGTTATCTGCAACCAGGACGGCACTGCTGAATGAGGTAGCTGGTCAGATGAAAGTCAAGAAACTGCGTGAACCGGCATTGCGCGCTATTTCGCCTTAGCGCTTAATTATTTCTTATGAAATCAGCATCAATGGACATGAGTATGCGCCTTTATCAGCCAGAGCAAAGAAAGTGCAGTGCGCGCCACGCGGCCGCCTTGTCTTTGCTACTTGGTTTGTTATGGCCGGTGTATGTTCACGCGCAGCAAGTCAATGATCTGACTCAGATGGATAATGTGAATGCGGGGAAATTGTCTCCATCTCAGCAAAAGCCAGAGAGCAGCCCGCGCCCTGTACCAAAATTAAGAGCCGAAGACAACAAAAAGTATCAGGCCGTTATTACCGGCATGGAAGGAAAACATGGTGATGAAATCCTTAAAACCATGCAGGCAGACAATGCCGCCAAACTGGCGAAAATGTCCCCTGAAAGACGTAAGCAGGTTGAGGATTACCAAAAAAGATACCAGGCAGAATTGAAGGCCAGCGACGCCAATCCCCAATATAGGTCGCTTGATACCACCATGGAGAAGTTGCATTTGCATTTGCTGGGTCTGGATCGTGGTGACGGCAAGCAAATGACTGCACAACAAAAAGTATATTTTGAGCACAAAGAGGCTCAGATACGGCAGAAATACTTTGATCCGGCACGTCGTGAAAAAAATCGACGCATGCAGGATGAATCAAATGCTTACCTCAAAGCCAATCTGGACAGACAAGCAGATTACGCAAAAAACTTTGAATCTGCAGGAGTCAAAACAGACCAGACCAAGGCGGCTCCCTTACCAGACGCCTTAAAATCCAATTGGTTGGTTCGCAAGATGGCGACTGAAGATCCTGCCGCGCTGATGCCAAGAGCATCGACTTTAGCCCCGGTAAATCTAAAAATCGTCAGGGCGCAAATGGACGACTTGTCTTTGCAGTTGCGTTCAAATAAGAGTATGACAGTATCGGATCGTTATGGCCCGGATGCCCGTACTGTCAGCGAGGCTGAAGGAAAGAGGCTGCAAGAGTCTGCCCGTAATGGCAAGCCTGCGGCAAGTACCAGTAATGCTGCTGTAACCGGTACAGCAGGTGCGGGCAAAGTCCAGTCAGAAGAGCTTCCACGCAAAGCTTCCTCCATACCCGGCCTTTAATTCTTCCTGCTAGCATGGGCAGTGAAAGCCGGGGTCTTTTCATCCTGTGCTGGCTCGACCTTCTTCATCTTGTCGCGCCACTGATACGTGATTCCGCTCAGCCTGAGCGCTACTGCAGGATGGCTCCCTCATTTTCAGACCTCTACCGCTTGCTTTGACTTTCAATTTATGAAGGCATATTATAGCTTTTTAGAAAATCGGCAGTTTTTAGCTGTAACAAGAAAGCTTTAATAGAAATGACAAAACATGACATCGTCGAGCGTATTTACAGCAAATATCAGGGGACTTTGACCAGAAATGTAGTTAAAGACATCGTTACCTTCGTCTTTGATGAGATCGTTCGCGAAATGACAGAAGATGGCGAAGCCAAGATCAGTCGCTTCGGCACCTTCAAAGTGGCTGAAAGAAATGCCAAACAAGCCAGAAACCCTCGCACTGGTGAGCCAGTCATGATAGAGGATCGTAAAGTCCCCAAATTCAAGCCTAGTCGTTACCTGCAAAACAAAGTCAATAACCTGCCAGTTGATGACATGAAGGACGAAGACGATTAATCAAGGTAAAGCCAGTTTAAGCCGAGTTAGCTATGAACTGAGACTGCTTTGGTTCTTGCCTTAGTACAAAAATGGATGCCCTTGAGCATCCATTTTTGTTTTTCCCATCAATAGCTTTAAACCTGATTAATTGTGCATTCGATACGAAGTGGCTGCCATATCAAAATCCCGGTTGGTTTTTCAGCGTCATTAATTCCTAAATTGTTTTTTACTTTTGTTTGTATAAATATTTGTAAAATGAAAAACGTGGAAGTATAATTCCTGACACCAAGTCAGTTTTTAGCGTGCGTTCTTTGTGTCACAGCATGGTGTTCCACTACCAATCATATCCAAGCATGTCGGTCACGCATGATCAGGGGCTGATTCCAGATGTAGTCGCCAGCTTTGTTTTTCCTCGTCTGTTTGCAAATTGCACTGTGGCAGCTTGGATTATTTTTGAAATTCTGATAATAATTCGTGTGCAGTACATTTAATTAACATCATTCCGGAACGTATTTCACCCGAATCATGAAATGAGTTCTTTGCAAAAACGGGCAAAAAATGAAACTCTCGAAACGAAATTTTGCAGGATTTTTGATGGCAATCGCTTTACAAACACAACTGGGATCTAGCGCAATGGCAAACGAAGATTTTTTGAAATTCTCCAAACATGATCTGAACATACAGGCATATAGCGCCAGTGATGTTGAAGTGCTGTATGCAGGGACGCCGCACAAGCTGAGCGCAGGAAAGCTTTCGCCAGCAAAGACCGAGAAAGATCAAAACAAGTTTCCGAATTTTAAATCGGGCTCATACATCACTTTCGCCGGTCCGGTGGATGTTAAGTGGTCAGCCGCCGATGGCAGCAAGCTGTCTGCCAGTTTGAATCTCGATGAAATATTCAAGGACCGCAAAGTCTTGCATACAGATGATGTGAGCCGCCTGTACAAGGCCGACCCTGTCGCTGGTGGTCATCCGACCATCATCATTGAAGTCAACGACCGCACACTGAATGTGTACATGCTCGTCACGATACGTCTGGAGAAAGATGCATCGACGCGCGAGCATCATGACCACCGCACGCTGGCATATTCCAAAACCTATTAACGGTAATCACTATGACCGATCCTGTGAAATCTGATCCAGTTAAATCTGACGGTGTTGACGTTAAGCAGGCGACCCCTGCACAACTGGCAACTTATACCAAGGCAGAAACGGAAATCAATGCCTTCAAGGTGCCACAGTTATACGACAGCAAGGACCCCAACTCACGCGTTTTCGTCGCCTTGTTCGACGGCACAGGTAACGACGCGATTCACGATCCCAAACACATTACCAACGTGGGATTGTTGAAGGATCAGATTGAAGCAGCAGCGCAAACCAACCCGAATATCGGTGGTTATTATAAAGAAGGGCCTGGTACGCAGGGTGGTCTCAGGGGCGCTCTGGATGGCGCTACTGGTGGTACATATCAGGAGCGCCTGGAAGATATGTATGAACAGTTTGACCGTCAGGCAGCGGCGTGGCTGAAAGAAAATCCGGACGCCAAGATCAGTGTCGTTTCTGTCGGTTTCAGCCGGGGTGCTGAGCAGGCTGCAGGTTTTACAAGGCTGGTGGATGAACGAGGTATCCAGGACCCGAATGCCAGGAAGGTGGACACCTATCCTCTGGGACTCAAGGATGACAAGATTACTTATACGGCGCCGCCATTGCGTGAGCCTGGCGAGGTCGCCCAGGCACTGGCCATGTATGACCCAGTTGCTACCGGCGCACCAGAGCGCAAGGACAGGCGACCTGCCGATTCAGTACTCAGTGGCTTGCAGATCAAGGCTGGCGATGAGCATCGTTCTTTGTTCCCGGCAGATAACATCATTCCTCAAGGGTTGTCGGCTGATAAGCGTTTCCTGGGTGTGACAACGGCTGGCTGCCATAGTGATGTTGGTGGTGGCTATGAACTCAATGGCTTGTCCACGCGCAATTTCAACCTGATGAGCGGTTATCTGAATGCGACTCTGGGTTCAGCCATGATCTTGAAGCGCGAAGTGCCGGTGGAGCCAGAGAAAAGCGTTATCCACGATTCGACACAACATCAGTTCTTTTACCGCAGGGTAGAGGAGCGTGGTATCACGCCCAAGCAAGACCCACTGGGCAGAGCGGTAGAGCCAGTCGACAAGAAAGTGGCTGAGCCATTCAGCGATAGTATCAAAGCGGTTACCATCACCAGACCAGGGGCTGACCTGAATGTCCTGAGTGCGGACGACAGCCCTTCAAGCCGATTATTATCGCGTACCCCTGAGGCGGCGAAACCGGTACAGCCTAAGTTGTAAACAAGCTTCATTTTGGCAAAATTACATACAGGCAGGGTTTTGGTCTAAGATTGTCCTTTTCATATTGAGCCTGGCATGCCGGGCTTTTCAAAAAGAGGATGACGATGAAAAACCTGCCTGCAGCTGTTGCCGCTTCCCTGCAAACCTGGCATGAGATGATTGCCAGTAAAGATTTGAGTGCCCTGCCATCCATCGTGCATGCGGATGCAGTATTCCGCTCACCCATGGCACATCAGCCATATGCCAGCGCTCAGGCTGTCGTGCTGATTTTGGGTACGGTCGTCAAAGTGTTTGAAAATTTCACTTATCACCGTGAGCTGTCTTCTGACGATGGCTTGAATATCGTACTCGAATTCAGCGCCAATGTAGGCGACAAGCAGCTCAAGGGTATAGACATGATACGCTTTGATGCCGATGGCAAAATCGTCGATTTTGAAGTCATGGTCAGGCCCATGAGCGGCTTGCAAGCACTGGGGCAGGAAATGGGGGCGAGATTGGCGCAATATCTGCCAGCTTATAAAGCAGGCAAGTAATCTACTTGCGTGCCTGACTCTTCAAAAATCGCATGAAGCTGCCTAGCACGGGCAGCTTTTCATACAACTCTTCCGCCGCATCCCAGTAATCGCGATGAAAATTCACCCTGCCATCGTCAGCAAAGCGTATATGCGTGGCACCACGTATGCGTTGTGGTGCGGCATTGAAGTTTTTCATCGTGAATAAAAAATCCCAGACCAGAAAGGCGCTATCGTTTTGCAGCACCGATGAAGTAATGCGAAAGCGTGGCTCATGTACCTGCACGAACATGTGCTGAAATACCTGATTGATGGCAGCCAGTCCGTGTAGCTCGTTGAACGGGTCTTTAAAATAAGCATCCTCAGTATAGATGCCAGACAAATCCTGGCAGCTTGCCAGCGAAATGGATTCAAAGAAGGCGATGAGTTTGTCCAGGCTGACTTGATGATCAGGAAGGGGCAAATCAGTAGCAGGCATATCATTAATAGGCATTTATAAACCTGTGACTTTATGAACCAGATAAAAATAGCTGCGGTACGGGAGCAGGCGAGCCAGTCTTAGCCAGTTCGTAAAACGATGCGGGAAGTGAATATGGAAGTCGCCCTTTTCCATCCCCTTGACAATGGCCAATGCCGCTTCAGGCGCGCTCATCAGGGCTGGCATCTTGAAATCATTTCCGGCTGTCATCGGTGTTTCGACAAAACCAGGGTTAATCATATACACCGCAATATTTTTAGGGCTTAAATCCAGATACAGAGATTCACACAAATTGATAATCGCCGCCTTGGTCGGACCATACACCAGTGCCTTGGGCAAACCTGAGAGACCTGCCACCGAGCCAACGATACCTATGCCGCCGCTACCCTGTTTTAGCAGGGCAGGCAAAACCACATCCAGGCATTGGTAGACGCCGCGCAAATTAATGTCTATCAGGCTGTTGACTGCAGCGAGATCAAAACTGTCTGCCCGCATTTCATTGTAGCTGCCCGCGACGATAAGTACAAAGTCTATGCTGCCCCATTTTTCTATCAAGCCTGCATGGCAAGCCACTATGCTGGCGTGATCGCAGATATCTACTGCCATGGCCTCAGCCATGGGGTAGTCTGCTGCAATCTTTTCCAGTTGCGCCAGCTTGCGTGCGGACAAGGCAACTCTGGCTCCCCGCGTTAACAGTAGTCTGGCAGTTTCTTCACCTATGCCGCTGGAGGCACCTATGATCCAGATGCGTTTGCCCTGCCAGTCACGGATGGCGGGATTCATGGCGTGGTGTTACTACGCTTTGTGAAGGATAAAGTGACGCTGCCAAGTTCAACCCCAAACTTGCGCATGAGGGCGCGGTTCAGCATGACCTTGTCATCCATCAAGACCATTGTGTCGTCAAAATCCACGTTGTAGACGCTGCCATCGACCGGCAATGCCAGGACATAATTCCAGTGCAGGGTATTGCCTGATACTTGACCCCTGGCTTCGCCTATGACGTCAGCCGCAGTCCCGGTAAATTGATCATCCCCTACTTTCTTCAACGTCCAGATGCGTTTTTGCTTACTGCCATCTGAGTAAGTAAAGTCTTCATTGAGCGTACCAATGTCACCTGACCACTGGCAATCCATGACCACTGTAAAGCGTTTGACGATGGCACCTGACCTGTCCTGGAACATGCCCCAGGCATCAAGTTTGCCGTTGAAATAGTTTTGTATATCCAGCTTTGGTATCTCATTGCGGTAACGGCCAGGTTCGTATTGGCTGGCACAGGATGTCAGCAACAAGACCAGGCTGCAGAAAAATAAGCGGTAGGTGTGCTTCAACATATGCTTTCCTGATGTGAGTGTCCTCTTGAGGAGGCGCTTAATTGGCGGCGGCTTTGCTGCCCAGCAGCCTGGTGCGCAAATTTTGCGCTGAGGTTTTCTTGTCCAGCCATATGGCGAAGAAAGCATGAGCAAATTCTGCGTCGCGTATCTCACCCAGCAATTTCCCATTCAAATAAAACCTGGCCGCTTCATTCGGTATATAAATGCCGGTAATGTGCGTGCCCTGTTTTACATCGGGGAAAATTTTCTTCATCTGTGCCAGCCAGCGTTCCCGCTTTTCTGGTGTGCCCAGCTTGAGCTTTTCTATTTCGTCTATGCTGGCATCGGCGATCTTGCCACCATATAAAGTGCGGGCATACGCCAGGTCCAGCGCAAATTTTTGTGGCCGAGCGCTATCCGACTTGTCTCTATCCGGCTTATAGCCTTCAGGTGCAGACCACAAGCTTGCGTCATAAATATGCAGGCCAAACCAGCGAAAACTGCCTGTACCCTGCAAACTGGCTTGCGGAATTTCTTCACTGATGTGTGCTGGTGCAAGTGGCGGGTTTGCAGGAACATCCGCTGCGTGCGCAGATATTGCTGTCACTGAAACCAGTAAAGACAAACATAGTTTGCGCAAGGTGAGAGCGGAGTTCATTTTTTTCTCAAAGTGAATTGCGTGACATTGATACTTCCTGCACGGAAGCCTGCTTCACAATAGGCCAGGTAAAATTCCCAGGTGCGCAGGAATTCGTCGTCAAAACCCTGGGTCTTGACCTGCGCCAGTTTTTCCATGAATGCATGGCGCCAGTGCAGCAGGGTGCGCGCATAATCCAGGCCAAAGTTATACGTGTCCAATACTTCCATACCGTAAGCGGCAGCCATGGCATGGAACTTTTCTATCGATGGCAACATGCCACCGGGGAAAATGTATTGTTGTATAAAGTCCGTACCCTTGCGGTAGCGTTCGAATAATTCGTCCGCGATGACTATACTTTGTACGCAGGCACGGCCACCTTGTTTCAGGTTACGTTGCAGGCAATCAAAATAACCAGGCCAGTAAGCTTCACCTACGGCTTCAAACATTTCTATGGAAGCGATCGCGTCATAGCTACCATTTGCATCGCGATAATCTTCTATTTTTAAATCACTCTGTCCATGCAAGCCCGCATGGGCCAGGCGCTCTTGGGCATATTGCAATTGTTCGGTAGAGAGAGTCAGGCCAGTGACGTGGGCACCGGCATCACGTATTGCCATCTCGGCAAAGCCACCCCAGCCACAACCTATTTCCAGCAATCTGGCATTTTCTGGCAATGCCAGTTGCTGCAATATGCGCCGGTATTTTGCTTGCTGTGCTTCTTCCAGTGACTGTTCTTGTTCGTCAGAATAAATTGCGCTGGAATACGTCATCGATGGGTCCAGCCACAGCTTGTAGAATTCATTGCCTATGTCATAATGGGCATGAATATTTTTCTTGCTGCCTGTGCGAGAATTGCGGTTCAGCAGATGCTTGAGCCTATAGATAAGATTGCCCCACCAACTGCCATAGATAACGCTTTCCAGTTGTTGGCGATTATGCGAAATCAGTTCTATCAAACCAGTCAGGCTGCTGGTGGTCCAGTGGCCGGCGATATAACTTTCGGCAAAGCCTATATCACCAGACTTGAGTACCGCGCGACATAATTCCCAGTCTTTCAAATGCAGGCTCACATGCTGCCAGCCTTCATAGGCGCGGCCAAAGCTGGCAGTTTGCCCATCCGGGAATTGTATGGTCAGGCAGCCATGCTCAAGTTTGTTAAGCAGGCTCAGGACAAACCTGGCTTGCGCTGGAAAGTGTTTGCTATTCAGTTGTGCGTTTGCTGCGGCATTGTTACCAGCGCTTGCAGTGCCAGAGGCAAAGGTGGGATGTAGGCTGCTCATCGGCTTAACTCTTCAGTAGGAGGGACAGGTTTGGAAATAAAGGGCACACGCTTGATCCACAGACGCAGTGCTTGTATATGAATGCGCAGCACCACGCCCAGAGTCATGAAGGGGTAGCGCAACATGACCTGGACTAAGCGGGTATTACTCATGGTCTGTTCACGACCAGAAACGCTGGTGAGTAATAGCGGGCCTTCTGCATCGGCATAGTCAATGCGCGCCAGGTGTTTTTTCTGTGCATGTCCTGCGTCTTGCCCGACCATATCTTGCTGAGCTTGCATGAAGCGGAAGCGATAGCTGCCCTCCACCTTGCAGAAGGGCGAGACATGGAAGATTTTCCTGGCTTGTAATTCTTCGCCATTGGCCAGCTTGCCACCTTTTTCCAGCAGGTATAAATGCTTCTCGCCAAAGGTATTGCGTACTTCGCAAACGACGGCACGCAAGCTGCCATCCTGATGATGACAAAACCAGAAAGACACAGGATTAAACACATAACCAAACACGCGTGGAAAGCATTGCAGCCAGATATCACCAACGGCATCTGTAATGCCTTCGCTTTCCAGCAAACCATCTATCCATTGCACCAGTGGCTGGCGTGCATCTCCATGGTCACGTTCGTGGAAAGACAGGGCATTAAAGCGGTTCACAGAAAACAGTGTGGGCGTGCTTATGTGATTGATCTTGCGCACAGGCACCCGGATAAAAAATACGCCGTAGCGAAAGGCATTTTTTGTCGGGCGCAAGCGCTTGTGCATCACTTCGCCAGTGCACAAAATGACAGTTGATGTGGAGGTCGGCGTGCTCATGTTCAGGCTGCGTGTATCATTTTTTCGTAGACAGCTTCTGCGCGCGCGAGTATGCATTCCGCGACACGTAAGCCAGATTTCAAGCCATCTTCATGGAAGCCATAACCCGTCCAGGCACCGGTAAACCAGATATTTCTCCTGCCCTGAATATTCACCAGTTGGTTTTGTGCATTGATGGCCATCGCATCAAATACGGGGTGGGAATAATCAAAGCTGTTGATAATGCTGGCTGTCGCCGGTTCTTGAATCGGATTCAAGGTGACGATAACGGGTGTCTTGAAGGGCAGGGGTTGTAATTGATTGATCAGGTAGTGCACACAGACACGTGGCTCGTTGCCGCTTTCGCTTTGATAATTCCAGGCTGACCAGGCTTTTTTATTTTGCGGCAATACACTGGCATCGGTATGTAGTACAGCGCGATTAGGTTGGTATTTGACCGACGACAGAATCTGACGCTCCGCCAGGTCAGCATCAACCAGCATTTTCAGGCTTTGGTCACTGTGGCTGGCGATCACGACATGTTCAAATGTTTGCGTGCCATGTTCAGTCTGGACAGCAATTGCGCCCGGTGCTTTTTCGCGCACGTTTAATACCGGGGTTTGCAAATGCTTATGCGCAATTCTTGGCAGGATTTTTTCCACATACTGCCTTGCACCACCTTTGACGGTTTGCCATTGCGGCCTGTCATTCACTTGCAGCAAGCCGTGGTTATGGCAAAAATTCACGAAAGACGACAGCGGAAAAGCCATCATGGTTTCAGTAGGGCAGGACCAGATGCAGGCTGCTATTGGCAGCAGATACCAGGCACGGAATTCTTTGCTATAAGCATGCTGGTCGAGGAAGCTGCCCAGCGGCTGCTTGAAGTCTGGATGATCTTGCGTTGTTGCCAGCGCACTTGTTTGTTTGTTAAAGCGCAAGATATCGCGCAGCATGCGTATAAACGCTGGGCTCAACAGATTGCGGCGTTGGGCGAATACAGTGTCAAGATTCGCTCCTGCCCATTCCAGCAGGCGGCTGCCATTTTTACCCAAGGGCATCTTGACCGAGAAAGACATGTCGGTCGCAACAGTCGCGATGCCAAGTTCCTTAAACAGGTTGACCAGGTTAGGATAAGTCTTGTGATTGAATACCAGGAAGCCGGTATCTACTCCATAAGTCTGGCCTTCGAGACTGACATCGACCGTATGGGTATGTCCGCCAAAATAATCATTGGCTTCAAACAGGCTGATTTCATGCCCTGCTTTGGAAAGCTCGTATGCGCAGGAAAGGCCGGAGATGCCGGAACCAATGACAGCGATTTTCATAGTCTGACTTTGCCCAGGAAAGTAGTAAAAATATATTTATAGTGAAGCGATTACTTTGATCCGACCTGTAATTCACTGGCTGGACCGTGTTCATACATACGCAAGCTGCAGTTCTTTGGATTCAGGAGTTTTACCGTTGCCATGAACGATAATTTCTCCGATAAAGAAGCCACCTTGGGTTAGAATATGACCATGAATTTCATTTTGTGACTGATCAGTCACAAAATATACTACAAAGTTTTTATTTGCGCAGAAAAAATAATGGAAATCCGGATTCCCTTTAAAAAACAACAGTTTGATGCCCGTGAAGTAGCCATCATTGATGCCGTCAATCGCCTTTTGTCAGAAAAAGGCTATGACTTGATGACCATGGATGATGTCGCTGACGCGGTAGGGATTGCCAAGGGCAGTCTGTACAAGCATTTTTCGTCCAAGGAAAAGCTGGCAGGGGCAGCCATGACGCGGCTCCTGAAGGCGACCCAGGCGGAACTGGACACTTTGGCGGCGGAGATGCCAGCGATAGACAAGATCAGGCATATCCTGGCCTGGTCTTTGCGACTGCGCCTGCAAGGTGGGGTACCGCATCTGCCCTCAACCAGCCTGGCTTTGCAGCGCAGCCTGATGCTGAACCTGGAGTATGTGATGGTGGCCTTGCGTGTCAACAAGCGCTTCTATGCGCTCGTGGAGCAAGCCAGAGAGCAGGGTGCTTTGACACCGCTGGTGCCGGATGATGTCCTGGTCTACACCCTGTATTCACGCGCCTGTGATCCGACCATGGAGTTTTTATTGCGCGACAAGCGCCTGACGCATGAGCAAATTGTGGATGCCATGGTGCATGCGACCATCGGTGGTTTTTTGTCGAATGAAGCGCGGAAAAATTAAGGAGATTTAGTTGATTGATCTGATTCTTTGTTTTCTGCAGCAAGGCGCAGGGCGTCCTGCAAAACGCTGATGTCACCGATGTGATTTGCCAGCAGCAAGATCAGCCTGGCATTCAGGGCAGCGCTGGCTTCATCGCTGAGATCGCGATGACTGTCTATCAGTAGCTGATAAAAGTCATCGCCAGCACTGTAATCGCGTTGTGCTGATTTATCAGTGTAATGAAAATTTGCTTGCAGGTTCAAAGGCATCATGCCACTCCCGATGATTTGCCGCTGGCAGTTTGTACTGCCTGGCGTACCTGATTAAGTTCAAACTTTTGCCAGCGTGCGGTCAGGTGCTGATCAGGCCTGAGCAAATGATAGCTGCTCTTGCTTGCGCCATATCGCTGATGCAGCAGACCCTTGATGTCAGTCAAGACAAGATGGTCATTGAGTGAACTTTCCTGTTTGCTGATGATGAGCGTGGCTACTGGAATTGCATCTTGTTCCAAAGCCTTGATCGCAGCCAGATGTGTATCAGGAATGTCAGATACAGTATCGCAAAAATACAGGCCATGAAAAACTGGCTGCAAATAATCGATCAGGAAGCCTGATTTTTTTTGATCTGCAACAGGTCCGTCTTCAAACGGTGCACCAGTTTGCAGAGCTGTATCGAACTTGCTGTTATCAGGTGTATTCAAAGTCGAAACTGACAGGATGGCCGGCACCGACAAGCGCCCGGAATTGACCAGCTTGCGCGCAAATACATGTTCCTGCGCCAGGCTTAATACTGCATTGCGAAAGCATTTGCTGATGGCACTTTTAGGCGTGATGAAATCAGTAGAGCGTGTTGAATTCAACAAATTTTCATCAGCTGCAAATACGCGTTCATCCGAATATGTATCGAGCAGGCCGTCCGGCGCTTTGCCATCGACGACCAGCTTGAGTTTCCACACCAGATTATCTGCATCCTGTATGCCGGAATTTGCGCCGCGTGCCCCAAAGGGGGAAACCTGATGTGCCGCATCGCCAGCAAACAGCACCCTGCCATGGCGGAATTTTTCCATACGCCGGCACTGGAAGGTATACACGCTGACCCATTCGAGTTCGAACTCCCTGTCGTCCCCCAGCATGGCCTTGATGCGTGGTATCACGTTTTCGGGTTTGCGTTCTTCCACCGGATCGGCATCCCAGCCCAGTTGAAAGTCTATGCGCCAGACATTGTCGGCTTCACGGTGTAGCAGTACCGATTGATTAGGATGAAAAGGCGGGTCAAACCAGAACCAGCGCTCTGCCGGAAAATCAGCCTTCATGACGACATCGGCAATCAGGAACCTGTCCATGAAAACCTTGCCTTCAACTTCCAGTCCCAGCATCTGGCGCAGGGGGCTGCGCGCACCATCGCAGGCGATCAGCCAGTCGGCTTGCAGGCTGTAATCACCTTCAGGTGTGCTTATCTGCAAGGTGGAAAATTCTTCAGCTTGCTCAATCGCAGTGACGCGACTCTTCCAGCGCAACTCAATGCCGAGCTCCATCGCCCGCTGTACCAGGAATTCTTCCAGATAGTATTGCTGCAAATTCACCATGCCAGGGTGCTTGTGGTCAGGCGCAGGCAAGAGATTGAAATTGAATACCTCATCCTTGCGAAAGAAAGTGCGCCCTACATTCCACTCCACACCCTTGTCACGCACTGCCGTTGCCACCCCTAGCCTGTCGAGTATTTCCAGTGTGCGCTTGGCGTAGCATAAGCCGCGTGAACCTACCGACACCGTATCATCATCATCCAGCACCAGCACATCCAGCCCCTGCAATTTGCAATCTATCGCCGCCGCCAAACCAACGGGGCCAGCACCGACTATCACAACTTTACGGCGTGTGATTTCCTTCGTCTGTAATTCCGCTGGAGCCACGAAAGGGAATTTTTGATATTGATAAGTGCTGAGCAAGATACGCTTCCTCTTTGCTGTTCTCTGTCTGTGTTGAGAGGTCTTGAACTTAAAAACTATCCTTCCAAACTCTTCCACATCTCCACATCCCGTTCCGCCGTCCACACCCGTGGATCAACATGTCCCGAGGCTTCATCAAATGCCCGCGTCACATCAAACGGCAGGCAATGATCAAAGATCACCCAATGGCCATACTTGGGTTTCAAGGCGGCATAAGTATTCTTGTAGATGGTATTCAAGTCATGCTGCTGTTGCTGGCCTGCCTTGACGCTGGCAAACAAGTCGCTGATGAAAGAACGGGTTTCACTGAGACCTGCCGCCACCAGTTCTGGTGTCGTAAGGGCCGCACCTCGGCCAGGCACCAATTTTTCGGCTTTCATCGCTTCCAGATTACTCAATGTTTGCGGCCAGTCTGAATAATAGGCGTCGCCCGCATAGGGTGTCGCACCAAATTCAACCAGGTCACCAGAGAACAGGACTTTTTCCTGCGGCAGCCAGACGATGGTGTCACCCTTGGTATGACCACGACCTACCTGCATGAGCTTCACTTCGAGCTTGCCCAGCCAGATCGACATTGCACCTTTGAAGGTAATCGTCGGCCAGGTCAGGCCGGGTACGCTTTCAACATTACGGAACAGGCGCGGGAAGCGGCCTATTTCGCTCTTCATGTCAGCGTCGCCACGTTCGACGATAAGGTCATAAGTGTCGCGGCTGGCGATGATGTGCTCCAGCCCTTCCGCCACATAGCCGCTGGCACCGAGTACGCGCACCGCATGGTAATGTGACATCACCACATACTTGATGGGTTTGTCAGTGACTTCACGGATACGGCGCACCACATCCTGCGCCATGATGGGTGTAGCCTGGGTATCGATGACCATGACGGCATCGTCACCGATGATGATGCCGGTATTCGGGTCACCCTCAGCTGTGTAGGCGTAGGCATGTTCGGATAATTGCTGGAAGCTGACTTTCTTTTCTTCCAGGTCAGCGTGGGAGGCGAATTGTTTGGTGGTCATGACAACATCCTTTGATCGGTGCAAGGCATGCTTAAAAATGAAGCATGCGACAGAAAACAAGAATAAGCATTAATTCGTTATTTGTAAATGCATTTGTTAATAGTAAAATGAATTCAGATTAATCAAGAGGCAGCCATGGTAGAAAAAAGCAAGGAAAGACGCGGCATAGGCGCCATAGAAGTCGGCGGCCTGATCCTGAATGCCCTGGTCAGCTCTGGTCGTGCCATGTCCCTGGGTGATCTGGCGCGTGAGAGTGGCATGCCAGCTTCCAAGGCACATGCCTATCTGGTCAGCTTTGGTAAATTGGGGCTGGTGGAGCAGGATGCGGCCACTGGCGCTTACCAGCTTGGCCCCTTTGCACTGCAGATGGGCCTGGTCAGCCTGCAGCAAATGTCGCCAGTGAAGCTGGCGATACCTGAAATTACCCGTCTGGCAGCAACCACAGATCAAACCGTCGCACTGGCGGTGTGGGGCAGTCATGGCCCTACCGTGGTGTACATCGCAGAATCCAGCCGCCCCATCCATGTGAATATGCATGCGGGCTCGGTGATGTCCATGCTGGGTACTGCAACAGGTTTGGTGTTTTCTGCTTTCTTGCCGCAAGCTTTGGTCGACAAGGTGATTATCAGGGAACTTAAAGATGAGCTGGTGATAGGGCAGGCAGGTGTACAGATGACAACCCGGGATATTGCTGGCGTACTGGCAGAGGTACGTGAACAGGGGCTGGCAAGGGCACAGGGTTTACCCATACCCGGCATCAATGCCCTCAGCGCACCGGTCTTCAATCATGCCCAGACACTGAGCCTGGTGATTACCGCTACTGGCCCCAAGGGCAGTTTTGATACAGACTGGCATGGAGAGCTGGCACAGGCTTTGCGCGCCAGTGCCAGCTCCTTGTCACATCAGTTGGGCTATATGTCCAAATCTGCGCCTAAATAAGAGGGAGTTATTATTCTGCCAGTGCCTTTTCTACATCGGCGACCAGCTTTTTATCGTCTGGTGTAGTAACGCTGGAATAAGCGGCCACCACATTACCTTTGCGGTCTATCAGGTATTTGTAAAAATTCCATTTAGGTGTCGTCCCCGTCGCCTTGATCATTTGCGCATACATGGGATTGACATCTTTGCCCATCACTGCAGACTTGCTGAACATGGGAAATTTCACACCATAGGTATTAAAGCAAAAATCGGCAATTTGTTTGTCATTGCCCGGTTCCTGCTTGCCAAAATCATTGGATGGAAAGCCTAGTACCACCAG
Source organism: Undibacterium sp. FW305-107 (assembly GCF_058788535.1). Taxonomy (NCBI): domain Bacteria; kingdom Pseudomonadati; phylum Pseudomonadota; class Betaproteobacteria; order Burkholderiales; family Oxalobacteraceae; genus Undibacterium; species Undibacterium sp. FW305-107. Next base: position 221,905 of record NZ_JBYTAV010000006.1, read on the forward strand.
GCCCTTGTCGCTGTATTTCGCATACATGGCTTCCAGACCTTCATACTGCTTGGTGAAACCACAATAACTGGCAGTATTTACGACCAGTGCGACCTTGCCCTTGTACTGGCAAAGATCTTGCGGCGCTTCATCTTGCAGGCGCTTGAATTTATGGTTCAACACAGCCGGACAGGCATCCCCGGTATCTGCCCACGCTCCCAATGAGCAAGTGATCAAACCCAAAAAAACAGCAACTTGAATTGGTGTGCGTCGCAACATGGCTAACTCCTGAAGAAGAGGATGTCATCTTAGCTCAGTCTTGCGGAAATATGTAGGTTGAAGACCAAGTGTTTAAGATGATGAACAGACATCTTGCATCTGTTAATAAAGAGACAGGGCGATCAAACAGTATTATATTTATAACGGTTTTTCTGCATACCTCTGTGCCCCGTCTTTAGTGCTGCAGGGAATTCGGGCGGGATGCCCGCTCGCCTGTGTCACGAAGGCATCTTGCAAGATGCCTTTCCTTCCACTGTGGTGAGATTTTGGTTTTCGAACAGGCACTTTCGCATATGCCAAAAACGCATATAAAACATCGAAACACTTCGTTTTAATTTATATAGAGCCGTTTTATCCTGTACTCCTCATAAAAATTATTACTTCCCTGGACTTAGAAATGACGATCAAAAAAATAATCCTCGCAATAAGCATCGTAGCAAGCTTTGCTACCGCATTTTCATCTGCCGCAGTAGCGGCGGATATCAATCTGCTTAATGTTTCCTATGACCCAACCCGTGAGTTATATCAGGATGTGAACCAGGCTTTTGCCAAGCAATGGAAAGCCAAAACGGGTGACAATATCACCATCAAACAATCGCATGGCGGTTCTGGCAAGCAGGCACGTGCGGTGATTGATGGCCTCGATGCTGACGTGGTGACACTGGCACTGGCCTATGACACTGATGCGTTGGCGGAAAAAGGCTTGCTCGACAAAGCCTGGCAAAAGCGCTTGCCGCACAATGCCTCCCCTTATTCTTCTACCATCGTCTTCCTGGTGCGCAAGGGCAACCCCAAGGGTATCAAGGACTGGGCTGACATCGTCAAACCTGGCGTGGCCGTGATCACACCTAATCCAAAAACTTCAGGCGGTGCGCGCTGGAATCATCTGGCAGCCTGGGGTTATGCCCTGAAATTGCCGGGCGGTAGCGAAGCCACGGCAAAAGAGTTTTTGTCCAAACTGTATAAAAACGTACCGGTGCTGGACTCTGGTGCTCGCGGTGCCACCACGACTTTTGTTGAACGTGGCATAGGCGACGTCTTGCTGGCATGGGAAAACGAAGCCCTGTTGGCTATCAAGGAACTGGGCCCGGACAAGGTAGAGATTGTGGCGCCATCCACCAGTATCCTCGCCGAACCTTCGGTCGCTGTGGTCGATAAAGTTGCAGACCGCCGTGGCACCCGCAAAGTGGCAGAAGCTTATCTGAACTACCTGTACACCGATGAAGGTCAGGACACGATCGCTAAACATTACTATCGCCCGACGACAGAAAAAGCCTCGAAAAAATATGCAGCACAATTTCCGAAATTGAAATTGTTTACCATTGATGACACTTTCGGTGGCTGGACCAAGGCGCAAAAAGAGCATTTTGCTGACGGCGGAATTTTTGACCAGATTTATCAACCAGGCAAAAAATAAGCTTAGTATTTAGAAAACCGGAGGCAAGAAAATGCGCATCTTACTGCTGTCGGGAAGCCCCTCTTCCCCCTCACGTTCAGCACGTTTGCTGAATCATGTGGGTATCAAGCTCAATGAACAAGGGCAGCGTACCAGCAGTCTGCATGTCCGTGACTTGCCTGCCCAGGCTTTGATGCATGCTGATTTTTCTGATCCAGAATTATCGGCGGCAAAAAGCCTGTTGGCCAGGGCGGATGCGATAGTAATTGCGACGCCCATTTACAAAGCAGCATATAGCGGCTTGTTGAAAAGTTTTCTGGATATCCTGCCGCAGGATGGTCTCGCCGGGAAACTGGTCTTGCCGCTGGCAACCGGTGGCAGCCAGTCACATATGCTGGCGCTCGATTATGGGCTGCGCCCGGTGCTAGCCTCCTTATCGGCACGCCATATTTTGCCCAGTATTTATGCGACGGATGCACAAGTCAGCTGGTCTGAGTTGCATGGTTTGCAGCTTGATGCAGCAATACAAAACCGGGTGGAAGATGGCGTACAACTCTTGCTTGATAGCCTGAGTTTGTTACGCAGCCCGGTACAGGCGGTACCTGAAGCACTTCTGCCTTGTTGATGATCTTGATGATCTAAGTACAGATTTAAACCTCAAAAATACATTTCCTTTCATGCTGGCGAGCCTGGCAGGGGGAAGCCTTGTCAAAAAAATGAAAGTAGAAAATGAGCCGCAAATTTCAAGTCACCAGCAAAGCAAAACGTCTTACTCTGACCCGCCTGTCTGCCCTGACAGCCGCCGCCCTGAGTGTGGTCTTGCCAAAAGCCTTTGCCCAGAACAAGAGCAGTCTGCGCATAGGCTATCAGAAGTATGGAACACTGACTGTACTGAAAGGGACAGGGGCGCTGGATAAGCGTCTGGCTGGTCTGAGTGTCGATGTCAAGTGGACAGAGTTTCCAGCAGGCCCTCAATTGCTGGAAGGCTTGAATGTAGGCAGCATCGATTTTGGTACGACGGGTGAAGCACCACCGATTTTTGCCCAAGCTGCCGGTGCAGATTTATTGTATGTCGGTAATGAACCGCCAGCACCAGGTGGTGAAGCCATCATCGTCCCCAAGAATTCCAGCTTGAAATCAGTAGCAGAACTCAAGGGTAAAAAAGTCGTTTTGAACAAAGGTTCCAACGTCCATTACCTGCTGGTGAAGGTGCTGGAAAAAGCCGGGCTGAATTACAAGGATGTTGAAGTCATCTTCTTGCCGCCTGCCGATGCGCGTGCTGCGTTCGAGCGCGGCAGTGTCGATGCATGGGTGATCTGGGACCCGTTCCTGGCTGCCGCTGAAAAGCAACTGGGTGCCAGGGTACTGGCTGATGGTAAAGGCGTGGTCAGCAATCACCAGTTCTATCTGGCAGCGCGGCCTTATGCGCAAAAAAGTCCTGAAGTTTTGCGCATCGTTCTCGAAGAACTGGCCAAGGTCGATGAATGGGCTGCAAAAAATCATAAGGAAGTTGCCAGCATACTGGCTACGCAAACCGGGCTGGAAACCAGCATCGTGGAATTGTCGACTTCACGCTTTGGTTTTGGCGTCAAGCCGCTCACTGAGCAAGTCATCAAGGAACAACAAAGCATAGCTGACACCTTTGCAGATCTGAAGCTGATACCCAAGCGCATCAATATCCGTGATGCGGTATTTGCAGTCAAGACCTGAGGTGAATGATGAAATTGTCTGCCATCCGCCGCCTGTTATTGACTCTTGCTTTGAGCAGCATGCTGCCTGCAGCAGCCTTTGCCGCAGCAAATGATCTACCTAAAGAGTTACCTAAAGAGTTGCGCATAGGTTTTCAAAAAAGTTCAGTCAACCTGACTCTGCTGAAACACAGGCAAGCGCTGGAACAGCAATTGAAAGGTGTGAAAGTTACCTGGTTTGAATTTACAGCAGGCCCGCAAATGCTGGAAGCCCTGTCAGTTGGCAGTATAGACTTTGCCACTACCGGTGAACCGCCGCCTATCTTTGCCCAGTCTGCGGGCAGCAATCTGGTGTATGTCGGCGCTGAACCTGCCAAGCCAGGCGTCAGTGCGATCTTGGTGAAACCGGATTCGAGCATACGCACACTGGCAGATTTGAAGGGCAAGAAGATCGCCATTCAAAAAGGATCAAGCGCGCATTACCATGTTTTACGTGCCGTGCAACAGGCTGGTTTGCAGTGGTCAGACATTACTCCTGTCTACCTGGCGCCGGCTGATGCGCGTGCAGCTTTCGAGCGTGGCAGTGTTGATGTATGGGCTATCTGGGACCCGTACTGGGCAGCAATCGAACAAAGTGCCGCGCCAAGAATATTGGCGACTGGCAAGGGGCTGGTCAACAATCTGTCGCACTATTTGTCAGCACGCAGCTTTGCCGACAAATATCCCAAAGTCATACAAGTGCTGTTTGAAGAACTGACACGCAGCGACACTTTCGTGCAAAAGAATCGCGATGAGGCAGTGGCCATCATTGCCGCCAGCACTGGTCTGGATAAGCCAACCATCGCCAGTTTTCTGGAGCGCCGGCCACGTTCTCCAGTGGTGTATTTGACCCAAAATATAGTCGATGAACAGCAAAGAGTTGCTGACAATTTCTATCAACAAAAATTGATACCCAAAGCTGTCATTGTGCGTGATGCAGTATGGCTGCCACCGGGCACGAAATTATGAGAGGCTCTCGCAAAATTAATCTGGCGTTGTTGCGCCGTCTTGCCGGGGGCGCCTAGCCAGCTTAATTTTGCAAAAGCCTCTAACTATGACACTAGAAAAATACAGGAGCAAATAATGAGTTTGAATATATTCTGGTTCATCCCTACCCACGGCGATAGCCGCTATCTAGGAACTACGCAAGGCGCACGTCAGGTCAGCCATGACTACCTGAAACAGATTGCGGTTGCGGCAGATACCCAGGGTTACGATGGCGTGCTCTTGCCGACTGGCCGTTCTTGCGAAGATGCCTGGGTAGTCGCCTCCAGTTTGATAGGCGTGACCAGCAAGCTGAAATTTCTGGTGGCGATACGTCCGGGTTTGAGTAGCCCCGGCCTGGCTGTGCGCATGGCCGCTACCTTTGACCGTTTATCCAAAGGGCGTTTGTTGATCAATATCGTTACCGGTGGTGATCAGGGTGAGTTGGAAGCCGATGGCGTATTTGCCGATCATGAAAAACGCTATGAAATCACCGACGAATTCCTGCGCATCTGGCGCGCTTCGCTTTCCGGGGAGGGTGGGGATGCCGGTTATGATTTCGAAGGCAAGCATATTACGGTCAAGGGTGCCAAGACTTTGTACCCTGCTTTGCAAAAGCCTTATCCGCCCTTGTATTTTGGCGGTTCTTCTGAACCAGCGCATGAGCTGGCCGCAGAACAGGTGGATGTTTACCTGACCTGGGGTGAACCACCTGCAGCCGTGGCGGCCAAGATTGCTGACATGCGAGAACGCGCAGCCAGACATGGCAGGACCTTGCGCTTTGGCATACGCCTGCATGTCATCGTGCGTGAAACCAATGACGAAGCCTGGAAAGCCGCAGAAGACCTGATCCGTTATGTCGATGACGATGTCATCGCCCGTGCCCAGGCTGCATTCTCCAGGATGGATTCAGTCGGCCAGCAACGCATGATCGCCCTGCATGGTGGCAAGCGCGACAAGCTGGAGGTGTCGCCCAACTTGTGGGCTGGCGTAGGTCTGGTGCGCGGTGGCGCGGGAACTGCTTTGGTGGGCGACCCTGAAACTGTGGCGGCACGCATCAAGGAATATCAGGCACTGGGCATAGACACTTTTATTTTCTCAGGCTATCCACACCTGGAAGAATCTTACCGTTTCTCAGAACTGGTATTCCCTCTGATAGGCAAGGAAGTGCCCGGTGTTTCCAGCAGTCTGACTGGCCCGTTTGGTGAAGTCATGGCCAATGGCATCGTCCCCAAGGTATCACAAAGCTAGGGAGGTAATATGGGACCAATGATTACTGAAGTGAGCGAATTTGCTGCCACCTATGCGCAGGGTGGCTCCAGCCATGCAGCACAGTTCACGACAAAAAAGCCGGATGTCTTTCGCCAGGCCAGCGTGCGCCTGCTGAAGCGGGGTTTGCCGTGGCTGGTACCAGTAGCATTGATCCTGTTCTGGCAACTGGCGGCGCAGACTGGCTGGTTATCGAGCCGTATCTTGCCTGAACCGTTGGCGGTGATAAAAGCATTCTGGACACTGGCAGTCTCTGGTGAAATCTGGGTGCATGCCAAGACCAGTTTATGGCGCGCGATTTCCGGCTTTGCAGTAGGTGGCGGACTGGGTCTTTTGCTGGGTTTGCTGACAGGTAGTTTCCGCTTCGCAGAAACCTTGCTGGATACGACGCTGCAAATGGTCAGGAATATTCCCGCACTGGCCTTGATACCGCTGGTGATTTTGTGGTTTGGTATTGATGAGGCAGCCAAGCTGTTCCTGGTATCGGTGGGCGTATTTTTTCCCGTCTACCTGAACACCTTTCATGGCATACGGACCGTAGATAAAGGCTTGATAGAAATGGCACAAAGCTATGGGCTGTCTGGCTGGGCTTTATATCGCGATGTGATCTTGCCAGGCGCTTTGCCTTCAATATTGGTGGGTGTGCGTTTTTCCCTTGGTCTGGTGTGGGTCTTGCTGATCGTCGCAGAAACCATTTCTGCCCAGGCTGGCATAGGCTATATGACCATGAATGCACGTGAATTTTTACAGACCGATGTGGTGCTGGTTGGCATACTTTTATATGCCTTGCTGGGTAAGCTGGCCGATGTGTTGTCAAAGGCGGGGGAACAGTATTTCCTGCGCTGGCATCCGGGCTATCAGAGGAAGGCAGCATGATGCGTCAATTTCCAGAGTTTCCCATGAGTGCTGTTGCAGACATTGTAGCCTTGCGTGATGAGCTTGATGGTGGTTGGGAGCAGACAGCCAAAAGTGAATGGCTGCCCCTACCTGGCGATGTAGGGCGTACGACAGGCAGCACTGGTACTGAACTCAATCTGCGTCTCATACAAAAGTCGTATCAGGGCCGCCAGGTATTGAAGTCACTGAATTTGCACATAGAACCCGGCGAATTTGTCGCCGTCATAGGCCGCAGTGGTTGCGGCAAGAGTACTTTGTTGCGTTTGATTGCAGGTCTGGAACAGGCTGATAGCGGTAGTCTGGAATTTGGTACAGAGCAAACGCAAGATAAGCCAGATACCAGGGTGATGTTTCAGGATTCTCGCCTGTTACCTTGGAAGTCTGTGATCGCCAACGTAGCACTGGGTCTGGGCAGTGACAAGACCAGGGCCTGTCAGGCTCTGGAAAAGGTCGCGCTGGCAGAGCGCGCTGACGAGTGGCCATCGGTATTGTCCGGTGGCCAGCGTCAGCGTGTTGCGCTGGCAAGGGCCCTGGTGCATGAACCTGCCCTGTTATTACTTGATGAACCATTGGGGGCACTCGATGCACTGACCCGCATTGAAATGCAAAACCTGATTGAAAGCCTGTGGCAGCAGCGTGGCTTCACTGCTGTACTGGTGACCCACGATGTGCAGGAGGCCATTGCCCTGGCAGACCGTGTGATCCTGATAGAAGATGGTCAGATCACACTTGATACCAGAATCGACTTACCCCGCCCACGCGCGCGCGGCAATCCAAAATTTGCCGAACTGGAAGAACGTATCTTGCAGCGTGTATTGCAAAAACCGTCAGTAACACCTGACACTGAATTAGGCGACTTGTCCTTGCACAGGACTGTGCATCAGGTCGCCTGGGCTATTTAAACTTTTTTAGGATTTACCATGAGCATACAAGCTATCAACGTACGTAATCAATTTCGCGGCAAGATCAAGGCCATCATCGAAGGATCAGTTGTGTCCGAAGTCGATGTCGAGACGCCGGCAGGCATCGTCACTTCTGTCATTACTACACGCTCCATCAAGGACTTGAACCTGGTCATCGGTTCAGAAGTCGTGGCGTTGGTAAAAGCGACAGAAGTTTCTATCGCCAAGTTATAGATAGAATTTTTAAGCTGAGGCAGGCATGCATTCTCCCGCATTGCAAAACTATCTGAGTCGTCTGCAAAGTACGCTGGCCACCACCAACTTGTGGCTGGATGAACAAGGGCGTGCCCGCGGACGTTATTTTAATTCCACACTGACCAGCGCCTTCCAGGCCATACGTGCTGGTGATGATGGCCGTATTGTTGCCTATGAGGCGTACGCACGTAGTTATGCCAGTGATGACCAGGGTCTGAATATCTGGAAATTGCTGGAAAACGCCGCCAATGATGATGAGTCGGTAGAACTGGACCGTTTATGTCGGCTCTTGCATGCCCTGAATTTTTATCGGCAGCCAGAAAGTAGCAAGCTGGATTTATATCTGAGTGTGCATAGCCGCTTGCTGGCGGCAGTGGAGGGGAATCATGGCATGGCCTTCCGCCGCATCCTTGATGTGCTGGAATTGCCACACCCGGATATTGTCTTGCAATTGCCACAGATTACGCCCAGCCAGCGCTGGGTGTTGACCCATGTTGCAGAGAATTACCGGCGCAATGGTTTCCGCATAGGCTTGCACGCAGCAAGTCTTGAACAGGCAGCAGACTTGCTGGAACGCATACGGCCTGCTTCCATCAAGGTTGATATCAGTCTGGCCAATGATGCAGAGGCGCAGGTGCGTTTGCTGGAACAGGCTGACCGCGCGCAGTGCCACATCATCTTTCGCCGTATAGAAAACCAGAAACGCCTGCAGACATTGCGCGATGCCAACCAGACTGCCAGTCCTTATCTGTTGCAGGGGTTCTTGTTTGATTTGCCTAAAGCGGCTTTATTAAGCCGTGAAGAAAGCAAGCTGACTTTCCATTACGAAGAAGAATTCAAACTGGCCTGAGTTTTTCAATATCAAGCAAATAAGCGCAGGGATCACGAATGCAATGATTGCAGAGGTGGTCTCTGCTTTTTTGCGTTCTGCATATGTAAAGCGGGAAATGGGTAGTCCATCGCCAATCCAGTGTCTTATGAATAATGTTTTGGCATTTTCGCTTGTTAACGACTAATCTATATGCGAAAAACGCATTTAAGCATAAGAAAAAATTCGTTTTCTATATAACAAAATACTGGGAAGATTGCTCATCGATAGTCATATCTGTAATAAAGGCTAAGCATGGCGCAGTTTCCAGGATCAAATAAAAAGGCAAGGCGGGTGATACCCGGCTTCCACCTTTCTCTAGGGTTTACCCTGTTTTATCTGGGCTTGATCGTCCTGATACCGCTTTCTGCCGTGTTCCTGAAAACTTTCACCATGACCTGGGAAGCTTTCTGGAACACCGTCACTTCTGACCGTGTGATGGCTTCTTACCGCCTGACTTTTGGTGCTTCCCTGCTGGGTGCGCTGATCAATGTCTTCTTTGGCGGCATCGTTGCCTGGGTGCTGGTGCGTTACAAGTTTCCTGGCAAACGACTCATCGATGCGTTGGTTGACTTGCCATTTGCCCTGCCTACCGCTGTCGCAGGTATTACCCTGGCTACCCTGTATGCACCAAATGGCTGGATAGGCAAATTGCTGACACCACTTGGCATTAAGGTTGCCTACACGCCTCTGGGTATTTTGATTGCCCTGACTTTTATCGGCCTGCCTTTTGTGGTGCGCACAGTCCAGCCTGTACTGGAAGAAGCCGAAAAAGAACTGGAAGAAGCCGCCGTCAGCCTCGGGGCCAGCCACCTGCAAACCTTTTTACGCGTGATATTACCCAGCATTTTACCGGCCCTGCTGACAGGTTTTGCACTGGCCTTTGCCCGCGCCACTGGCGAATATGGTTCAGTGATTTTTATCGCTGGCAACATGCCCATGATTTCTGAAATTACGCCGCTATTCATGATTACCAAACTTGAACAATATGATTATGCCGGGGCGACGGCGATTGCCGTGGTCATGCTCTTACTGTCATTTAGCCTGCTGCTGACGATTAATGCGCTGCAAGCCTGGACGCGCAGCCGCCAAAATGCAGGGAGAGACTAATTATGACTAGCGCCACCATCACTACGCCGGTCAAGACGCCCGTCGCTACCCGCAGACATGAACCCGTGATTACGCCGGCAGCAACGCTGGAGCCGCTATGGGTACGCATCGTTTTGTCGGTTACCGCATTGCTTTTCCTGACACTGTTTTTGTTCATTCCACTGGCAGCCGTTTTTGCTGAAGCCTTGAAAAAGGGCTGGGAAGTTTATCTGGCAGCCATCATAGAACCAGATGCCTTGTCAGCGATCAAGCTGACTTTGATAGCCGCCAGCATAGCCGTGCCGCTGAACCTGGTATTTGGTGTGGCTGCAGCCTGGACTATCGCCAAATTTGAATTCCGTGGCAAGAATGTTTTGCTGACGCTGATCGATTTGCCGTTCTCAGTGTCACCGGTTATTTCTGGCCTGATCTATGTCTTGCTGTTTGGTGCCCAGGGCTGGTTTGGTGAATGGCTGCGTGAGCATGAGATCAAGATCTTGTTTGCGGTACCCGGCATTGTGCTGGCGACCATTTTCGTGACTTTTCCATTCGTTGCCCGTGAATTGATACCGTTGATGCAGGCGCAAGGCAGTGAAGAAGAAGAAGCTGCACTGGTGCTCGGCGCATCCGGCTGGAAGACTTTCTGGTACGTGACTTTGCCAAATATTAAATGGGGTTTGCTGTATGGCGTGATCCTGTGTAATGCCCGTGCCATGGGCGAGTTTGGTGCGGTATCGGTGGTGTCTGGCCATATCCGCGGCGAGACCAATACCATGCCGCTGCAAGTCGAGATTTTATATAACGAGTACAACTTCACTGCCGCCTTTGCTGTCGCTTCATTGCTGACCCTGCTGGCCTTGCTGACACTCGCTTTGAAAACATTAGTCGAATGGCGTACCAATGAAAACCGCCAAGTACCACAAGAATAAAGAGAGAAGGGGTTCACCGTGAGTATCGCTGTTAATCAATTACAAAAACGCTTTGGCAATTTCACTGCGCTGGATAATGTCTCGCTGGATTTTCCAAATGGGGAATTGACAGCTTTGCTGGGACCTTCAGGCTGTGGCAAGACCACTTTGCTGCGCATTATCGCTGGTCTGGAATATGCGGACAGTGGTCAGGTTTTGCTCGATGGGCAAGATGCCTCGGCCCAGCACGTGCGTGAACGCCAGGTTGGTTTTGTGTTCCAGCACTATGCCTTGTTCAAGCATATGACGATTTTTGAAAACATCGCTTTCGGTTTGCGCGTCAAACCACGTCATCTGCGTCCGTCAGAAAGCGAGATCAAGGAAAAAGTCACCAAGTTGCTGGAACTGGTGCAGCTCGACTGGCTGGCTGACCGCTATCCACCACAATTGTCTGGTGGCCAGCGTCAGCGCATCGCGCTGGCCCGTGCATTGGCAGTGGAACCGCGTGTGCTTTTGCTGGATGAGCCTTTTGGCGCACTCGATGCCAAGGTGCGCAAGGAATTGCGTCGCTGGCTGCGTCGCCTGCATGATGAATTACATGTCACCAGTATTTTTGTCACGCATGACCAGGAAGAAGCACTGGAAGTAGCTGACAAGATCGTGCTGATGAATCATGGCAAGGTTGAGCAGGTAGGTGCGCCAGCCGAGGTGTACCATCATCCGGCCACACCTTTTGTTTACGGCTTCCTGGGTAATGTGAACCTGTTCCGTGGCCGCATCCATGAAGGAATACTTGATGCCGGTGGCGTGCCTTTTGAAGCACCTGGCCATGCCGATACCCGTGATGCTTTTGGTACTGGTTATGTGCGCCCGCACGAGCTGGAAATAGACCGCTATTCCCCTGGTGCGGCAGGTCTCAATGTGCAACTGCGCCGGGTCCACAGCATAGGCCCGCTGGCCCAACTGGAACTGGAAAGAGATGATAACGGCGAACTGGTCGAAGCCATGATTTCTACAGAACGCTATGAACAACTGAAACTTAAAGTCGGTGAAGCCCTGGTAGTGCGACCCAAGCGTCTCCATGTCTTTGTTGACACCCAATAATAAAGAATAAGGTAAGCCATGAATTTCCAACAACTACGCTCCATCCGTGAAGCTTCACGCCGCGGTTATAACCTGACCGAAGTGGCCAATGTATTGTTCACTTCCCAGCCCGGCGTCAGCCGCCAGATCCGTGAACTCGAAGAAGAACTGGGCGTCGATATTTTCGAACGCAATGGCAAACGCCTGACTGGCCTGACTGAGCCAGGCAAGGATATTTTGCCCATCATAGAAAGACTGTTGCTGGAGGCAGAAAACCTGCGTCAGGCTGGTGAAGATTATTCTGACCAGTCCAAGGGTACGCTTACGATAGCGACTACCCATACCCAGGCGCGCTATGTCTTGCCCAAGGTAGTGCAAGGTTTCCGTCAGGCCTTCCCGGATGTGCGCATAGCCCTGCAGCAAAGCTCACCTGAGCATATTGCTGAATGGGTACTGTCCGGCAAGGCGGATATCGGTATCGCTACTGAAGGTCTGTCGCAATTCAAGGACCTGGCATCTTTCGCCTGCTATGAATGGAATCACGTCGTCGTCGTACCAGAAGGTCATCCACTTTTGAGCAAGGATGAACTGACACTGGAAGATCTGTCGAATTACCCATTGATTACCTATGATGTCGGCTTTACTGGCCGTGGTCATATTGACGATGCTTTCCGTCTGGCTGGCTTGCGTACCGATATCGTCCTGACTGCCATGGATTCTGACGTTATCCAGCAATATGTAGCACTGGGTCTGGGTGTGGGTCTGGTAGCATCGATGGCAATAGAAGTGCAGCGTGCACATGGTTTGAGAACTATTTCAGCCAGCCACTTGTTTGCATCAAATGTGACGCGTCTGGCGGTGCGCCGTGGTGCTTATCTGCGTGCTTATACCTATGAGTTCATACAGCAGTTCGCACCTAATCTGGACAGGGATGAAGTTAGGCAGGCCGTCAGCGAAAACGAATTAGCGTAGACTTGCGCAAAACCGCCCCAGCTGCGTTGCAGCGCCGGCAGTTGATAAATTCGGTACTAAAGTACTGTCTTCGTCGCTACGGTGCAATCGGGGTTTCGGACAATATGTTGTCCGCCGATGAAACGAAGCTCCCTTGCAAGGGAGCTTTCCCAGGCAAGGCCTTGCTGGGACAATTTTGCGCAAGTCTTATCTTTCTGTTGTGTTGCGGCCTAAATTTTAAGCAATTCAGGTGCTGTCGTGAAGGCGTCACATCTCTCTGGTAAAATTAGGCAAATCATTCTAATTTCCGCAATTTTTATCAGAGGTTGACCATGCTTTACCCTGAATTGTTTAAGTCTTTGGAGCAAGTACGCTGGAATATGGAGTCAGATATCCCCTGGGATAAATATGACGCCAGCAAATTGACACCTGAGCAGGCGCAAACCATCAAGATGAATGCCATCACCGAATGGTCTGCTCTGCCTGCTACGGAGATGTTCTTGCGTGATAATAGGGGGGACAGTGATTTTTGCGCCTTCATGTCCATCTGGTTTTTTGAAGAACAAAAACATTCCCTGGTCTTGATGGAATACCTGCGCCGCTTCCACCCTGAACTGGTGCCTACGGAAAAAGAACTCGACAATGTACGCTTTGAGTTTGATCCTGCTCCACCGCTGGAAACCTTGATGCTGCATTTTTGCGGCGAAATCCGCCTGAACCACTGGTATCGTTGTGCCTCTGACTGGCATACCGAGCCTGTCATCAAGCATATCTACAAAATCATCAGCCAGGATGAGGCACGCCATGGCGGTGCTTATCTGCGCTATATGAAAAAGTCCCTGGCAGAAATGGGTGATGTGGCACGCGCTGCGTTTTCAAAAATTGGTGTCCTGATGGCATCTGCCAGGCGTACTGAAAAACCTCTGCACCCAACCAACTTGCATGTCAATCAGGCATTGTTCCCTAACGACACCATACAGTCCCGCCTGCCTGATCCGGATTGGCTGGAACGCTGGCTCGATGGCCAGATCAAGTTCGATGGCGTATGGGAAAAGAAAGTCGTTGACCGCATTTTGCACAATATGTCGCTGCTGTTTGAGCGTACTTTCGAAACCGTGCAAGACTTGAACCGCTACCGCAAGGAAGTCGCACAAAGACTGGTTATTTTGCCTGGCAGCTTGCCTAGTGCAGCATAAATCTGGTTTGAGCCTGTACAATCGCCGCTATTCATTAGCGGCTTTTTTATTTGTACAATCAAGACCTCTCAACACGGAGGCACAGAGGAAAATCGCGTGGTTTTCCGTAAATTGGGCCGGGCCTCGCTAGGCTACGGTTTACCAGCCCAACACTGTGCCTTTGATAAACGAATACGTTATTTATACGCCGAGTGTTGGGCTGATGAAACGTAGCCCAACCTACAACAAATTACGATTTCGGTTTTCTCCATGCTTCTGTGGTGAGTGGTTTTTCAAAAAAATACTGAACTATTCCTATGCCAGAATTCGAAAAAAAACTCACCACACGCGAAGAATTATCCGAGCGTGTGCGTGCTTTACCAAAACCCGTGGTCATGACCAATGGCGTATTCGACATCCTGCATCGCGGCCATGTCAGCTATCTTGCTGACGCACGTGAATTTGGCGCTTCGCTGGTGGTCGCCGTGAATACCGATGCCTCGGTCAAGCGCCTGGGCAAAGGCGATGACCGGCCGGTGAATTCCTGTGAAGACCGCATGGCTGTATTGGCCGCACTGGAGGCAGTCAGCTTGGTGGTGGAGTTTGATGAAGATACTGCTTTGCAAGCAGTGCTGGCGGCACACCCTGATGTGTATGTCAAGGGGGGGGATTACGATATGACGGCGATACCTGAAGGCCAGGCCGTGCTGGCTTATGGTGGCACGGTAGCGGCGATTGATTTTGAGCATGACCGTTCGACCAGCAAATTGCTGGCCAAGGTCAGGTCAGCGACCTAGAGATTCTTGTTGCAGGAAGATTTCAAATTCTTCCGGCGGCAGCGGTTTGGCAAATAAATAACCCTGGGCGAAGTCGCAGCCCGCCTGCTTCAACAAGTCATGCTGCTGTTGCGTCTCCACTCCTTCGGCTATCACCTTCAAATCCAGCTTGTGCGCCATCATGATGATGGCTTCAGACAGAGCAATATCACTGGCATCTGTCGCCAGGTTGCGGATGAAGGATTGGTCTATCTTGAGGTAATCGATATCAAATTTCTTCAGGTAGGAAAGTGATGAATACCCGGTACCAAAATCATCCAGTGCAACCTGTATCCCTGCGTCACGGAATTGCAAAAGCTTGCTGGTGATTTTTTGGCTGGCATCGAGCAGTAATCCTTCGGTAATCTCCACTGTAATTGCCTGTCCTGGCAGGTTTTGCTGTGTCAGTTCATGTATCCAGTTTACATAGCGTTCCTGATCGCCCTGAAATTCCATAGGAGACTGGTTGATACTGATCTGGAAGTCTGGATGATACAGTTCGCGCCATTTCTTGACCCAGCGTACTGCTTCGTGGAAAACCAGATCGCCAATAGCGACTATCAGGCCACTAGTCTCTGCTATCGGTATGAACTCCATGGGACTGATGAAGCCCCGCTGTGCATGTGGCCAGCGCACCAGGGCTTCGGCTTTTTGTATTTTCCCTGTATGGATATCGACGATGGGCTGGAAATACACGCGCAAGCTATTGTCTGCAATTGCCGCACGCAAGTCATTGGTCATGCGCAGACGCGCCAGCGCTGCAGTTTGCAGGCCGGGTGTGAAATAGCTGAAACGATTCCTGCCCTGTGCCTTGGCAGCATACATGGCTTGATCGGCATGTTTGATCAGGTCATCCAGATTGTCAGCATCACGCGGGTAAATGGTGATACCCACGCTGGCAGATAAATAGATTTCTTCACCTGCAAGCTGAAAAGGTGTGGACATGCTGCGGATGATGTTTTGTGCAATGGTTTCGGCACGGTTCTGCTCATGCATTTCTGGCAGCGAGACGGTAAATTCATCACCACCCAGACGTGCCACAGTATCGCTTTCCCTGACGCAGTTGCGTAGCCGGTGTGCGGCTTCTATCAGCAAGGCATCACCAGTGGAGTGGCCCAGGGTATCGTTGACTTCCTTGAAGAAATCCAGGTCTATGAACAATACGGCCAGTGCCAGTTTATTGCGCTTGCTGAGCTTGATATCATGATCCAGCCTGTCATAAAACATGCGGCGGTTAGGCAAGCCAGTCAGGGTATCTATATTGGCTTGTTGCCAGATCAGGGCTTCGGTTTTTTTCTTTTCTGTGATGTCGAGAACAGTGCCCAGCATGCGCTGAGGGCGACCATCCCTGTCCCATTCAACGACGGCACCGACCGAGAGTATCCAGGCCCACTCGCCACTGGCTTTCTTTTGACGGAATTCAACACGGTATTCGTCACTCTTGCCTTCCAGATGCTCCCTGAAAGCGCGTGCTGCCAAAGGGAAATCTGCAGGATGTACTCTGGCTGCCCAATTTTTTCTGTTTTCCTGAAAGCGCTCATGCGCATAACCCAGCATGAGCGCATATTCCGGGTTGACGATGGCATCCCCGGTTTGCACATTCAAATCATACAGACCCTGATGCGTGGCAGACAGCGCCATGCGCAGGCGTTCTTCACTCTCGCGCAGGGCGACTTCAGCCTGTTTTCTTTCTGAAATATCGGTATGAGTGCCGACTACGCGTACCGGGCTGCCCTGTGCATCGCGCTGTATCACGGTACCGCGTGTCAGTATCCATTTCCAGCGACCATCCTTGCATTGCACACGGTGTTCATTGATATATATCGGCGTCTTGCCATCAAAGTGCGCCTGTCTGTCCAGGTACATTTGCTTCAGGTCGTCAGGATGAGTGCGTCTGTCCAGTTCTTCAGACAAGTCTGCTATCTCATCTTTTTCATAGCCATAGATTTCGCGCAGACGGTCAGACAATATCTCTATGCCAGTTTGTGGATACCAGTCCCAGACACCATCACCAGAACCTTCTAGCGCCAGTTGCCAGCGTTCTTCATGCAAATGTAATTGTTCCTCACTTTGCTTGCGCTGGCTGGTATCAATAATCATTGCGTAGCAGCCTTTGACTCTACCATTGTGGTCAAAGACTGGTAATAGCTGGGCAGAAATGTTGCGTGTCCCGCCATGCAGGTACGGAACTGTGGCTTCATACGCCAGGGATTTTCCACTTAATGCCTGGTCTACGTAGGAGCGCACATGCTGGAAAGCAGGTTCACCAATCACTTCGATCATGTGCTTATTGATAACGGCAGATCTGGGGACGCCAAACCAGTTGAGATACACCTGGTTAATAAATTGGTAGCGGTAAGTTACATCCACATAAGAGATGCAGACAGGCAACGCATCGATCAGATGCCGTAGCTGTTGAAGATTGTCTTCAAATTGCTCAATTCCCGAATTTTGCACGATCTTGTCCTGGCCTTGGTCTATGCCCTGAATACGGGGTCAAATTAAGGGGCCAAATTATAATTATCTGGAATCCGTTTCCCTGTAAGTATGCTAAAGGATTCTTGAGGAAATGCAGTAAATTTTCAAATACGCTGTGGTAATTTGGATAATTGACTTGCGGAAATAAAAATAATGATCGCCGGAGTTTAAGCACCGCCTGCAAAATCATTCTGACGCCAGGCTTCGTAGACGACGACAGCCACCGTATTCGACAAGTTCAAACTGCGGTTATCGGGCCTCATCGGCAGGCGTATGCGCTGGCTGGTGGGGAAGGATTCTCGCAATTCAGGGGCAAGGCCGCGAGTTTCGGCGCCAAATACAAAATAGTCGCCGGGCTGGAAAGCCATATTCGCAAAGGGTGTGGAACCATGTGTGGTCATGGCAAACATGCGCTCGTTATCTGGCTGCTCACTGGCGCAAAACTCTGCCCAGTTTTTATGCACCTTCATGGTCGCATAGTCATGGTAATCAAGACCGGCGCGCTTCATCTTGGAATCATCCAGAGGAAAACCCAGCGGTTCTATCAAATGCAGTTGTACACCTGTGTTGGCACACAGACGGATGATATTGCCAGTATTTGGCGGTATTTCTGGTTCAACCAGGACGACATGAAACAAGGCAATTCCTTAATGACTTAGTGATTCAGTGAATATGAGGGAGGGTGCGGGCAAAAACATAGGCAGTGACCTTGGCCGCACCGTAACGCTTCAGCATTGTAGCGATTTCATGCATGGTCATGCCAGTGGTCATGACGTCATCGACGATGCCCAGGTGCGCGCCGCGCAGGGTGTCCTGTTGATTTTCATCTATGCAAAATGCATGTTTGACATTGCGGGCACGGGCATCAATGGGCAGGCCGCTTTGCATGGCAGTTTCCCTGCTACGCTGCAGTATATGCATGTTGGCAGATATGCCAAGATGTTTAGCCAGGGGGCGAGTGATCTCCCAAGCCTGGTTAAAGCCACGGTCTGCCAATCTATCCCTGCCCAAAGGCACGGCGCATAGCAAATCAGGCAGTTCATTGCCTTGATGCTGCAAGATACTGTCCCTGAGCATGCGCGCAAACCAGGGGGCCAGGGCCAGTTGGTGGGCAAATTTCAGTGACAGTACCAGCTGATCTTGTGGGGCAGCATAGTCGCAAACGGTCAAGGTACTGTCAAAAGCTGGTGGATTGCTGAGGCAATCGCCACAGCGCGGACTGGCGCTACCAGGTGGCAAGGGCAGGCCGCATTGCTTGCATCGCACATGTCCGGTGTGGAAATAAGCCAGATGGCAGGCACTGCACACCACATCGTTGCTATCCAGGCGGCATAAGGCACAAGAATTTGGTATCAGGGCAGCAATACCATTTTGGCAGGCTAGTTTGAGTTTGTCTGTGAACATGTGAAAAGCGTGGGCACAAGCGGAGCTGCAAGCGTGTAAACTGCCAGCTTAACTTAAAAATGTAGTTTCTTTGAATTTTGCCTATGTTGAGCGCTCCTATTAATCTGCAACTGGTACGCCGCCTGTTTGCTGATGCAGCAAAAATCCGTGCTTCCGACTTCTTGCGTCGCGAAATAGCCACGCGCATGCGTGAAAAGCTGGAATTGGTCAAGATCCAGCCCGTCAGCTTCCTGGATGCCGGTTGTGGTGAGGCCGATGATATTGCTGAGTTGCAAAAATATTATCCAGCGGCCCAGGCTTATGGTGTTGATGCATCTTTGGCAATGCTGGAGGCGGGCAGAAATAAGCAGACAGCCGCCAAGAGTGCAGTCGGACGTTTATTGGCGAAATGGACGCCTGTTGCGCTGCGTCAGGATGGCGGTCAGCATTTGTTGTGTGCCGATTTTGCCCGCTTGCCGATAGCAAATGCAGCAGTTGACCTGATCTGGTCAAATCTGGCGCTGCACTGGCATCCCCAGCCTGACCTGGTATTTGCTGAATGGCGCAGGGTTTTACGGACTGAGGGTTTGCTGATGTTTTCCTGTTTTGGTCCGGATACCATGATGGAATTGCGCCAGGCCTTTGCCGAAGTCGATGATCTGCCTCACGCATTGCCCTTTGTTGACATGCATGATTTTGGCGATATGCTGGTGAATGCAGGATTCTCCACGCCGGTCATGGATATGGAGAAAATTACCCTGACCTATGGCAGCGCCGATAAATTATTGCAAGACGTGCGCGCCTTGGGGGGGAACCCGCTGATGACACGCAGGCAAGGTTTGCTGGGGCGTGCAGCGCACGCACGATTGCTGGCTGCTCTGGATAAGCGCAAAAACGTGGATGGCCGCATCACCCTGACGCTGGAAGTGGTGTATGGCCATGCTTTCCGTCCGGTGAACCGGAAAACTGCCGCTGGTGAATCCATAGTCCGTTTCGATTTACCTAAAAAGTCACCTTAATACACATCAAAACCAGATCAAAAAATACCGAAAAACTGTAAATTTACGCCATAAATCTTTGTGACATTTGAGCGGGATCATAGTTGTCGCTCGTGTATTCTGCTTGATATCACCCTGCTTTACGCCTTATACTCTCGCAGTTGTGGAAGTTGCCGGTACGCATTTGAAAAATTTTGAATCTGTGTCCCTGGCGCTCTGTTAAAAGAATTCTAATCGGGTTTTGGGGAAATTCATGAAACATGCTAAGCGATTAAAGTCGTTCATGCTGGGTGCCTCGCTCTTGGCTGCTAGTCTGCCAACGTGGGCGGTGGTCAATGGTCCGGCGGTAGATATGAAGGGCGGTCCGGCGATAAAGCAGTTAAATCTGCAACCACCTGTTACGCAAATTGCGGAGCAAATCTACTCCATCCATAACCTGATGTTGGTTATCTGTATGGTAATTTTTGTTGCAGTTTTTGGGGTGATGTTTTACTCCATACTGAAACATCGCAAATCAGTAGGTCACAAGGCTGCTACTTTCCATGAAAGTACCGCAGTTGAAATCGCCTGGACTATTGTTCCATTCATTATTGTTATCGTCATGGCCTTGCCTGCAACAAAAACTGTTGTTGCAATGAAGGACACGTCAAACGCTGACATCACCATTAAAGCCACAGGCATGCAATGGAAATGGGGCTATGACTATCTGAAGGGTGAGGGCGAAGGCATTTCCTTCTTGTCCACTTTGTCCACGCCACGTACACAAGTTGGTGCGCCTGGCGTAGAGCCAACTGAAAAACGCGGCGACAATTACCTGATCGAAGTTGACAATGAAGTTGTGGTTCCGGTTAACAAGAAAATCCGCGTGATCACTACTGCCAATGACGTTATCCATGGCTGGACTATTCCAGCTTTCGGTGTGAAACAGGATGCGATTCCTGGTTTTGTACGTGATACCTGGTTCAAGGCTGAGAAAATCGGTACTTACCGTGGTCAGTGCGTAGAGCTGTGCGGTAAAGAACATGCTTTCATGCCTATCGTCGTTACTGTCGTTTCCGATGAAGACTACAAAAAATGGGTTGATGGCAAGAAGAAGGAAATGGCTGCCAAGGCAGACGATCCTAGCAAAGTCTGGACTGTGGATGAGTTGAAACAACGTGGCGAAAAAGTCTATACGGCAAACTGCGTAGCCTGCCATCAGGCAACTGGTAAGGGTGTGCCAGGCGCATTCCCTGCACTGGATGGTTCTGCCATGGTAACTGGTCCAAAAGCTGCGCAAATCAATATCGTCATGAATGGTAAAGCGCCAGGCATGCCAGCATGGAAGGGTTCTTTGTCTGATACAGAAATTGCTGCTGTGATTACCTATACACGCAATAACTGGTCTAACAAGGCTGCTGAAAACATCGTTCAACCGGCTGAAGTTCTGGCTGCGCGCAAGTAATAAACAGGAAGAACAGGAGAAAAGATGAGCACTACTACAGCTGATCACGCTCACGATCACTCTCACGACCACGCGCATGACCATCCACACGGTTGGCAGCGCTGGTTGTTTGCAACCAACCATAAAGATATCGGTAGTCTGTATCTGTGGTTCGCCTTCACGATGTTGCTGGCCGGTGGCGTCATGGCCCTCGGTATCCGCAGTGAATTGTTCCAGCCTGGCCTGCAACTCATGCAACCGGAGTTCTTTAACCAGTTGACCACCATGCATGGTCTGGTCATGGTTTTTGGCGCAATCATGCCGGCTTTCGTTGGCTTTGCCAACTGGATGATCCCTCTGCAAATCGGTGCGTCCGATATGGCATTTGCCCGTATGAACAACTTCTCGTTCTGGCTCATGCCCCCGGCAGCTATCCTGCTGATGGGTTCTTTCTGGGTACCAGGTGGCGCGACTGCTGCTGGCTGGACTCTGTATGCACCATTGTCCACACAAATGGGACCAGGTATGGATATGGCGATTTTCGCCGTCCACATCATGGGTGCGTCTTCCATCATGGGTTCCATCAATATCATCACCACCATCCTGAACATGCGCGCTCCTGGCATGACCTTGATGAAGATGCCGATGTTCTGCTGGACCTGGTTGATTACTGCCTACCTGCTGATCGCTGTGATGCCAGTTCTGGCCGGTGCGATCACCATGACCCTGACTGACCGTCATTTTGGTACATCCTTCTTCAATGCTGCAGGCGGTGGTGATCCTGTCATGTACCAACACATTTTCTGGTTCTTCGGACATCCAGAGGTGTACATCATGATTTTGCCAGCCTTCGGTATCGTTTCCCAGATCGTTCCTGCCTTTGCCCGCAAGCCTTTGTTTGGCTATGCGTCGATGGTGTACGCAACGGCATCCATCGCTATCCTGTCCTTCATCGTTTGGGCACATCACATGTTTACAACCGGTATGCCAGTGACGGCACAGTTGTTCTTCATGTATGCGACCATGCTGATCTCGGTACCTACTGGCGTGAAAGTGTTTAACTGGGTAGCGACTATGTGGAAAGGCTCGATGACTTTCGAGACGCCTATGTTGTTTGCTGTCGGTTTTATCTTCGTGTTCACCATGGGTGGTTTCACAGGTTTGATCCTGGCGGTGACACCGATTGATATCCAGTTGCAGGATACTTACTACGTGGTTGCCCACTTCCACTATGTATTGGTGGCGGGTTCCCTGTTTGCCTTGTTCGCCGGTTATTACTACTGGGGTCCAAAGTGGACAGGTTTCATGTACAACGAAACACGTGGCAAGATCCACTTCTGGGGTTCGCTGATTTTGTTCAACGTGACCTTCTTCCCTATGCACTTCCTGGGTCTGGCCGGTATGCCACGTCGCTATGCCGACTACCCTGCACAGTTCACTGATTTCAATCAGCTGGCAACGATTGGTGCGTTTGGTTTTGGTTTGATGCAGGTGTACTTCATCCTGGCTGTGGTCATCCCGTCCATCAAAGGCGGTATACCAGCAGCAGCAAAACCATGGGATGGTGCTGAAGGTCTGGAATGGACAGTGCCTAGCCCTGCGCCTTTCCACACTTTTGAAGAACCGCCAGAATTCAAATAATGTAGTACGGCTTAGGCTTGCTCCGGTTTTTCCGGAGCAAGACAAAAAATGAGTAATCAAAAAAAACCGAATAACTTGCGAACAGCCATCATTCTGTTTTCTGTGGCGCTGGTGTTTTTTGCCGGTGTCTTCATCAAGCAAACCTGGTTACGCTGATAGGATAGCTTCATGTTGCAAGAGGAATCCGGCGTTGCTGGCAAGAACAAGCTGAATGCAAAGATGCTGGGCAAGTTGCTGGTGATTGCGGTTCTGATGTTTGGATTTGGTTACGCTTTGGTGCCCATCTACAAACAGATTTGTGAATTGACGGGAGTGAATATTTTGACGCCCAAGGATATTTCAGTAAAAGAAATATCCAATTCCCAAATCGACAGAAGCCGTGAAGTGACGGTTGAGTTTGATGCAAACACACAAGGCCCGTGGCGTTTTCGTCCTACTGTGGCGAGCATGAAAGTGCACCCCGGTGAAATGACACAGATCGTTTATGAAGTAGTTAACAAGCAGTCTTACAAAATGGATGCGCAGGCGATACCCAGCTACGCACCTCAACAGGCTGCCAATTACTTCAAAAAGATGGAATGCTTCTGTTTCAAGCAGCAGACCCTGGGCCCGAATGAAGCGCGGCAAATGCCAGTGGTGTTTTATCTGGACCCGGCCTTGCCAAAGGATGTCAAGACAATTACTTTGTCTTATACGTTTTTTGAAGTAGGCATGAAGCCGCAGGCAGGCGCTGCCCAGGTTGGAGAAGGACAGGGCAAGCTATGACGGATTTAAAAGAAGCAAGCAAGCGTAAGGCTTCGTTTGTGGCAACAATGAAAGCCGTATTCTGGTCGTTTTTGGGAATACGCAAGAAAAATGATTATGAGCAGGATGCAGCACAGTTGAATCCTGTTCACGTGATTATTGCCGGCATCATAGGTGCGCTGATCTTCATTGCAGTGCTGATAATGATAGTCAAACATGTAGTCGCGAAATAACAATTCAAGCAGTACATTAAATTGCATCGGGAGATGGAAATGAGTTCTCAACACGCTAATGCGCCATATTATTTTGTGCCTGGCCCATCCAAATGGCCAGTCCTCGGTGGCACCACCTTATTGTTGACCATGATAGGTGCTTCTGCCTGGGTGAATGGTCTGGCCTGGGGTTCTTACCTGAATTTTGCAGGTATCATCCTGACCCTGGTAGTTTTGTATAACTGGTTTGGTGAAGCGATTGCTGAATCCGAAGGTGGCAAATACAGTGCCCGTATCGACGTCTCCTTCCGCTGGAGCATGAGCTGGTTCATTTTCTCTGAAGTCATGTTCTTTGCAGCCTTCTTTGGCGCATTGTTCTATGCACGTACCATCAGTATGCCCTGGCTGGCTGATCTGGATCACAAAGTCTTGTGGCCTGATTTTGCTGCCAACTGGGGTAATGTAGGCCCGGCTGGTACAGTCGAAGCCTTCAAAACCATGGGACCTTTTCCTATCCCTACGATCAATACTGCCTTGTTGCTGACTTCCGGTGTGACGCTGACGATTGCTCACCACGCTTTGCGTGAAGGCCATCGTGCCAAGACAGCATTCTGGTTGTTTGCTACTGTATTGCTGGGTGCCGTGTTCATGGGCTTCCAGGCTTATGAATACATGCATGCCTATAGCGAACTGAACCTGAAACTGACTTCCGGTATCTATGGTTCCACTTTCTTCATGCTGACCGGTTTCCACGGTTTCCACGTGACCATGGGTGCGATCATGTTGTCCGTCGTTCTGTACCGTGTCATGAAAGGCCATTTCACACCTGAGCATCACTTCGCATTCGAAGGCGCTGCCTGGTACTGGCACTTTGTTGACGTGGTCTGGCTGGGTCTGTACGTTGTTGTCTACTGGCTGTAAGCAAGCTTCAGTAGCGTAAAAAAAGCCGCACAGTTAGTGCGGCTTTTTTACATATATGAAAGTGCTTGAGCAGCGAACGATACTGGCGCTTAAGCGACAGTAAACGCAAAATTACCTGATGCCGGTAGGCTGTATCAGGCCAAAGTGATTGGCCAGCAAGATCAGCAAAAACAGGGTGATGGAAAACCCGACCCGGAATGCCAGTGCTTTGACCGTGCGATTGCTTTTTCCCTTGTCTTTCATCAGATAAACCAGGGCTGATCCCAGGCTGAACAGGATGAGGAAAAAAGCGATGGCGACAAGAATTTTCATACTGAGCTATTGTTGGTGCTTTTGATTGATCGACTCCTGCATTGTAATACCTTAATACCTGAATGCCTATTTCCTTCCGCTTCCGCCTGATCCCGTTTATTGCCTGCCTGCTGCTGGTCAGCCTGGGTATCTCTCTGGCGCAATGGCAGACGCACAGGGCGCAAGAAAAAGAAAGCCTGGCGGCGCAAATGGCTGAACGCCAGCATTTGCCAGCCCTGGTATTGAATGAGAAGACGCCGCCTGATCAGTTGCAGGCATTTCGCAAGTTGCAAGTCAGCGGGCAATTCATACGTGAATGGCCCCTGTATTTGGATAATCGCCCCTTGCAGGGTAAAGCGGGTTTGTATGTGCTGATGCCCTTCAAGCTGGCTGATAGCAGCAAGTATATTTTGATCGCGCGTGGCTGGCATCCGCGTGATGCACGTGACCGTATGCATATGCCAGATGTACCGGCACCAGGTGGTCAAGTTGTGCTGGAAGGCATGCTCAGGGACAAGCTTGACCGCGTCATGCAACTCGGTCAGGCCGAAGCTGTCAAACCGGGCAGTCTCTTGCAGAACATTGATGTGGAAGCATTGGCAAAACAAACGCGCTGGGATTTTTATCCCTTTGTACTTGAGCAAACGCTGGAACAAACTTCCGCGCAGGGCGATGGTCTCTTGCGTGAATGGCCAATGCCCTCGGCTGGTGCCGACAAGCACAGAGGCTATGCCTTTCAATGGTATGCACTGGCCTTGATGGCCTTCTTATTTTTTGTTGTTACTGGATTTCGTCGTGGAAAAAACTGAAAAGCAAAAGTCGCGTGGTCGCTGGAAATTATTGATGGTGCTGGCTGTTTGTGCCGCCCCGATGATTTTTTCCTATCTGGCCTACTATGTCATCAAGCCCAGTGGCCGTACCAATTACGGCACTATTCTTGATCCACGCAATTACCCCATGCCTAAACTGGCTGGGCACTTGCTGGGTGCTGCAGCGACAGATCCTGTCATTGGCCTGGAAGCCTATGCAGGCAAGTGGCTGATGGTGCAGGTGGATAGCGGTGCTTGCGCCGATGCCTGCCAAAAAAGAATGTATGACATCCGCCAGTTACGTACTGCCCAGGGCAAGGAGATGGACAGGATAGAGCGCGTCTGGCTGATTACTGATGATGCACCTATCGATACCATGCTGATACGCCAGCATGACGGTGCGCGCATGCTCAAGGTCGATGCTGCCGCCCTCAAAGCCTGGTTGCCGACTGAAAGTGATACCCAGATCAGCGACCATATTTACCTGATAGATCCACGCGGTAATCTGATGATGCGTTATCAAAAAAATGCAGATCCCAACAAAATTAAAAAAGACCTCAGCAAGTTATTGCGTGCGTCAGCGATAGGTTAAAAAAGAATCATGTGGTTGCAGATTGCATTGACAGCTCTCATGGTCGCGGTGATCCCGGCGGCTATGGTTTTCTTATCCAAAGAAAAGAATAAATTCCGCAAGCTCATTGCGGTGACCGTGACGCTGACCTTTGAACTTATCATGTTCGGCGCATTCACTCGCCTGACAGATTCTGGCCTCGGCTGCCCGGACTGGCCGGGTTGCTATGGCCAGGCCAATCCCTTGCAATCCCATGCGGCTATCAAGGCGGCTGAAATTGCCATGCCTACCGGTCCTGTCACTTTGCAAAAAGCCTGGATAGAAATGGTGCACCGTTATCTGGCCATGAGTGTGGGCATACTGATCATTGCCCAGATGGGCATCGCCTGGGCGCGCCGTCGTCAACTCGAGTCCAGCCCCTGGCTGGCGACCTTCCTGCTGTTCTTTGTCTGCCTGCAAGGCGCTTTCGGTGCCTGGACGGTCACTCTGAAGCTGCAACCCATCATAGTGACCACTCACTTGATATTGGGCATGGGTTTGCTCGCGCTGCTCAGTGCCAGCCTGGAACAGCAAAGCTCTTCCCTTACTAGTATCAACATTGCCATCGCAGATGGCAGGCGCATGCTATGGCCTGCCAGCCTGGCCTTATTACTGGTGTTTGTACAAATCACCCTTGGTGGATGGGTGAGTACTAACTATGCTGCCCTGGCTTGCCATGATTACCCTATGTGCAATGGGCAAGCCATACCGGCAATGGACTTTGAGCATGGCTTCAGTCTCTGGCGTCAGCTAGGTCAGACCATGAGTGGTGATTACCTGCCCTTCAATGCCCTGGTTGCCATACACTGGGTACACAGGAATTTTGCCCTGCTGGTAGTTGCTGTCTGCCTCTGGACTGCTCTCAGGGCACGCAAGATTGCTGGACTGGAAAAGCTGGGGCGCAATCTCTTGCTCGCGATTCTTGCCCAATTCATCATCGGTGTTTCTACCGTATTCTTTTCCTGGCCTTTGCTGCTGGCAGTTTTGCATAATGGGATGGCCGCCATGCTCGTGCTCTTGCTGACCATGTTAAACTACCGCATAAGGCATGTGAGCCTTGCCGCTGCCAAAGATAGATCATGACCACTTTAAGTTTGCCCTCCAATCGCCTGGCTCAGTACTGGGCTTTGACCAAGCCCCGTGTTACCCAGCTTGCCGTATTTTGTGCCGTCATCGGCATGTTCCTGGCGACGCCAGACCTGCCTGACTGGCGTGTTGTTGTTGCTGCCACCATAGGTATCTGGCTGCTGGCTGGTGCCGCGTTTGCGGTAAACTGTCTGGTAGAAAAAGAAATTGATTCCCGCATGGCAAGAACTGCGCGCCGTGCAACGGCCCAGGGTGAAATCACCGTGCCACAGACTCTGGTTTTCTCAGGTGTCATTGGTGGCATGGGTATGTGGATCTTGTACACGATGGTCAATCCCCTGACCATGTGGCTGACTTTCATTACCTTTGTCGGTTATGCCGTTATTTACACCATCATCCTGAAACCGGCGACACCGCAAAACATCGTTATCGGTGGTTTGTCCGGTGCTATGCCGCCAGCCTTGGGTTGGGCAGCCGTGGCAAACGATGTACCGATGCAGGCCTGGTTGCTGGTGTTGATCATCTTCATCTGGACACCGCCGCATTTCTGGGCGCTGGCGATGTACAGGCGTGATGACTATGCGCGTTCTGGTTTGCCGATGTTGCCGATTACCCATGGTCTGGAATTTACCCGTTTCCACATCTGGCTATACACCATTGCCCTGTTTGCCACCAGCATGCTGCCTTATGCGGTGCATATGAGTGGCCTGATTTATCTGGTCAGCGCGATCATCCTTGGCCTGATTTTCCTCTGGTATGCATGGCGTATTTACAAGCATTATGATGACATACTGGCACGCAAGACTTTTGCCTATTCCATCATCTATCTGTCCCTGCTATTCGCAGCCTTGTTGATTGATCACTATATCAAGCTATGAAAATTCTGAAGCATGTGACCAGTATGCTGATGGCGCTGAGTTTGCTGACCCTGGTGGCTTGCAATCCCGCGCAGGAAAAATTCAATAACACGGATCTGACAGGTCTTGATTACGCCAAAGACTTTGCCCTGACAGATCACAATGGCAAGGCGCGCACCCTGGCAGACTTCAAGGGCAAGGCTGTCGTCATTTTTTTTGGCTATACCCAATGCCCGGATGTGTGTCCGACCACCATGGTGGAAATGGCCAATGTCATGAAGCTGCTTGGTGCTGATGCCGACAAGGTGCAGGTACTGTTCGTAACGCTTGATCCTGAGCGTGATACCCAGACTTTATTGGCCAGCTATGTACCCAATTTCGACAAGCGTTTCCTTGGTTTGTATGGCGATGCAGCGGCAACAGCCAGGGTCGCCAAAGAATTCAAGGTGTTTTATCAAAAGGTAGAGGGTAAAACCCCGGGTAGTTATACCGTAGACCATACTGCCGGCAGTTATGTATTTGATCCTCAGGGGCGCATACGCTTATTCTTGCGCCATGGTCAGGGGGCAGAACCTGTTGCGCATGATTTGAAGATATTATTGAAATAAGTTTGAGCAGCTTGCTCTGAACTACCGTATAAATCCGGCGTATAAAACAAAAGGCACTCTTGCGAGTGCCTTTTTCATTGCTAGTGCATGTCTGATCAAGCAAAACTGCTGAGGCTGCCCTTCATTTTCTTCAAGGCTGCGCTTTCGATCTGGCGTATGCGTTCGGCAGAGACACCGTATTCATCGGCCAGCTCGTGCAGGGTAGCACCTGTACCATCATCATTTTTCAACCAGCGTGATTCTATGATGTGGCGCGAACGTGCATCCAGCTTGGACAAGGCAGATTCCAGTCCTTCGCTTTGCAGACGGTCATACTGACGTGTTTCCAGAACACGGGTAGGCTCGTCGGATTCCGTTTTCAGATAGGCGATAGGGGCAAATTTCTCATCGTCATCATCCGTCGGCGCATCCAGGGCAATATCATGACCGGACAAACGCATTTCCATTTCGATGACTTCTTCGCGTTTGACATCCAGTGTTGATGCCAGGGCATCAATTTGCTTGGGTGTCATCGCGTCCAGACCTTCTTTATGGCTGCGCAGGTTAAAAAACAATTTGCGCTGGGCTTTGGTCGTTGCCACTTTAACCAGGCGCCAGTTTTTCAAAATGTATTCATGCATTTCAGCCTTGATCCAGTGCATGGCATAGGACACCAGACGCACGCCCTGGTCAGGGTCAAAACGTTTGACGGCTTTCATCAGGCCAATATTGCCTTCTTGAATCAAGTCAGCGTGTGGCAAGCCATAGCCGAGGTAACCACGGGCGATGGACACTACCAGACGCAGATGCGACATAACCAGTTGCTGCGCGGCAGCCAGGTCATTGTCATTACGTAATTTGTTTGCGAAGTCGATCTCTTCCTGATGCGTGAGCATGGGCAGGCGATTGACTGCAGAGATATAGGCATCAATATTACCCAGCGTACCACTGAAGCCCAGGGCCAATGCTGTGCTGTCAGTTGCAGGGATCAATTGTGTCGATGTAGTTGCCATTTTTCCTCCTTATTGCTGCCTTAAGAGTATCAATTACTCCTTTTGGCACTTTCAAGTTCCTATATTAGCACTCTCTTGAGAAGAGTGCTAATAATCAGATTCTATGAACTTCATCAAATAAATCTATTGAAAAACTAGCATTCATTTACAACATTTATATTGCTTAGATACGGCTCAGGCTTGAAAGTTGCAATCCTGTTGATGCAAATTGTAAGAGGCTGTTGCAAATCAAGGCGCCCGGCCAACTTCGTTGACGCAGGCAGCGCTAACATCATGTAGACGAAACAAAACCAGATTTATTTTGCAATGGCAGCTATTAATTTAACTTGCACGTGCCAGTTGTCTTCTTACTGACAGAAAAACGCCTACCAATCCTAGCAACATGCTAACAGCCAGGAGAATGGCGCTCTGTACGATACCCAACGGAGCAAGGTGGAATTCTGAGGCATATAATTTAGCAAATTCAGCAATAGCCTTGTTCAAAGGCTGCAGTGATGCAGCGATCAGGCCCAGTGCCAGGCCACCCGCCAATAAGCCAAGCAATGCGCCGGTATAGTAATAAGGTTTGTGGATAAAGCTATTGGTGGCCCCCAACAGGCGTGAGACGGCAATTTCAGCCCGGTGTGAAATGACTTGCAGACGGGTTGCATTAAACACCACGACCACCACCACCACACCCAGCGTGGCAGCCAGGAATAACAAACCCAGTTGCATGATCTGCACCAGTGCTGCCAGGCGCTTGACCCAGGCCGAGTCCAGTTGCACTACATCGACATCAGGCATTTGTTTGATTTCTTCTACCAGCGCCTCTATCTTGCCAGCCTCATTATTCGACATGGACAAGACATAGGCATCCGGCAAGGGATTGCCGCCCAGAGTGGATAAGACTTCGGCCAGATTGGATGACTGCTCCAGGCTGGCGAGTGCCTTGTCCTTGGGGATGAAGCTCAAGTTTGCCGTGATGTTTTTCTCTTTCAGCAATTTCTTCAAGGGTATCGACAAGGCAGTAGCAGTTGCCCTTGGCGTGTCCGGGCTGACGAAAATACTGATTTCAGGCTCTATTGATAGTTGCGAAGAGATCGGGCGTATATTCTCTATCAGGGTCAGGCCAGCGATGGGCAAGGCCAGTGCAATCGCAACAACCAGTACATTGAACAAGAAATTGCCAGGGCTGCCGCGTAAATGGGCAAACGCACTCTTGATGGCAAACAAATGCTGACGGAACCAGTTGGTCATGAATTCATCCTTATTATTCTGTCATGCAGGATCAGGCGGCGAGCGAGGATTTCCAGGTACTGACTACCTGACCCTGGCTGAGATAAATCACACGGCTGGCCTGATCGAGAAATTGTTCATCATGGCTGGAGATAATGCAGGTGACCCCCGCGCTCTGGAAAGCCTTGAGCGCACCCAATACCTTGTTGGCATTGTCGCGATCGAGAAAGGCGGTAGGTTCATCCGCCAGAATGATCTGTGGCCGGTTGACGATGGCACGGGCAATCGCCACGCGCTGTTGTTCTCCACCGGATAAAGCCAGCGGCAAAGAATAAGCTTTGTCAGGCAAGCCAACTTTTTCCAACGCTATGCGGGCGCGGGTTTCGGCTTCGCTATGGGAAGCACCGGTAACGATGATGGGTAGCATGACATTGGCCAGTACATGGCGGTCAGTCAATAGTTTTTGATCTTGCAAAATCAAGCCCAGCTTGCGGCGCAAATAAGGCAGGCTGCTGTTTTTCAGTTTGCCTATGTCCTGACCATTCACTTTGACTGTACCCGCTGTTGGCTTTTCTATGCCAGCGATCATCTTTAGCAAGGTGGACTTGCCAGCACCAGAGGGGCCAGCCAGAAAGATCAGTTCACCGGCGGCAATCGATAATGAAACATCCTTGAGCGCATAGACATCTTGCGAATATTGTTTGCTGACGTGTTCAAATTCAATCATGGTCGCGTATGGTCTTTTTGAGCTTCATCAATGGCTGTTGTGCTTGTTCTCAGTCACATTTAGCTGAACAGCGCGTCAACAAATTCCTGTGCATTAAACGGTTGCAAGTCTTCAATCTGTTCTCCTATGCCTATGAAATAGACGGGCACAGGGCGGTTCTTGGCAATCGCTGCCAGCACGCCACCTTTGGCAGTGCCATCAAGCTTGGTGATGACCAGACCAGTCAATTGCAGGGCATCATCAAAGGCTTTGACCTGGGCCAGGGCATTCTGACCAGTGTTACCGTCGATGATGAGCAAGACTTCTTGTGGCGCACCGTCCATGCCTTTGGCGATGACGCGTTTGATTTTCTTCAATTCTTCCATCAGATGTAGCTGGGTAGGCAGGCGGCCTGCAGTATCCACCATCACTACATCCGTACCACGGGCGCGGGCAGAGGCGACTGCATCAAAAGCCACTGCGGCAGGGTCGCCAGATTCCTGTGCGATGACGGTGACATTATTGCGTTCGCCCCAGATCGTCAGTTGCTCACGTGCTGCTGCGCGGAAGGTGTCGCCCGCCGCGAGTAAAACGGATTGCTGATGGCTTTGCATATGCTTGGCCAGCTTGCCTATCGTGGTGGTCTTGCCAGCACCATTCACACCAGTGATCATCATGACCAAGGGTTGATAACGGCCCAGTTCCAGTGGTTTTTGTAAAGGGGTCAGCAATTCCAGCAGTAACACTTTCAGGGCAGCCTTGACTTGCTCGGCATCCGTCAGCTTCTCTTCCTTGACCCTTTTCTTTAATCCATCCAGCAGGAATTGGGTAGCTTCCACACCTGCATCCGAGGTCAGCAGGGCAGCTTCCAGCTCTTCATACAAATCATCATCAATGCGGGCACCGATGAAGAGGGTGGTAAGATTCGAGGAAGTCTTAGCCAGCCCGGCTTTCAGGCGGCTTAACCATGAGCGTTTTTGCTCGGGTTCTGGTGCTTGAGGGGCTACAACATCTGCCAACGCTGGCTTAACTTCAGCCACAGGCGCAGGAGCGGTAACCGTGGTACCGATGGCAGGCGTAGCAACAGCAGGTGCAGGACTGGCTGGTGTTGTAACAACGGGTGCAGGATCAGCCACAACAACTGGCGCCTCTTCTTTGGGCTTCTTTTTGAAAAAACTAAACATCGGGATATTTGGGAGTGCGGGCGGCAAATAAGCCAGCCCTGATATTAGAATGCTGCCATTTTAACAGACAGCGCAACGTAAACTGATTTAGCCGTAGCAAGCATGCAATGAAAACAAATAGTAATAAAAAAACAAAAAACGCGACCGCAAAAACGTCGGTAGTAAAACGTCAAAACCATCAGGTCCGCATCATAGGCGGCGTGTGGAAACGCAGCCTGCTCAGCGTGGTTGATGCCGAGGGTTTGCGTCCTACGCCAGACCGCGTCAGAGAAACCCTGTTTAACTGGCTCAATCACTTGCTGCACAATAACTGGACAGGCGTGCATTGCCTGGATCTGTTCGCTGGCAGCGGTGCCCTGGGTTTTGAAGCTGCCAGTCGCGGTGCAGCTCAGGTCATCATGGTGGAGGCGCATACCCCTGCTTATAAGCAACTGGAGCAAGTCAGGGACAAACTGCAAGCCAGCCAATGCAAACTGATCAGGGCCGATGCTCTCAAGGCAGTTGAAAGTATGGCAAACCAGTCACAAAAAATGGATGTGATCTTCCTTGACCCTCCGTTTGAGCAGGATTGGCTGGGTCGTATCTTGCCAGCTTGCGCGCAATTGCTGAGCCCGAAAGGCTGTATTTATGTTGAATCCGAGTTTCCCCTGGCTGAAACTTCAGGCGATGCAGCGACAGAAGAAAAATTAGCTAAATTATTAAGTGGATGGCAACTTATCCGTGCCGATAAAGCCGGTAGTGTGTACTTCCATATACTGCAACGCAACATTTTGCCGCATGAGGCGCACGAAAATCAGGCATAATGCCTGCTCAACTTGGTGCATATCCTTATGCAGATTGCGAAAAAAGGGAGTGAAGATGGTCACAGCCGTTTATCCGGGAACATTCGATCCGCTGACACGCGGTCATGAAGATCTGGTGCGTCGCGCATCCGGTCTTTTTGATACTTTGGTGGTGGGTGTGGCGGATAGCAAAAGCAAGAATCCATTTTTCTCCCTGGATGAACGCCTGGAAATTGCCAATGAAGTGCTGGGACATTACCCGAATGTCAAAGTAGAGAGTTTCTCTGGTTTGCTAAAAGACTTTGTACGCAAAAATGATGCGCGTGTCATCGTGCGCGGCTTGCGTGCCGTGTCTGACTTTGAGTATGAATTCCAGATGGCGGGCATGAACCGTTATCTGCTGCCAGATGTAGAAACCCTGTTCCTGACACCTTCTGATCAATATCAGTTTATTTCAGGTACGATAGTGCGTGAGATCGCCATGTTTGGTGGCGATGTGTCAAAATTTGTTTTCCCTTCTGTCGATCGCTGGCTGAAGAAAAAGGTCGCTTTGCTGGCCGAGAACAAGTCTTAAAGTAAATATTAGCAGGTGCTGCCAGGCAGGTATAAGCTAAGCAGATATTGGCTGCGCAGCACATGAAAGTGAAGTGACAACATGGCCCTGATGATTACAGACGATTGCATCAATTGTGATGTCTGCGAACCCGAATGCCCCAACGACGCCATTTACATGGGGCCGGAAATTTATGAGATTGACCCGCATAAATGTACTGAATGTGTCGGTCATTACACTGAGCCGCAATGTCAGCAGGTGTGCCCGGTCAGTTGCATTCCTTTTAATCCTGAGTGGCGCGAAACCCCAGAACAGTTGAACGCGAAGTACGAGCAATTGCAGGCCGGCAAAAAGCCTGCGTAAGCATAAGCCCGGCCTAAAAACAACGCACCTGATTACGCCCGCCATTTTTTGCCTGATATAAGGCACGGTCAGCACGCAACACCAGATCACGGGCAATGCTGCTGGCATCGTCGTAATTGGTATTTTCATCAATGGTCGTCAGGCCTATCGATATCGTGGCCTGGCAAGTGCCAGCCTCACTCAATACAAAATCCTGGCCCTCGATACTCTTGCGTATACGCTCTGCTACTTGTATCGCATCATGCAAATTGGTGTTGACCAGCACCACCACAAATTCTTCACCACCAAAACGGCCCAGGGTGTCACTGAGACGTAATTCATCCTTGATGCGTTTTGCTACTTCTTTCAGCACATCATCACCGCCCTGATGGCCGTAACGGTCATTGATCTGCTTGAAAAAATCGATATCCAGATACATGCAGGCGATGCTGTATCTTTGTCTGCGTGCGCGGGCAATTTCTTCCAGCATGCGCTGTTCTACATAGCGGCGGTTGCTGACATTGGTCAAAGGGTCGGTCAGACCTATATAGGTCAGGCGCTCATTGTTGATGACGTTTTCCAGGCAGATCGCAATAATGGAGCCCAAGCGTTCAATAAAATCAGTCGCCATATTCGGCTGAAAACGGTCGGCCTTGAAGCTGCCCAGATTCAGGCAGCCTATCAGGCGGCCTTGCCTGCGCATGGGGATGATGGCGATACTTGCCGGTTTTTTATTGAAGCTGCTGAAGTAAGATGAATATGCCAGGCTCTGGTATAAACCTAACTGAGGTTTGCGCAGGGCAGTTTCCGGCTGGCTGAGTTCAACTTCATGTCGCAAAAAAATCAGATGCGGAAATTCATTCAAATCGATCTTGAGGTCGCACAGCATCTGCTGCAGATCGCCAAATTTGTCGAACAATACCAGCGACACGACATCGAGTTCCGAAGTGATTGCAAGAGCACTGAAAATATTCGTGATGAGTTCGCGAAAGCTGTTTGCGCCGATGATCTTTAAATCGAAACTCTGGTGACGCGCCATGATGCTTTGATTGCGATGGGCGAGTTCAAGCAAGCTGTCGAGCCGGGCACGCAGTGTCTGATTTTCATGCTGCAATTCCAGCAGCGCAGATGGAACTTCATCTGGCTCTATGTCGGTAGACGCTGGCATCATGCTTTCCATGTTGGCCCGTATTTAAAATGCGATATTCATATTGATGGAATCACCAACGCGCAGCAGTTGCCCAATACCCTGTTCGACGATGACATTCATGCCAAAGGTGATGCCGCCATCGACCAGGGGATTGGCCCGGTAGGTTTGCAGGATGTCCAGTGGGTCAGGACCAAATTCACCGGTACTCTGGTCTATTGATGGTATGGGGCAGCGCGGGCAGGGCTTCACCGGACGCAGTTGTATCAGGCTGCCAGCTTCAAAATTCTCGGCATAGTCTTCTTCAAAAGCTTCTATGCCATCCAGCACGATATTTGGACGAAAGCGGTTCATGGGTAGCGCGCTGCGGCCCTGTTTTTCCAGTCTCTGATTGAGGTCATCCAGTGAGGCAGATGCTGTCAGCAAGATAGGGTAGCCATCGGAAAAGCGGGTTGCTACCAGCTTGCTCCCCGTCCATTTCTGACTCGCATAGCGCTGCGTCTGTGGTGTGCTGCGTACCAGACGGCAAGGTGTATCCAGCGCCTTGCTGAACCAGTCTGCCATGGCCTGGCCGCAATCAAGGGCAGCGAAATTTTCTTCCCAGATAGTGACAGAGGTGGAGCGGGTATCTTCTTGCTGGTCCAGGGAAAGGACAGGCATGCCGGGGGCATGGATGTAAAGTCCGTCACTGTGAATTTCTGGCCGTATCAAAGCCATCTTTGGAAATTCTCTTTGCGTCAAAAACTGCCCTTGCTGGTTAACCAGCATCCATTCCCTGTCATGTATGCCCTCAAAACTGAGGCCGGTTTCGTTCAGCGTGGCTGCATTCAGCGCGATACCGGCGCAGGATTTGATGGGGTAAATGCTAAGGGACAGTATGTTGGGCATGATCTTGACGCAAATTAAGTAAGCCGGAATATATGTTCGTACTCATCTCTATTTATAAAATGAGTTCTGGCTATTTTAATGGCTAAGCTCTATTCATGCTGATGTTTCAGGCATATTCCATGCCAGTTCATTCATTGATGATGTGCAGCAATCATGCATTCCCCTGAAAAGCACGCCGGTAAGCAGAGGGGGAGATACTGAATTCGCGGGCGAAATAACGGCGCAGCAATAGTCCCGTACCAAAACCGGTATCGGCAGCAATATCATCAATCGCGCGTTTGCTGGTTTCCAGCTGGCGCTGGGCTTGCGCCAGCCTTTGATTCAATAACCATTTACCCACGGTCGTGCCGGTTTGCTGCTGGAAGTGACGGGTAAAGCTGCGTCTGCTCATCAAGGCTCTTTGTGCCAGCTGATCCAGTTGCTGTGGTTCGGCCAGATGGGCCAGCATCCATTCCAGCACTTTGGATAAACGGTCATCTGCTGCCAGTGCCGGTACAGGTTGCTCTATGTACTGGGCTTGTCCGCCCTGCCTGTGTGGTGCTACTACCAGCCGGCGGGCGACATGGGCTGCTACATCTGCACCGTATTCAGTGCGCAATACATGCAGGCAACAATCGATACCGGCAGCAGTACCTGCTGAGGTAATCACATCTCCATGATCCACATATAAGACATTTGGATCAAGGCTGATCTGTGGATAACGCTCCGAGAAAGATTTACACAGCGCCCAGTGGGTGGTAGCGCTGCGCTGATCCAGCAAGCCAGCTTCAGCCAACACAAAAGCACCAAGGCATAATCCGATGATGCGCGCACCACGCTGGTGAGCCTGGCGCAAGGCTTTCAATAAGGCTGGTGGAGCAGGGCGCAGGTCATCATGCCAGGATGGCACGATGACCATATCCGCCTTGAGCAGAGTAGACAGGCCATTCCGCACGCGTATCCCAAAACCGGCATTGGTGCGTACCTCAGGCTGCGTTTTTCCAGGCTGATCCAGGCAGACTTTGAGATCAAATACTGGCATCGCCAGCCCGCCATGATGTTCACCGAACACCATGCAGGGGACGGACAGGTGGAAGGGGCTGATGCCATCAAAGGCCAGCACGGCAATATTCACAGTATTGAGCGTATTCACGGGGTTTGATATCTGCATGGCCTGATTGTATCGAATATTGGCAATCGGGTCACTTATATTAAAGAGCGCCATGGCTGAGAATACAGTCCATGAACAGCGCTGCTGTTTGTTAAAACTACACTCTGTTAAAACCATCGCCGCCAAAGGATAATGTCATGACCACTACCACCAACGCCACTGTAAAACGCGCCCTGATCGTTATTGATGTGCAAAACGAGTACTTCACCGGCAATATGCAAATCAGCTACCCTGACCC
Organism: Undibacterium sp. FW305-107; assembly: GCF_058788535.1. Classification (NCBI taxonomy): domain Bacteria; kingdom Pseudomonadati; phylum Pseudomonadota; class Betaproteobacteria; order Burkholderiales; family Oxalobacteraceae; genus Undibacterium; species Undibacterium sp. FW305-107. The sequence continues at coordinate 259,740 of NZ_JBYTAV010000006.1, forward strand.
GCAAGTATCCCTGCAAAACATAGGCCGGGCCATGGATGTGGCCAAGGCTGCGGGTATTCCTGTCCTGGTGGTTCAGCATTCTGCGCCAGAAAATTCACCTATTTTTGCCCGTGGTTCAAAAAGCTGGGAGTTGCATGACGTAGTTGCCAGCCGCCATGCTGATCACCGCATAGAAAAAAACATGGCCAGCGTATTCACAGGAACAGATGCCGCCGACTGGTTGAAAAAGAATGAGATCAATACCCTTAGCATCGTTGGCTACATGACGCATAACTGCAATGCCAGCACCATCTTTGAAGCAGCACATATGGGTTATCAGGTAGAAACCCTGAATGATGCAACAGGCTCTCTGCCTTATGAAAATGCTGCCGGTTATGCCACTGCAGAAGAAATCCACCGCGCCTTTAGTGTGGTCTTCCATTCCAATTTTGGTGCCGTCAGCAGCACCGATGCCTGGATTGCTGCCGTGGAAGCAGGGGTGCTGATGGATAGAGGTAATGTATACAGCTCGCATATGGCTGGCCGCCAACGTGCCGCAGGATAAAGCGCAGAAGCTCTTATCTTGTATGGAAAGCCCGGATTGCATCGCATCCGGGCTTTTTTGATTGGTGTAATTGGTGTAGATAGTACGAATGAAGAACGGTTTGATATAGGTAAGCAGAGTTTTCATTATTGATATTTTTGCCTCGCTGTCAGCGACAGGATTCAGCTTCACAGAAAAGCATTGACTTCTAAAAATGGTACCGCTACCATATTATGGTGATTTTATATGCTTCAGACATGATCGTAAAAAGTGAGACAGCAATCAAAAATTTAGTAAAGGACGTGAAATGCATCGTTTAATAGCATCACTGGGCAGTGTCATCTGCAGCACCATGCTTGCTGTGCTTGCCAGCCTGGCGACCGGTAGTACAGCACTTGCGCAAGCCAGGCCGCTTGCTGTTGCAGAGGTATCAGTTATCTCCTCATCACCGATACAAAACATCTATGGCCGTTCTCATACCAGCCTCAACGGACGCTGGAATTACATCATCGATCCCTATGAGATGGGTTATTACGATTACCGCCGCATGCCCTTTGATGAGTCAGCCACTGGCAAAGGCGGCTTTTATGATGACCGCGCACCCAAGGATAAAAACGACTGGGTCGAATACAATTTTGACCTGTCACCAACAATGAAAATACCGGGTGACTGGAATTCGCAGGCAGAAAAGCTGCAATTGTATGAAGGCACAATCTGGCTGCGTCAGGTATTTGATGTTGAGCCCAAAGCGGGCAAGAATTACTTTCTTTACTTCGGCGCAGTCAATTACGAGGCTCATGTCTATCTGAACGGTAAAAAACTGGGCAGCCATAAAGGTGGCTTCACACCATTTCAGTTTGATGTGACCGGCAAGCTCAACAAGGGCAGGAACTTTGTTGTCGTTAAGGCCGATAACACCCGGCATCAGCATGAAATACCTACCGTCAATACCGATTGGTGGAATTATGGCGGCATCACCCGCGATGTCTTGCTCGCAGAGCTGCCAGCTACCTATATCAATGATTATAAAATCCAGCTCGCCAAGGGCACTCTCAAACGCATAGAGGGTTTTGTGCAATTGGCTGGTGTGCGCAAGCCGGAAGATATCAGGATCAATATTGCCGAAGCAGGTATCAGCACTACCGTAAAAACTGATGCGAATGGCCGTGCGGCCATCAGCATCCCGGTGGAAAAAATGACGTACTGGTCGCCTGAAAATCCCAAGCTCTACAAAGTCGATATTGCCGCTGCCGGTGATACAGTCAGCGACCGCATAGGTTTTCGCACCATAGAAACACGAGGGCAGGACATACTGCTGAATGGCAAGTCGATATTCTTGCGTGGCATTTCCCTGCATGATGAAAATCCACTTATCGTTGGCCGTCTGCGTGGCCAGGCAGATATGCGCATGATGCTGCAATGGGCCAAGGAATTGAATTCAAATTATGTGCGCCTGGCACATTACCCGCACAGCGAAGAAATGCTGCGTCTGGCAGATGAAATGGGTTTGCTGGTCTGGGCTGAAGTGCCGGTGTATTGGACTATTTCCTGGACTAATCCTGACACTTACCAGAACGCCAGCCAGCAACTGACAGACCTGATGCTCAGGGATAAAAACCGCGCCAGCGTGATTATCTGGTCGATAGGCAATGAAACCCCGGTCAGTGAAGCCCGTAATGTATTCATGGGCAAACTGGCGAATACTGCGCGTGCCAATGATGATACCCGTCTGGTGGCTGCTGCACTCGAAGTGCACCGCGAAGGACATGAAGTCATCGTCGAAGACCCGCTGGCAGACAAACTGGATCTGGTCAGTTTCAATGAATATGCAGGCTGGTACTGGAGTAACACCAAAGAGATGCTGGATTATCGCTTCAAGATCAAATACAACAAGCCGGTAATCATTACAGAATTTGGCGCTGATGCCCTAGCTGGTTACCACGCCGATGCGGATACCCGCTGGAGTGAAGAATATCAGGAACTGCTATACCAGAACCAGTTCAAGATGCTGACCGCCATGCCCGGCCTACGCGGCATGACGCCATGGATATTGGTGGATTTCCGCTCACCACGGCGCCAGCATCCTTACTTTCAGGATTTCTGGAACCGCAAGGGATTGATCTCTGACAGCGGTAAAAAGAAGAAGGCATTTTTTACCTTAAAAAACTTCTATGACGGTGTGCAAAAGAAATATCAATAAATGAGCATGGTAAAGCACGATATGCATAATAATAAATCCAGAGCGTTGACAGCATTATTTGCTACCCTGATCCTGACGGCAAATGCGTCAGCACAAGACAGGCAGATACAGCAAAAAGTCGATGCACTGTTAAAACAGATGACGATGGAAGAAAAAGTCGGCCAATTACACCAGCTATCTGGGCGTGACTTGACTGGTCCTGCCAACAATAAAAATACCAACATCCTCGCAGAAATCCGCAAGGGGAAAATAGGCTCGATGCTAAATGTCAAAGGCGTCGCAGAAACCCGTGAAGTACAGGCGGCGGCCTTGCAATCACGGTTGAAGATACCTCTATTGTTCAGCCTTGATGTGATACATGGTTACAAGACCATCTTTCCCATCCCATTGGGTGAGGCAGCCTCCTGGGATTTGCAGGCCATAGAGCAATCTGCACACATCGCCGCCAAAGAAGCGGCAGCGTCCGGCATACACTGGACTTTTGCCCCCATGGTGGATATCAGCCGTGACCCGCGCTGGGGCAGGGTGATGGAAGGGGCGGGCGAAGATACCTATCTCGGCAGCCAGATTGCCAAAGCACGGGTACTTGGTTTTCAAGGAAAAAAACTCGGTGGTACTGATGCAGTCATGGCTACCGCCAAGCATTTCGCCGCCTATGGTGCTGCGACAGCCGGGCGTGATTACAATGCCGTGGATATGAGTGAGCATCAGTTGTGGGAAACCTATCTGCCACCATTCAAGGCGGCGGTAGATGCGGGCGTTGCTACTTTCATGAACTCCTTCAATACCCTGAATGGTATCCCTGCAACTGGCAGCAGTTATCTGCAGCGCGACCTACTCAAAGGCGCATGGAAGTACCACGGCTTCGTCGTTAGCGACTGGGCATCAATCGCTGAAATGGTCAAACATGGCTATGCCGCAGATATTCCTGACGCGGCGTTAAAAGCCATCAATGCAGGCAGCGATATGGATATGGAAGGCTTTGTCTATTCCAGCTCTCTGGCGCAACTGATCAAAAGCGGCAAAGTGAAAGAGGCTTTGCTCGACGATGCAGTCAGGCGCATCCTGTACAAGAAGTTTGAACTCGGTCTGTTCGATGACCCTTATCGTTTTTCAGATATAAAGCGAGAACAGGAGGTGATGAATGACCCCAGTCATCGATTGATAGCACGCGACATTGCGCGCAAGTCCCTGGTGCTGCTCAAGAACGACAAGCAGACCTTGCCCCTGAATAAAACCGCCAAATCCATCGCCGTGATAGGTCCATTGGCAGATGCGCGCCGTGACCTGGAAGGTGGCTGGATCGTTAAGTCAGATGCGGGCCAGGTGGCCAGTTTACTGGACGGCATACGCAGCCATGTAGAGAAAGACACGGAAGTGATTTTTGCGCCAGGCTGTGATATCGCCTGCTCTAAAACCGACGGCTTTTCTGCAGCACTGGCGGCAGTGGACAAGGCAGACACTGTCTTGCTGGTGCTGGGTGAAAGCTGGGACATGAGTGGTGAAGCGAAATCGCGTACCGAGCTGGGCTTGCCGGGTTTGCAGACGCAATTATTCGAGGCGCTGCAGGCAAAGGGTAAGCCAGTCACAGTAGTGATCATGGCTGGTCGGCCTCTGGTGTTCAATACTGTAGCTGATCATGCCGCCGCAATTTTGTACACATGGTTTGCCGGAAGTGAAGGTGGCAATGCGATTGCTGATGTACTGTTTGGTGATTACAGCCCTGCAGGAAAACTACCAATGACTTTTCCGCGCAGCGTAGGCCAGATTCCCATTTCATACGACCATTATGAAACCGGGCGACCTGTGCAAGACGTGAAAAATGTTGTCTATAAATCCGCCTATATTGATGCACCAAATACGCCGCGTTACGCCTTCGGGCATGGCTTGAGTTACACCGAATTCAGCTATAGCAATCTGAGTTTCAGTAATACAAGCATGTCGCCCGGCGCTACCGTGACTGTCTCATTTGAGTTGCACAATACTGGCAAACGGGATGGTGAGGAAGTGGTGCAATTATATTTACGAGACCCGGTTGCATCAGTAGTACGTCCCGTCAAACAACTGAAAGGTTTCCAGAAAATCAAACTGGCAGCAGGTGAGCAAAAGCGCGTGTCGTTCAGCATAGACCAGGCCATGCTGTCGTTTTATGACAGCAAATTGAAATGGGTAGCTGAACCAGGCAAATTTATCGTCATGCTGGGCAGTGCGTCGGACGATATCCGTTTGACTGGTGAACTGCAGTTTCTGGACAAGCTGAAGTAAGATTGGCAACAGAATTGTCAGCAGCGGCCTTGCCGTTGGCAAATGGCTATGGGCGAATTTGCAATGCTATAATTTATCGATGAAAAACAAGTCATCCTCTACAGCGACAGCCAAACCTGATATTGCAACTGAAGCACTCGCAACCGATGTGCTTGCGCCTGATCCTGTGCGCCGCAGCCGCCGCTCCAGCGGTGGCTTTACTTTGCGCGACGTGGCAAAGCTGGCCAATGTCGCGCCTATCACTGCATCGCGGGCATTGAATACCCCTGATGCAGTGTCTCCCGCCATCCTGGCGAGAGTAAAAGAAGCGGTAGAGCGCACTGGCTATGTGCCCAATTTGCTGGCAGGTGGCCTGGCTTCGAAAAAAAGCCGCCTGGTGGCTGCGGTGGTACCTACCATCACTGGTTCGGTATTTTTAGAGATGGTGCAATCCCTGACCAAGTCGTTGGCAGATGAAGGCTACCAATTGATGCTGGGCCAGGCTGGCTATGAAAACTCGCGTGAAGATGCTTTGCTGGAAGCCATCATAGGGCGCCGTCCAGATGGCGTTGTCCTGACCGGCATCATGCGTTCAGAGCTCGGTCGTAAGCGCCTGCTCGCCAGCGGTATCCCGGTAGTGGAAACCTGGGACCTGACACCTACCCCTATCGATATGCTGGTCGGTTTTTCTCATGAGAAAATCGGTGAGGCAGTCGTCAAATACCTACATGGTCGTGGGCGCAAGCGCGTAGCCACCATCAGCGCCAATGATGAGCGCGCAGCACGCCGCAACAAGGCATTCTCTGATGCAGCTCTGGCCCTGGGCATGGGGTCAGCAGGTGCGAATGAAGTTGCGACTTGCATAGTCAAGGCACCGACCACACTGGGCAGTGGCCGTAGTGGCTTGCGCACTTTACTGGAGAATGATCCTGCCATCGATGCCATCTTTTGCAGCTCAGACATGATGGCTCAGGGTGTCATCATAGAAGCGCAGGCAATGGGTATAGCCGTGCCAGCAAAGCTGGCAGTGATAGGTCTGGGCGACCAGGAATTTTCAAAAGACCTCAATCCCTCGCTGACCAGCGTGCGCATAGACGGTACCGCCATAGGCAGCCTGGCAGCGCGCTTCATTATTGATCGTGTTGATGGCAATCCTGTGACAGACAAAGTCAAGGATATAGGTTTTTCTATCGTCGAACGTGACAGTGCCTGATGTTGAATTTTGATTTTTAAGCGTATTCAGTTTCTCTGACCGGGCTTAGTATGTTTTTAACGCGCCTGGTCTATCATCTTTCCTGCCTTGATTCCTTGACTGCGATAGTTTGCATACTGCTTTACATAGCAAGTTGCATGTCTCGTTGTATTTTCGTTTTGATTTCGGCGCTACTTAACACGATTTTTCAATCTCCTACAATTCGCTCAAGAAATTGATTGACTTCCAAAAAAGGTACCGCTACCATAAATTCATTGTTTGGTAGCGGTACCATCAAAGATAAAATTAAAATGAAATCGGCTAACTTTAACAGTCTTGAATCAGCTTGTTCGCTATCACGGCGCACTGATGACGTAGGTCAGTAGTAAAGCCTTTGAAGAAATAATCCAGAACAAATTTATATAAAAACCATCTCTATTTTTTATGCAGACACCAGTGTTTCCCAATGTAAGCAACCCACGTCCTCAAGTGCATGTCACGCCTGTCGTGACCCGATTGCAAGTGATCCCTGTGGCTGGTTATGACAGCATGCTCCTCAATCTCAGTGGCGCACACAGCCCTTACTTCACCCGCAATATTGTGATCCTGACCGACAGTGCAGGCAATCAGGGGGTTGGCGAAGTACCTGGCGGCAGCGAAATTGAAAAAACCTTGAAAGACGCACGCCCTTTTATCATCGGTCAGCCTGTAGGCGCATTCAATAGCATGCTCAATCAAGTCCGCACGGTATTTGCCCAGCGTGATGCCAATGGTCGCGGACATCAGACTTTTGACTTGCGTATCACTGTGCATGCAGTTACTGCGCTGGAATCTGCTCTGCTGGATTTGCTGGGCAAATTTCTGGGCGTGTCAGTTGCCACCTTGCTCGGTGAAGGCCAGCAGCGCAGCCAGGTCGCCATGCTGGGATATCTGTTCTACATCGGCAACCGCCATGACACCAATCTGCCTTATCCTGATCCAGACACTGTAGCCGGGCCAGATGATGACTGGGCGCGCCTGCGCTGCCAGCCAGCACTTGATACCAGGGCTGTGATTGCATTGGCAAAAGCCGCGCATCAGCGCTATGGTTTTCGCGACTTTAAACTTAAAGGGGGCGTATTACGTGGCGAAGAAGAAATAGAAACCGTCACTGCTCTCGCTGAAGCATTTCCTGACGCTCGTATTACCCTCGACCCCAATGGCGCATGGTCCTTAAAAGATGCCATACGCTTGTGCCGTGATCGTGCTGATGTGCTGGCCTATGCCGAAGACCCTTGTGGTGCAGAAGATGGTTTTTCAGGCCGCGAAGTGATGGCAGAATTTCGCCGTGAAACTGGTTTGCCGACAGCCACCAATATGGTCGCAACCGACTGGCGTGAACTGGGACATGCCGTACAGCTGAGGGCAGTCGATATTCCTCTGGCTGATCCGCATTTCTGGACCATGCAAGGCTCAGTGCGTGTCGCACAGATGTGCAAGGAATGGGGGCTGACCTGGGGCTCGCATTCAAATAATCACTTTGATATTTCGCTGGCGATGTTCACTCATGTGGCCGCCGCCGCACCAGGGAAAATTACTGCTATCGATACGCACTGGATATGGCAGGACGGCCAACGCCTGACGCTTGCGCCACTGACAATCAATAATGGCATGGTCGATGTACCTGACAAGCCAGGCCTGGGTGTCGAGCTGGACATGGCAGCAGTAGAAGCGGCACATCAACTCTATCTGAATATGAGATTAGGTGCACGGGATGATGCAGTTGCCATGCAGTTTTTGATTTCGGGATGGACTTTTGATAACAAGAAACCTTGTCTGGTACGTTAGGGGAAAGCACAAAAAATTCAGTGTATCTATCAAAAAATAAGTAAGAGCAGTGCCGTAGTAATAAAACCATTATAAAAATTATTAAATCGCAAGGAGACGAAAATGTTCCGCAGTAATACCAATACCAAACATAGCAATCAACAAAAAAAGTATCGTCGTGACGTAACTCAACAGTATCAATTGACGCCAGTTACGGCTGCAGTGGCATTGGCAATGTTGAGTTTCATGAATACGGCCAATGCGCAGCAAGCTTCTGCTAATGTGCCGGCAGCTACAGCGAATAAAGCTGCGCCAGTGAATACAGAGGTGGATGAAAAAGGTCTGGCCAAAGTAGTCATCTCCGCCAACAAGCGCGTAGAGAAATTAGAAAATGTGCCAATGTCGATTTCCGTTATTGGCGAAGAGCAATTGCAGCGCAATAATGTGCGCGACCTTGACGACATCATAGACTTGTCACCAGCCTTGACCAAGACCCAGAGTGACAATCCCGCAAACACGGGTTTGAACATGCGCGGCATAGGCACCCAGTCAATAGGCATAGGGGTGGAGTCTGATGTCGCCGTGATCGTCGATGATATTCCTATCGGTATGCAGGTACAGGCTTTTCGTGATCTGGCAGATGTCTCCCGCGTAGAAATCCTGAAAGGCCCGCAGAGTACCCTGTTCGGAAAATCGGCCATTGCCGGTGCCATCAATATCGTCACCAAACCTATCTCCGGCCCCATCGTTTCGCGTGCCAGTGTATTGCTGTCCAGCGACAGGGAATGGCGTCTGGGTGCATCGGTGGGTGGTGAAGTGTCAGAAAAATTTGGCTTCCGCATCGCTGCCAGCAATAATGACTATCCCGGTAACGTGAATAACCTGACCACCGGTAAAATGACCAATGGCTCTGCCGGTAAAACCTTTTTGGGTAAATTCAACTGGCACTTGACAGATGATCTCGACATCGATTTTTCGCCGCGCTATAACTATACAAAAACCGATTGCTGCGCACTGGTCATCACCAGTCTGACTGGCACCAATATACAAAACGGCTTGCTGAATAATTCCCCAGCCATGCCTATCTCACAAGTGCTGGCGGGCATTACGCCTGGCCCGGACAACCGCACTATCCGCAATGACACATTCACAGGGCAGGAATCGACTACGCGTGGTTTTGGCCTGAGGGTGAATTACCAGTTGCCTAACGGCGCAACCCTGACTTCGATTACTTCGGGTGACCGCTATCACGCCTACGATTCGCGTGACCAGGATTTTACCGATGCACCGGTCATGCTGTACTACCCGGTGACAGGTTCGACCAAGTCATCAGGCCTGAACCAGGGAGCAGAGCAGCATGGCCGTTTTGATGTGATTTCACGCACGCAGGAGATACGCCTGGTGTCAGCGGATACTGGCAACTTTCGCTACGTCGCCGGTCTCTGGTATGGCAAGAATGAACTGGCGCGTTACTTCAAGCGCGGGGAAAACGGCCTGGTCGCGACCAGTCCTACCGAGTTTTATGGCGATACCTATAATATCAACAAGGCAGTATTTGGCCAGGCCAGTTGGGAATTCCTACCTACTTATACTTTGACTACAGGAGTACGATTTAACAGGCAAGAATCCGGTTATCATTTTTCCGGAACTGGAAACCCTTCCAAATTGGCGTTGGGCAGCCCCTATGTCGCCGTCAATAACTTCTCCAGCGTTGGCAATGTAGAAAACGCCACCACTGGCAAGCTGAGCTTGCAAAAACAATTCACGCCTACCTTGATGGGCTATATCTCTGCATCTACCGGCTATAAGGGTCAGGCTTACGATATCACCAGCAGCCTGTCTGCCTTGACCGCATCGCAGCAACCCGTCAAATCAGAGACGGCCAAGAGTTTTGAAATCGGCATGAAGGGTAACTTCCTGGATAACCGCCTGACCGTGGCAGCAACTCTGTTCAACAGCAAGTTCAAAGACTATCAGCAAAATTCAGGCAGCTATATTCCAGATACCCTGATTTATCAGACCCGCCTGAATAGTCTGGAAGGCGTGCAGACACGCGGGGCAGAACTGGACATCAATGCACTGGCAAGCAAAGATTTGCTGATCAATGCCAATTTCGCTTATACCGATGCCACCATTACCTCTTTCAAGAACTCTACCTGTTATCAGGTGACTGGCAGCCCTAACGGTGGTTTCAACGACACCTGTATCTTGAAAAACCCTTTGTATGGCGATCAAAATACCAATGACGTATCTGGTGGGCGCATGCCATTCTCACCAAAGCGCAAAGCCAGCGCAGGTTTCAAATATGATCTGAAATTGCCTGAGATGAGTTTTGATGCCTACGTCACCGGGAATGTGGTGTATGCGAGCGACATGATTTCCAATCTTGACCAAAACCCGCTTAACTTTGTGCCGGCAACTACCTATGTGCATGGCGGTTTTGGTTTCCGTGAAAAGTCTGGCCGCGCTACCTTGAGTTTCAGGATCAATAATCTGTTTGACCGTCAATACCGCGCCAACCGCTCTTTCCCATTGGCCAGCTTCAATGCCACAGGAACCAATCCACCAGCCAATATCACGACCACGACATGGACGCCGACACGGAATGCATTCCGTTATGTATCCGTACGCCTCGATGTGAAGTTTTAAGTACTGACTTGTGCCCCGGTTGCTGCTGGCAACCGGGGCATTAACCCGAAATTATTGACAGTGGTGTGACAGTCATGGAACAAGCGAAATTCAAACTATTGTGGCGGGCTACCTGCTGAGTGCAAAGTGATGCAGTTGCGACCCGCATTTTTTGCGCGGTACAGTGCCTGATCTGCAGCGTCCACCAAGGTAACGAGATCCATGCCATTGCTCAAGGAATCTGCAATGCCGGCACTCAGGGTACTTTGCAGTATCTCGTTTTTCCAGGCGATTTGTAATTCGGCATACAACAGGCGCACACGTTCGGCCAACTGAGCTGCACCTTGTTCGCCAGTACCCATGAGTAAGACACAAAACTCTTCCCCGCCATAGCGTGCCAGGCAATCTTCACTGCGGACTATGGACTGCAGCAATGCTGCCAGACGGCGCAATACTTCATCGCCCGCCTGATGGCCATGCATGTCATTGATACGCTTGAAGTAATCCACGTCAATCATGATGACAGCCAGGGTTTCGCCAGTCCGCACAGCGCGCGCCAGCAAACGCCGGGATTCGTCCTCGAAGCTACGGCGGTTCAGCAGACCTGTCAGGCTGTCATGCGAGGCTTGCTCGCGCAGATCACTGACCAGGCGGAAGGTAATCAGCAATACCAGCGATAGCGAAATGGATAGTTGTGACAAACCGCCCAGCACCAGAAAGACAGGATTGATATCTCCCTGAGCAAACAGTTTTACCTGCTCGCCAGGCATACGTAAAAGATTCAGCGCCCTGAGCAGGCTCATCAAAGCGATAAATGAAAAAGAACCAGCCGCCAGCAGGTAGGCGGTTCTGAGTGGTTGTGCAGTTTTTACCATCAGGCTCAGGGCACATGCAAAAAACACTGTGCTGGCCACCAGGGAATTGGCAATCAGAAGCATCCTGAAGTCACCCTGTACCATACCTAGCCACAGACTTTGTATTGTCATTTGCAACCCTACCCAGGCAGGTATCCAGTATTGGCAGCGCTTGCCTTTGAATGCTTCTATGCCATTATAGAGAAGACCAAAACCGGAGCCTGCGAGAAATGGTGCGGCACCTATCGCCCAGAGTGGCCATTCCGGTGACATCTGGGTAGATGAAAAAATACCCAGGCACATGCAGAGATGCCCGACAGCCCACTGGCGCGCGCCCTTGATATTCGCAGCATGAAAGCTAATGAGTGCCATCATCCCGGCACCCAGCAGATTAATCCCGCTCCACATGAGCATGATGGTTCTGACATCAAGTTTCATGTCTGTGCCGCATCAGTGAAACGGCAATGATTCTTGTCAGGCAAATTCTCTCCGTGATATGAATAAGTAAGGCTGGGATGGTGAATGCTTAAAATATTACATCTCAGGCACAAGGGCAATGAAGGAAGCAAAAAAGCCGCGAATGTCGCGGCTTTTTGTGGGATTTTCTGACGTTGGACAGATTCTTCTGGATCTTGTTTACACGTTAAACAAGAAATTCAGCACATCCCCATCCTTGACCACGTATTCTTTGCCCTCAGCGCGCATCTTGCCTGCTTCCTTGGCACCGGATTCACCCTTGTATGTGATGTAGTCATCAAAGGCTATGGTTTGAGCGCGAATGAAGCCGCGTTCGAAGTCGGTGTGGATGACACCGGCTGCCTGCGGGGCTGTATCGCCAACGTGGATAGTCCAGGCGCGTACTTCCTTGACGCCGGCGGTGAAGTAGGTTTGCAGGCCCAGCAATTTGAAACCGGCGCGTATCAGGCGGTCGAGGCCAGGTTCTTGCATGCCCATGTCGGCCAGGAAGTCGGCTTTGTCGGCATCGTCGAGGTCGGCGATTTCAGATTCTATGGAAGCGCAAATTGCCACGATAGGGGCATTTTGTGAATTTGCATAGGCTGTCAGTTGATCCAGCAATGGGTTGTTGGTGAAGCCGCTGTCTGAGACGTTGGCAACATACATGGCTGGCTTGGCAGTGATCAGGCACAGTGGTTTGATGAGCAGCATTTCTTCTGCATCCAGACCCAGTGCACGCACAGGTTTGGCATCGTTCAGGGCAGGCATGATGCGTTCCAGCACGGTAACCAGTTTCAGTGCGTCTTTGTCGCCAGAACGGGCTTTCTTGTTTTCGCGATGAATGGCTTTTTCTACCGTGCCCATATCGGCCAGGGCCAGTTCTGTCTGAATAACTTCGATATCGTCCAGAGGGCTGACTTTGCCAGCCACATGGATCACGTTGTCATCTTCAAAGCAGCGCACGACGTTGACGATGGCGTCAGTTTCGCGGATGTGCGCGAGGAACTGGTTACCCAGGCCTTCACCTTTGGATGCACCAGCCACCAGGCCAGCGATATCAACAAACTCAACGATGGCGTTCTGGATACGCTCAGGCTTGACGATGTCAGCCAGTTGTTTCAGGCGTGGATCAGGTACCTCAACGACGCCCACGTTCGGCTCTATCGTGCAGAAAGGATAATTTTCTGCCGGTATGCCTGCTTTGGTCAGCGCATTGAACAGTGTGGATTTGCCGACGTTAGGCAGGCCGACGATGCCGCATTTGAGACTCATGATGTTTTGCCAGTTGGATTTGATTAACCCGCTATTTTACCGGAAAGCATGGCCTTCAGACTGATTCTGGCTACGATACTGGGAATAAAACCGGGAAATCTTGCTAATAATTCAGGCAGCGCGACAGAAGTGCGCAGTGTTCAAATCATTCATTAAATGATGTTCGCCTTATTTTGGGGCAGTTTTCTTTAAAAATACAGGTATGAAGTTTGCTTTGTGAATATTAATCCCAACAATTATTCAGGAGCAAGACATGGACAGACGTGGATTTATTGGCAGGGCAGTATTGACGGTGGGTAATCTTGCTGTGCTTTCCTATGCGATTGCGCAAGTCATCAGCTTGAATGAAGCGATCAATAAATCCGGTCGTCAGCGCATGTTGTCACAGCGTCTGGCCAAGGCTTATCTGCAACTGGGGCAGGGGATAGAGGTTGAGCAGTCGCGCAAGATACTAGATACCTCACTGGCGAGTTTTGACAGGCAACTGGCCGAACTGAAAACTTTTGCACCTACCAATGACAATAAGCAGTTGCTGTCTGAAATGGAAAAGAACTGGCTGGGATATAAAAAAGTCTTGCTGGAAAAACAGCCCAATCAGCAAGATGCCCGCCTCATCATGGTGCTCAATGAAGATGTCTTGAGCATCGCCCACAGGGCCACGGTGCAACTGGAAACCTATTCAGGCACGGCCATGGGCCAATTGGTGAATATCTCAGGCAGGCAGCGCATGCTCTCGCAAAGAATGGCCAAGTTTTACCAGGCCCAGCAATGGGGCGTGGCACCGCCGGATGTGATGCTCAAGCTGGAAGCCGCGCGTAAGGACTTTGTCGCCGGCATGACAACGTTGCAGGCAGCGCCATCGAATACCGTGCGCATACGCGAAGAACTGGCGCTGGCGCAACAACAATGGATGTTTTTTGATGATGCCTTGCGCAAGATCAGCGAACCCAAAAATGCCCGTCAATATGCCACCAATGTTGCCACTACCAGCGAGCGCATACTCAGTACCATGGATGGTATTACCGGCTTGTACCAGCAGCTTGCATGATCCTGCGCTGACTGAGTTTATGCAATAAGCCGGTCAGCATGATACCTGCAATAGTCAGGCCGAGTACCAGACCTATCCAGAAACCGCGCGCTGCCATAGGCTGTTCAGGGTGCCATGGCAGCCATGCCGGTGCCAGCCCCAGCAGGCAACCTATAGGCAGGGCAAAGCCATAGAACGCCATCAGATGGATCAACATCGGTGTGCGAGTGACTTTGTAGCCGCGTATGGCACAAGATGCGGTGACCTGCGCCGCATCAGATAACTGGAAGATAGCAGCATACAGCAGCAATTCAGATGCCATGGCCTGTACTGCCGGGTCAGAGGTATAGGCCGCCGCCACCAGGTCGCGGAAGATCATGATGCCCAGAGCCGATATGATGGCAAAGCTGGTTGACAATGCATAGCCTGTCCATGAGATAAAGCGCGCCCGTTCCGGGTCGCCTTCACCCAGGGTTTGCCCGACCCGCGTAGTCAGCGCTATCCCCAGGCTGAGTGGCACCATGAACACCAGTGATGAAAAATTCAGGGCGATCTGGTTGGCCGACACCGGCACCACACCAAAGCGGGCAATCAGCAAACCGACAGCACCAAAGGCGGAGACTTCAGCAAAATACGTGACACCTATCGGCAAGCCCAGGCGCAGGGTAGAGCGTATCTCTGCCCAGTTCGGTGCTTCGTAATGGCTGAAAGGAAAAGTCTCTTTGTAGGCTTCAGCACGTCGCATCCAGAATATCATTGCCCCAAGCATCAGCCACAGGCCCATGCCGGTGGCCATGGCACAGCCGGTAGAGCCCAGTTTGGGGAAACCCAGATGGCCATAAATAAACAGCCAGTTGATGATGATATTAAAAGCCAGTCCGCCCAGTGCAATCACCATCACAGGCTTGGTCTGGTTCAGGCTGGTGGTGTACCCGTACAAGGCGCGGTACATGGCAAAGGCTGGCATGCCCAGGCTGATGACATGTACAAACTCTGAAGCCTTGGCATTGATGGCAGGCTCCAGTTGCAGGTAATTGAAAACCAGCGTAGCGACATTCAACAACAGACAGCCAACCAGACCCACGCCCAGACCCAGCCATAAAGCCTGACGCACCATATGCGGCACGCGCGCATGATTTTCTGCACCGACTTCATGGGCAATCACGGTATTTACCGCCATCATGATACCCATCACGCTGACCAGGATAATCACCCAGACATTGGCCCCCAATGAAACTGCGGCAAGATCGTTTGCACTGAGGTGGCCGGTCATGGCAACGTCGGCCACACTCATGCCTACGGTGGCAAGTTGTCCTATCAAGACAGGCCAGGCAATGGTCCAGAGGGCGGCGGCTTCGGTACGGATACGGGTTTTCATGCAGGGCAAACAAAGAGGGATTGGATCAGCATCTTACCGTAGAATGCAATTTCCTTGCTTTTGTGCAGGTTCTAGTGCCTTAGCCACATTTCATTGAACGATACAAAACCAAATGGCGTCATCCTCACTCCTGCTACGTGCGGGGCAATACTGACTTGCTGGTTTTCATGCGACACCGGTATCAGCCAACCTTCCTTAACCAGGCGTTTCCCTATGCGTGCATAAGCCAGCATGCGGCGTTTGCTGTCGGCCAGTTCCTTGATTTTCATTAAGTCAGCGTCCATGGGTTTCAGTGCACTGGCAGGCATCCAGCGGCGGAAGACGCTGTCAGCAGCAAACCATTCATAGCAACCAAAATCCTGATCGTCATGCATGACTTCACGGGTCACGACCAGGTCGGTGTCTTTCATCCAGTCGCGTGCCAGTAATTGATCAAAGGGCAGACTGGTCCAGGTGACGATGAAGCCGCCTGCCTCCAGCCTTTGCTTGACGGCTTGCGCCAGGCTCAGCATTTCCTTGGTCTGGCCACTGACCATGCGTAATTTGCAGCCAGCTTTGAAAATGCTGCATTTTGGTTTTTTAGCGACGCGGTGCTTCCAGATGACCAGCAAGCCTGATGCCGGTTTTCTGCTGCGTTCATCAGGATCAAACAGGGTTTCCGGTGCCAGCCAGTCTGCCAGCGCCAGCCTTTGCTCTGCAGTTTTAAACAGGCTGCGTGCAGGATTGCAGATGATATAGGTGCAGCCTGATTCTGCGCCGATGATGGTTTGTTTTTTTGTGCAGTCTTCATTGGCGTGGCCAAACTGCAAATCAAATCCTGATGGGCCGGATGGTGGTGGCAACATCCACAAATCGATTTCATCGAGCAATGGGCGCTCACGATAATAATCCTTGAAGGCCTGCAAGGTCAGCTGATAGGTATTGTTGCGTATGATGCGGAAGGCACCACTGCCTATCGGGAAGCGTTCAAAGTCGGCAGCCCGCTGGCGTGGCACGATCGATGAATTGGCCGTGGCCAGGCAATGCGGCCACAAATGATCGGGGTGCTCCAGATAAAAGCTCACGCGCTGACTAGGGCCAGTTTCTATATGCTGCAAGTGACGATACAGGCGTTGGTAAATTGCCGACTCATCGCGCAGACGTAAAAAACTGGCTTTCACATCTTCCACACCCAGTTCAGCGCCATCATGAAAACTCAGGCCGGGGCGCAACCAGAAGTGCCAGACCGTGCAGTTTTTCTCGCTTTCCCAATGGTGGGCGATAGCCGGACGCAAGGCTTTTTGCTCATGATCAAAGGTCGTCAGGCGTGAAAAAATCTGGCGCACCAGATGTGCTTCCAGACGGCCATGAACCTTTAAAGGGTCCAGGCTTTCTACGCTGCGAAACAGGGGCATGCGCAAGCTGCGGCAGGCACTGTCCGGCATGCCGAGATAATCAGGCAGGCGCGTTGCCAGTTGCTGGCGCTGGTGGTCATCCAGACTGGCAAAAGCCTGCTCCAGATCACCGCGTGCGAGAAATTGCGAGAGGTGATCAAGCGCCAGACTATCCGGGGTTTGCAAAAGCTCAAGCTGCGAATGATTGCCTCGTCCGCGTCCGGCTTGCCAGTCCAGCCAGCCACGTTGCTGCATTTTCGCCAACAGGTTGCGCATATTGCGTTCACTGCAATGCATGGCCAATGCAAGAGCTGGCAAGCCTGGCTGTTGCTCATGATGCTGGAGGAAGGCGTGCAGTTTGCGGTATTGATCGAGCAGTTTCATGGTGGATAGTCTATGCGCTTATCGAGACGATAAAAGAGGAAAAATTTTTTTAAATTATATCCATTTTTCCTTTCTGCTTTTTTTACCATACTGTCAGACATCAGCCCCCGCCCGTTTTTGAATGTACAAAAAAGGAAGATGATGTCCCGCTTTCCCGTTACCGTGATACGGCTTTTATTCAGTTCCTTTGTCTTTGTCATGGGGCGTGCTGTCGCCCTGCCTTTCATGGCACTGTATCTGCATGAGCACCTCGGCATTAACCAGCAAACCATAGGCTGGGTTCTGGGAGGCAGCATTTTCTCTTCTACCCTGTTCAGTCTGTATGCAGGCTACCTTGCAGATCGCCTCAGCAAGAATTTTCTGATGAAACTGGCGGGTGTGGTGGTTGCTGTTTGTACTGCTTCATTGACGATAGCGCCAAATGCCTGGACAGCTTTGCTGGCCCTGATGTGCATAGAGTCAGCGCTGACCTTGCGCGGCATTTCGCTGAAGGCAACGCTGGCAGATTTATTGCCACCTGAGCAAAGACCAAAAGCATTCTCTCTCAACTATACGCTGATCAATGTGGCGTTTGCCCTTGGTCCGGTTCTGGGAGCATGGTTGTTTGCCATCAAGGTCTCTGGCCCATTGTGGCTGGCTGCAGGTTTCTCGTTGTTGGCATCGCAGGTGCTGGGAAAACCTGCCACTGCAGTCAAAGCGACTTCAGAAACCAAATCCAGTCCTGCCGGTTTCAATGCAACCATGCGTGTACTCAGAAGCGACCGCCGCCTGATTTTGTTCACCATGGGCAGTGTGTTGACTTCTTTCGTGTTTGGCCGTTTTGTTTCCGGCTATTTGTCGCAATACCTGATGATCAGTCAGGGTACGCAGGCGACTGCGCAATTGCTGCCATTCATTCTCATCACCAATGCGGTGATCGTAGTGGTCTTGCAATATCCTGTTGGCAAACTCATGCAGCAGAAATACCTGTTCCGCTGGGTCAGTCTGGGTGCCACTTTGTATGCTGTGGGTTTGCTGGGCTTCATGCATGCCAGCAGCGCGATGAGCTGGGTGCTGGCAACCCTGGTCTTCACAGTAGGAGAGGTCATAGTCATTCCCTGTGAATACATGTTCATCGATATGATCGCACCTGCAGACAAGCGTGGCAGTTATTATGGGGCGCAGAGCCTGGCCATGTTTGGTGCTGCACTTAATCCCGTGATCTGTGGTTTCCTGCTGGCGCATTTCCAGAGTGATGTCATGTTCTTGGTATTGATCTCGGCAGCCATGCTGGGCGTACTCCTGTATTTTGCCGGTAGTCGCAGCAAGCCTGCAGAGGAGTGTATGCAAGTACCTGAACCCTTGGAAACTTGCAAGCCACAGACCTGCCTTTCGGTGTTGGCTGCGAGCAAAAAGCTTGCTGGTAACCGTGTGAAGAATTTGTTTCCTCTATCTTGAATTCCTTCTTCGAATTCCTGCATTGAACTCTTGCCCTGACACTATTCTGAACTTCAGCATATCTAAAGAAGGCTGCCCATAGAGGGTAGCCTTTTTGTCATTCCTGTGCTGTTTCGGCACATCTGCATTGATTTTTAATCTCCCTTGACATTTTCATGCATGCGCACTAAAGTGATATCACTTTGATTTCAAAGTGCCATCTATCAGGAGAAAGTATGAGTACTACCTCAGTGTCAGCGACTGGTAAAAAATTAATACAAGAACGTTCACTTACGTCGCTGGACGGTTATTTCATGATTGTTGTGGGTTTGCTGTTTGTCGCAGGCGGTGCCTATAGTTTTATTGACCTGGTCGGTGCAGGTCAGCCAAGTGTGCCAGCGGTATTGGCGCGTCTGGCGATTGTTGTTGTGGGTATTTTCATACTCACCGGCTTGTATATGCTGCAGCCGAATGAAGCTGCTTTATTGTCGCTGTTTGGGCAATACAAGGGTACAGACCGCAGCGAAGGCTTGCGTTGGGTGAATCCTTTTTATTCCAAACGCAAGCTTAGCCTGCGTGCCCGCACTTTGAACACGGCACCGCTGAAAGTGAATGACAAGCGTGGTAATCCTGTAGAAATTGGTGCCGCCATCATCTGGCGTGTGCAGGATACGGCACTGGCGATTTACAATGTCGATGATTTTGAACGGTTTGTGAATATTCAGTCTGAAGCAGCGATACGCCACCTGGCAACACAGTATGCCTATGACGATGGCGAGGACCTGGCTGAAGGCGAGACAACCCTGCGGGCAGGCATGGATGTGGTGGCCGGTGCCATGCGTGACGAATTGCACAAGCGCTTTACGGCTGCCGGTATTGATGTAGAAGACGCCAAGCTCACGCACCTGGCCTATGCAGCAGAAATTGCCCAGGTCATGTTGCGCCGTCAACAGGCAGAAGCTATTATCAGCGCCCGCAAGAAAATCGTGCACGGTGCGGTCAGCATGGTGGAAGCGGCTTTGCAAGGCTTGTCAGAGCGCAAGATATGCGAACTTGATGATGAAAGAAAGGCTGCCATGGTCAGTAATTTGCTGGTGGTGCTGTGTTCAGATAAGGAAACCCAGCCCGTCATCAATACCGGCACTTTGTACAATTGATTACGTAGCGAGATAAGACGATGGAACATCCAGTCTATGTGGAAAAACAGTGGTTCAGATTCTTGTGGATATTCATGCCGTTGTTGACATTGTTTTCCATGGGCACGCAGATCATGGCTGGCCTGCCACTGGCTACCTGGGCCATGCTGGGTGCCCCCATTATCAATGCTCTGGTATTGCTGATGCTGGGTTGCCTGACCATACGCATAGATGCCAGCCATCTGACCTGGAGTTTTGGCTGGCTGGGATGGCCAGTCTGGAAAGTGGCGCTGGCTGATATCCAGTTTGCAGAACGCACAAATACTGCTTTTCTTGAGGGGCTGGGTATTAAAAAAACATCGCAAGGCATGTTGTATAACGCCACTGGTAATCTGGCAGTACGCCTGGGCCTGCGCAATGGGAAGACCCTGCGCCTGGGTACGCAAGATCCACAGCGCCTGCTCAGTTATATCACTCCACGTTTGAATGCCAGATAATGGCCAGTCCAGGAAAAAAATCCTTCCCTCTGCGTATCGATCCCCTGTTGTGGAACGAGATCGAACGCATGGCCGCGCAAGAGCTGCGCAGTGCCAATGCCCAGGTTGAATACTTGCTCAGGCAGGCATTGAAGCAGCAAGGGCGGCATGTGCCTTCATCCAAAACAATGGCAGATGCTGCAAACGAAGACGACAGTCAGGCTGACGATTGATTTGACTGAACTCATTTGACTGATTTGTAGCGCAGCAGCAGCCAGGCAAAAAGCCCGCTATACTGGCTTCACTTATGAATTACCTCGCCCACATTTACCTGGCCCAGCATAGTGATCACGCCATGCTGGGGGCTCTGCTCGGTGACTTTGTCAAACTGAAAGACACCGTACTTTATCACCCTGACATCCAGGCAGATATCCAGATACACAGGCTGGTGGATAGTTATACCGATAGCCACCCTGTCGTTTTACAGGCGAAAGCTTTATTCCAGGATAAGCACCGCCGTTATTCGGGCATTTTGCTGGATATTTTTTATGATCATGTTCTGAGTCAGCATTGGCCGCGGCATAGTCCGGCTCCTCGCCAGGAATTGATAGCGCGTTTTTATACAGCCCTGCAAGAACAATCAAAAATAGTCTTGCCAGAAAACCTGCAGGCAGCCTTGCCGCGCATGGTCAGCCAGGACTGGCTGGGGTCTTATCATGAATTTGATGGCGTAAGAATTGCAGTAGAACGCACTTCGCAAAGGCTTTCAAAAAATGGTGATTTGTTACGCGCAGGCCTGGATGATCTGCAAAGTAATTATGCGGCTTTATCAGAGGGATTTCAGGAGTTCTTTCCAGAACTCATACAGTATGTTGCTGAACAACGCAGGCAAATATCAAGCTAGCCAACTCAAAAATTCAGAGCCTGCACCAGATCAAGATTTGGCTTATCGACAAACGTCGCAAAGTCGTCACGCATGCGTCCGCTTTCGCTGATTGCCAGCTTCCAGTTCTGGATACGGAAATCATGGTTCGTGCCGTAATAAAAAAAATCTTTTCTATCCGGCAGTTTGCCGCGTGTCAGCGTCTTCAGGAAAGACGGTGAGGGTGACACCATGATCACATTGTCCAGCCATTGACGATTGGTTCCCATGCCTGCCCTGCGCCATGGCAGGGGCTTATCCAGCCAGCCAGGCACGATATGGTCGGTAAAGTGCGGGTACAGCACCAGGTCGCCATCCTTGCTGCCTGCCACGCGTGAATAGGGCAGGGCCAGGTGGTAATCGATGATGCCGCCATCCCAGTAAGTGCCCGCCGGCGTATGCGGGATATGCGAGACTGGTTCCATGATCAGCGGCAGGGTGCCGGAAGCCAGCAGAGACCAGCCCAGGTTATCTGTTTGCAGCGGGCAAAAGTGGGTATCAAAACCATCGAATTTGGCTTTCAGCCAGAACAGTGGATCACGCGTATCGCCGACAATCACACGGTCCATATGTCTGGCCAGACGCGAGCGCGAAGCCAGGTTGGCAAACGTCGCTGCCACAAAACCGACCTTGGCCTTGTGCACAGATTTAGGCGCTGCCAACAAGCCACGCCCGCGTACTGCCAGCAAATGCAGTCTGTGCAGAGGCTGGTTGACGACTTCTGCTTCATGTCCACCGATGAAATCATGCAAGAGATTCTGTATCTCCCGCGTTACATATTGAGCAGAAGGTTTTTCAGGGTAACGCTGTTCGCAATACAAATCACCCAGGCGCTGGAAAGCCGCCACCGGGTCAGCGTGGCTGGCTGCCGCCATGCGCCAGGCACCGATAGAGGCACCGATCAGCGTGCGTTCACGCGGTGCAGTTGGCAGCCATTCACCAAATATCCATTGATCCAAAGCCTGCAATATCAAACCCTTGGGGCCGCCTGCCGCTGCCGGGATGATGGCCACATCCTGCGCACGCAAACCATGTTCCCGCAGATGGGCGTAAGCTTTGCGACCGGCATGGATTTGTATGGCTGAACTCATTTTGTCGTATGTAGTTGCATCATCGCTTCAGGGAATTTACCTTCAACCAATAAGGGTAGCACAGCCAGGCTATTGGCGATGGCTTCGTCTATCGGCCCCTGTTCTTCCTTGCGTGGCCTGTGCAAGACAAAGTCCGCTACGCCCTGTGTCAAATTCAGGCTGCGCGGGTGGCCTATGCCTATGCGCAAACGCCAGTAATCCTGGGTACCCAGCGCAGCGGTAATATCTTTGAGACCATTGTGTCCGCCAGATGATCCACCCAGTTTGAGCTTGGCAATGCCAGGCATGATATCCAGTTCATCATGCACGACCAGCACCTGGTCAGGCGTGATCTTGTAGAAGCGGCAGATTGCTCCAACCGATTGCCCGGACCGGTTCATGAAGGTTTGCGGCTCCAACAGCCATACTTCCTGATTGGCGATGCGGGTCTTGCCCACCAACGCATTAAAATTCTTGTCCCTTTGCAGGCTGACTGGTAATTGATCTACCAGCCAGAAACCGGCATTGTGGCGTGTTTGTTCATATTCAGGGCCGGGGTTACCCAGGCCGACGATCAGGCGTATGGTCATTGCTAAGCTGGTATCTTGTTGTTATTGCAGGACTGATGTCCTGTGGAATGGGGGTTATTATAACTAAGCTGAATGTGCTAAGGCGAAAGCGGGGTTGTGACAATAGGTTTTGATGGGGTTTTACAGATATGTCAGACGCTCAATCCCGAGCAATCTCATTAGCGTCATTCCACCGGGCTGGCGCTCCAGCGGTGTGCGTGGCATATCGTAAAGCGTATTAACTTCAGATTCTTATTGTTTTACGTACCTGTTTTTCAAATACGCTTACACGTCATTTAGGATTGCCGGTCGGGGTAGCCAGACAGCAGCATCCCTTTTTGTTTCGCCAAAAAGGGATGCCAAAAAGGCGACCCAGGCGTCGTCGCCCCCTGAAGGGGGTACCCGTTTATGCAGTATAAAAAATGGGAAAGTCCGAAAACTCGCCTGCGGCCTTGCTTTAGGAACATGCGCTTGCAAGCGCATGTCGTTACGCAGGCATGCGTACATGCACCATGAAACCCCTGCTACACCTCAAGCATCGGCCTTTCTTTTTCCATTTTCTGTAATGCACAAACGGCGTCGACACATGGGAACTGCAGAAAGTCAAAAGCAAAAACAAAAACAAAAACAAAAACAAAAACAAAAACAAAAACAAAAACAAAAACAAAAACAAAAACAAAAACAAAAACAACGTCACTACGACCTGTACTCATGCTTCTTAAAGCTGGGGTGATTTACTTTTCTGAATGATGCTTTCATTTTAAAAAACTCCCGTGCCAGCATATTCAAAAAACATGCAGTTTATGACGCACGGGAGAAGAGGTTCAGGCCAACTGTTCTGCTGAATTCCCGGAAACAGATCTGGGAATTCACAGGCTTTACTCAGGCATGCAGGGAAAGGGCAAGACGTTGACGAGTGGCTTTTCTGGCTTGCAGGGTGACAGCAATGAAGGCGATGGCGCAGGACCATAGCAGTGAAAACACCAGCGTCCACCAGACGATGGGTGCGCGTTCTACATAGCTTGCCAGATAGCGTTCTATCGTGATGGCCGCAACGGGCAGGGCGATGGCGGCTGATAGCAAGGTCAGCAAGCCTAATTCTTTCATCACCAGCCTGGTGATATGGCGTTTGCCTGCGCCGTAGAGTTTGCGCAGGGCGATTTCTTTTTCGCGTCTTTGTACCGTATAGGCAGACAAGGCATAGGTGCCGAATGCCGCGATGGCCAGGGCGATGATGCTTGAGATGACGAGCAATCTTGCCAGGCGCTGGTCTTCTTCATAATGCGCGTCAAGGATTTGCCGGGCACTGTGCATCTCCAGTAACTTGTCAGGGAAGTAGACGGGCCAAAGGTTTTGCAAGGTGCTGGCAGTCGCCGCAACAGACGTACTACTGCGTATGCTGAGTACGGTTCCTGCCACCCAGAGTTCATAGGCGATGGCGCGTGGTGCTTCGCGAAGGGAATGGAAGCGCAGTTCAGGGGCAATGCCTATGATGCGTTTAATCGCTTGCTTGCCGTCGAATTGCTTGTACACCAGAATTTTTCCGACAGCGGCTTCCGGTGTGGCAAAACCCAGCTGGCGTACTGCAATGGTATTCAATATGATGGGTTCAGCATCGCCTTCCTTGTCCAGCCTAGCATCAAACAAGCGTCCGGCGACAGGTTTGATCTGGTAAGTAGCAAAGAAATTGGCACTGACGGATTTCATGTCGGGTGCAATCGCAGTACCGTCCGGCAGTTTGACATCCATCAGCCACGGGTTGATATAACGGCCTATGGCATCTGTTGACGCAGCCATGCTGGCGACATCCGGCTTCTGTGACAAGGCTGCGATCAGGCCCTGGGCATTCTTGCTTTCACTGACAGGTTCGGGCAAATCCACGATCAGGATAGGAGCAGGATCAAAACCCGGCGATGCCTTGATAGCAAAGTCTGCCTGCCAGGCGATTGCCAGCGTCACGCTGGCCAGACCCATGGCAGTGGCAATCTGCAAGACTGTCATCAGCCTGCGCAATTGCCTGCCTTGTGTGGACTCACTGTCAGGTCGCCCTGCCAATATCTGGGTAGGACGGGTACGGATGGCAATCCAGGCCGGGTAGATGGCAGTCAGCACACCCAGCAGCATGCCAATGATGAGAGCGGCAGCGAGATTGCCGCCGGAGACTATGCTGTCGAGCTTGCGGTTCATGAGTTCTGCAAACAGCGGCAGCGCGAGGTAAGCCAGCAGCAGGCCCAGCCCAGTTGCCAGCATGGATACCAGCAAGGATTCCGCCAGGAATTGCAAAATGATTTGAGGGATGCTCGCTCCCAGCACCTTGCGCATGCCTATCTCACGCTGCCTGCGCAGTGTGCGCACCGTCGCCAGATTGACATAATTGATGGCTGCCAGCACCAGGATCAGGACGGCGATGGCAGTCAGCCCTTTGATCACCGCAGGGTCGCCCCGGTCACCCGGCACAGTGATAGGATTTTTTGCAATTTCCTGATCAAAATAGGCGTCCCGCAAAGGCACGAGGCTAAGGTCCATCGCCTTGCGTGTACCCAGTCTGGCTTTGGCATCTGGCAACATATTGTTTTGCACACTGCTTGCATGATCGACGATATCTTGCAGCTTTTCGGTAATCGCCTTGAGTGAACTGCCAGCTTGTATACGTATGAAGAGTTTGGCATTTGAAGCGTGCGCACCTGTCAGCGCTTCAGCCCGTTCTTCGGCGGAAAACAGGGAGGATTTCTCTCCGACGACAGCAGAATAAGGTATCGTCGTATTGGCAGCCGCATCGCGCAAGATAGCAGCCACGCGCAGGGTCTTGTCATTGATCTGTATGGATTGAGACAGGGCCGGTGAAGGGCCAAATATCTTCCTGGCGGCGCTTTCGGTAATGGCTATATTTTCTGGTTTTTCCAGTGCGGCTTTCAAGTCTCCCGCTACTGCCTGTAAGCCCAGCATTTCTGCAAACCCTGGCAAGGCGGGAAGAATTTTCAGTTTGCTGAGATTTTCGCCCACGCGGACCGTGGCATCAGGTTGCAAAATATAACCACTGATATCAAGAACCCCAGGGATATTCTTGCCCGGTATACGAAGCAGGGCGGGGGCCTGGTCAAACCGTGCTTCTGCCGGGTCAACATTGTATTTATGCTTGATGACATACACTTCATCGACGTGCGGTATCTGGCTATCGTATTCAAAAGCAAAGCGTACAAAACCCAGCATCAACAGACATATCGCCATGCCTAAGCTGAGTATGCATATGCTGATGCCTGAATAGCCAGGTTCTTGTGCCAGTACGCGCCAGCCTATGCGGAAATCTCTTAATTTCATCTCAGGTTCTGCCTCATGCTGCCTGCAAGGCATCGACGACGATACGGCCATCAAGCAAATGCAGGGTGCGTGAAGCCTGCGCTGCGTGTGATGGTGAGTGGGTGACCATGACCACAGTCGTGCCTTCTGCATTGATGGTGCGCAGCAAGCGCATGACTTCATCACCATGCGCACTATCGAGGTTGCCAGTAGGTTCATCAGCCAGCAAGACCGCCGGATTGGCAATCAGGGCGCGGGCAATCGCCACGCGCTGCTGCTGGCCGCCAGACAATTGTGAAGGCCTGTGCTTTGCCCTGTGGCTGATACCCAGTTTCTCCAGCATGGCAGCAACGCGTTCACGTCTTTCTTTGGCTGGCGTGGCAGTATATTCCAGTGCCAGTTCCACATTCTCTGCGACGGATAATTCTTCTATCAGATTAAAGCTCTGAAAAATAAAACCTATACGGCCACGACGCAGTTGATTGAGTTTATTTTCACTCCACGTCGAGATGTCCTGACCTTCAAACTCATAGCTCCCCTGCGTAGGCACATCCAGCAGACCGAGCAAGCCCAGCAAGGTCGATTTACCACAGCCAGAAGGCCCGGTGATGGCGATATACTCGCCTGCATCAATATCGAGGTCTATCTGGTCCAGTGCCGTGGTTTGTATTTCGCCGGTGATATGGATTTTGCTGACAGCTCTTAGTTTGATCATGATAAGTTTCCTGATTTTTATTTACTGATTTGCAAGCGTTCTGCATTAGTAAAATTGGCATAGCCCGATACGATCACTTTGTCTCCTTTTGCCAGACCTGACAAGACTTCTATCTGGCGATTATTGCGCCTACCGGTTTTTATTTCACGCCTTACGGCTTGTGTCCCATCGGGTTTAAGAGCAAACACCCAGTTGCCACCTGTATCCGTGACATAGCTCGCATTGGGCAATAATAAAGCCTGGCCCGGTTCACCCAGCGTGATATTGACTTCCAGGCTTTGACCTGGGCTGATCGCATAATCCTGCTCTTGCGCAAACTCCAGTTCCACCTTAAAGCGGCCATCCTTGATTTGCGGGAAGATATTACGTACCACGACGGCCAGGGTTTTATCCCCCAGATGTACTATGCCATTGCGCCCGCTGGCAATTCGGTTCAAATAATATTCATCTATTTGTGCCACCAGTTTTACCAGCCTTGGGTCATCGATGCGGCCTATGCGTTTTCCCGTCGTCATGGTTTCGCCAACTTGCAAATGAAAGTCAGTCAGCCTGCCTGCGACCGGGGCGCGCACTACCAGTGCAGTGACCGTGGCATTCACCAGTTGCAAACCTGACTGCAAGTCCCGGATGCCATTTTCCATTTGCAATTGCGCATCACGCTTCACTTTCAACTCTGCATCGCGGCTGGTTTTTTCTTCATCGACGGCAAATTGTGCACGTGCCAGTTTATCTGCCGATTCTTCCAGCGCCACTAAAGAGATAAAACTTTGTTCTGCCAGCTTTTCATTTCTGGCATGTTGTTTCTTTGTTTGAGCCAGTTCAAATTCCAGTGCTGATAAACGGCGCTGGTGATCTGTATTACCCAACTGGAAATTCACACGCAAATTGGCCAGATTGGAAATCTGCTGCGTATGTTCCGCCTGCCGTGCCAGCAATTCCATGTTGCGCTGGGGATTGGATAGCCGGAACAATAATTGCCCCTGTTTGACCATGCTTCCATCCTGGGCAAATACTTCTTCCACGCGGCCGGATTCAACAGCATCAAGCACTACTGAATTGAGTGGCTCTGCGGTGGCGCGCAACATCAGGTCATCCAGATAGAGCCCTTGTTCAACGCTGGCAATACGCAGCTCATTTGCTTTTACCAGTAAGCCTTGCGGCATCATATACCAGGCCAGGCTGGCTAAACCGCCAAGCAGCACCAGCGCAAAGCAGGTCCGCAGCCAGCGCTGCTTACGCTTTCCGGGTATCACTTTGTCCATCGCTACGCCGGTAATGGCGGGGAGTGCGTTTGGCTGCGTCATCTCTTGATTTGTCTGCTGTCTCAGTATGCCTATTGCAAAGCCTGTGCCAGGCATGTCCTGCCCTTAAAACCAGTATCTGTGTCATATTTCTTGCGAAACTGTCCGGAAATGGACAAGTCAGCGACAAGTTTGCTTGTTCATATACGGACACAGCCAGCCAATAAAAAAGCACCGCTCCCATGACGGGAACGGTGCTTCAATGAATCTCAAAAACTTACTTGGGTTTTTTTAACAGCGGCAACAAATATTTGCCCGTCACACTCTCAGGGTTGGCAGCCACTTCTTCCGGTGTACCTGTCGCAATAATCTTGCCGCCACCAGCACCACCTTCAGGGCCAAGATCGATGAGCCAGTCAGCTGTCTTGATGACATCCAGATTATGCTCGATGATGACCACCGTATTACCCTGGTCACGCAGCCTGTGTATTACCTTCAACAGCAGGGCGATATCATGGAAGTGCAAGCCAGTGGTAGGTTCATCCAGGATGTACAGGGTGCGGCCGGTATCGCGCTTGGATAGTTCCAGCGACAGCTTGACGCGCTGCGCTTCACCACCCGACAGGGTAGTGGCGCTCTGTCCCAGCCGTATATAGCCCAGGCCCACATCCAGCAGGGTCTGCAATTTGCGCGCAATGATAGGGACCACCTTGAAGAATTCATGCGCATCTTCTACCGTCATGCCCAGCACTTCATTGATGTTCTTGCCCTTGTAATGCACTTCCAGGGTTTCACGGTTATAACGCTTGCCGTGGCAGACATCGCAAGGCACATACACGTCAGGCAAGAAATGCATCTCTACCTTGATCACGCCATCGCCCTGGCAGGCTTCACAACGACCACCCTTGACGTTGAAAGAGAAGCGGCCAGCGCTATAGCCACGCTCTTTTGCCGTCGGCACAGTCGCGAACAGGTCACGGATAGGTGTGAACAAGCCAGTATAAGTGGCAGGGTTGGAACGTGGTGTACGACCTATCGGTGCCTGATCGACAGAAATGACTTTGTCAAAATGTTCAAGACCGCTGACATGGTCAAATGTTGCCGGTTCAGTTTGCGAACCATACAAGTGACGCGCAGCGACGTGATAAAGCGTGTCATTCACCAGCGTTGATTTGCCTGAGCCAGAAACACCGGTAACGCATGTCAGCAAGCCCACTGGCAATTTCATCGACACTTTTTTCAGGTTATTGCCACGCGCACCGGCAATCAGCAATTGCTTGGCAGGGTCTGCCTTGGTACGCTTTTTAGGTACTGCAATTTCCAGCGCGCCACTCAGGTATTGCGCAGTCAGTGAACGCTTGTTGCCCATGATATCTGCCAGCGTACCCTGGGCGATAATTTCACCGCCATGTACACCTGCACCCAGACCCATGTCGACCACAAAATCGGCGCAGCGTATCGCATCTTCATCATGCTCAACCACCAGCACGCTATTGCCAATATCACGCAAGTGCTTGAGCGTATCAATGAGCCTGTCATTGTCGCGCTGATGCAAGCCGATAGATGGTTCATCGAGTACATACATGACGCCAGTCAGGCCAGAACCAATTTGCGATGCCAGACGTATGCGCTGGGCTTCACCACCAGAGAGGGTATCGGCACTGCGTTCCAGCGACAGATAATCGAGACCGACGTTATTCAGGAAAGTCAGGCGTGCCGTGATTTCCTTGATGATGCGGTCAGCGATATCGCGCTTGGAGCCAGTTAATTTCAAATGTTCAAAGAAATGCAGGGTTTCGCGCAAAGGCATGGCGCTGATATCGTAAATCGCCTTCTCTTGTTTGCCTGTCCCCACCTTGACATAACGTGCTTCTATGCGCAGGCGTGCACCATCGCAAGACGGGCATTGTTTTTCATTGATGAACTTGGCCAGTTCTTCCTTGACGGCCATGGAATCGGTTTCGCGATAACGGCGTTGCAAGTTCGTGACCACGCCTTCAAAGCTATGCTCCTTGATGACGGTACGGCCTTTTTCATTGATATAGGTAAACGGTATCTGTTGTTTGCCTGAACCATACAATATTGTCTGCTGTGCAGATTCCGGCAATTGCTCGTAAGGCGTATCAATATCAAATTCGTAGTAAGCCGCCAGGTTGGACAGCATCTGGAAATAGAATTGATTACGCCTGTCCCAGCCCTTGACTGCACCACTGGCCAATGACAAATTAGGGAAGGCGACGATACGTTTAGGATCAAAAAATTCTATATGCCCCAGACCATCACATTCAGGGCAGGCACCCATGGGATTATTGAAAGAGAACAGGCGCGGCTCCAGCTCCTGCAATGAATAACCGCAAATAGGGCAGGCAAATTTGTTTGAGAATAATTGCTCATGATTGCTGTCCATATCCACAATCAGGGCGCGGCCATTTGCCAGGCGCAAGCAAGTCTCGAAAGATTCTGCCAGACGCTGCTTGATATCCGCCTTGACCTTGACGCGGTCTATGACCACATCTATCGTATGTTTCTCGGTCTTCTTCAATTTCGGCAGGTTATCGACTTCATAAATCTTCGCCTCATGTGTGCCGCTCTGTACGCGAAAACGTATAAAGCCCTGTGCCTGCATCTGCTCAAACAAATCCATGTGCTCACCCTTGCGGTTGGCGACCACAGGCGCGAGTATCATGAGCTTGGTATCTTCCGGCATGGCCAGCACGGCATCCACCATTTGCGACACTGACTGCGCAGCCAGCGGGTTTTCAGGGTGATCCGGGCAATACGGTGTACCTACGCGCGCATACAGCAGGCGCAGGTAATCATGGATCTCGGTGACCGTGCCAACAGTAGAACGCGGATTATGCGACGTGGCTTTTTGTTCGATGGAGATAGCCGGTGACAAGCCCTCAATCAAGTCCACATCCGGTTTTTCCATCAACTGCAAAAACTGACGCGCATAGGCTGACAGCGATTCGACATAGCGGCGTTGGCCCTCTGCGTACAGGGTATCAAAAGCCAGTGAAGACTTGCCTGAACCAGACAGGCCAGTGATGACCACCAGCTTATTGCGCGGCAAGTCTATGCTGATATTTTTCAGGTTATGGGTGCGTGCACCGCGTACGCGTATCAATTCACGTTTTTGTGCCAATTGAACATCACTGGCATCAAAGTCAATTTCTGCCGGTTTGGGCGCTTTTACTGCTTTTGTGCGTGTCGTCATAATCTCTGTGCTGAATTTGGGCCGAATTGGAGGAAGTAGGCGTGCAACCTGATACTATAACGGGTTTTGAAAATTAACGCGGGCTCGTCTTTGCTTTGCGCAAACTAAACTGATTTGGCGAGCTTTTTTGAATATGACTATTGCAACATCTTCCGACGCATCCGCACTGAGTGAGCAAGAACCTGCCGGCATGAGCCGTGAGGAAATCAGCTCCAGTGCTTCCCTCGCTTCCATCTTTGCCTTGCGCATGCTGGGTCTGTTTCTCATCCTGCCGGTATTTGCAATTCATGCCAAAACCCTGCCTGATGGTGACAATGCCAGCCTGGTTGGCCTCGCCATGGGCATGTATGGCCTGAGCCAGGCGTTCGGGCAAATTCCCTTTGGCATAGCCTCGGACAAGTTTGGCCGCAAGCGCATCATCGTCATCGGCCTGTTGCTATTTGCCATTGGCGCTTTTGTTGCAGCATCTGCAACCACAGTCGTAGGTGTCATCATCGGTCGTGGCATACAGGGTGCAGGCGCGATCTCCGCCGCCATCACCGCCCTGATTGCCGATACCACCAGAGAAGAACACCGCACCAAGGCCATGGCCATGGTGGGCGGCTCCATAGGCCTGACCTTTGCATTTTCACTAGTGGCCGCACCCTTGCTGTACCAAAGCATAGGCATGAGCGGCATCTTTGCCATGACTGGTGTCTTGTCACTGGTGGGCATCGCTGTTGTTGTATTCATCACGCCAGAAGCACCAGCCATACGCCATAAACCTGTACCCCTGTCCGTAGTCTTGAAGAATACCGAACTCATGCGCCTCAATTACGGCGTGTTTGCCCTGCACCTGACACAGATGGCCATGTTCGTCGTGGTGCCAGCGGCACTGGTGCAATATGCTGACCTTCCCGTTGCTGCGCACTGGAAAGTTTATCTGCCCGTGATGTTCGCCTCTTTCATCGCCATGTTGCCAGCGATTTTCATCGGTGAGAAATTTGGCAAGATGAAACAGGTCTTTGTTGCCGCCATTACCCTCTTGCTGGTGGTGGAGCTTGGTCTGTGGCAATACTTGCAATCCCCAGCCATGCTGGTAGGCTTGCTGTTTGCATTTTTTATCGCCTTCAACATCCTGGAGGCATGCCAGCCATCTCTGGTATCGCGCATCGCCCCGCCAGCCGCCAAAGGTGCTGCGCTGGGTGTGTATAACACCCTGCAGGCCCTGGGCCTGTTCTGCGGCGGTTTGTTGGGCGGCTGGATTAAACAAAGTTTCAACCCGTCATCAGTTTTTATTGTTAGTTCTGTGCTTACAGCCGCGTGGCTTATAATCGCTATCAATATGCCCAACATACCCAAACGCAGCAAAACTGCTGTTGCGGTCAAGGCATAAATTAATTTGTATCAGGAAAAATTAGGAGAAATACATGGCATCAGTGAACAAGGTCATTATCGTCGGCAACCTTGGGAGAGACCCGGAAACCCGTTACATGCCATCAGGCGATGCAATGACCAGCATCACCGTGGCAACCACCGATAGCTGGAAAGACAAATCCAGCGGTGAAAAGAAAGAACAGACAGAATGGCACCGCATCACCTTTTTCGGCAAACTGGCAGAAATCGCCGGTCAATACCTGAAAAAAGGTTCGCAAGTCTACGTTGAAGGCAGCCTGCGCACCCGCAAGTACACTGACAAAGACGGCGTAGAAAAATACGCAACCGACATCAAGGCAGACAGCATGCAAATGCTGGGCAGCCGCCAGGGCATGGGCGGCGGCGCACCGATGGACGACAGCGGCTACGGCGGTGGCGGCGGAGCACCAGCCCCACGCCTACAGGCAGCCCCACAGCAACGCCAGGCCCCAGCCTCACGCCCGGCACCGAATTTCTCGGATATGGATGATGATATTCCGTTTTAACCCCGAACTTTTTAAAATGTAAACAAGAGCCCACTTCCACTATGAGGAGTGGGTTTTTTGTTGACAGTGAAGATGATGCTGGGATCAAATCACTGTTTGCTGCGCTTAGCAACGGTGGCGAGATGCAGGCACCATTGGCAAAAGCCTTTTTGAAATTCATTTCTGACCAGATCTGGCCAGACGAGTCGTATGAGCCTCTGGCCTTGGTCTTAGCTCGCATTGAATTGGTGACAAAAACTGCGCGTATGTTCTGGGGAAAACGGCGGACAGGTTTGCGCGAACTGTCTTGCTGCTATTTTGCTTTTGTAGCTTCAGGAGTTTTTGTGGAGGTCTGCGCATTGAGCGCTGCAAGCGCTTCATCGCACCAATCAACATAGGCTAGTTCGTAACGAACCCCACAACGGATAACCAGGTAATCCGCCAGCGCAGTTGGCGACAGGGTATCTGCATCTGGAAAATCACGCGCAATCACTGATTGATAAAATTCTTGCTTATCAAGATGGATCTGTCGATGTCGCTTTATTTCCTCTATCAATACACGGCGGTCAACCAGAGATTCTGCCCGCAGCTTAATCAACAGATCCTCACGCATGGCTGATACGCCAATTGGCTCGGCTATCCACGTTGCCAGTACCTGTCTCCCTTGATCGGTAATGGAATAGCATTTGCTGTTGGGGCGGTCTCGTTGCTCGACCAATTCAGCCGTGACCAAACCATTCCGCTCCATCATCGCAAGTTCTCGGTAAATCTGCTGGTGTGTCGCATTCCAGAAGTGACTGACGACGCGATCGAATTCCTTCGCCAGTTCATAACCGCTACGAGGATGCTTCAGGATAGAGGACAAGATTGCGTGCGCGAGAGCCATCATTGAAGGATATCATAGCTTTGCAACTTATTGCATAGCTAAAATTGGCGTGATAATATTCATATGCAACAAATTGCATATGAATATTAAAAAAGGGAATCATATGAACAAACTTGTTTTTTCAAGAATATTTTCAGTTGTTACCTTGCTTGCTGCTTCATATGTGCTTTTTTTTCCGTCAACATCGAGGGCGAGAACGCCAGGGGATACGATCATGCATACAGAAGTGCCTGCTGCATCCAGTGCCAATAGCCATGAAAATATGGTCCGGAACTATTATCAGACAGCCGAAATGCGGCCATACAGCGAAGAAGCCATATCCAGCTTCTTTGATGATAGTTACCAAAGTTATCCACCTCGCAAGAACGCACCTGGTATTAGCGGCAAGCAAAGTGCATTGAACCTCCTGAAAAATCTCTCAGTTGGTTTTCCGGATGGCAAGCGCAGTTTTGTCATGATGGAGTCTTTGAGTGAAGATAGGGTACTGGTTTACTTTACGTTCACTGGCACGCATTCGGGCCCATTCTTTTCATACCTTCCAACCGATAATCAAGTGTCCTTTGTGGGTGTCGATATTTTTACAATCAAGGACCATAAATTCGTAGCGAATCATCACGTTGAAGATGTGAGTGCACTTCTCGAGCAACTGAAGAGTAAATAATCACGATGCCCGATAAACGAAACCATTGACTGGGCTTTGCTGCTTGCGTTAATGCTGAGAGGTTTTATAGCAACGAAGGGATGCTTGGAAAAAGTACCCGGCTAACTCTATGTACTTAGAACGCATTTCATAAATACGGTGAGATGCGTTTGCCTCTTAACATGGGGTGGCCAAGGGTAAAACTATGGACAAGGCAGTCAATAGCGGTGCTATTGATCACGAGTCGAATTGTCAAAACCTGCAGTCCGGCGTGCGTTGCGAGGCAAACCCTCTTAGTGAACTGACGATTTGGGCGCATTGCAGCGCGTAGTGTGTCACCCCTCCCTCGCTAAGGCATCAGCCTTAGCTTCACAGGGTACACACCTTAGGCCTTGGACTGCATCTCAAATCGTCTTGTTCGCACTCGCGCCTATTTATGAAAGGAGTTCTAATATCAGCTAGAGAACCACAGACATGCCTGGCAGCAGTTTATCCAGTGTAATTTTTTCTCACAGAGAATTTTCTATGGGAGCTGAAGAGTTGAAGATGCCATTGCTTTAACAGGTTTAATAAAACCTAAGTCCATGGAACAAACCTGTGTGCTTCCAAAATTCTGTTGCTTAATTCCTGTCGGCAATCTGCTTGCGCAAACGGTCATCCTGTTCACGTAATTCCGGGGTGAGTATTTCGCCAAAATCTTCATTCTCAAATATTGGTCTTATCTCAATTTCTGATTCGCCCGGCATGGGATTGGGGCAGCGTTTTACCCAGTCTATCGCCTCCGCAAGCGATTTAACTTGCCAAATCCAGAAGCCAGCCACCAGTTCACTGGTTTCTGCAAACGGGCCTTCTATCACTTTGCGGTCAGTTCCTGAGAATCTGACCCGTGCGCCTTTTGATGATGGATGCAGGCCTTCCCCTGCCAGCATGATGCCGGCATTCACGAGTTCTTCATTGTATTTTCCCATTTCTGTCAGCATTTTTTCGCTTGGCATTACGCCAGCCTCGGAATCTTGCGTCGCCTTGACGATAACCAGAACTTTCATTGTTTGCCTCCGTCTTGTGTGGGGAAGAGCTGATTTGTTTTTATGGGGATGATCTCTATGTCTTTGGATAACTGAGTTTAGGATACCAGTCAGCCCCACGTCCTTCGGGAGTGCTGTCGAGTATGGTCCAGAGTGGCATGAGGTCGGGTGCGCCACGTGGATCCTGACCGGGATCTGCGCTGTCGGCCCCCATTTCGCCGCTCCAGAAATGCCGGATAGTGCCATCGCGCCGGGTAAACACATTGAAAGCGGGAATGTCGGCATCGTCTGCGCTGACGTAATCGCGGGTGTAGTCGCCACTGACATCGGAATACAGTCTGAGATGCTGCCAGCCACGTTCTTTTTTAAAAGAGATCAGGCGCTCAATTGATGAACGGGCGATGACCACCAAAGAGATGCGTTGTGCAACATCTGTTGCTTCGCCATCCCAGGCGGACAGCAAAGAGGTGCACATGGGGCATGGCCGTTCTCGTTTCGGGCCAAACATGTAACTGTAAATCGCCAGGGTCTGCTTGTCGCCAAACAGGCTGGCGAAGTCGGCAGGGCCATCTTCGCCTTCGAAGTGATATTGCTTGGCTACTTCACCTCCTGGTGGCAGGGCGCGCCGCTGTTCTGCTACGCGTTCTATCTGCCGCCGGAGCTCAATTTCCTCCGCGAGTAAAGCATTCCGGGCAAGTCTGTATTCTTTACTTTCGTTAGGGAAATGCACAGTGTTCTTGCTTGCCAATTCGATTGCTGACTTGAGTTGTGGTGTACCCATGTGAAAATCTCCTGAGCATGAATGACATGTATATTTGGGGTCTGGTATCAGTTTTCCTGCTCAGCCACGTTGACCATCCATGACACGCCAAAACGGTCGATGACCATGCCAGACAGGGATGTCCAGAACACCTTTGCCAAAGGCATCTGCACCTTACCGCCATCGCTGAGTGCAGCAAATAATTTTTGCGCCTCGGCATCGTCTTTGGCTTCCAGATTCAGTGTGACACCTTTGATGTCCGGGTGGGCCAGGGTCTCGACGCCATCGCTTGCCATCAGCGTGGTATTGCCTATGCGAAATGATGCATGCATGATTTTGTCAGGATCTGGTGAAACCGCGCGCAACGCCGGGTCAGGGCTGTCTTTCCAGCGCATCATGACGATTACCTCTGCCCCCAGCGCCTCTTGATAAAACTGAATAGCTGCTTCGCTGTGGCCACCAAAGGCCAGGATAGTTTCAACTTGCATGGTATTTCCTTGGAGTATAAATAGCTTGCCAATCACTTTAACCCGCAGCTTACGCCAGTCGCAATTGGCGGACTGTTCGTCAGCTCACATAAAGAATCCAGGTTACAGCACCAATTCCATAAACCGCCAGCGTGGATGCAAGACAGATGGCACTTCCGCACCTTCATAAGGTGGGCAGTCCTTGAAGCCGGCAGTGTCATACAGTCTATGGGCTGCATGCATGAAGGGTGCGCTGTCCAGGCGCACACGTTGATAGCCCAGGCTGCGGACATCGTTGAGCAAGTGCTGTAAAAGTGTGTCGCCCAGATGCAGTCCGCGAAAAGCCGGTAATACGTACAAGCGTTTTATCTCGGCAATGCCAGTTTGTATGCCGCGCCTGCCACCCATGGCGGCAAACTGACCATCTACTTCGACCAGATAAAACATGCTATCGAGTGCATCTGCACCACAAATTTTATCCAGCGCGCCAGGCACATATTCAGCCAGTGACATACCAAGTAAAGCTTCAGTAGTAATACCAAAATCTTGCGCTATGTTCGCTGCCACCCAGCCCATATATTCCATATTCATGGTGATGAGGACATCTTTGTGTTGCGCAATATCAGCCTTGATGAAAGTAATTGTTGTCAAAATGCTGACTCCTTAAATGAGTAATCGCAGATATTGCAGGGGTTGACATCTGCAGGTGTATGGCAGTTTTGCACTACAATGCGCATTGATAGGGATTAAAGCACTGGCGCAATCTATACCTTGATGCGCATTAATATCAATAGTGTAACGCTCAATCAAAAATTTCTCTTCTTCCTCTTAGACTTTACCCATGACTTTTGAATCCCTAGGCCTGATCCCGGAACTCTTGCAAGCGGTCGCCGCACGCCAGTATGAAACACCTACTGCGGTGCAGGCGGAAGCTATTCCGGCAATACTGGCTGGCGAGGATGTGATGGCACTGGCACAGACCGGTTCTGGCAAGACGGCTGCCTTTGCTTTGCCATTGTTGCAGCGCACGCAGAAGGACATGGAAGAAAGCAGCAAACAGCGTAAAGTCAAAGTCCTGATACTGGTACCTACCCGTGAATTATCCGGGCAGGTAGGCCAAACAATTGAGGCTTTGGCAGAGCATTTGCCAAAGAAGCTGAAGGTAGCTGTTATCTATGGCGGTGCTTCCATCAACCCGCAGATGATGCATTTACGTGGCGGTGCCGATGTCGTCATCAGTACACCAGGCCGCTTGCTGGATTTGCTGGATAGCAATGCCCTGTCTTTAAAGGACGTGGCAACGTTGGTACTGGATGAAGCAGACCGCTTGCTGGATCTGGGCTTTGCCGATGAAATCAAACGCATACTTGAGCAGTTACCTGCCAAGCGTCAAAACCTGTTTTTCTCAGCCACTTTCTCACCCGCAGTCAAAAAACTGGCACTGGCTTTGTTACATGAGCCCAGACGTATTGCAATTGCCGACCTGCGTGAAAACCTGCCAGACATCGAGCAAAGAGCGATTACGGTGGATAGTGACAAGCGTACCCGCCTGCTGGTACACCTGATCAAAGAGCAGCAATGGGAACGCGTACTGGTCTTTGTCGCCACCAAATATGCGAGCGACACCGTCAGCAATAAATTGAAAAAAGCAGGTATCAAGGCAGAAGCATTTAACGGCGATGCCAGCCAGGGGGCACGCCAGCATATGTTGACTGACTTCAAGGCCAACCGCATACAGGTGCTGGTTGCTACTGACCTGGCGGCCCGTGGTATTGACGTGGCTGGCCTGCCTGCTGTCGTCAATTATGATTTGCCCCGCTCGGCTGACGACTACATCCACCGCATAGGCCGCACTGGCCGTGCCGGTGCGAGCGGCACGGCGATCAGCTTTATCCTGGCTGAACATGAAATGCATTTCCGCCTCATAGAAAAACGTCAGGACAAACGTGTGCCACGCGAGACCTTGCCCGGTTTTGAGCCTGTGGCAATTGCAGCAAACAAGGCAGACTCTGAGGATAGCCCCGATGCGCCCACCGGTGGCATCAAGGGCAAGCGTAAAAGCAAGAAAGACAAGCTGCGTGAGTTGGCCGAAAACAATAAATAAATGCGCGAAAATATTTCTGGACAGCCAGCTTTTGCGAGTGCTGCGTCTCAAACCATGTTGCCATTTGAGATTCATCTGACGGTAGCAAATGTACAGGAAGCAGATATTCCGGGATTCATTGAGTTCTGCGGGGAGATCAAGGCAAAACCGCTCCTGATAGAATTATCAAGAGGTACGCATTATCAGCAACTGATGTTGAGCAAACTTCTGATGGCGGATCGACTGGATGCCGTATTGGAGGTAGCAAAAAACTATGGCTGCATATTGAACCAGCGAGCTTACAAAACAAGCCGCCTGAAAATAGAGATACCCCTGCAATACGCAGAAGAGTATAAAAAAAATGTAGCCATGTCATCAGATGTTTACTATGAATGGCACGGTAAAATCAATTTCTCCAGGTCCGAAGATTTGCTGCGGTTTTGTGAAAATCATGAAGTGCATCTATCCAGAAATTCCCTCAGAAATGAACCTGGAATGCGTTTTGTGACTTTGCGCGAATCGGGTAGCAAGGCTGTTTTTTTGCGCAGGGTTGAAGCTTTGCAAAAAGGTCTGAAGGACAGTGTCTGGACCATTATGCACGAGCGTTTCGAATACTGCATCTTTGATGATAACTGTGCGCTGGATCACGGTTGGCTGTATCAGTCTCTTTAATGGAAAATCAGGAACTCTTTGATGTCATCTTCTAACTTACCAG
Source organism: Undibacterium sp. FW305-107 (assembly GCF_058788535.1). Taxonomy (NCBI): domain Bacteria; kingdom Pseudomonadati; phylum Pseudomonadota; class Betaproteobacteria; order Burkholderiales; family Oxalobacteraceae; genus Undibacterium; species Undibacterium sp. FW305-107. The sequence goes on from NZ_JBYTAV010000006.1 coordinate 299,592, forward strand.
CATGTGATGTTTCCCCCGCTTTCCTGGCCGGTGAGGCTTTCATACGTCGTGCCGCAAGTCTGGATTTACCTTTCATGCTGAAAGGCAGTTTCTTGACACGGCAATATTTTCAAGACCCGGCTCAACGCATTCCTGCTGATCTTGATTGGGTATGCACGCAGGGAGTCGTTGATGCCGCGGGCGCGCGCACTATTCTTGACCCATGGGCAGTGGCAGTCACTGAAACTGTGGCAGAAGATGGCATACATTTTCGCAGCTTTAGAGAAAATGCTTTTTGGCGAATGATAGATTACGCCATGGCAGAAGATTTTCCTACGGTGAATACTGATCTGGCTTACTGCGTGGGAGATGCACCATACAATGAAATTAGTATGGATGTGTCTCTGAATCTGGATCTGGCACAGGGGCCTGTGCCTTTGCTCTACAGGCCGGTTGTGGGCGACGCTTTTTTGATTAAAAATACGGTTCCACTGTCCTTGCAAATCGCATGGAAAATTCATCAGACCCTGGTCAGGCCACGTTTCAAGGATTTATTTGACCTGGGGCACTTGTTACAGCATCCAGACTTTGATGAGGGAGCTCGCACTCAGATGCAGCAGGCACTTGAACGCGAATGCCAGGCTGGCAAAGTCGATATGCGGACACTGACATATTTTTTGAGTGGAGATATTGCCAGGCTTTTTCCAAATAATTCCATAGAAAAGAACTGGAATCTGTTTCGGCATGATCAAACGCCACCTTATCATTCCTACACAGACATACTTGCGTTTGACCGGGCAGATCGAATTACGGATGCCGGTAAGTTGCCGCGCGATTTATCTGATTTCCTTGAGCAATTTCATGTAATCCTCATGCGGGCAGGTTTGGTTGAGGGGGTTGCAGGATGCACGCCAGTAACATCCAATGCACAAATCGTCACGTTCTTTATGCCGCCAAACCGCCTTGTTCCTGAGATAGTGAAGTCTGCACCTGAACAAGACAATAAACCAGTTGATGGTGACGAAGGTCATGCTAAAAAAAGCAGCGAGTCGGACGCTGTTATTCAATCTCCTATGCAGTCTCGCGAAGCTAAGTCACTTCCAGAAAAAACGTCGATTCTGGGAAATTGGATAAAGAAGATCAAGGCCTTGTTTTAGCAGGCCTTGATTTGAATTTGGACAAGGCCTGGCTTTAGTTTGTGCAATGAGTAAGCGCAACGTTCGCCACGCCTGAACTGGTATTCGTTACCGAGTTATTGTCACAGACGATATTGCCAGTCAGGCCCGACTGCATATTGATGCCATAGCCCTTGGTATTGAGATTAAAACGGTTGCTGCTGAATTTATTGTTCTTGCCCCAGCCGGTATAAGCCTGATGGACTTGAAAGCCATCAAGCAGGTTCTTGTCGCTGGAGGTGGGGTGGTTATTGACGGTATTGCCGGTGATTGCGTAATTATTGCCTTTGACATCAATCACACTGTCGGCATAATTTTCTCCACTGATGCCGCTGCCGTCAAAGATATTACCCTGTATCAAACCATCAGACGAGCCTTCCTTGATGTCTATACCCTCGGCATTCACATTCGGGCCTATGCTGTTGGTCAGTACCTTGTTGCGGTCACTCTTGTCCGGGTTGCATGAAGTGTAGGTGCACCAGTTGGAATTGGCTGATCCTATATACACACCTTCACCAAATCCAGCCTGCTTCTTGCCAGTGTTGTAGATGTGGCTGTTTTTCAATACATTGTCGGTGCTGAAGGCGCGAAAGTGTATGCCTTCATCATCGACATCATGCACCGTAAGGTTTTGCAATACGTTGTTGGTGGAGGTATCAAGGATGATGCCCTTACCTGAATTATTGACTGTGATGCCATCAATGATCCAGTAGTTCGCATGATCGAGATACAGACCATAACCGCCGCTGTTCGCCAGCACTGCGGCAGATGATCCGGCAGGGCCTGTCAGTTGTATGGGCTGGTCGGCCTTGCCATTTTTGTTCTTGATGACGAACTTGTCTTTGTAGGTGCCTGCCGCTAGTTGTATCACATCACCTGCTTTTACCTTGCTGATGGCGTCTTGTAATTCCTTGGCGGTTTTTACCTTGTACGTCGTCGCCATTGCAGGCAATGCTGCTACTGACAGGGCGCAAGTGATGAATGCCAAAGCCGGTTTCAGGAAAACTGTTTTGCTATTTGGTTTTGCAGATAACATGATGTACTCCTTGCTTGTTTGGATGGAATTAACTTCTCGTTATAAAAAACAGACGGCAGAAAACCATCCGGCAGAAGTGCCGGAATTTGAAAAAGGGGGGAATGCTTGATCTTCAAAGTCGTGATGAACGGTACAGATTGTTCATCACGAGCTTCATTTTTGACTAAAGACGCTTAGAATTTGGCATCCAGCCTGACACCGAAATAGCGGAATGCGTCACGCGCAGGTGTCCAGGTAGTGTTGGTCACTGTCAGCACAGGATTTGGTGCTTTTGAACTCCAGCTACCTACGCCAGTGAAACCAGTATTGGCATAGTGGCGGTCAAACAGGTTGTTAACAAAGAAGCTCAGTTTGTACTTGTTCATCTTGTCCCTGATGCCAAAACCGATATTCGTCACGCTGATGGCAGACACCGCCAGTGTAGGGTCCTGGTTCAGGTTGGTGATGACATCGCTTTGATAACGCACACTGCCTGTGATGAAAGCATCGAAAGGCAGGTTGCTGAAGCGCAGGTCATATTGTCCACCAATATTGGCCTTGATCTTTGGTGCATTTGGCATCCTGGCCCCTGCCAGGTCTTGCACGTTCTGCCCGCCATACTGTGCAGACTTTAACTGGCATTCTGCATTGAAACCACCATTCGGACTGCCAGCAACATTATAGCAAGGGGCATTCGGGAACTCTGTAATGGTGGCATCGGTGTAGGCTATGCTGCCATTCAGTATCAAATCCCTGGTTACCAGTGCCGATACATCCATTTCCACGCCACGCGTCTGCACACCACCTACACTATTGAGGCGGGTCACATAAGTTGTCGTACCAGGCAGATAGCCACCAGAATTTTGCTGGTAATCGCTGAACTTGCTGTTGAAGGCAGCGATATTCAGCGTCAAACGGTTATCCAGGAAATTACCTTTGAGGCCGATTTCAAAGGTCTTGGCAGTTTCTGATTTAACTGGTTGCTGGGCAGCAGTGGCTGCATTCAAGCCGCTGGTCAGGTCATAGGCAAGACCTTTATAACCGGTAGAGCCCATGGCATATACCATCAGGTTGTTGCTGACCTGATGCTGCAGGCTGAGTTTGCCGGTGGTGGAGTTTTCGGTATTGTCGAGGCTGGAAAAATAGTCTGTCTGTACATAAGCACCGGGTGGTGGTGCGCCGACAGAGAAACGGTAACCCGAGGTTTCACGGTTATAGCGCAGGCCTGCGAGCAGGCTGAAGTTCTTGGCAAAGTCCCAGGTCGCCTGGCCAAACACGGCGCTGTTGACATTGTAAGTATCGGTAAAATATTGCACAGGCGTGGTCAGTGTAATGCCGTTGTAGCCGCGCACGAAATGGCGCTCTATGGAATTTTTTCCATACCAGTAACCGAGCACATAACGCACGGCATTCTTGTCATTAGAGGTGAAGCGCAATTCCTGTGTTTGCGATTTGACGTCGAAGGTGCCGTACTGGGTATAACCTGCATTAATACCGGCAGGCTTGCCGTTCGTCAGCGGGTAATACAGCAGGGTAGGCACATCGACAAAGTCCTGGTCGCGTGAGTCATTGGCATAGTAACGGTCGACTGAAGAAATCGAGGTCAGCGAAGAGCCATCGGCAAAGTTGTAAGTGAATTTCAAGCCCGCGCCACGGCTGGTCGAGGTCTGGCCAGTCATGGCGTCATTGCGCACATCGGTATTGTCCGGGCCTATACGTATGCCATTCAATAAAGTCGTTGCAGGCAGTTGCGCAATATTCGACAACAGACCGCCTTGTGCCGGTGTCAGGCTGGTCAGCGCCAGCACGCAGCAGGATGTCACCGTACTGTTATAACGTGGCGAGAAATCGACATCGATATTATCGGTAGGGTGCCAGCTCAGTTTGGCCATAAAGGTCTTGCCGCCAGAGCCGTTGACCTTGCTGCCATCAGTCAGGTTATTCACATTGCCGGGGAAGCGGTTATCGCTGGCACTGACACGAAAACCAAATTTCTCTGATACCTCACCGCCGTAGCTGAGTCCAAAGCGCCATTCACCATCACTTGTGTATAAAGTGCTGGCGCTTCCTGCCAGCGGGCCGGAGATGGGTTTGGTGACGATATTGACCGCACCGGCAATCGCGCTTTTACCAAACAGTGTGCTTTGCGGACCTTTTAAAATTTCTATGCGTGAGATGTCAGTCAGATCCTGGAAGGCCTTGACCTGCATGCCCATGGGAATATCATCGATGATGACTGCCACATCAGCTTCCACACCTATGCCTATCGATGTGGTACCTATACCGCGCATATTGATGCCATTATTGGCTGGTGTCGAACCATAGGTAATCGACAATGCGGGTGACAGATTGATGACGTCAGCGATTTCCCTGACATTATTACGCTGCAAGGTGGCATCACCCAGGACTGAAATCGCCATCGGCACATGGTCAAGTTTTTCTATGCGCTTGTTGGCCGACACGACGACTTCATTGAGTTTGCCGTCGGATGTTTCTGCAGTAGTAGCCTGTTGTGCCTGCGCTGCCTGTGTCAGGGCCAGCATGGCCAGGCTGATGGCGAAGCTCAGGGGTTTGAGTTGCATGGGGTGTTGTTTGCTGCTGAATTGTGCTGACATTCTTGTCTCCGGATATTGTAGTTTTATACTATTTTTTACTGCTGATTTTTTGATGAATTTTCGTTACTAAATTCTCGCTGTTCAATTCTATTGATACCGTATCGTCCATTTGATTTTCAGTGGCTGACCAGGCTTTAGCTGTTGCGTGTTGCAACTGATATGGTTGATGAAGGGTCCAGTCGGGGTCTGGAAGTAGGCGTCACCAACTACCCGTTTAACCGCGCATTTTTCCAGACCTTCCACGACGAATTCCGTCACACCGCCTTTACTGAAATAAATGTGATTTCCATCCTGCCTGACCGCATCAGAAAAGCTGCTGAACTCCAGACTGGCTTCTTGCATCTGCGTGCTGCCGGTCGCTGTAAATTCATCTGTCCTGCTGATGTTGCCGGATTCAAACTGGTAGCGGCTATTGAGTTTTACCCGGTCATCTTTTTGTGGTGGCTTGCCTTCGCCTGTCATGCGTGTCAGCCCGCTTTGCTGATAGCTGATGAATGCAGATTTTTCTGTTTTGCCAGTCTGGATATTGCTCATGAAAGCGGTGGCCAGCAGTTTGCTGCCATCTGTCAGCGTCAGACTGGGGACAAGCTGCGGATGGGCAAAGCCGCTGTCTGGTATGCCGACGATGAGATCATTTGAAAACGGCAGTGGGTAATAGGGGCTGTTCGCATGCTGGCCAGCACCACCATTGGCCAGTAACAGGCTGAACACATGCTGGCGGTCGCGGTAGATCGCCAATGCCCTGTCATACTCACCGCGGGCAAACCAGTTGAAGCTGAAACGTGGCTGGGTTTTATCTGCCCATGCTTGCAGGTCGGCCAGCGGTATGCGCTGGTCATAACCGAGTTTGTGCCAGATGGCATTGGTGGTCAGCAATTGATGCAGGAGTGAGAAATTTTCACCCAGAACCCTGTGCGCACCACGGTAGGCATCGGTCTTCCTGCCCTTGCCCCACAAATCGACTGAATGCAATTGCGGGTCATACCAGAAGCTTAAAAACTTGTTGAATACATGGGTAGAGTAGGCATAGGCATAATCTCTTTCCACAGGCGTCAAGACATCCAGATAAGCAGATGCCGACAGGATTTCGAGTATCGCGGTATCACCGTAAGCGCCTATGCTGCGGCCAAAGCTGAAGCCATCGCCCTTGTCATTTGCCATATTCAGGGCGATGTCTGCGGCTTTCCTGAGTTTCAGTTTCAAGTCAGGTCGCACTTCCTTGCCGGTTTCTATGAGCCTGTGGCAAATCTCGGCAATCAGTAAAATGCTGTAGCGGTCAAAGCGACCTTCACCATCGGTTTCATCAGAAAAACCATATTCGCCAGAATGTGCATCGTAGTGCGCCAGCAGGGTATTCAAGAGTTTTTCACTGCCACTGGCATCTTCCCAACCGAGCAACATGCGCAGGCGTGCTACGCCAAATGCCACGCCGTAATAATTGGTGGGCAGGTTGATGAGTTTCAGGTCCGCTTCATTGACAAAGCTGCGCCAGTCCAGTTGCTTCTTGAGTTTGGCCAAAGTGGCAGGGCTGACGGCCTGCTCCAGCAAGCCCGCTTGCTGTATCTGTTGCAGTGCCAGCAAATAATAATAAATGCCCCAGGTATGGTTTTCCATATCGACCGTCATGTCGGCACTGGTACGAAAATTTTCTGCTGCCTTTCGCCTGGCTTCTGGTGTCAGGGCAGGGTTCAGCATTAAATGGGCGAGGCCGGTAGCGATTTTCCCTGGCAGGAATTTATCCTTGCCATTGAAGGCAGGGTAACCCGCCAGCGTGGTTTGCAATCTCTCGACCAGCAGTTTTTGTGACAGGTAATCTAGCTGGGGGTAAAGCGATTCTTGCACCAGCGTGTTCATGGGGGCCTGCACTTGCGCCACAGATGCAGTGAGTTCAGCATGGGCTGAAGCGCTAATGTTCAGTGACAGTGCTGACGCTGCGATGCAAAGCTTGTGCAGATTGTTGAGGAAGGGCTTGCGGTAAGACATACATCTCCTGATTTTGTTATGTTTCCCTTGGTATGCGGTTTCAAATTTGCATTTGAAAGTATTTTGGGAAAACGTTTAACTAAATAGTAGATGAATTCAAATTGAAGGTAAACCTGATTTTAGATTTTTTTATTAGCCTATCAAAATTGAGATGCAAGAGTAGAGTTGAATTGACAAGGCAGTGCGTTTTCTGCGCGCAGAGATACGGCTGGGCAGCGCATTAAAGAAAACGTTTTCTCAAATTGTCGTTTTTTTGCACAAATACGATTTGTTTCGTGCGTAATTTTCAGGAATTGGCCGGGCTTCTTCTGTTCATGACTGAGGAGCGCAAAATCAGTTGCGGTTCTATCGTGGTCAGGCCACGGGCAGTTTCGCCATTGATCATGCTGATCAGCGTGCGCATGGCAGCGACGCCCATTTCTTCACTTTGCAGATCGACTGAGGTCAGTGCGGGCGAGGTATAGCGGCCATACTGGATATTGTCGAAGCCAGCAATGGAGACATCTCTGGGAATATCAAAACCCAGGTTTTGTGCTTCTTTCATGAAGCCAAGTGCCATTAAATCGTTATAGCAAACCACGGCATCAGGATGTTGTTTACCGAGCATGATGGAGGAACAAAGGCGCTCGCCTTCTTGTGCAGATGGTGAGTTGACGTTGTAGATTTCTGCTGTCAGTTGATGCTCACTCAGGCATTCCTGCAGGCCACCAAAACGTTCTTCATCACGGCGGGACTTGTTGAAACCCATATAGGCAATGCGCTTATGCCCCAGGGTCAGCAAGTGCTGCGCCAGCATGTAGGCACCCTTGTGGTCATCACTGCTGACACAGGGGGAGCTGAGCTGGCTCAGGCGGCCAAAGAATACCAGTGGTTTTTCCAGTTGCTCGGTCCAGCTCAGGTCGGCTTCACTCATGCGTGAAAAAAGTATCATGCCATCGACACGGCGGCTTAATGCTTCTATCAAGGGTTTTTCACGACCCAGGTTTTCTTCGGTATCGACCAGCAGCAAGGTATAACCATGTTCTATGGCGATGCGGTTGGCTCCTTTGACGATGCTGGTGAAATGGGGATTGCTGACATCCAGTATCGACAGGCCTATGGACTTGGTGCGCCCGGTGATCATGGATTGGGCCAGCGGGTTGGAGCGGTAGCCCAGGCTGTCAATGACAGCCGTGATCCTGGCTTCTACGGTAGAAGAAAAACGCTGGGTACCATTGATGAATTTGGAGATGGTGGCAGTAGAGACGCCTGCTTCAGCGGCGACATCACGTATGGTCGGTGGTTTTTTCTTCATCGCGTATAAAAAAGTATTCCAGACAAGCTATGGCTGTAAGCGTTTAACTGCCAAGCTGATTCAGGATGCATCTTACCGTACAAACTACAAGACATGTATCAATGTCATCTTTCATGCGCACCTCGGAAGATCGCATCCTCCGGGAGCACGGTATGAGTTTACTTTGAGTGCAAGGAAATATTTGACCACGGCAGAAATTTCTATATACTTAGTTAAACGTTTAACTAATAAATTGATTTGCCAGGTTTACTTCAACAGGGCAAATCAGGGCCTACACCAACCTGAAATCAAAAATGATGATGACTGAACAATTTAGTGAGCAATCCAGTGAAAAGCCTTTTAATCGCCTGCTCTTGACGGGTGCAGCCGGTGGCCTGGGGCGGGTTTTGCGTGAGCGCCTGAAGCCATGGACGAAAATACTCAGGCTCAGCGATATCGTCGATATAGAAAACCTGGTGCCTGGCGAAGAGGCGCAGACCTGCGACCTGGCTGACAGGGCAGGAGTATTTGAATTACTGAAAGATGTCGATGCCGTGCTGCACTTTGGTGGCATCTCTGTCGAGGACAAGTTTGAACCCATCATGCAGGCCAATATTTTGGGCATGTATCATTTGTATGAAGCGGTACACAAGCTGGGTATCAAACGCGTTATTTATGCCAGCTCCAGCCATGTCGTTGGTTTTTATCCGACGACAGAGAAAGTGAATGCGGACAGCCCGCTGCGGCCAGATGGTTTTTATGGTCTTAGCAAATCTTATGGCGAAGCGCTGTCGCGTTATTACTATGACCGTTTTGGCATAGAGACGGTGTGCCTGCGCATAGGCTCGTCCTTTCCTGAACCCCGTAATACCCGCATGATGGTGACTTATCTTAGTTACGATGATTTGCTGCTGTTGATCAAGACGGCATTGTTCACGCCCAAGGTGGGGCATAGCATCGTCTTTGGCGTATCGGACAATCCGGCGAAATGGTGGGACAACAGCAAGGCAGCCCACCTCGGGTTTACACCCAAGGATAGCTCAAGCGAGTTTGCCGGACGCTTCCCGCTGACTGCGAGCTGGCCCGATGCTGACGACATGACCAGCACCTATCAGGGTGGGCCGTTTGTTGTGGCCGGGCCGCAATACCAGGACTGAGGCAGTTTCATGTATTTACTTATCTTGTCTGGCAGCTTGCTTGCCAGTTTTACCTTGGTTTCTATTAGCGCTTTTGCCGCTGATGCGACTTCCGGCGTGACGGGTAATACCTTGTGTCTGAATGCGCAAAAACCGGGTAGCACAGATACTTATGCGCGTATAGAAAATGTTTTTGGCAAGGGTGCAGTAGAGGCCCCGAGTGATACGCACTACGCGCCAGTCAGGCCGCATATTATTGAAGCGAGTGATGATATGGTGCCAGCCTATTTTGCAGTGCTGGCGATAGACCCGACAGATGTCAACCTGGATGGCAAGACCATGGCTGAAGGTAGCGACCGATCCCGCACCGAGATCAAGATTGCGCCCAGCCTGATGGGTATGCACCAGGCCTTCAAGGCACGTGAAAATAACAGCTTTGTGTATAGCTGGCGTTTCAAGATTGATGCAGGCATGAAGTTTTCGCCCTCATTTACGCATATCCACCAGATCAAGGCCTATGGTGGCCGTTATGCTGAGCCGCCGCTGATCACTTTTACACCATTGTCCAGTGGACGTATGGAAGTGCGGCAAATTGATGATTTGAAAAACGACGGTGGTGCTTATCATGTACTCGGCACAGTGGCCCTGTCGCAGATACAGGGGCAATGGATAGACGTGCGTGAGCAGATCACATTCTCAAATTCTGCAGGTCGCTATCAATTGACCATGCGCGGTCAGGACGATCAGCCTGTATTGGAAATCGACAGTGCAGGTCTGCAATTGTGGCGCACAGGGGCAGATCACATGCGCCCGAAATGGGGGATCTACCGCAAGCACCATGCTATGCTGAATCAGGACAAGGATGATTACGTCTATTTTGCCAATCTTGGTATTACGCGCGGTGGCCAGCCGGATTCCAGTTGCCGTTAGTTCGCTAGTAAAGCTTGTCATTCTGGCGTGTATGGCGTGTATTAATACGGCCGTACTCGCAGCCCACCGTCAAGATAGTGACTGGGGCAAGACAGCTACTGGTCAGGTGGTGCAGGAACATTGCCTGCAGAATGATACACAGATGCGGGTTTGCTATCTGGATTATGGCGCGACAATAACCACTGTCGAAGTGCCAGACCGCGATGGCAGGCTAGCCAATATTATGCTCAGGCTTCCCGATCTGCCAGCTTATTTAATTACCAGGCACAGGCATGCGTCCATCATAGGGCGCTATGCTGGGCGTATAGGCAAAGCTGAATTTGCATTGAACGGACAAACTTATCGGTTGCCTGCCAATGAAAAAGGCGTCGCCCTGCATGGTGACCCGCAAGGCTTTGACAAGCGGGTGTGGTCACGCCAGGATTTTGAGGAGAACGACAGCCTGGGCACGCATTTTAATTTGCTCAGCCCCGACGGTGACCAGGGCTTTCCCGGTGAAATGCAGGTGACTGTCACTTACCGCTTGTACAGGGCGCACAATGAATTCAATATTGAATATCGTGCCGTCAGTGATAAAGCTACGGTCATCAACCTGACCAATCACGCCTACTTCAATCTGGCTGGAGCAGGCAGCAGAGGTTTGAGTACGCACCTGTTTCAAATCCATGCCGATCGTTATACTGAGACCGACAATAAACGCATACCCACAGGACGTATTTTACCGGTGGATGGCAGCGTGCTGGATATGCGAAAGTCCTCCGCCATCACACGCCGTCTTGAACAAGGTGACGCCTTGCTGGGGCAGCCAACTGCTTATGATCACAGCCTGCTGTTTGCCAATTGGGATCAGTCCTTGCGGGCCGTTGCACGTATCACTGAAACTGTATCTGGCCGGCAAATGCATATCTACACCACAGAGCCCTCAGTACAGTTCAATAGTGGTAATGGTTTTGATGGCAGTGAAGCCTCAGGCTATCAGCGTCATGACGGCTTTGCCTTTGAAACCCAGCACTTGCCCGACAGCCCGAATCACGCGAATTTCCCCTCGACTGTGCTTAACCCCGGGCAAGTGTTTAACTCTGTTACCAGTTTCCGTTTTTCTGTCACACCACCCCGAAACGTGAACAGGTGATAGTGAGTAAAGCGCATGGCGTACTAACCGAATTCCATAGCCAAGTGTCTGGTGAATTAACTCTAAAACATTTCTTGCTTTAGGGGAATTGGTTGCTCAAATTCATCTAATGCTATAATAGCAGGCAATTGATGCACATAAATTAATCATTGTGTCTCCAATCACCATCTCCAATTCCTGTCCCAAAGTACGTCTCTGACGTCACTTGTTTGTCTGCTACCGCATACATGTTTGACCGGTCACAAGCACTGCTGTGCTTTGGGTATTTGTATTTTCTATTGAGGTTTTATGTTTAAGAAAAGTTTCACTTTGATACTGCTGATCAGCAGTATGTTCATGTCCCTTGCACAAGCTGCAGAAAAGCTCACCGTGGGCCTGATCGCTACCACCAGCATAGAAGATACACGCAAGCGCTGGCAGCCTTTGCTTGATGATCTGGCAAAAAGCACAGGTACAGAAGTGACTGCTGCCATTTCTTCCAATTACAGCGATATCGTTGCTGGTTTGAAAGAGAACAAGATACAAATCGCCTGGCTGAGCAGCAAGGTCGCCCTTGATGCGGTTGAAGACGGCAAAGCCACAGTGTTTGCACAAATGGTGAAAAGCGATGGCTCACGCGGTTATAACTCCGTTCTCATCGCCTCCAGCAAGAGTGCTTTGACCAGCTTTGACCAGGTTTCTGCCAAGCCTGGCGTGTATATTTTCTCTGATGGCGATAAAAAATCGACTTCTGGCTATCTGGTTCCTGCTTATTACCTGTTTTCCAAGAACAAGATAGATCCGGCAAAACTGTTCAAGAAAGTCATCGTTGGTAATCATCAGACGAATTTCTCTGCCATTTTGCGCGGTGAGGCCGATGTAGCTACTTTTAACAGTGAAGAAATGGACAGACTGAAGAAAGAAGCGCCAGACCAGGTCAGCAAAGTGCGCGTTATCTGGACTTCGCCTTTGATACCGAATGATCCTATTTTGTATCGCAAGGATATGTCACCAGCGTTGAAAACCCGGGTGGAAGATTTCTTTATCAATTATGGCAAGCAAAAGCAGGCGCAAGTCGTCTTGAAAGATATCCTGAATCTTTCCGGTTTCCAGCGTTCTACCGATGCTCAATTGAAACCTATCGCCGATTTAACATTGTTTAGCCTTTTGCGCGATAATTTGAACAACCCAAGCCTGACGGATGTGGAAAAACAAAAGAAATTTGATGAAGTCAGTGCCCGTTTTGGCAAATTGAGCTTTGTGCTGGAAGCATCCCGCATCAAATAACTCTAAAAAGTTCCAAGTAATTTGTAAAAAAGCTGAAATAAATACAATAAATCGAGGGGTTTTGCGCTAATTCTTCCTAATTTATTGTTTTTTTATAAAATATTTAAAAAAATTTCTGACTTTTGTAACTTATCATGTCAACTGAATCGCGAACCGGTGCGTTTTCGGACTAAAGAATCTTTGCTGACACCTTCCTTTAAGCAAAGTTTCCCTTTAAGGAGTCAGAAAATGATTTACGAAATACTGGTTCGCCCTTCGGACAACAGCAAGAAAATGACTTCCGATCATTTGATCTGGATAGAAAGCAACATGACTACTCGTTCTTTCGAGAACTGGCTGCGTGAAAAATCCTTGCTGGACGGTAGTGGTCATGCGCCTGTAGCGCGTTGGAGCATTGTGCAGACTCAGCGTCCTGCACATTTCAATCTGGCAACACAGGCAAAAGCCTTGAAGAGCCGTATTTCTGAATTGATGACTGGTACTCCAGAAATCGTTGCAGTGCCGGATGCATCCCGCGCACTCAAAGCCTTCCGCTTGAAAAGCCCGGCTCAAGAACTCATCGCAGCCTGAGCGCTATGTGATTGCCAGCGTTCCGGCCAGGCCGGAAAGCTGGCGGCGGCAAAAGCTCCCTTAACAGTTCATTGCTGACCCATGCCCCGCAACGCGGGCATGGTGGTAGTGCTCATGGTGAGAGCTATGCTTGCATCATTCGCTGTTGCCAGTGTGTCGCTGCACAGTCGTGTATGTGCTGGCAGATAAGTTTTGACAAGACAGACTGATGCCAAGCACAATCCAGACTCTTTTGGATTGCCCGCACAGACATGGCCAGACTAGCCCGACTCGTTATTCCGCATCAGCAACATCATGTTATCCAGCGTGGCAATGCTGGTGCCGTGATTTTTCAGGATGCCGAGGATTACAGCAGCTTTCTGGACTGGCTCAAGCAAGCTGCAAAGCTGTTTGATGTTGCCATCCATGCCTATGTACTGATGCCAGATCATCTGCATTTGTTACTGACGCCTGGTGACGAGCCAGGCCTGGGCAAGATGATGCAATGGCTGGGGCGCCACTATGTCCCTTATTTTAATCGCAAATATCAACGCATGGGCACCCTCTGGCAGGGACGTTACCGTGCAACCGTTATTGAATCCGCCAGTTACTTCATCCCTTGCAGTATTTATATGGAAAGCAATCCCCTGCGTGCCGGTCTGGTGCAGGATTTGCTCGATTACACCTGGTCCAGTTACCGGCATCATGTAGGCCTGCATATTGATCCCTTGATCACCGATCATAGCTGTTATTGGGCACTTGGCAATACACCTTTCCAGCGTGAGGCTGCCTATAAACAAAGCCTGGAACAGGGTTTGTCAAACACGCAAATCAGTGAAATTACCCAGGCCACCACCAAGGCCTGGATGCTGGGCTCCGCCAGATTCAAGATAGAAATGAGCAAGCTCACCGAGAGGCGGGTAGAGCCAGTCAAGCGTGGCCGCCCCCGCAAAACCCAGGAAAGCGCCTGAGTTTTTCGTTTGCATGAACTGATCTGCAGCCTGCTTCAGTACCTGAAAATCATGCACCGAGCACTGAAAACCCAGTAAACACGCTGCTTTTTACTATGTCCCTATTTAAATATTAAAGAAAATTGGCTTATTTAAAATTGACACTGACCCTAATTAAACCAGTTGCGTAATATTTTGCAGTGCACTATTCTCTGTCTTGTCCTGACAGGATTTACGCCAAACTGTCGTGCCAGCGCATTAACAACCAACGAATGCCTGGCACATTTGTCCAGCGTAGCGCCATGCCCTTACCCGGAAGCCTGGCCAATAAAGTTTGATCACCCTTCAAGCTAACGTCATCAAGCTGCCATCCGCAGCCAGCAAAATTGCTGAATAGCCAAGCCAGCTATTCATGCCGACAGCTGTTTCACGTAAGTCCTGATATTGAAATTGTCCTCCGGAGATCCACTATGCACGCTCAAGGTTTATACGACCCATCCAATGAACATGACGCCTGTGGCGTAGGTTTTGTTGCCCATATTAAAGGCAAGAAGACGCATGCCATCGTCGATCAGGGTTTGTTGATTTTGAAAAATCTTGACCACAGGGGCGCGGTCGGTGCTGATGCCTTGATGGGTGATGGTGCCGGTATCCTGATCCAGATTCCTGACCAGTATTACCGTGAAGAGATGGCCAAGCAGGGCATAGCCTTGCCACCGCCAGGTGAATACGGAGTCGGCATGATCTTCCTGCCCAAGGAACATGCATCCCGCCTCGCTTGCGAACAAGAGATAGAACGTGCCGTGCGTGCCGAAGGCCAGGTCGTACTGGGCTGGCGTGACGTGCCGGTAGACCGTGACATGCCCATGTCGCCTACCGTGCGTGAAAAAGAGCCGGTCATCCGTCAGATTTTCATCGGTCGCGGCCCTGACATCATGGTGACTGATGCACTGGAACGCAAACTTTATGTGATACGCAAATCGGCAGTGCATGCGATTGAAGCCTTGAAGCTCTTGCATGGTAAGGAATATTTCGTACCATCCATGTCTGCCCGTACCATCGTCTACAAAGGTTTGCTGCTGGCTGACCAGGTCGGTGTCTACTATAAAGATTTGCAGGATGAGCGTTGTGTCTCTGCGCTAGCCCTGGTGCATCAGCGTTTCTCGACCAATACCTTCCCGGAATGGCCACTGGCCCACCCTTATCGCATGATTGCGCATAATGGTGAGATCAACACCGTCAAAGGCAATTTCAACTGGATGCGCGCTCGTGAAGGCGTCATGAAATCTGCCGTGCTCGGCGACGATCTGCAAAAACTGTATCCGTTGATATTTGAAGGCCAGTCTGATACCGCAAGCTTCGACAATGCGCTGGAATTGCTGGTGATGGCTGGTTATCCAATTGCACAAGCCATGATGATGATGATCCCGGAAGCCTGGGAAAACCACACCATGATGGATGAAAACCGCCGCGCCTTCTATGAATACCACGCTGCCATGATGGAACCATGGGACGGCCCTGCCGCCATGGCCTTTACTGATGGCCGCCAGATTGGTGGTACGCTGGACCGCAATGGCCTGCGTCCTGCACGTTACATCGTTACCGATGATGACCTGGTCGTCATGGCATCTGAATCCGGCGTCTTGCCTATCCCAGAATCCAAGATCATCAAGAAATGGCGTTTGCAACCAGGCAAGATGTTCCTTATTGACCTGGAAGCCGGCCGCATCATCGATGACAAGGAAATCAAGGATACCTACGCCAATGCCAAGCCTTACAAGCAATGGATTAAATCGGTACGCATCAAGCTCAATGAGTTGAAGGCAGCAGAAGACAAGACCGTCTACTCAGCCACCTTGCTGGACAGACAGCAAGCCTTTGGCTACACCCAGGAAGATTTGAAGTTCCTGATGGCGCCGATGGCACTGGCAGGTGAAGAAGCAATCGGCTCCATGGGCAATGATTCTTCCCTGGCTGTGATGTCGAACAAGCTCAAGCCTTTGTATAACTACTTCAAGCAATTGTTTGCGCAGGTGACCAACCCGCCTATCGATCCTATCCGTGAAGCGATGGTGATGTCGCTGGTATCTTTCATCGGTCCAAAACCGAATTTGCTTGATACCAATAACATCAACCCACCCATGCGTCTGGAAGTAGCGCAACCGATACTGGATTTTGCTGATATCGCCAAACTGCGCAATATCAGCGCCAATACCGGCGGCAAGTTCAAGTCTTACGAGCTGGATATCTGCTACCCCATCGCCTGGGGCAAGGATGGTATCGAAGCGCGTCTGGCATCCATCTGTGCTGAAGTCGTCGATGCGGTCAAGTCTGGCCACAACATCATGATCATCACGGACCGCAAGATGGATGAGTACTATGTGGCGATCCCGGCTTTGCTGGCAACATCTACCGTGCATCAGCATCTGGTCAGCAAGGGTTTGCGTACCACCACTGGCCTGGTAGTCGAGACTGGCTCTGCCCGCGAAACCCATCATTTTGCCCTGCTGGCAGGTTATGGTGCCGAAGCTGTCCATCCTTACCTGGCAATGCAGACACTGGCCGATATGGCTAAGGATTTGTCGGGTGAGTTGTCGGCAGAAAAAGCCGTCTATAACTACACCAAGGCAATTGGCAAGGGCTTGATGAAAGTCATGTCCAAGATGGGTATCTCTACCTATATGTCTTACTGCGGTGCGCAGATTTTTGAAGCCGTAGGCTTGAACAAATCCCTGGTCGACAAATACTTCAAGGGCACGGCATCGAATGTAGAAGGCATAGGCGTATTTGAAGTTGCAGAAGAAGCCCTGCGCTTGCACAAGGCAGCTTTCGGCCAGGACCCGGTACTGGAAAATGCGCTGGATGCAGGTGGTGAATATGCCTTCCGTGTGCGTGGTGAAGACCATATGTGGACACCGGATGCAATCGCCAAGCTGCAACATTCCACTCGTGCCAACAACTACAATTCTTATAAAGAATACGCACAGATCATCAATGACCAAAGCAAGCGTCATATGACTTTGCGTGGTCTGTTTGAATTCAAGATCGATCCTACCAAGGCAATATCTCTGGACCAGGTAGAACCTGCGAAGGAAATCGTCAAGCGTTTCGCGACTGGCGCGATGTCGCTGGGTTCCATCAGTACAGAAGCACATGCGACACTGGCAGTGGCCATGAACCGCATAGGTGGAAAATCCAATACCGGTGAAGGTGGTGAAGATCCTGCGCGTTACCAGCAAGAGCTGAAAGGCATCCCTATCAAGCAGGGTGCGACACTGGCTTCCGTCATCGGCAAAGACCAGATAGAAGTGGATATTCCTTTGCAGGATGGTGATTCGCTGCGCTCGAAAATCAAGCAAGTCGCCTCTGGCCGTTTTGGTGTTACCGCTGAATACCTGAGTTCTGCTGACCAGATACAAATCAAGATGGCGCAAGGTGCCAAGCCGGGTGAGGGTGGTCAGTTGCCAGGCCATAAAGTATCTGAATACATCGCCAAACTGCGTTTCTCTGTACCTGGCGTGGGCTTGATTTCTCCGCCACCGCATCATGATATTTATTCGATTGAAGATCTGGCGCAGTTGATTCATGACTTGAAAAACGCCAATCCAAAAGCATCGATCTCAGTCAAGCTGGTGTCTGAAGTGGGCGTTGGTACAGTAGCTGCCGGTGTGTCCAAAGCCAAGGCGGATCACGTCGTCATCGCCGGTCATGACGGTGGCACTGGTGCTTCACCTTTGTCTTCCATCAAACATGCTGGTACACCGTGGGAGCTGGGCTTGTCTGAAACCCAGCAGACCCTGGTCTTGAATGGCTTGCGTGGCCGTGTCCGTGTGCAGGCTGATGGCCAGATGAAGACTGGCCGTGACGTCGCGATTGCCGCCATGCTGGGTGCCGATGAAATCGGTTTTGCGACAGCACCGCTGGTGGTTGAAGGCTGCATCATGATGCGCAAATGCCATCTGAACACTTGCCCGGTAGGCGTGGCTACGCAAGACCCGGTCTTGCGTGCCAAATTCTCTGGTAAGCCTGAATATGTCGTCAATTACTTCTTCTTTGTGGCAGAAGAATTGCGTCAGATCATGGCGCAACTTGGTATACGCACTTATGACGATTTGATAGGCCGTGTTGACCTGCTGGATAAATCCAAGGCGGTATCGCACTGGAAAGCCAAAGGGCTGGATTTCAGCCGCATTTTCTATCAGCCAGAACTGGCTGAAGGTGCAGCGATACGCCATGTTGATGTGCAAGATCATGGTCTGGAAAAAGCGCTCGACAATAAACTGATCGCCCAGGCAAAAATCGCCCTGGAAACAGGTGAAAAAGTATCCTTCATCTCGCCTATCAAAAACCTGAACCGCACTGTGGGCACGATGCTGTCTGGCGAAGTGGCGAAAAAATATGGTCACGCCGGTTTGCCGGATGACACTATCCACATCCAATTGCAAGGTACGGCTGGCCAGTCTGCTGGTGCTTTCCTGGCGCATGGCGTGACGCTGGATCTGGTGGGTGAAGGGAATGATTACGTAGGTAAAGGTTTGTCCGGTGGCCGTATCATCATCCGCCCGAATACAGAATTCCGTGGCTGGGCAGTGGACAACATCATCTGCGGTAACACGGTACTGTACGGTGCCATCTCTGGTGAAGCCTTTATCAATGGTGTTGCTGGTGAACGTTTCGCAGTGCGTAATTCTGGCGCAGTCACCGTGGTTGAAGGTACTGGCGACCATGGCTGTGAATACATGACAGGCGGCACCGTTATCGTTCTCGGTAATACTGGCCGTAACTTTGCTGCTGGTATGTCGGGTGGTATCGCGTATGTGTATGACCCGGAAGGTGAATTCGAAGCCAAGTGCAATATGTCCATGGTGACACTGGAGCCAGTCCTGGCTGGTGACGTACAAGTGGCGACCCTGGATAAGTCGATCTGGCATAGCCGTCTGCGTGGCGGTGATGGCGAGACGGATGAAGCCATCTTGCGCAATCTGATAGAGCGTCATTTCAAGCACACAGGCAGTACCCGCGCCCGCAATTTGCTGGATGACTGGGCCCGCAGCCGTGCCAAGTTCGTCAAGGTATTCCCTACCGAATACAAGCGTGCTTTGGGTGAAATGTATGCAGCAAAACAGCTCGCAGTGAAAAAGGAAAAAGTCCCGGCATAGTCGAGTGAGCGTGGCCGCAGCAGTCTGCGGTCACGTCCTCCTGTGTTCTCCAGACTATTTAGCTTATTTCAGTTTATTTCAGATTAAGACAGGGCAGATGCCCGCAACAAAATTGAGGTTAGAAAATGGGTAAAGTTACCGGCTTCATGGAATACCAGCGTTTGCAGGAAGCAAGCGAAGCTCCACAGTCACGCAAAAAGCATTACAAGGAATTTTTGGTGCATCTCGATGATGGCCAGGCCAAGGTGCAGGCCGCACGCTGCATGGACTGTGGCATTCCTTTCTGTAATAACGGCTGCCCCGTCAACAACATCATCCCTGACTGGAATGACCTGGTGTTCAACGGCAATTACAAACTGGCGCTCGACACCCTGCATTCCACCAATAACTTCCCGGAGTTCACAGGCCGTATTTGCCCTGCGCCTTGTGAGTCTGCCTGTACCCTGGGTATCAATAGCGATGCCGTCGGCATCAAGTCGATAGAACATTTCATCATCGACAAAGGCTGGGAAAATGGCTGGGTCCTGCCGCAAGTGCCATCGATCAAGACCGGCAAGAAAATCGCCGTGGTTGGTTCTGGTCCTGCGGGCCTGGCAGCCGCCCAGCAACTGGCGCGTGTCGGCCATGATGTGACTGTATTTGAAAAAAATGACCGTGTCGGTGGCTTGCTGCGTTATGGCATCCCTGATTTCAAGATGGAAAAATCCCATATCGACCGTCGTGTCGATCAGATGGTGGCAGAGGGTGTGACTTTCCGCACCAGCGTATTCGTCGGCAAGGACTTTCCCGCAACAGTGACCAACTGGGCCAAGGAAACCATTTCGCCTGAGCAGCTGCAAAAAGACTTTGATGCCGTCATCATCGCCGGTGGTGCAGAAACGCCGCGTGACTTGCCTGTACCTGGCCGTGAACTCAAAGGCGTACATTTCGCCATGGACTTCTTGCCCCTGCAAAACAAGGTCAATGCCGGTGACAAGGTCAAGGACCAGATCATGGCCAGTGGCAAACATGTTGTCGTCATTGGTGGTGGCGATACTGGTTCTGACTGCGTTGGTACATCCAACCGCCATGGTGCCAAATCTGTAGCCCAGTTTGAACTCATGCCGCAACCACCAGAGCAAGAAAACAAACCCATGGTCTGGCCTTACTGGCCAACCAAGTTGCGCACCTCTTCTTCGCATGAAGAAGGTTGCGATCGTGACTGGGCAGTAGCGACCAAGCGTCTGGAAGGCAAGGCAGGTAAGGTAGAGAAGCTGATCGCCTGCCGCGTTGAGTGGAAAGACGGCAAAATGCAGGAAGTGCCAGACTCTGAATTTGAAATGAAGGCCGACCTGGTTTTGCTGGCCATGGGCTTTGTCTCGCCAGTACAACAAGTGTTGGATGCCTTTGGTGTTGATAAGGATGCACGCGGCAATGCAAGGGCGACGACAGATGGCGCTGGCTGTTACAAGACCAATGTCGACAAGGTGTATGCCGCAGGTGACATGCGCCGTGGTCAGTCGCTGGTAGTGTGGGCGATACGCGAAGGGCGTCAATGTGCGCGTGAAGTGGATGCCTTCTTGATGGGCGATTCTGTTTTGCCTCGCTAATCCTGGTTGAAAACCGTGTCCGTCACCAATATTTCTCGGTGGTGACGCTCACACGGTCTTGATTTGCCTCCCTAAATCAGAGGCAAGTCCGCTGCGGCAAGTTGGTATTTGCGGGAGTTTTGCAAATAACTGACTTGCCGTTCATTAAAAAAATTTATTTTCATCCCCCTCATTTGAATTAAATTTGGAAAAATGCGCATTTATCGCGTTTTGCTTGAAATAGCGCCAATATTCTGAATATTCGTCAATTAGTTGTTTTTATGTCATAGTTGTCTGTACAACCCTCTTTGCCTTTCTGCATTACAATCTAGTTTTTATAAAACTATCTCCCCATTGCTGTGCCAAATCTTGTAGAAATTCGCGATATCCAGTTTGGGTATGGAGACCGGACTATCCTGTCTGAACTCCGTATGGATTTCCCACGCGGTAAACTGATTGCCGTCATGGGTGGTTCAGGTTCCGGCAAGACCACGATCTTGCGTCTGATAGGTGGCCAGATCCGTGCTCAGCGTGGCAGTATCAAGGTCAACGGACAGGAAATCGGTGAGCTTGATACCCAGGGCTTGTACACCATACGCAGGAAAATGGGCATGCTGTTCCAGCATGGCGCATTGTTCACGGACTTGAATGTCTTTGATAACGTCGCCTTCCCCATGCGTGAACATACTGACCTCAGCGAGGCCATGATACGTGACCTGGTGCTGCTGAAATTACAGGCGGTTGGTCTGCGCAATGCAGCGGGCCTCATGCCAGCGGAAATTTCTGGCGGCATGGCCAGGCGCGTAGCACTGGCCCGTGCAGTGGCGCTGGACCCTGAATTGATCATGTATGACGAGCCCTTTGCCGGGCTGGATCCTATTTCCATGGGTGTTGCTGCCAATCTGATACGGAACTTGAACGACGCTTTGGGGTCTACATCCATCCTGGTGTCACATGATGTGCATGAGACCTTTGCCATTGCCGACTATGTCTACTTCCTGTCCAAGGGCAAGATCGTCGCGCAGGGTACGCCAGAAGAAATGCGGGTGTCTGAAGACCCGTATGTAAAACAGTTTGTGCATGCAGAGGCAGATGGACCCGTGCCTTTCCATTATCCCGGTGCATCCCTGCAGGCGGACCTGGGTTTGGAGAAGTGCGCATGATCATAGAAAAAATTGGTGGTTTTGTCAGATCGGTTATGGCTGATCTGGGTTATGCGGCTCGCAGTTTTTTTTCCATCCTGGCAAATTGCCTGGGTTTGTGGCGCAGGCCGCGTCTGGTAACAGACCAGATCCATTTCATCGGCAATTATTCCATGGTGATTATTGCCGTATCGGGATTATTTGTCGGTTTCGTGCTGGCCTATCAGGGTTATTACACCCTGAACCGTTATGGCTCTGAAGAGGCGCTGGGTTTGCTGGTGGCATTGTCGTTGACCCGCGAACTCGGGCCAGTTGTGACTGCTTTGCTGTTCGCCGGACGTGCCGGTACTTCGTTGACGGCAGAAATAGGCTTGATGAAGGCTGGTGAGCAACTGGCTGCGATGGAGATGATGGCAGTTAACCCTATACAAAGGGTGCTGGCACCGCGTTTTCTGGCAGGCATCATCGCCATGCCAATACTGACTTCCATCTTTAATGCCATGGGCATTATTGGTGGTTATGTCGTTGGTGTGAAATTGATAGGTGTTGATAACGGCGCGTTCTGGTCGCAGATGCAGGCAGGCGTAGAAGTATTTCAGGATATAGGTAATGGTGTTGTCAAAAGCATAGTTTTTGGTTTTGCAGTAAGCTTTGTTGCATTATTCCAGGGTTATGAAGCGCAGCCTACTCCTGAAGGTGTAGCGCGTGCCACCACCAGAACGGTGGTCATATCCTCTTTGCTGGTGTTGTGGCTGGATTTCCTGTTGACAGCATGGATGTTTCAATAGACCAGGCCTGACCAGTACTTTGGGCTGTGCGGGCAGTGCATTTGGCATTGCAGCTGAATTATTTGTTAAGACCTGCAACGAGGCAGGGTGTTTGGCAAAATCGCAAGAAATCGTAAGAATTGGTGGAAAAGAAAAATGCAAAAAAAATCTCTCGACTTTTGGGTAGGCCTGTTTGTGTTGCTGGGTGCGGCTGCACTGTTGTTTCTGGCACTCAAGGCGGGCAATTTAAGCTCTCTGTCCTTTGAGCAGACGTATACTGTCACAGGGCGCTTCGACAATATAGGCGGCCTCAAGCCAAGAGCCGCAGTGAAAAGCGCAGGTGTGGTGGTAGGGCGCATCAGTGAAATCAAATTTGACGATAAAACTTACCAGGCGACTGTCGTCATGGAGTTGGAAAAGCGTTACAAATTCCCAAAAAATTCATCCATCAAGATACTGACCGCAGGCTTGCTTGGTGAGCAATATATAGGTTTGACAGCAGGCAGTGATGAAAAATTGCTGGTTGCTGGCGACAGAATTACATTTACCCAGGATGCCATCGTGCTGGAAAGCCTGATCAGTCAGTTCCTGTTCAGCAAAGCAGCAGACGGCAATACGGAAGAGAAAAAATGACAAGAACAGATAAGTTTCCTGCAAGTAGCAGGATGTTAGCCATGTTGCTACTGCTGGCCAGCGTTTTGCTGACTGGTTGCAGCACGGTGTCAGTAGAAAAAATCAAGGACAAGGCTGACCAGACTCTTGATGTATTAAGCACCAAGACCAATATAGGCAAAAACCCACGTGATCCACTGGAGGGGTTTAACCGTGCCATGTTCAGCTTTAACGACACTGTGGATACAGCAGTAGTCAAGCCGGTCGCACAGGCTTACCGTGCTGCTACGCCCAGCTTTGTGCAAACTGGTATAGGTAACTTTTTCAGCAATATTGGTGATGTCTGGAATGCAGTCAACAATTTGCTGCAGGGCCGGGTCAATGACAGTGCCACTGACGTCATGCGGTTTGCCGTGAATACCACCATAGGTATAGGTGGTTTGATTGACATAGGTTCGGCTGCTGGCATGCCCAAACATAATGAAGATTTTGGGCAGACACTGGGGCGCTGGGGTGTCAAGTCTGGCCCTTACCTGGTCTTGCCGGTATTGGGGCCATCGACAGTACGTGATGCCCTGGCTACGCCAGTCGATATGCGTGGTGATCTGTGGTACTACAAGCGCCCTATGTATATCAAGAACATAGGCTCGGTAGTGCGTCTGGTTGACAAGCGTGCATCGGTATTGGATGCCGGTAGCTTGCTGGAAGAAGCAGCACTTGATAAATATGTATTTTTCCGCGATGCCTATCTGCAACGCCGTGCGGGTCAGGTAAGTCCTGACGCTGATTAAATAGCTGCTTTGAAATTGTAAGAATTGGTGTAGGTGTGGTGAACTGGGTCAACCGCCGAGGCTGCTGACAAGTTAACTGCTCATGTGCGGTGTTTGCCGCAAAATCAGGAACAGGAATAATAAAATGAAACGAACTCTGACAAAATTTTTTAACTTTGTATTTGCCAGCCTGCTTATCACTGGCCTGGCCGGCGGTGCAGCACAAGCACAGGAAGCGCCAGATGCACTGATCAAACGCCTGAGCCAGGAAATCCTGGATACGGCAAAAAATGACAAGGATATCCAGGCCGGAAATCAAAAGAAAGTCTATGACATGGTGGAAAGCAAGATACTGCCATTCATCGATTTCCCGCGCATGACTTCCCTGGCTGCCGGTAAAAGCTGGAAAGAAGCGACGCCTGAACAGCAAAAGCAGCTGACCAATGAATTCCGCACTTTGCTGGTATTCACGTATTCTGGTGCGATTTCCCAGATCAAGGATCAACGCGTCGAATTCAAGCCTATGCGTGCTGATCCAACTGATACTGAAGTTGAGGTACGTACCCAGGTTATACAGTCACGTGGTGAGCCTATCGTCTTGAACTATCGCCTGGAAAAATTGGCAACTGGCTGGAAGATTTTTGACATCAATGTACTCGGTGCCTGGTTGGTGGAAACGTACAAAGGCAGTTTCTCTGCTGAAATCACCAAATCTGGTATTGATGGCCTGATCAAGACCCTGGCTGAGAAGAACAAGAAACTGGCTGCTGCCAGTGCGGCAAAAAACGCAGCGAAATAAAACGCAAGATATAACGCAAAATCAGTCCGGGAACGCATTGTGTATACAGTAACAGGTGAGCTTAGCCATGATAATGCCAATGCAGTTGTTACTGCAGGCTTGTCTGCCATAGCTGCAGGCCAGTCAGAGTTCGACTTGTCGGCGCTGACGAAAATTGATTCCAGTGCAGTCGCCGTCTTGATAGCCTGGCAACGTCAGGCTATAGAGCGTGGCGTGCAATTGCAATTTAGCGGGTATTCTGCCAACCTGCTGAGCTTGCTCACCCTGTACGGTCTCAACGAGCAATTCCAGCTTCATCCATCAGAGCGACATTGATCGCTTTCTGAATCTATTTCCTGAAAAGCATGCCTGTAAGAATACAGGCATGCCATTTCAGATCAAATCCCGAAAATCCCCTATAATCAAAGGTTTCGTCGCTTTAGCGACCAGAAACCGGGTTTTCCGGTTCTTAATTCCCTGATGAGCACTTAGTGCAAACACGCCAGATGGCAGCCATACAAATTAGCAACATACAAAAACGCTACCAGTCGCTACAAGCACTGGGTGGTGTTTCACTCACGATAGAAGAGGGTGAATTTTTCGGTTTGCTGGGGCCAAATGGTGCAGGCAAGACTACCCTGATATCCATACTGGCAGGCCTTAACCGTGCCGATGCCGGTAATATCGCCGTGCAAGGCCATGATGTGGTCACGGATTACCGCAATGCCCGCAAGAAGCTGGGCGTGGTGCCGCAAGAGCTGGTATTCGATCCCTTCTTCACCGTGCGTGAAACCCTGCGCATGCAGTCCGGCTATTTTGGTCTGAAGAATAATGATAAATGGATAGACGAGGTCATGGAAAACCTCGACCTGACCAATAAGGCTGACGTCAATATGCGCGCCTTGTCAGGCGGCATGAAGCGTCGTGTGCTGGTCGCGCAGGCGCTTGTGCATAAGCCGCCCGTTATTGTGCTGGATGAACCGACTGCCGGTGTCGATGTGGAACTGCGCCAGACACTGTGGCAATTCATTGCCCGCCTGAACCGGGAAGGCCATACTGTCGTCCTGACCACACATTACCTGGAAGAAGCGCAAGCCTTGTGTAACCGCATCGCCATGCTGAAACTGGGCAAGGTCGTGGCCCTGGATAGCACGGCAAATCTGATCAAGCGCATATCGGGCTCACAATTGCGCATCACCCTGGCGGCAAACGGTGTAGTGACTTTGCCTGCCAGCTTGCGCGACAAAGTAATTACCCATGAAACCCCATCAGATCCACGTCAGTTTGCCCTGCGCGTGACTGACTACAACCAGGTAGAAAGCATGCTGGCTGCTTTCCGTGCAGATGGTTGTGTTATCGAAGATATGCATTTATTGCAAGCTGATCTGGAAGATGTCTTCCTGCAAATCATGGAGGGCAGCAAATGAGTAGCTTGACCGGTTTTAATACCCTGTTCTACAAAGAAGTTTTGCGCTTCTGGAAAGTGGCAACACAAACCATCACTGCGCCTATCATGACTGCCATCCTGTACTTGCTGATTTTCGGCCATGTGCTGGAAGAGCATGTACAGGTTTATCCTGGCGTCAAATACACGGCCTTCCTGGTGCCTGGCCTGGTCATGATGAGTGTCTTGCAAAATGCGTTTGCGAATTCTTCTTCTTCACTGATCCAATCCAAGATCACCGGTAACCTGGTGTTCATCCTCTTGCCACCACTGTCGCATTGGGAAATTTTCAGTGCCTATGTACTGGCAGCGATCTTGCGCGGTGTTGCAGTAGGTGCTGGTGTCTTTATCGTCACTGCCTGGTTTGCTGACCTGCATTTTGTTGCACCATGGTGGATAGCGATTTTCGCTTTTCTTGGTGCTGCGATGCTGGGCACCATGGGTTTGATTGCCGGTATCTGGGCAGAGAAATTTGACCAGCTTGCGGCCTTCCAGAACTTTTTGATCATGCCTGCCACCTTCCTGTCTGGCGTGTTTTATTCCATCCATTCCCTGCCTGGCGTGTGGCAAAGTATTTCGCGCTTCAATCCATTTTTCTACATGATTGATGGCTTCCGCTTTGGCTTCTTCGGCAAATCCGATGTTGATCCTTTGCATAGCCTGATGATTGTTTCCGTGTTTTCATTATTGCTGGCGACGATTGCCATTCAGATGTTGAAACGTGGATATAAGTTAAGACACTGAGTACGACACTGAATAAGTATCAAGTAAAAAACAATACGCAGTAAAACAATTGCTTCACCATTTTGATCAAGAGAGTTAGCCGTGTTTCCTACGCCCGAACAAATTAAAAATTACATTGCAGCCGGTCTGGAATGTACGCACCTGGAAGTCGAAGGCGACGGCCAGCATTTCACAGCAGTCATCGTGTCTACAGCCTTTGCTGGCAAGCGCCCGATACAGCGCCACCAGATCGTCTATGCCGTGCTGGGTGACCGCATGCGTGAAGAAATACATGCCCTTTCCATGAAAACCCTGACGCCAGAAGAGTACGCTGCATAATGGATAAATTATTGATTACAGGCGGCAATCGCCTGAATGGTGACATCACGATTTCCGGCGCAAAAAATGCTGCACTGCCTATCCTGTGCGCAGGTTTGCTGACCTCGGGTAACGTTGAATTGCATAACGTACCTTCGCTGCAAGATGTCAGCACCATGCTGAAATTGCTCCGTCAAATGGGTTTGCAAGTCACGCAGGAAAATGGTGTGACCACACTCAATGGCGCAGCCATAGACAAGCTCGAAGCACCCTATGACCTGGTGAAAACCATGCGCGCATCGATACTGGTGCTCGGCCCCTTGCTGGCACGTTTTGGTGAAGCGAAAGTATCTTTGCCAGGCGGTTGCGCGATAGGTTCGCGCCCGGTCGATCAGCACATCAAAGGCTTGCAAGCCATGGGTGCCGAGATCAATATTGAAGCAGGTTACATCCACGCCAAGGCCAAGAAACTCAAGGGTGCACGCATAGTCACCGACATGATTACCGTGACAGGCACAGAGAATTTGCTGATGGCCGCGACGCTCGCCGAAGGTGAAACCGTGCTGGAAAATGCAGCACGCGAACCTGAAGTCACTGACCTGGCCAACTTGCTGGTTGCCATGGGTGCCAAGATAGAAGGCATAGGCACAGACCGCCTCGTCATCCAGGGTGTAGACAGCCTGCACGGTGCTGCCCATACCGTGATCGCTGACCGTATAGAAACCGCAACCTTCCTTTGTGCAGTAGCTGCCACTGGTGGTGACATCACTTTGAAAAACACGCGCAGTGACATCCTCGATGTCGCACTCGACAAATTGCGTGAAGCTGGCGTGATACTGACGACAGGCCCGGACTGGATACGTGCGCAAATGAGTGGTCGCCCCAAGGCGGTTGGTTTCCGCACGACTGAATATCCTGGTTTTCCGACCGACATGCAGGCGCAATTCATGGCACTGGACTGTATCGCCCAAGGTACCAGTATCGTCACTGAAACGATATTTGAAAATCGTTTCATGCATGTGCAAGAAATGAACCGCCTGGGTGCGAAGATAGAAATTGATGGCCACACTGCCATCGTGAACGGTGTTGATAAACTCATCGGTGCGCCTGTCATGGCAACTGATTTGCGCGCATCCGCCTCACTGGTGATCGCCGCCATGGTAGCCGAGGGTGAAACCCTGATCGACCGTATCTACCATCTGGATCGCGGCTATGACCGCATGGAAGTCAAACTCTCCGCAGTCGGTGCACAGATACAGCGAGTCAAATAAATGTCTTCACCCACCACTCCACAATTGACACTGGCCTTGTCCAAAGGTCGCATCTTTGAAGAAACCCTGCCTTTGCTGGAAGCGGCAGGCATACGCGTCACCGAAGATCCAGAAAAATCGCGCAAGTTAATACTGGCGACCAATGATCCTGACGTGCGCGTCATCATCGTGCGCGCATCTGACGTGCCTACTTATGTGCAATATGGCGCGGCTGATTTTGGCGTGGCAGGCAAGGATGTCTTGCATGAGCATGGTGGTGCTGGCCTGTACCAGCCTATCGATTTGAACATCGCCAAATGCCGCATGTCGGTTGCCGTATCTGTGGGCTTTGATTATGAAAATGCTGTGCGCCAGGGTGCGCGCCTGCGGGTTGCGACCAAGTACACAGAAACTGCGCGCCAGCATTTTGCTGCCAAGGGTGTGCACGTCGATCTGATCAAGCTGTATGGTTCGATGGAACTGGCACCACTGGTTGGTTTGTCAGATGCGATCGTCGATCTGGTCAGTACTGGCAGCACCCTGCGAGCGAATAATTTGGTGGAAGTGGAGCACATCATGGAAATTTCTTCGCGTCTGGTGGTTAACCAGGCCGCGCTGAAGTTGAAACGTGAGCGCCTGCAACCGATACTGGAAGCATTTGATCGTGCCTCCAAAGCCAACGCATAATTGATGAAGAGAAAAGCATGGCATCCCTGATTACCCGGCTTGATACAACAGATGCAGATTTTTCCAGGAAACTGACTTCACTGCTGGCTTTTGAAGCGAGTGAAGATGAAGCGATAGACCGCGCCGCTGCGCAGATTTTGGCCAGCGTCAAAGCCAGTGGCGACACTGCCGTGCTGGAAGCGACCAATCGTTTTGACCGCCTGAATGCCAGCAGCGTTGCCGCGCTGGAATTGACGCAGGAAGAAATGCAGGCAGCACTGGCATCCCTGAATATAGAACGCCGCACTGCGCTGGAAACCGCGGCAGCACGCGTACGCGCCTATCACGAAATTCAAAAGACAGAATGTGGCTCTGCCGGTTTCAGCTATACCGAAGCTGATGGCACCGTACTCGGCCAAAAAGTCACGCCACTGGACCGCGTGGGTATTTACGTACCTGGCGGCAAGGCAGCTTATCCTTCATCCGTATTGATGAATGCGATACCCGCTAAAGTAGCTGGCGTCAAACAGATCATCATGGTGGTGCCTACGCCAGACGGTGTAAAAAATCCCCTGGTCTTGGCGGCTGCTGCCATTGCTGGTGTTGACCGTGTCTTCACCATCGGTGGTGCACAGGCTGTTGGCGCCCTGGCCTACGGCACGGCAAGCATACCGCCAGTTGATAAAATCGTTGGTCCAGGCAATGCCTATGTGGCCGCCGCCAAGCGCCGTGTGTTTGGTGTGGTCGGCATAGACATGATCGCCGGTCCATCCGAGATTCTGATCTTGTGCGATGGCACGACAGACCCTGACTGGGTCGCCATGGATTTGTTCTCACAGGCTGAACATGACGAACTGGCGCAATCCATTTTGTTGTGCCCGGACGAAGCTTATATCGAAGCCGTGCAAGCCAGCATCATCAAGCTGCTGCCGGACATGCCCAGGCATGAAGTGATACGTACTTCCCTGGCCAATCGCGGTGCGCTGATCAAGGTGCGCGATATGGATGAAGCCTGCGAAATTGCCAACAGCATCGCAGCTGAACACCTAGAGATTTCTGCAGAAAATCCTCAGCAATGGGCAGACAAGATACGTCATGCCGGTGCCATGTTCCTCGGTCGCTATTCGTCTGAATCCCTGGGCGATTATTGCGCTGGCCCTAACCATGTCTTACCGACTTCACGCACGGCGCGTTTCTCTTCACCGCTGGGCGTGTATGACTTCCAAAAGCGTTCATCGATGATTTTTGTCAGTGAGCAGGGCGCGCAGACGTTGGGCAAAGTAGCCGCAGAGCTGGCCTATGGCGAAGGCTTGCAGGCCCATGCGCGCAGCGCAGAATTGCGGCTCAAGCCATGAAAGCAAAATTGCTGGCTGCTATGAATACCTGCATATGATGGCCGAATGGCGTAACCAGGTTTTTTGTGAAGATGCGCTGCAAGGTCTGGCGCGTCTGCCTGATGCCAGCATAGACTTATTGCTGGCCGACCCACCGTATGGTCTGGGTAAGGATTATGGCAATGAGTCTGACAAGATGGAGTCGGCTGCTTATCTGAAATGGATGGCGCAGTGGATAGATCTGGCCCTGCCCAAGCTGAAGGCCAATGGCAGCTTGTATATCTTCCTGACCTGGCGTTATTCGCCTGAAGTCTTTGTCATGCTCAAGCAACGTATGAGCATGATGAATGAAATTATCTGGGACAGACGGGTGCCATCCATGGGTGGTACCGTACGGAAGTATTCGTCGGTGCATGACACCATAGGGTTTTTTGTCAAAGCCAAGGATTATTATTTTGACCTGGATGCGATACGCATCCCGTATGATGCAGCCACCAAGAAAGCCCGCAGCCGCAAGATTTTTGAGGGTGCGAAGTGGCTGGAAATGGGATTCAATCCCAAGGATGTCTGGAGTGTTTCGCGCCTGCACAGAGAGCATGCCGAACGTGAAGAACATCCCACCCAAAAACCGCTCGAAATCATCGAGCGCATGATCAAGGCTTCCTGCCCACCCGGCGGTGTTGTTCTCGATCCCTTCATGGGCAGCGGCACCACCGCCGTAGCTGCCAAACGTTGCGGGCGTGATTTTGTCGGATTTGAATTAAATCCCGACTATTGCGCAATGATAGAAAATCGCCTGGCCTCCATCGACACGGAAGAACTTTCTGCCTGATTTGTGTTGAACAGTGTTGAGCAGAGGTCTGCGTGATTTTCAATGTACTAGCTGAACATGGAGCAAGAATTGAGCATCACCAAACTGATACGCCCTGAAATCGCCAGTCTGTCTGCATATCACGTGCCGGACGCCAGCGGTTTTGTGAAGCTGGATGCAATGGAAAACCCGTACCTGTTGCCACCTGACATGCAGCAGGAACTGGCCACTCATCTGGCAGGCGTGGTACTGAACCGTTATCCACAACCTGCCTATGCCAGCCTCAAGCAATTGATTGCCGACAAACTCGGTGTGCCTGCGGGCCATGACATCGTCCTCGGCAATGGCTCGGATGAACTTATCAGCATGGTCTCCATCGCCTGTGCCAAACCGGGGGCCAAGGTGCTCGCACCTGTGCCCGGCTTTGTCATGTACGCCATGTCTGCCCTGTTTGCCGGGCTGGAATTTGTCGGTGTGGACCTGAACCCTGATTTCACGCTGAACAAGGCAGCCATGCTGGCGGCTATTGCTGAGCATCAACCAGTCATCACTTACCTTGCTTATCCCAATAATCCCACCGGCACGCTGTATGACGCGGATGACATGTTCGCTATTTTGCACGCGGTAGGCGATAAAGGCATCGTCATCGTCGATGAAGCCTATCAGCCGTTTGCCCAGGCCAGCTTCATGTCACGCCTGGCGGAGTTTGATAATCTGGTCGTCATGCGCACGGTCTCCAAGCTGGGCCTGGCAGGTATACGTCTGGGTTATATGGCTGGCAATAATGCCCTGATGCATGAATTTGAAAAAGTGCGCCCGCCTTACAACATCAATGTACTGACGCAGGCAGCGGCAGAATTTGTGCTGAGCAGGGTAGAGGTACTGGATGCTCAGGCAGCAGAATTGCGCCAGCAACGCACGGAACTAATGGCTGCTCTGGCAAGCTTGCCAGAGGTGCAAGTCTTTCCTTCTTCTGCCAATTTTGTGCTGATACGTGTTGCGAATGCCGAACAAGTCTTTGTGAAATTACGCGAACAAAAAATTTTAGTCAAAAATGTAGGTAAAATGCATAATCTGCTGGGTAACTGTCTGCGTATTACAGTCAGCACCCGTGAAGAGAATGCTCTTTTTCTTGCTGCCCTGGCAGCATCTTTATCATCAAAATGAATAAGCCCATAGAACGCATTGCGGCGGTTACCCGCAATACCAATGAAACACAAATCCGTGTTGCCATCAATCTTGATGGCACAGGCCAGCAAAAACTCAATACCGGCGTCCCTTTTCTGGACCATATGCTGGACCAGATTGCCCGTCATGGCCTGATTGATCTGGACATAGAAGCCGTAGGCGACCTGCATATTGATGCTCATCATACGGTAGAAGACGTTGGTATTACCCTGGGCCAGGCATTTGCCAAGGCGATTGGTGATAAAAAAGGCATACGCCGCTATGGCCATGCTTATGTGCCTCTGGACGAGGCATTGTCGCGCGTGGTCATTGATTTTTCTGGCCGTCCAGGCCTGGAATACCATATCCCCTTTACCCGCGCCATGATAGGCAATTTTGATGTCGATCTGACCCGTGAGTTTTTCCAGGGCTTCGTCAATCATGCTTTAGTCAGCTTGCATATCGATAACTTGCGCGGCGACAACTCGCATCATCAATGCGAAACTGTGTTCAAAGCCTTTGGCCGTGCCCTGCGCATGGCAACTGAGCTGGATGCGCGTGCGGCAGGAATCATCCCCTCGACCAAAGGCAGCCTTTGATCGTAATGCCAATACAGATAGCAGACACGAGATACCAGCTTGCTGGTGATTCATTATGAATAAAATTGTAGTAGTAGATTATGGTATGGGTAATTTGCGCTCGGTAGCGCAAGCCCTGCGTGCGGTAGCACCGGAAGCGAATGTGCTGATTTCTGGCGAAGTTGCCGATATCCGTAGTGCAGACCGCATTGTTTTACCAGGGCAGGGTGCCATGCCGGACTGCATGAGCTGCCTGCGCGAATCGGGCCTGCAAGACGCCTTGCTGGAAGCTGCACGCAGCAAACCCCTGTTTGGTGTTTGTGTGGGTGAGCAGATGTTGTTTGATGTCAGCGAAGAGGGTAATACCCCTGGCCTGGGTCTCTTGCCCGGTAAAGTGGTACGCTTTGAACTGGATGGGCAATTGCAGGCAGATGGCTCGCGTTACAAAGTGCCACAAATGGGCTGGAACCGTGTGCATCAATCGCAGTCTCATGTCTTGTGGCAAGATATTGCTGATGATGCCTATTTTTATTTTGTGCACAGCTATTATGCCCAACCTGCAAATACGCAACATGCGGTGGGCTTGACGGATTACGGCAGCCTCTTTGCCTGTGCAGTAGCACGTGACAATATCTTTGCTACCCAGTTCCACCCTGAAAAGAGCGCCACAGCTGGCTTGCAACTGTATAAGAATTTTGTACACTGGAAACCATAAGTGGCTCTGCAGTGTCTGATGTAAATTGTTTACCCTGATTTTTAACTGGTATTGTCTTTTTTTATTGTCTCATTGACGTTCCTACTTTTTCTCATATCATGCTGCTCATCCCTGCTATAGACCTGAAAGATGGCCACTGCGTACGCCTTAAACAAGGTGACATGGACCAGGCCACCGTATTTTCTGAAGACCCTGCCGAAATGGCGCGCCATTGGCTGCGTCAGGGCGCGCGTCGTCTGCATCTGGTGGATTTGAACGGCGCGTTTGCCGGCAAGCCCAAGAACGAGGCGGCCGTCAAAGCCATCATCCAAGCGGTGCGTGATTACGCAGAAGAAACCGATACTGAAGAAATCCCGGTGCAGCTGGGTGGCGGCATCCGTGATCTCGATACCATAGAACGTTATCTTGACGATGGCTTGTCCTACATCATCATAGGTACGGCTGCGGTCAAAAACCCCGGTTTCCTGGCGGATGCCTGCAGTGCCTTCCCTGGCCAGATCATCGTCGGCATAGATGCCAAGGATGGCAAGGTAGCTACCGATGGCTGGAGCAAATTGTCTGGCCATGAAGTCATCGACCTTGCCAAGAAATTTGAAGGCTATGGCGTTGAAGCCATTGTCTATACCGACATAGGCCGTGACGGCATGATGGGTGGCGTGAATATTGAAGCCACCGTCAAGCTGGCGCAGGCTGTCAGCATCCCCGTTATCGCTTCTGGCGGCGTGCATGTACTGGCCGACGTTGAAGCCCTGTGCGCTGTGCAGGACGAGGGCATAGAAGGTGTGATCTGTGGCCGTTCGATTTACGAAGGCACCCTGGATTTGTTGTCTGCACAAGACCGTGCTGACGAGCTCAGCGGTGAATTCGATGATGAAGAAGAGACTGAATGAGCTTAGCCAAACGTATTATCCCTTGTCTTGATGTGACCGCTGGCCGCGTCGTCAAGGGCATTAATTTCCAGGAACTGCGCGATGCCGGTGACCCGGTAGAAATCGCCCGCCGCTATGACGGGCAGGGCGCAGATGAAATTACTTTTCTCGATATCACGGCTTCTTCTGATGGCCGCGACCTGATACTGCCGATTATTGAAGCCGTCGCTTCACAAGTGTTCATCCCGCTGACGGTTGGTGGCGGTGTGCGCACCGTGGCTGATGTACGCCGCTTGCTTAATGCCGGTGCTGACAAGGTAGGCATCAATACTTCTGCCGTGACCAATCCGCAACTGGTAGCAGATGCGGCACATAAGTACGGCTCTCAATGCATAGTCGTGGCCATTGATGCCAAAAATGTGGGGCCAGGCAAGTGGGAAGTATTCACTCATGGTGGCCGCAATGCCACTGGCCTGGATGCGGTTGAATGGGCGCAGCATATGGCCAAGCTGGGTGCAGGCGAAATCCTGCTGACCAGCATGGACAAGGACGGTACCCGTTCCGGTTTTGATCTGGGCCTGACACGTGCAGTGTCAGATGCCGTATCGATACCCGTCATTGCCTCAGGTGGTGTCGGTGGTTTGCAGGACCTGGCCGATGGCATCAAAGTGGGTGGGGCAGATGCGGTACTGGCTGCCAGCATTTTTCATTATGGACAACATACAGTAGGCGAAGCCAAGCAATTTATGGCTGCACAACATATACCGATGAGGTTGTCATGAGCGCGGCAAAATGGTTGAACAAGGTCAAGTGGGATGAAAACGGCCTGGTGCCTGTCATCGCGCAAGAGGCCAGCAGCAACGACATTCTGATGTTTGCCTGGATGAACCGCGATGCACTGACTAAAACCGTGGAACTGGGTGAAGCTGTTTACTGGAGCCGTTCGCGCAAGAAACTCTGGCATAAAGGTGAAGAGTCAGGCCACATCCAGAAGGTCAAGGAAATCCGTATCGATTGTGACGAAGACGTGGTCTTGCTGAAGATAGAACAGACTGACAGCATCGCCTGCCACACTGGCCGCCATTCCTGCTTCTTCCAGAAGTTTGAGGGCAGCCTCAATGATGGTGACTGGCTGGCGGTTG
This sequence comes from Undibacterium sp. FW305-107, assembly GCF_058788535.1. Taxonomy (NCBI): domain Bacteria; kingdom Pseudomonadati; phylum Pseudomonadota; class Betaproteobacteria; order Burkholderiales; family Oxalobacteraceae; genus Undibacterium; species Undibacterium sp. FW305-107. The sequence goes on from NZ_JBYTAV010000006.1 coordinate 335,408, forward strand.
ATCCGGTCTTGAAAGATCCGGAAAGTATCTATAAATGAGTATCGTGCAATGAGCAATACACAAGAGCAGACCTTGCAGCGTCTGGCAGAGATCATAGAAAGCCGCAAGCTGGTGAATGGTGGCGATCCGGATAAGTCCTATGTCGCCCGCCTGTTTTCCAAGGGTGACGACGCTATCTTGAAAAAGATAGGCGAAGAAGCAACAGAAACCGTGATGGCTGCCAAGGATGCCCGGGTGTCCGGTGATGCGTCCAAGCTTTTATATGAGTGCGCCGACCTCTGGTTTCATTCGCTTGTCATGTTGGCCCAGTATGATCTCAGCCCTCAACAGGTGCTTGATGAGCTGGCCAGGCGTGAAGGTATTTCGGGTATTGAAGAAAAGGCGGCACGCAAGGATGCGTGAGCATAAGTATACGTCTTGTTGAGAAACGGATAAAACGTGGATAACTGCATTTTTTGTAAGATTGCTGCAAAACAAATTCCTTCTGCCAGTGTTTATGAAGATGACGAATTGCTGGTCTTTAAAGATATCAACCCGGCTGCCCCTGTGCACCTGTTGATCATTCCTAAAGTTCATATCGATACTTTGTCTTCGATACAGCCAGAACATACTGGCTTGTTGGGTAAAATGCTGGCGCTGGCGCCAAAACTGGCGCAAGAGCAGGGTTGTGCTCCGGTACAGCAGCCCGATGGCAGTTTGTCAGGTGGTTATAAAACCCTGATCAACACCGGGCCAGATGGTGGGCAGGAGGTGTATCATTTGCACATGCATGTGATAGGTGGTCCCAAGCCTTGGCGTGGGCAGCGCTGATAGCGGGTTTTTATTGACCCGGCACTGGCACCAGCTTTCGCTGGCGGTGACAATTACAGGTTTTTATCATATTTTTCGAGAGCAAGACTCTCACTGGGAGTAAGTAATGGGTTCATTAAGTATTTGGCACTGGCTGATCGTTCTGGTTGTCATCGTGCTGGTGTTTGGCACGAAGAAGCTGGGCAATGTCGGTTCCGACCTGGGTAAGGCCGTCAAGGGCTTCAAGGACGGCGTCAAAGGTGAAGAGGAAAAACCGGGATCGTCACAGCAGGTTGCTGACAAAAGCACCATAGACGTAGAAGCAAAAGACAAATCCAAGCTGTGATGCATTTTCCTTGCGCTGATGTGCAACCCTTGCCGGGGTTGCCAGCATGATAGACCTTGGTATCAGCAAGCTTGCATTGATAGGCGTGGTTGCATTGATTGTTATCGGTCCTGAAAAATTGCCCAAGGTGGCAAGGATGGCTGGCACCCTGCTGGGTCGTGCGCAGCGCTATATCAATGAAGTCAAATCCGAAGTCAGCCGTGAAATTGAGCTGGAAGAATTGCGCAAGATGCAAAAAGATGTACAGGATGCCGCTCACAATGTAGAGCAATCCATACATCAGACCTGGTCAGAAACCGAGCAGGAATTGCGCAACCTGGATCAGGAAACCGATACGGCCCTGTTGCATACAGCAACACCTGAGCAATTGGCGGTCAAGGTAAAAAGCTTCCGTCGTAAAAAACTTGCCCGCACTTCCGCATTGCCCGCCTGGTATAAAAACCGCCACGGTCAGCGCCAGCATATTATCTCTGGATCGGCAAGAATGGCGCGCCACCGTGCCTATCCCCGTTCTGGCGGCAGTTTCTTTTAATTTTCGCTTATGTCTTTGCGTTTTTATAATTTGGCGGTATTCGCATGAGCGATCAAACGGAACACAGTCCTGAAGAGAGCTTTATCTCGCATCTTGTCGAACTGCGCGACAGGCTGGTCAAGATACTTGGCGGCGTACTTGTCGCCTGTGCAGTCTTGATGATATGGCCAGGGCCATCAGCGATTTATGATTTTCTGGCGCAACCCATGCTGGCATCCCTGCCAGCCGGATCGAAAATGATCGCGACGGGTGTTATTTCGCCGTTCCTGGTGCCTATGAAAGTGACCTTGCTGCTGGCTTTCATGGTGGCCTTGCCATGGGTCTTGTATCAGGTCTGGGCTTTCGTTGCGCCCGGTCTGTATGCCCACGAAAAGCGTCTGGTAGCACCACTGGTTATTTCTTCATCCCTGCTGTTTCTTAGCGGCGTAGCGTTTTGTTATTTCCTGGTGTTTGGCCGTGTCTTTAAATTCATCAATGAATTTGCACCTGCCTCCATCAGTGTCGCGCCTGATATAGAAAATTACCTGGATTTTATTATTTCCATGTGCCTGGCTTTTGGCGTGACCTTTGAAGTACCGGTCGTAGTCGTGGTCCTGGTGCGCATGGGTCTGGTATCGCTGGAAAAACTCAAGGCCATACGGCCTTATGTCATCGTCGGTGCCTTTGTGATTGCCGCGATCGTAACGCCACCCGATATTGTCAGCCAGTTCTCACTGGCGATACCGATGATTTTATTGTTTGAATTGGGCTTGCTGATTGCCCCGCTATTCGTCAGGGCAACCCAGGCGCCACCAGAAGCTGGCGAATCAAACAGCCAGTAAGTTTCAGGCCGACCTTAACCAGCTTACCAGCGGCATGGCACTGCGGTAAGCTGTCAGCAGGGTGGATTTCAATTCATCCGTATCCATGCCCTTGAGCGGGCATTCTGTCCATACCATGAAATTCTTCAGCTTGATCTGTTCTATATGTGGCAGGTCGGCATCAAAGCCTTTGGGCGGGCGCTGCAGCTTGCCTTCATCTTGCAGCGTACCAAACTGTGCTTTCAGCTTCTTGTCTTTCAATACCTTGGCAAAACCATCCGGGTCAGCGACGATGTGATTGCGTATCGCCTTCAAACGGTCTGAGGGGGGCATGTATTCACCGACCGCATAGAACAGGCGGCCAGTACCATCCATCTGGAAATAATACGCAGGCCCGCCGCCTTCACTAGGCTTCTTGCGTCCGCTCGGGACTATAGAGGAAGAGAAGGTGGTTTTATACGGTGATTTGTCATGCGCAAAACGCACGTCGCGGTTAATGCGGAACAGTGCTTTTTTCGGCTCCAGTCCTATGATGGCGGGATCAAATTTGCTGATCTCAGTGATCATTTCGGTGACCAGTTGCAAAAATTCTGCCCGTAAAATGTCATAGCGCGGTTTGTTCATGACGAACCAGGCGCGGTTATTGTTGTCGCCCAGCTCGGACAAGTAAGCTTGCAAGTCGATCAAATGCATGGATTTCTATTCCCGGTTTTCTTCTTTGCGTGCTGACGGGCGTTTGCCTATCAGGATTTCCAGTGTAGGTTCCTTGGTATCGCGCAAGACCGTGATCTTGGCTTTGTTACCAGGTTTCAGTTGTGCCACCAGATTCAGCATCTGGGTGGTGTCGCCAACGGGTTTACCTTCGATGGCGATCAGGATGTCGCCTGGTTTCATGCCAGCCTTATCAGCCGGGCCACCGCGTATCACGCCGGCGATGATTGCTCCGGATTTTTGCTTCAGACCAAAACTGTCTGCCAGTTCTGGCGTAATGTCTTGTGGTTCCACACCTATCCAGCCGCGCACCACATGGCCATTGGTGATGATGGATTCCATGACCTGCTTGACGGTGGTTGCCGGGATGGCAAAACCTATGCCTACCGAGCCTCCCGTTTGTGAATAAATTGCCGTATTAACACCCAGCAGATTGCCATTGACATCCACCAGAGCGCCGCCAGAGTTGCCGGGGTTGACTGCTGCATCCGTCTGGATAAAGTTTTCAAAGGCATTTTCTGTCAGGTTATTGCGTCCCAGCGCAGAGATAATGCCCATGGTGACGGTCTGGCCTACGCCAAAGGGATTGCCGATAGCCAGGACGACATCGCCGACACTGGCCGTATCGGAGCGCCCCAGGGTGATTGCAGGCAAATCTGGCAAATTGATTTTGATGACTGCCAGATCGGTTTCCGGGTCAGTACCCACTATCTTGGCGCTGGTCTTGCGGCCGTCAGCCAAAGCAACTTCGATATCGTCAGCAGTTTCAACTACATGGTTGTTGGTCAGGATATAGCCTTCTGAACTGACGATCACGCCAGAGCCCAGGCTGGACAAACGCTCGGCTTGCGGGTTTTGCTGATCACCAAAAAAGCGTCTGAGGAAGGGGTCATTCAATAAGGGATTGCGACGCTGGCGCACTTCTTTTGAAGTGAAAATATTCACCACCGATGGCATGGCCCGCTTTGCCGCCGCGCCATAAGAACTTTGCGCGGGTACGCTATTGGCAGGTGCTTCCTTGACGATGGCGCCAGCATTCAAAATCTGGGTTTGCCTGGTGTTATACCCCCCTTTTACCCAATCAGGTTTCAAGGTGGTTACAATAAACCAGATCGCCAGACCGACAGTGACAGTTTGGGCAAACAATAACCAAAGACGACGCATAGAAAGAATCAGTATGAAATCAGTGAATCGGGACGAATTAGCGCAATTCCTGGCAAAAGAACTGCAAGTAAATTACTTTCGTGATTATTGCCCAAACGGCGTACAGGTGGAAGGGCGCAGCACGATTAAACATATCGTCAGTGGCGTGACTGCCAGTTTAGCATTATTGGAAAAAGCCGTGGAAATGCAGGCCGACGCCATCCTCGTGCATCACGGTTACTTCTGGCGAGGCGAGGATATGCGCGTCATAGGACAAAAGCAGCGCCGTCTGAAACTCTTGCTGGAGAATGATATTTCCCTGTTTGCCTACCATCTGCCGCTGGATAATCATGCAGAACTGGGCAATAACATAGGCCTGGCCCGCCGCCTGGGCCTGACGGCAGACGGTCGCTTTGGTGAAAATGATCTCGCCTGGCTGGGTACTTTGGATGATAGTGCGGTCGCTACCCTGGCCGATCTGGCCCTGCATATAGAGTTAAAACTGGGTCGCAAGCCCTTGTTGATCGGTGATCCGGTAGCGCCAGTAGGTCGCGTTGCCTGGTGCACTGGTGCTGCCCAGAATATGCTGGACCTGGCGATTGCAGCAGGTGCCTCGGTTTATCTGAGTGGTGAAATTTCTGAGCCCACGGTGCATCTGGCGCGTGAATCAGGCGTGGCTTATATCGCTTGCGGTCATCATGCGACCGAGCGTTTCGGGGTACAGAGTTTGGGGCAGTTTATTGCTGACACGTTCGGGGTGCAGCATAGTTTTGTGGATATTGATAATCCGGTGTGATTAGCGATGATGTTAAGCCCCTCACTTGGAAAGAGAGGGGACTTTGAAATTGTTTTTTTGAATTGGTTTTTTGAAAAATAAAAGTTTTTCTCTTACTTCTTCAAGGCGTCTCTGATCTCACGCAACAGCAATACATCTTCAGGGGTGACCTCTGGCGCAGGTTCCGGTGCTGGCTCTGCCTTTTTGAGCGCATTGACCAGTTTCACCATCTGGAAAATCACAAAAGCCAGGATAACGAAACCGACGCTGACAGTCACAAAATTACCATAAGCGATAACACCACCCGCTTTTTTTGCTTCTGCCAGCACCAGATGCGTGCCCTGACCATTCAGCGGGATGTAGTAGTTGGAAAAATCAAGGCCACCGACGATGCGCCCGATCACGGGCATGACGATATCGCCAACCAGAGAATCAACGATCTTGCCAAAAGCAGCGCCAATGATGACGCCAACTGCCAGGTCAACGACATTGCCCCGGCTGATAAATGTTTTAAATTCTTGCAACATACCCATGGGAATTCTCCTTTGAGAGACTGATAAAGGGGTGGTAAAGAGCGAATTCTGGTGCAAAATAAACTACAAAAATGCATGTCCAAAATTCAAGTAGCAAGATTCTAATGCGCAAAGTATATGAAAAGCCCGCAGTTTTTTGTCAATTTTCTTTTCTCTTAATGCCGAAATACTTATTATTGCCCGTGATTTTGTGCTCAAAGTACAAATCCAGCCAGCCCGAACATGCGATTCGGGCTTGAATTGTTGAAAAATGCCAGCAAGTTGGCGTTTCGGATATCTTTTTCTTTAAAACCATATCCGGGTCATTTATAATTTAAGGTTGCTAGAAGCTGGGTTTTTGCTTCATCAAGTTTTGATTATTGACAGATTGGGGTTGGTATGAGTATCGAAAAGCAGGTCGATTCCGGCCGTCGCGGTTTACTCGTCGCCACTTGCGCGGCGGGTGGTGTGGCAGGCTTGGCAACGGCAGGTGCGCTGGTAAGCACTTTCCAGCCATCCGAGCGCGCCAAGGCGGCAGGTGCGCCGGTGGAAGTGGACATTTCGTCCTTGAAGCCGGGCGAAATGCAAACGACAGAATGGCGTGGTAAGCCAGTGTGGATTTTGAAACGCACTCAAGAAATGATGGACAGTCTGAAAAAGACTGAAGACAAGGTTGCCGATCCAAAATCGGAAAAACCTTACACCATGGCGATGCCTGAGTACTGCGACAAGCAGACCCGTTCACGCAAAGAGCATAGCGACATTCTGGTAACGGTCGGTATCTGTTCCCACCTGGGCTGTTCTCCAAGTTCCAAATTCCAGTCGGGTGCACAGCCATCTTTGCCTGATGACTGGAATGGCGGCTTCCTCTGCCCATGCCATGGTTCGACTTTCGACCTGGCCGGACGTGTGTATAAAAACAAACCAGCTCCACAAAACCTGGATGTGCCTCCTCACATGTTTTTGTCGGAAACCAAAATCGTCATCGGTAAAGATGAGAAAGGCGAGGCCTGATCATGGCATTTGTTGAGAAAAAACTCCCGGCAGACGCACCTGTCGTGGACAAGGCCTTGAACTGGGTTGATTCCCGTTTTCCGCTGACCAAGTTGTGGAATGATCAATGGGGCAAGTATTACGCACCAAAGAACTTTAACTTCTGGTACATCTTTGGTTCCCTGGCGATGCTGGTACTGGTTATCCAGATCGTTACCGGTATTTTCCTGGTCATGCATTACAAACCTGATGCCAACCTGGCGTTTGCTTCGGTTGAATACATCATGCGCGATGTGCCCTGGGGCTGGCTGGTGCGCTACATGCACTCGACTGGCGCTTCGGCATTCTTCATCGTCGTGTACCTGCATATGACCCGTGCTTTCCTGTACGGTTCTTACCGCAAGCCACGTGAACTGATCTGGTTGTTCGGTTTCGCGATTTTCCTGTGTCTGATGGCCGAAGCTTTCTTCGGTTACCTGCTGCCATGGGGTCAGATGTCTTACTGGGGTGCCCAGGTTATTGTTAACCTGTTTGGTGCCATTCCTTTCATTGGCCCTGATCTGTCCTTGTGGATTCGTGGTGACTATGTGGTCTCTGATGCGACATTGAATCGCTTCTTCTCCTTCCACGTCATCGCTATTCCTCTGGTCTTGCTGGGTCTGGTGGTTGCTCACTTGATCGCCTTGCATGAAGTGGGTTCCAACAACCCTGACGGTATCGAAATCAAAGAAAACCTGGGCCCTGATGGTCACCCTGTTGATGGTGTGCCTTCTCACCCTTACTACACTTTCCACGACATCTTTGGCGTGACTGTGTTCCTGACGATTTTCAGTGCAGTCGTGTTCTTTGCACCGGAAATGGGTGGCTACTTCCTTGAGTACAATAACTTTATCCCGGCTGATTCACTGAAAACGCCGTCGCATATTGCTCCGACCTGGTATTTCACGCCTTTCTACTCGATTCTGCGTGCGACCACTTCTGAGTTCCTGTACGTTGTACAGTTTGGTGCAGCGGCTTATGTCGTATTGATCTGGATGACTACCAAGTTGCATCAATTGCTGAAAATCGCGATTGCAGCTATTGCACTGGTCGCCATTGTCGGCATGATGCCTTTTGGTCTCGATGCAAAATTCTGGGGTGTGGTATTGTTCGGCGGTTCCGTCGTGATCCTGGCTTTCTTGCCATGGCTGGATGTTTCTCCAGTTAAATCAATACGTTATCGTCCTGACTGGCACAAATATGTGTATATCGTCTTCGGTATTGTTTTCATTACCCTGGGTTACCTCGGTGTGGAGCCGCCTTCACCAGTTCGTGAGCGTGTCTCCCAAGTTTGCGCGATCATTTACTTCGGCTTCTTCATGCTGATGCCATGGTGGAGTGCAATGGGCACATTTAAGCCCGTGCCAAAGCGCGTTACATTTGCAGCGCACTGAGAAAAAGCGAGGAAGAATAAGCATGAAATTACTTAAAAAACTGATCGCTGTGCTGGCATTTGCTCCTGCAATGGTACTGGCAAATAGTGACACCATCCCTCTGGATAGCGCCCCTGACCGTTCTACGGACATGGCTGCTTTGCAAAATGGTGCCAAGCTGTTCGTCAATTACTGTTTGAATTGCCACTCTGCTTCGGCCATGCGTTACAACCGTTTGAAAGATATCGGTTTGACAGATGAGCAAATCAAGCAAAACCTGTTGTTCACTGGTGAAAAAGTTGGCGACCTGATGAAAACCACCATGTCAGCCAAGGATGCCAAGGACTGGTTTGGCGCAGTGCCGCCTGATTTGTCCGTGATTGCCCGTGCAAAAGCATCCGGTGCCGGTACTGGTGCTGACTGGATTTACACTTATCTGCGTACTTACTACAAAGATGATTCCCGCCCAAGTGGTTGGAACAATCTGGTGTTTCCTAACGTTGGCATGCCTCACGTATTGTGGGAATTGCAAGGTGTACGTACCATCAAGATGGTAGAAGAAAGCGATCCGCATGATGAATCCAAAAAGATTCACAAGGTCGCTGGCTTTGACACTGTCAAGCCTGGCACGATGAGCAAGATAGAATATGACAATGCTGTCGGCGACCTGGTTGCCTACTTGCAGTGGATGGGCGAACCAGCACAAAGCACACGCAAGCGCCTCGGCGTCTGGGTCTTGCTGTTCCTGGCTACGCTGGCAACTCTGGCATGGCGCTTGAATGCATCGTACTGGAAAGAAGTAAAATAAATGTAAGGTTTCGGGCTTGCGCTGATAACGGCATGAGCCAGAAATTTTTTGAGATCGTCCGTTTTTCTCCGTCGTAGACGGACGTGTAATCCAAGGGGTGAGGTGCGCTAAACTGGCTCCTCGCCCTGATCGTTTCTAAGGAACTATAAAAATGATGGTTCTCTACTCGGGTACAACCTGCCCATTTTCTCAACGTTGCCGCCTGGTTCTGTTCGAAAAAGGCATGGATTTTGAAATCCGCGATGTTGATCTGTTTAACAAGCCTGAAGATATCTCGACCATGAACCCTTATGGTCAGGTGCCTATCCTGGTTGAACGTGAATTGATATTGTATGAATCCAATATCATCAACGAATACATCGATGAGCGCTTCCCGCATCCGCAACTGATGCCGGCAGACCCGCTGCAACGCGCCCGCGCCCGTTTGATGTTGTTCAATTTTGAAAAAGAATTGTTCATCCATGTCCATACTCTGGAAAACGACAAGAACACTGCGTCGGCCAAAGTACAGGACAAGGCTCGTGCAGAAATCCGCGACCGCCTGACTCAGCTCGCACCTTTGTTCGTCAAGAACAAATACATGCTGGGCGATGAATTCTCCATGCTCGACGTGGCCGTTGCCCCATTGTTGTGGCGCCTCGATCACTACGGTATAGAATTGTCGAAGACAGCAGCACCTTTGATGAAATATGCAGAACGTATTTTCTCCCGTCCTGCCTACATCGAGGCACTGACACCATCTGAAAAAGTCATGCGCAGATAAGCAAGACCTGTTTCAGGATAAGATAACAAGGCTGATGCAAACGTCAGCCTTGTTGTTTTTGGGCTGTCCGCCTAAAGTACCTTAAAGCACTTCTTAACATACATTTTCACCGATTGTATAAACATGCAAGAAATATCTACCAAGCCTTATTTTATGCGTGCCATCTATGAGTGGTGCACCGACAATGGCTATACGCCTTATATGGCGGTCAAGGTCAACCATGCTGCACGCGTGCCCATGGAGTTCGTCAGGAACGGTGAAATTGTACTCAACATCAGTTTCGGCGCGACCAGTGGCCTCAAGATGGATAATGATGCGGTTGCCTTCAAGGCCCGCTTTGGTGGTGTATCCCGGGAAATCTATGTACCGGTAGAAAACGTGCTGGCAGTGTATGCCAGTGAAAATGGCCAGGGCATGGCGTTTGAAGTTGATCTCAGCGAAGCAGAGGAAGACAGCTCAGACGCAGCCAATGAAGTTGAAGAAAATACCAAGCCTGTACTTGGTCTGGCGGCAGTCAGTAGCAAGCCGACACCAGTAGAAAATCCGGTTTCTGCAGACGAAATAAAAAAATCTGAAAAAAAATCAGAAAAGCCCTCGCTAAAAATAATAAAGTAGCCTATAATCTTGGTCTTCGGGAATGCAACGGCAACGAAGCAAAAACGAAAAAAGTTTCGCCGACTTAGCTCATTTGGTAGAGCAGTTGACTTGTAATCATCAGGTGGCCAGTTCGATTCCGGCAGTCGGCACCAAATTAAAAACCCATCGTTAGCAATAACGGTGGGTTTTTTCTTTATCACTCAAGAATCCGGTTTATTTCACAAAGCGAATTTTTCTTGAACTGCACAAGTCTGTCACGGTCATAATCCGTATCTGTTAAATTTCCATGCATGGGCTTTGACACACTGTTTCTTCAATTTATGGCATAGGAGTTTTATGCGGATTCGTATCGCGTCTTTTTTGTTGGCCATCAGTCCTGTTCTTGCCGGTGGTAGTGTTGCGCAGGCCCAGGATGGCATGCTCAGCCTTGAAATGATTTATCACCCGACAAAAAAAGAAAAATTTGATGTCAAACCCCTGACTCGCCTGGCTTGGGATGCGCAAAACCGGCTCATAGAAACCCAGAATACGGCTGGGGTGGTGCAGCAGTTTGTGGTTAATCCAGCGACCTGGGAAAAACAGGCTTTACTGGCAGATGGCAATATCCTGGCGATGATGACAGCTGCGGGCATACCTGAAAAAGAGGCCAAAGCCCAGATAGATAAGCTGACGCCGCAAATCAAGCCTGACTTGAAGTCTTATCTGTTCACATATAAAAATGATTTGTGGCTGCTTGACCTGCAATTGAACAAGGTCAGGGAACTGACACATACGCCAGATCAGGTAGAAGATGAAGCGATCTTGTCGCCAGACCTGCAATCAGTCGCCTATCTGAAGGGGAATGATATTTATCTGACGGATGTCGCAGATGCCACAGAAAAGCGCCTGACCACAGGTGGCAATGAAACCACTTTCAATGGCCGCCTTGATTGGGTGTACATGGAAGAGATTTATGGCCGTGGCCGCCTGCGTGCATTCTGGTGGGCACCGGATTCCAAAAAAATCGCCTACCTGAGTTTTGACGAAAGCAAGGTTCCTGTTTATACCCTCAGCGGCGACCATGCACAACCTATCAGGAGCGAACGTACGCGCTACCCCAAGGCCGGTGACCCTAATCCTGAAGTCAAGCTGGGTGTCGTGGATATGACGGGCAAAACCAGCTGGACTGAAGACCCTTATGCAGGCAAGGAAACCCTGATCGTGCAGGTAGGCTGGACGCCGGATGGCAAGTTGCTGGCATCCTGGCAAGACCGCGTGCAAACCTGGCTGGACTTGCGTATCTATGATGCTCAGTATCGCAGCAGGCAATTACTGCGCGAGAGCAGCCCGGCCTGGGTGGAGCGCCTGCCTTTGCCACAATTCTTGAAAGATGGCAGTTTTGTCTGGGAATCTGATCGTACAGGTCACCATCACCTGTATCGCTATGACCAGCAATATCAGTTCAAGGGCGCGATCACCAAGGGTGACTGGGATATCCGCAGCGTCTATGGCGTTGATGAAGTCAAAGGCAAAGTCTTTTTTGCAGCCAATGAACGCAACCCCATAGGTAATGATGTGTATGCCGTCAATCTTGATGGCAGCAAGCGGCAAAGACTGACGACAGAATCAGGCACCCACAATGCACGCTGGAATAGTGCCTATACGCATTTCATTGATAGCTGGAGCAGTCTCAAGCAAGCGCCAAAGCAGGCGGTATTCAATGCCGAAGGGGCCTCACTGAAACTGGTCGATGATGTTGGTGCGCCCGAAAAAATGCAGGGTCTGCAACTGGCTAAAGTCATGCAGCAGCAAATCAAATCGCGTGATGGCTTCCTGATGGAAAGCCTGCTTTTCCTGCCACCGGATTTTGATCCGAAAAAGAAATACCCGGTTTACCAGCATCTGTATTCTGGCCCCATGGCACCACAGGTGGTTGATCGCTGGAACAACAATCTCTGGCACCACTTCCTGGCGCAGCAAGGTTATATCGTCTGGATACTGGATAACCGCAGTGCCAGTAACAAGGGCCTGGTCAGCGCCTGGCCCATACACAAGAAACTGGGCCAGTTGGAATTGCAAGACCAGCTTGATGGCCTGGAATGGTTGCGCAAGCAGGGCTGGGCAGATATGGACAGGATAGCCCTGAATGGCTGGAGTTATGGCGGTTATATGACTTCGTATGCGATGACCCACAGCAAGGCCTGGAAGATAGGTTTCGTTGGCGCGCCAGTGACGGATTATCGTTTGTATGACAGCGTGTATACCGAGCGCTACATGGGTCTGCCACAAGACAATGCAGAGGGCTATGACAAGGGCAGCGTGTTGAAAGCCACTAAAGACCTGAGCGGCAAGATCATGCTCATGCATGGCACCATGGATGACAATGTCCATCCGCAAAATACCATCATGTTTATTGATGAACTGATCAAGAATGGCAAGGATTACAGCCTGCAATTGTATCCCGGTGCAGGTCATGGCCCGCGTGGCGACTGGACCATGTGGTCACTGCAAAAAGCCAAATGGGAATTTTTGAAAAATAATCTCTGATTATTTGAGATACAAAAAAACGGTACAGAAAAATCTGCACCGTTTTTTTATGACATCAAAGCTGACAAGGCAGAATGACGTGCATGCAAGAAAGCATGTAATAAAGCGGAATAATCTTCACTGACAGCAGTTCGTGCTGAGACCCGTGCCTGCAGGCTTTGCCGCCATGCTTTTAACTTAGGGCGCTCAGTAAAAAATCCAAAATCTGCTATCTGTTCAAACACATCAAAATAGCGGAATACTGGTGCAAATGCCGCATCCACCAGACTGAAATTTTCGCCTGAAAAATAAGGTCCATCGCCAATCTGCTTTTCCAGTTGTGCAAACTTGGTTTTTAGCTCTGCTGCTTTGGCATCCAGGATCTGTGCATCTGCGGCATTGTAAAAACCGCCTATGCTATTCAGGGTGGCAGAGGCAAATTCTATCCAGGCGCGGTGTTGCGCTCTTTCCAGTGCAGCTTCTGGATGCAGGCGGTGTGGCATGGTTTCATCCAGGTATTCGCATATGACTGCTGATTCAAAGATGGCTTGTCCATCCACCAGCAACACTGGCGTTTTGCCCAGTGGTGACACTTGCAGGAACCAGTCAGGCTTGTTCGCCAGGTCTATATCTATACGTTCAAACAGCAGACCTTTCTCTGCAAGGGTAATGGCCGCGCGCTGCACATAAGGGCAAAGCTTGTGGCTGATCAGGGTATATTGATTACTCATGATTTGTCCCTCTCTTATGTCAGTGAAAAGCGTGAGCTGCGGCGCAGGGCAAATGCCCCGTCACCCAGCAACCAGACGGCAATTGAAGTCACGATCAGAAACACTGGATATTCCCAGCCACCATTTGGGCTGGTATGCACCCAGCCATTGCCAAAATGCACAGTCGCGGCAACTGCCATGATGGGCACCAGTGCCAGTGCAACCTGGCGGCTGTAGATGCCGAGTACCAGCGCCAAGCCACCGAGTAATTCCAGCGCGAACACGGGATAAGCGAGAAAGCCCGGATACCCTATGCTGGTAAAAAACTGTGCCGTACCGGGCAGGGTAAACACCAAGAGCTTCAGCAAGGCATGGGCTATCCACATGGTACCCAGACTGATGCGTAACAGGGTGATACCGTAGGCATTGCTGCCCTGGTAGATAGAAGGGTTTGAATGAGTCATTTTGTTCTCCAAAAAAGTGGTTGATGGAGTTACTATATGATTTCGCATTTGCAATGAAAATAGGCATGAAAGCAAACTATGAATGCAAAAACGCAATATAGACTAAATTACAGATTAACTGCGGTTGACCTTGAAGTGGTGCTGGCGCTGGTGCGTACCGGCAAACTGGCTGAGGCAGGAGAACGGCTGGCACTGGATGCATCCACTGTCTTCCGCAGTATACAAAAGCTGGAAAAAGGCCTGGGGCAGCGCCTGTTTGAACGTTCACGCACTGGTTATCAGGCCAATGAGCTGGCGCAGGAACTGGCGGTACATGCAGAGCAAATGGAAGCGCAGCTTGAAGCTGCCCGTTCAGCCATGCAAATGCAGCCAGACCAGGTAGCAGGAGCCGTGCGTATTACGACCACAGACACCATATTGCATGGATTGCTGGCACCTGTCTTGAAGCCCTTGCAATTGCTGCATCCTCTCCTGAGTCTGGACCTGCATGCAGGCAATGAGCTGGCCAGCCTGACCAGGCGCGATGCCGACATTGCCATACGGGCCAGCAAGCGGCCACCTCAGCATTTGATAGGCAAACACCTGGGGCCTATACGGGTGGCTTTGTATGCAGGCAAGGCCACCAGGATAAAGCACTTTGATGTTGATGTCGCTCAGCGCCATCACTGGGTAGCACCTGACGATGCCTTGCCAGAGCATCCATCTGTGGTGTGGCGCAAGAAGCATTTTCCTAAGTTGCAGGCGACCTATAAGGTCAATAGCATACTCACCGTGGCAGAGCTGGTGGGGCAGGGCTTGGGCCTGGGTATCTTGCCGCTATTCCTCGCACAGGGACGCAAAGATGTGGTGCAACTGAGTGATGTGCTGGATGAATGCCAGACCGAACTATGGCTGCTCACGCATACCGAGGCCAGGCATTTGCGCCGGGTGTCGGCGGTGTATTCTTACTTGTCGCAAGAGATGGTCTTGAATTGAAAAAAGCCGCTGTGAGCTTGATCACTCACAGCGGCTTTCTATCGGTAAGACAATATCAGGAAGGGATATTGAAGTCAGCCAGTTTCTTGCTGAACTTGAACAGCCAGATACGGTTAGGGCGTTCAGTATCTGCACCACGGGCTACACGCATGGTATTGCCTGCGGTACAGCCCAGTGCACCTGCGGTAGTGGTCATGGCACCATTGGCATCGACCGTACACTTGGTGACGTCTGCACCAACCACGATGGCACCGGTAGGATCAAGGATCACAGTTTTCATGCCAAAGTCATCATCATTGGTCAGTGCTAGGGTGTTTTCATCGACCAGCGCCAGACCTTCAGCTTTTTCGGCCAGCCAGCCTGCATTGTTCAAATCAAACAACTGTGTTTTCTTGAGCAAGACCACATCAGCATAATTGACACCATTGACTGCTGTACCTGTCATGCTGCTTTTTTCCAGGTCTGTGCCCATGTTGGCGATATCGGTCGCATTGCCCGGTACTTGCACCAGCATCAGCTTGTTGAAGGCCTTGCCATCCGGGCCCGTACCTTGCTCAAGTACGATGAATTTGCCATTCCCCAGTGACACCATGTCACCCAGTTTGGCATTGCCTGTCTTGCCTGCGGTGTATTGCGTGCTGTCAATAGGGTAGGCATACAACCTGGTTTTTTCTGTGGTCGGGTCAAACTCTACCCAGCGGTTGAATTTGGCATAGTCCTTGATGCTTTCGCTGGTCGCTGCCGTTGCACCTGGTACGAGGTAATTGGCCTTGCCATCATCCAGTGGGCTTTGCACAAAGCCATTCAATTTGCCAGTGGCGACTTCCAGTGACAGACCTTCCATGCCACGGTTGGCGCGGCGTTTCAGCAAGACAGCGGGCAGGTCGGCTGTACCTGTGCCTGGCTGGTATTTTTTCAGGATGATGCCGGTGGCAACATCAATCTTCAAAATGAAAGGGCCGTATTCATCCGACACCCAGACCACGCCACGTGCTGCGTCATAGACGATGGATTCAGTATCGAGGCCATAGTCGCTGAAAGTAGTCTTGCTGCTGGCATCAAACTTGGCTGCATCATTCAAAGGTACTTCGGCAGAAGAGCCAACCTTGCCAGCCGCGATAGACAGACCAGATGCATTGATGGTGGAGCTGAATTTGATGGGCGTGCTGGATTTCAGTACCGCGCCATCCTTGCCTATGCTGATCAGGCCAAATGAAGGTGTGAAGCTGGGGGAAGGAAAGAACTTGGCATCGCTGGTACCAGTGGCACCTGCAGTGACGACAGAGTTAGGCACTTTGGGGCCATCGCCATTCGGGCCGCGGTCGGTGATGCCATAGAATTCCAGCGAGCCATCAGCGGCTTTGCCCTTGAAGGTCAGGCCTGAGCCATAAGATGGCAAGAAACCTTTCGGGAATTCTGCCTTGACTGCGGCATTCGTACCCTCATACGGCACAAAGAAATTATCAGCAGCCTGCACCTGATAGCGCGTGATGGCGGCGCTGACCGTGCCCAGGGCATTGGTTTGCGTCACAGTATCAACGACAGGTGTGCCCAGCTTGGATGCCATGGTGTCTTCAAAATGTTCGCGTACCAGGGTGCGGCGGTCTGCATCCACGGTGAGCTTTTGGTAATTCGCTGGCAGCTTGGCCAGAGTTGCCGTCAGTGCCGTATTGAAGTTGGCAGCAGTGGCATTGAAGTCCAGAGTCTGGCCAGCGAGTGCAGTCTTTACTGTAGCAGGTATTTTGATACCGGTAGCAACATCATTGTCTTCGTCCAGCAATTGCAGGAACAGCAGGCGGTTGACGACGCTGTCATCCTTGACGTTGCTGGAATTGGCCAGGGTCAATGGTGTAGCAGTTGCTGCGCAAGGCGCATTACCCAGGGCGATACCGCCGACTGAGAAGGCGACTGTATCGCCCACGTTGCAGTTAAAACCGCCGGTGGCCGATGTACTGAGCTTGCTGCCGCCAGCGATGGAATAATCCAGGTTTTCAACTGAGGCATCGAGGAATACGCCACTCACCGGAGTAGGTGTGGCCGGAGTGGTGACCGTACTATTGCTACTGCCGCCGCAGGCCGTGAGCAACATTGCTGCAGTCAGACTACTGATGCCCAGCATCAGGTTTTTGCTACTTTGCTTCATTTGATATGACCTTTTGAGTAGTAAATTTGCGTGAAAATGCCTGCCCGCGAATGTACTAGCGGCATGTGACGCAGCAATGACAGCATAGCCACCTCTGATTGGCTGTCGTAATGTTAAGGTCATAAATGACAACTATAGTGTGCGCACCTTTTCTATGGAGTGCCTGTCATGATGAAATTTGCTGTACGCACAATAACCGGTCTCGCTCTGAGCTTGCTGCTGCCTTTGGCTAATGCTATTGCCGCCAGCAATATGGTCCCTGACTATGAAGTCAAATTGCTCATGAACCCGAATGTGGTTCTGGATGCCGACCACAAACTCAAGAGCACAGTGCTTAACACCTTCAATATGCCAACATCCGTGACCAAGATGAATGTCCTGTTCATGGATACCAATGCCAAAGATATTTACGGTAATACCTGGATAGCGCGGATACGCAAGACAGAAGGTGAAAGTGATTTTGAGCTGACCTACAAAAAGCGCTATGCCATAGACAATGGCAATATCAGTGAAGCCTTGTATAAAGCCAACGCAGAAGGCTTTGACTCTACCGAAAAGAATTACGAAGCCCAGGTTGAATGGGGCTATCAAAAGAAAACCCTGAGTATTTCCAACAGTAAGACTGACAGCAAATCCGGTTACAGCGGCATGGACTTGCCGTCCAGCAGTGACTCCCGCAGCTTGCTCAAAAAGAATATCCCGGGCAAGCTGAATAACTGGCTGTATGGCGGCTGGGGCACGTCTATGCTCGATAATTCGCGCAAGTATGGCCCGATACTAGCCAAACGCTCAGTCGGCACCTGGAGTGGTCTGAAACTGTATATCGAAGTCTGGCCTATCCTGAACCAGGCAGGCACAGGTACTGACTACATCGTTGAAGCTTCTTTCAAGACCACGAGCGAAGCAACAGCATCAGCCAAGCATGATGAATTGCAGGCATACCTGATTTCGCGTGGATGGTTTGTGGCAGAAGATTCGCTGAAGACCCAGCTCATCATGGACAGGTACTAAGGACTTACACACAATTGTCCCAGCAAGGCTAACGCTTTAGGTAAGCTCTCTTGCAAGAGAGCTTCGTTACGTTGGCAGACAACATGCTGTCTGAAACCCCAAAACACCGTAGCGACGAAGACAGTACTTTAGTACCGGGTTTTACTAAATGCGGGAGCTGCAACGCAGCTGGGGCGGTTTTGTGTAAATCCGCTAAGAATCTTTAAGGCCTTGCCAGCGTGGCGTCAGCTCATGCGGCAAGGCAAACATGTCGAGTACGCGACCAAGGGTATGGTCGACCATCTCTTCTATGCTTTGCGGGCGGTGGTAAAAACCGGGCAGGGGCGGGAAGATGACGCCGCCCATTTCTGTGACGGCGGTCATATTGCGCAAATGCGCGAGGTTGAAGGGTGTTTCTCGCACCATCAGAACCAGGCGGCGACGTTCTTTCAAGACCACATCGGCGGCACGGGTGATGAGATTGTCGGACAAACCATGCGCCACTGCTGCCAGGGTTTTCATCGAACAGGGTGCGATGACCATGCCATCTGACAAAAAAGAGCCGCTGGCAATACTGGCACCGACATCGCGCACATTGTGGACAACATCGGCCAGAGCTTCTACATCTTTGCGCTTCAAGTCCATTTCCTGATGCAGGTTCAGTACACCTGCTTCTGAAATCAGCAAATGGCTTTCCACGCCAGAAATATTACGCAAGACTTGCAGCAGCCGCACACCATAGATGGCACCTGTTGCACCGGTAATGGCAACAATCAGGCGCTTGGGGGCTGCGGCATCAGTCATGCCTTGCTTAGTCTTTCAGCAAAGTCTGCAATTCACCGCTGTCAAACATTTCATTCATGATGTCAGAACCGCCAACGAATTCGCCTTTGACATACAGTTGCGGTACGGTAGGCCAGTTGGAAAAATCCTTGATGCCCTGGCGTACTTCCGGGTCTTCCAGCACATTCACGGTGACCATGTTTTGCACGCCACAGGCTTTCAGCAATTGAATCGCACGGCCAGAAAAACCGCATTGCGGGAATTGGGCAGTACCCTTCATGAATAACACGACAGGGTTTGCAGTAACAGTTTCTTTGATCCAGCTTTGTACGTCGCTCATGGCTATCTTCCTTAAATACTTGAATTGCGAATACCAGCATTATAGTAGAAAGCCTCTCATAGTGCCGCAGCACCGTATCTGACTGCTGGAAACTTAATGCAAATCAATTTGCAGTTTCCGGCACCATCAGCTATTAGTGTTACATTAAGTGCTTAACATCCTACCTAGAGCCAAAAAATTGGCCATGTTGCTGGAGACCCGTATGCAAATGCGTGACACTGGAATTTCCTCCGGGCAAACAAAGCCTGGCCCTGGCATAAGTTCTGCTTCATCTGCCCACATGATGATAGAACAGGCACATGAACGCTCTGCCGCCTATGGCTTGCCGCGTACGGCTGCGCCAGACTATGGCCCTTTGGGCAAGACTGATCTCAAGACCCTGCTGGAGCAAAACAGGGTCTTGCATCAGCATGCTTTGCCCGTCATGGAAACTCTGTATGAGCAAATAATCAACACGCATAATATGGTCATCCTGACCGATGTGAATGGGCTCATCATTCACACCCTCGGTGACGCTGATTTTCTGGAAAAAGCGGACAGGGTGGCTCTCAGCCCCGGCGTTGCCTGGTCTGAACGCAGCAAGGGCACGAATGCCATAGGCACGGCCATTGCCGAAAAAACACCTACCATCGTCCATGCAGACCAGCATTATCTTGAAGCTAACAATTTTCTGACTTGCTCAGCCGCACCTATTTTTGATGTCATGGGCAATGTCATCGGTGTGCTGGATGTGACGGGTGACCAGCATAATTTCCATAAGCACACCATGGCCCTGGTGCGCATGTCGGCGCAGATGATAGAAAACCAGTTATTTGCCTCTTCTTTTCAGGATGCCATCAAACTGAGTTTTCACAGCCGCCCGGAATTTTTGGGCACCCTGATGGAAGGCATCGCCTGTTTTGACAGCGATGGCCGCTTTTTATCCGCCAGCCGCAGCGGCTTGTTCCAGCTGGGTTTACCGCTTTCAGCTTTGCAGGCACATACCTTCAGCTCCTTGTTTGGCTTGCCAGTGTCGGCCCTGCATGAACACTACCGCACTGCGACACCGGGTTTGCTGACGCTGTGTCTGCATAATGGTGTGCGGGTGTATGCCAGAAGCCAGAGCCTCAAGCGTCCATCAGCCGCCGCCAGGCATGTGCTGGACAATGCGCGTGAACCGCAGGCAGCAGAAGTCAAATCCAAGCTGTCCAGCCTGCATTATCTGGATACCGGGGATGAGCAGCTTGCCCGCGCCATCGATAAACTCAAACGCGTCATAGGCCGTGATATCTCGATACTGGTGACGGGCGAGACAGGCACAGGCAAGGAATTGCTGGCCCAGGCTGTACACAATGATTCACCCCGTAAATCCGGCCCCTTTGTTGCAGTGAATTGTGCGTCCATACCAGAAACCCTGATTGAATCAGAACTGTTCGGCTATGAAGATGGCGCATTCACTGGCGCGCGCAAGAAAGGCAATGTCGGCAAGATATTGCAAGCCAATGGCGGTACGCTATTTTTGGATGAAATCGGTGATATGCCACTCAATTTGCAAGCCCGTTTGCTGCGGGTCTTGCAGGAACGCATGGTGACACCTCTGGGTAGCAGCAAATCCATCCCCGTCAACCTCGCACTGATCTGCGCCACCAACCGCAACTTGCGCGACATGATAGGTAAAGGTGAATTTCGTGACGACTTGTATTACCGTTTGAATGGCCTGGTAGTGCGCCTGCCACCGCTGCGCGAACGCACGGACCTCGATGTCGTTATAGCCAAAGTTCTGGCGACAGAAAGCGAAGGCAGGCAATACAGGATAGCGCCTGCGGTCATGCAATTATTTCATGCCCATGGTTGGCCAGGCAACTTCCGCCAACTGACGAATCTCTTGCGCACCGCCATCGTCATGACGGACGCCGATATGGAAATCCGCCTCGAACATTTGCCTGAGGATTTTTTGGAAGATATGGATGTGGCACTCAAGCCCGCCACCATAGCTTTGAGCCAAACACCCGCTAGTCTGGACGCCCTGGAAATGGATGCCATACAACAAGCCTTGCAACAACATCAGGGCAATGTCACTGCTGCAGCCAAGGCCCTGGGGGTGTCGCGTAACACAATCTACCGCAAGCTGGCGGCTTTGAAGAATGATTGATCAAGCTTGCGGGCCGTGCAAGACCGCGGTACCCAGCAAATCATTTTCTTCATCCGTAAACAGGCGTGAGCGTGTCAGGAAGCGTTTGCCTGTGCCATTGTCGAGTGAAAACATGCCACCCATGCCATTGACGACATCGATGATCAGTTGCGTGTGCCGCCAGTATTCAAACTGATCGCTGCCCATATAAAACGGTGTGCCATCCAGATCACCCAGATACACATCGGCATCACCGATGCCGTATTCATTCCTGGCATAACAAAGCGGCGAACTGCCATCACAGCAACCGCCAGACTGGAAAAATAATAGCGGGCCGTATTTGGTTTGCAGCGCGCTGATAAATTCCAGCGCAGCAGGTGTGGCTGTGACGCGGGCGGGTGTGTTGGTCATTTTGTTTGTTTCGGTTGTTTTACGTAAAGACCAAAAAGCTCACCACAGAGACACGGAGGAGGGAATAAACTTTTGCAAAAGTTTATCGTTGCGTAAGCAAGTAGCATGCTACTTGCCAGGGGAACGAAGGCGGCATGCAGGCCGCTTTTCCTTCCTCTGTGCCTCTGTGTTGAGAGGTCTTAAATGTCAATCAAAAGAACCCCATCGCATTCGGGTTATAGCTCACCAGCAGGTTTTTAGTTTGCTGATAGTGATCCAGCATCATCTTGTGATTTTCACGTCCTATGCCGGATTGTTTATAACCACCAAATGCCGCATGCGCTGGATACAGGTGATAGCAATTGGTCCAGACGCGGCCAGCTTCGATGGCGCGGCCAACGCGGAAGGCGCGGGAACCATCGCGTGTCCACAGGCCAGCACCCAGGCCATACAGGGTATCGTTGGCGATAGCTATTGCGTCTTCTTCATCCTTGAAGGTAGTCACGGAAACCACCGGACCAAATATTTCTTCCTGGAAGATACGCATCTTGTTGTGACCCTGGAAGATGGTAGGTTTCACGTAATAACCCTTGGCCAGGTCGCCTTCGAGTACATTCCTTTCACCACCAGCCAGGAGCTGCGCGCCTTCCTGTTTGCCTATGTCCAGGTAAGACAGGATTTTTTCCAGTTGTTCCTGTGAAGCCTGTGCACCTATCATGGTGGTACTGTCCAGCGGGTTGCCCTGTTTGATCGCGGCGACGCGCTTGATGGCCCTGGCCATGAACTGGTCATAGATGGATTCCTGTATCAGCACGCGCGAAGGGCAGGTGCAGACTTCACCCTGGTTCAGTGCAAACATGGCAAAGCCTTCCAGGCATTTGTCGAAGAAGGCATCATCTTTTTCCATGACATCGGCAAAGAAGATATTTGGTGATTTGCCACCCAGTTCCAAGGTCACGGGGATGAGGTTTTGCGAGGCATATTGCATGATCAGGCGGCCAGTACCGGTTTCGCCAGTAAAGGCAATCTTGGCGATGCGTTTGCTTGATGCCAGTGGCTTGCCAGCCTCCAGGCCAAAACCATTGACGACATTGAAGACACCGGGTGGTAACAGGTCTTTGATCAGATCAACCAGTACCATGATGGAGGCGGGTGTCTGTTCTGCCGGTTTCATGACGATGCAATTGCCTGCAGCCAGGGCGGGTGCCATTTTCCACACTGCCATCAGGATAGGGAAATTCCAGGGGATGATCTGGCCGACGACGCCCAGTGGCTCATGGAAGTGATAGGCATAAGTCTGGTCATCGATCTGTGAAACCGAGCCTTCCTGCGCACGTATGCAACCAGCAAAATAACGGAAGTGGTCAATCGCCAGCGGGATGTCTGCCGCCATGGTTTCGCGTATGGGTTTGCCGTTGTCTATGGTCTCTGCGGTGGCCAGCAGGCTCAGGTTGGCTTCCATGCGGTCCGCAATCTTGTTGAGGATGTTGGCACGGTCAGCTGGTGAAGTTTTGCCCCAGGCCACTTTTGCAGCATGGGCAGCATCGAGTGCCAGTTCCACGTCTTCTGCGGTGGAACGCGCTACTTCGCAAAATGCCTGGCCGATGACAGGGCTGATGTTCTCGAAATATTCACCCTTGACCGGGGCCACAAATTTGCCACCGATAAAATTATCGTAGCGTTTGGCGAAAGGATTGCTGATACCTAGTTTGCTGATGTCTGCCATGTTCATGATGGTGGTCTCCGTTGTTGATTAGATGGTGCGCATGTGCTGCGACACGGGAATAACTACGCAAACGGCGTGCCATGCTGGGAATGTTTTCCCGGTGGAAAAACACAGCAGGTGCAGACTGGAGGTGGAGAAGGTACAGAGGGGAATTTACTGCTGATGCTGGAGAAGGATTTGCTGAGAAGAGATAAGTGGAAAATCCAGATGTCACATTATTTCGCAACACTGATCAGACTGTCACAATTTGGGACAGTCTGATCAGTGAGTTCATTACGTACTTATTGCTTAGTTATTACTTATCCACGCAATTTCGCAAACGCCGCCGCCATGGCATTGCCAGCAGGTGCTGGTGCCTGGGCTTGTGAGCGGTGTTGATTGAGGCGTTTGGCATCATTACGGTCGCCGCGCTGTTCAGGCTTGCTGCCAGCTACAGGTGCAGCATCTGTCAGGCGCATGGTCAGGGCGATGCGCTGGCGTTTGACATCGACTTCCAGCACTTTGACCTTGACGACCTGCCCAGCTTTAACAACTGTATGCGGGTCCTTGACGAAGGTGTTGGACAAGGCAGAGATATGTACCAGACCATCCTGATGCACACCGATATCAACGAAAGCGCCAAAGGCGGCAACGTTGGTGACTACGCCTTCCAAAATCATGTCAGGGCGCAAATCCTTGATTTCTTCCACGCCGTCCTTGAAGGTAGCAGTGGTGAATTCAGGACGTGGGTCACGGCCCGGCTTTTCCAGCTCGCCTATGATGTCAGTAATGGTCGGCACACCGAATTTTTCATCGGCGTATTTGGCAGGGTTCAAAGACTTCAGCAAGCCAGAATCACCGATGACACCCTTCACATCCTTCTTGATATCCGCCAGGATTTTTTCTACCAGCGGATAAGATTCAGGGTGGACAGCAGACGCATCGAGCGGGTTGCTGCCATTCATGATGCGCAGGAAACCGGCTGCCTGCTCGAAAGTCTTGTCACCCAGGCGCGGTACTGCACGCAGGTCAGAACGCGAGTTGAACATGCCCTTGGCATCGCGGAAATTAACGATACTTTGCGCCACGCTCGATGACAGGCCAGACACGCGTGCCAGCAAAGGCGCAGAAGCTGTATTCACATCGACACCCACCGCATTCACGCAATCTTCGACTACAGCATCAAGTGAACGTGCCAGTTGTGACTGGCTGACATCGTGCTGATACTGACCAACACCGATGGACTTGGGATCAATCTTCACCAGCTCAGCCAATGGGTCTTGCAGGCGGCGTGCAATCGATACCGCACCACGGATGGAGACATCCAGGTCAGGCAATTCTTTGGAAGCGAATTCAGAGGCGGAATACACCGATGCGCCAGCTTCAGAGACCACGATCTTGGTCAGCTTGAGTTCTGGCTTGAGCTTGATCAGGTCGCCCGCCAGTTTGTCGGTTTCACGCGATGCCGTACCGTTACCGATAGAGATCAGCGAAACATTATGCTTGGCCGCCAGTTGTGCCAGTACATGCAGGGAACCATCCCAGTCATTGCGTGGCTGATGTGGGTAGATAGTCGCATGTTCGACCACCTTGCCTGTCGCATCAACGATCGCTACCTTGACACCGGTGCGCAGGCCAGGGTCGAGACCCATGGTGGCACGTGGGCCAGCAGGGGCAGCCAGCAACAGAGCTTTGAGGTTGCGCGCAAATACATTGATGGCTTCGATTTCTGCGGTTTCGCGCAACTTGCCCATCAGTTCGGTATCGAGATGCATGAAGACTTTGACGCGCCAGGCCCAGCGTACGGTATCGACCAGCCACTTATCGGCAGGGCGGTCTTTCTGGCTGACGCCAAAGCGGGCAGCAATGCGGCTTTCGCAGGGGTTCAGCGGCGCATCCCACTTCGGTTTTTCCTCTTCGCTGTCCAGACGCAGGGTCACGGTCAGCATTTCTTCGCGGCGGCCACGGAACAGGGCCAGAGCACGGTGGGAAGGGATGGTGCCCAGGGTTTCTGAATAGTCGAAATAATCGGCGAATTTTTCACCGGCTTCTTCTTTGCCGGCAACGACCTTGGATTCCACGATGCCGTGGTCATTCAGGTATTCACGCAGGGCTTGCAACAGGGTCGCATCTTCCGAGAAACGTTCCATCAGGATCTGGCGCGCGCCGTCGAGTGCGGCTTTGGCATCTGCCACTCCGGGGTTGTCGCCATTGTCGGTAGTGAAGGCAGGTTTCAGATAATTCGCCGCTTCGGTATCCGGGTTCAGCATCGGGTCGGCCAGCAGGGCATCGGCCAGTGGCAGCAAACCAGCTTCAACAGCGATCTGGGCCTTGGTGCGGCGCTTGGGTTTGTATGGCAGGTACAAATCTTCGAGACGGGTCTTGTCTTCGGCGTGGGTGATGGCGTCCAGCAGTACTGGCGTCATCTTGCTCTGTTCTTCTATCGAGGCGATGATGGCGGTGCGGCGGTCTTCCAGTTCGCGCAGGTAGCGCAGGCGCTCTTCCAGCAGGCGCAACTGTATATCATCCAGGCCACCGGTCACTTCTTTACGGTAACGGGCAATAAACGGGACGGTTGCACCTTCGTCCAGCAAGGCAACAGCAGCGGCAACCTGAACCGGCTTGGCAGCCAGCTCTACGGCGAGTCTTTGTTCAATCGAAGGCAACATAAATCCAGAATCCAGACATAAAAAAAGCAATCAAGGCGCAGATGATACGCAATTTGTGACTTTGCGCCAGTCTTGACAGCGGGTGCAGACTAGGCTTAGAGCCAGGTATTTATTATTTAAGCTTTCATTTCTGCCATGCTTGAGCTGCCGTGTTCAAACTGATTCACCAAGCAAAAATGACAAAACTGCCCTTGGAATAAAGCACCAGGGGCAGTTTATCAGGCTGGCTTTAAGGAAGCTTATTCTTTTAGTAAGCACCTGACCAGACATCCGCGCTCGCTTCTTGTGAAGCAGGGCTTGCAGTTGCGACCAGTTCTGCCGGTGCAGGGACGGCAGCAGCCAATCCTGTGACACCGTCGGCTGTCAGCACAAAGGCATGCGACTCATAAGTCTTGGTATTCATGGCTGAACCAACGATCCAGCCTTTGTCATTGATGTCGGTAGCGTTGGCAAGTGTCCAGCCAGCGTCGCGCTGGGATTTGTCCAAAAACTGATTCAAGTCTATGGCGGCACTGTCAGGCGTGTTCCAGAGCAAGGCATGGAATTGACCATCGGCAGTAATTTCAGAACCGACGATCTGGTTTTTGTTATTGATTGCACTTGTATAACAAAAGGATCCTGCAGCACTTTGCAGAAGGCTTTCTTTTTGATTATTCCATAGTGTGGGATGAGCATACATCTCATCGTCGAGAATATAGCCGACCACCAGTCCATTGTCATTGACGCTGTTTGCCGCACCGTGATGTGCAGGCGACAGGTTGATGATCTTGCCATCTTTCCACATGACAGGGTGCATGTAGTCTTCTGCGGCAGAACCTGAGGCCCAGCCTACCACAAGGCCATCATTATTGATGGCTAGTGCATTGCTGTCCGAACCTCCGAGAGTACCAAGATCGGTGATCCCTTTGTCATCCCACAAGGTAGCATGATGGGCATACCATATGTCATTAGTGAAGCTTTCTCCAACGATGACACCTTTGTCGTTAACGGCCCTGGCAATGCTCTTGTATTGTCCATTGCTCAAGGATGCCAGATAGTTTGTATGTCCATCTTGCCACACTGTGGCCATTACCTGGAAGCTGCCGTCAACTTCTTTCACTGAAGAGCCGACGATGGTAGACAAGTTGTTAATCCCGTAGGCATGGCTATCGACTTCCGCAAGCAATGAAGTTTTGGGCACGTAATATGAATTATCCCAAAGCGCTGCATAAGTAGTTTGTGTGCCGTATTGATGAGAGCCGCCGGTTTCATTTTTTGTGTCACTGCCTATCATCTGGCCATAATTATTGACAGCATGGACACAACTATGATGACCGCCAAAAGTACTCAGATCTGCATAGGTGTACTTGGGTGATTGAAAACTGACTTCGTTTGATGGCATGCTACAGACTCCGATAATTAATTGATCAAAAAAAATTCTTTGCAACGAGACACGCGAACACTGAATTGCGCACTAAGCCCACACTACGGTCAGAGCTTGATCTTCAGTTTTCGCAGGTCTTGTTGGTTTAATTGGTATGATGTGAGAAAAGCTAGTCCAATTTGCAAATAAAGATAGCTTTGACAATGTTGCCATTGTATTAGTTCTTGCTTTTAAACATTATTTTTATTTCAAGATGACTATATCTGCCAAATCCATTTTGCGGGGCATCGTCCCCATTCTTGCTGTTACCGTGCTGGGTATGTCGAATGCGATGGCTGTCGAAGATTGCGAGCTGAACAAAGAGCACGTCAATCCCGCCAACGGTAGCACCACGGCTGGCAAGACTGGCATCATGAAATGCATGGAAAGAGATACCGGCAAGCTGGTGCGCGAGCAGGAATTACGTGCCGGTGTCTATATAGGCCTGGTGCGTTATTACAAGGATGGCGTCCTGACCAAGGAATATAACGTCAATGAGCGTGGTAATACCCATGGACGTTCGCGTGAATTTGCTCCGAATGGGCAAGTGCTGCGTGAAGAAAATAATGTGAATGGCAGTGCCCGTGGCCTGGTGCGTGAATGGTATCCAAATGGCGCAGTCAAGCGGATTGCCTTTATTGGTGACAACCCAAAAGAAAAAGCTGCCATCAGATACACACAGGACAAACAATTAAGCGAAATTGAATGCGCGGATAAACCTTTGCTGGCACCCCATGCCAACGATGCAGCCTTGTGCGGCTTCAATGGCAAGCCTTCGCAGGTGCAATTGTATTCTGACAGTGGCCGTTTGCGCAGTCAGTTTACTTTGCTGGCCGGTGTTTCTCAACAAGCCACCTATTTTCATGACAATGGCAAGCCCGAGACTGTAGAAGAAGTTGGCAGCAAACAGAAAACACGCAAACAATATTCCGACAAGGGTGTCTTGCGTAAAGAAACGGTGTGGAATGTCATAGAAAAACCTGCCGCCCTGGAGCGTGAAGTTGAGTATCACGAGAGTGGCTCAAAAGTACGTGAGCAGCTTTTTGCTTTTGCCGAAAAAGATGGCCGCCGCCAAAATCGCTTGATTTCAGACAGCAGTTTTTATCTGAACGGACAGGCCAAGCGCAGCGAGAAATTCACTATCGATGGCAAGGACGAGATCAAGGAAGTACGCAATTATTTTGATAGCGGAAAAATGTCCAGCCTTGAGCGTTATGTCTATGAAGGGCGTTACCGCGAACGCCCTGTTGGCATCCATCAGGGTTTTGCGCAAAATGGCACATTGGTGCGTGAATCTCATTACGACGAGCGTGGTCGCATACAGCGCGAACGCAGTTGGGATGACAGCGGCAAGTTGCTGGCGGATGATCAGGTCTACGAAGATGGTTCACGCAAGGCATTTTCAAAATGAGGCAAACTCTGCAGTGCGGATATCAGACACAGAAGTACTCAATGAGTGTTCATTTAGTGTTGATTTGGGCGATCAATAAATAATGAATCCAATGATGGCTGCCAGTATCGCCGGTATTTTGTTGTTACTGGTCGCCCTGTTTCAGTTATGTCTGGCATGTGGTGCGCCATGGGGCAGTGTGGCCCTGGGTGGCAAGTACCCGGGCAAATTGCCATTTCGCCTGCGTATCGCTGCGCTGGTCCAATTGGGCTTGTTGGCATTCATCGCGCTGATCATTTTTATCCGCGCTGGCATGATGTTGCCGGATTATCTGGACTGGTCGCGTAAGGCGATCTGGGGAGTAGTCACTTTCATGTCCATCAGCAGTGTGTTAAATCTCATTACTCCAAGCAAATGGGAACGCAGAATCTGGGCTCCTGTTGCCTTGCTTTTACTGGCCTGCAGTGTTGTGGTCGCTCGCTCAGCATGAAGTTTAATTTCAGCTATTTTTTTATATCCACGATCCTTGGATTGTGCTGCCTGCTATCTGCCTGCAACGTGCCCGAATTGCGGCGTGACAGCATGGCCGTAGCCGTGAATCAATTCCAGTTCAGTGATGGCGGCAAGGCGATTTATTTTGAAATGGATAAAAAACCCTGGCAGCAACAGGATGAAGATGCACCGCTGGCCAATGTGATGTTTGTGATTTCCGGTTCAGATTGCATCAGCATGGGACCGTTCTTGCCGCAGTATTTTTCTGGACTGGAAGGTGAGAGTGGTCGCACGCGGATTTTTATCATGCACAAGCGTCATATCTTGCCAGGGTCAGATGGAACAAATTGTGGCGAGGCCTATACGCGTGCTGATCATCCTTCACGCTGGCAAGCTGATCAGCTGGAGTTCATGCGGGCACAAATGGCTGCCTTGCAAACGCAAGCTCAACAACCTCAGCGCCTGATCATCATGGGTATCTCCGAAGGGGCAGAGCTGGCACCACTATTGGCGCAGCAATTGCATGCCAGCCATCTGGTTTTATTGTCGCATGCAGGCATGAATGCGCTGGATGTGTACGCTGCGCTGGGCAAGCAAAATCCTTTGATGCGACCCGCCTGGCAGCAATTACAGGCTGGCTTAAGTGTCACGCCAATTGATCCAGATGCGGTACGCATCCATAGCCGCAGTTGGAGGTACTGGTCAGAAATTGCTGCCATTCCGCAAACTGCCAATCTGCTGGCGCTGGACATACCGATATTGCTGGCGGTAGGAGATGCTGATCCGGTTATCCCTGCTCATGCGATTGCCCAATTGCAGCAGCATTTTCAGGCGGCCGGAAAAATCATGGACATACGGTCTTTTCCAGATGCTGACCACAGTCTCAGCGCAAAGGACAAAAATTATCTGCCTGATTTCATGCATCAGATTGACCTCTGGTTATTGGGAAATAAGACGGAAAATAAGACGGAAAATAAGCAGTGAGATGAATTACTGTTGATGCACGGCAATTCATATCGAAACAGTATTCTATTTCCTCTATTTCATTACAACTAGTTACAAGAACTTCGATTTCGTAGCAGTTAAAGCTATGACAAAAATGTAAAGCCTTACTATACTTAGCGCCTATGCGTACGTGTGGATATTTCCATGCGTGCGTTTTGCATTTCACCCTACAATTGCTCTCTGATAATGATAACTATGCGCCTATCCACCTTTACCCTGACCCCTATTGTTGCAGCACTTGTGCTGACGGGTTGCGTGACTACGCCTACCCATGACAGCAAGGTTGCTGCTTCACTCTCAGTCGCAAAATCTGGTCAGATTGATGAAGCGATCAGACAGGTAGAAGCGCAAACACAAGGCGCTAATAAAGCTGATTTGCTGCTGAATCTCGAAAAAGGCGAATTGATGCGCGTAGGCAAGCGTTACAAGGACAGTCTTGACGCCTTTGACGTGGCCGATACCAAGGTAAAAATCTGGGAAGAAACTGCCAAGTCATCTCCTCAAAAATTGATGGGCCAGATTGGCGCCACCATCATGGGCGATGCCAGCCGTGATTATGAAGGCCAGGACTATGAAAAAGTCATGCTGACAACGCGCATGGCCATGGATCGTCTGAATTTGGGTGACCTGGATACCGCCCGCGTGGATATCAAACGCACGCATGAACGTGAAGCTGTCATCGCAGAATTCCGTTCCAAGGAAACCGCAGAAGCAGAAAAAGAAGCGAAGGACAAGGGCGTAAGTTCAACCGGTAAGGAATTGAATGGCTACCCGGTTGAAACCCTGAATGATCCTGAAGTGCTGAAGCTGAAAAACGGCTACCAGAATGCCCTCAGTCATTATCTGGCAGGTTTTGTCTATGAAGCGCTGAATGAACCAGGCCTGGCTGCGCCTGGCTACCGCAAGGCAATTGAATTGCGCCCGGATTTGCCAGTGCTGGAAGATGGCTTGAAAGGTCTGGATCAACGTACCAGCTTCCGCCGCAAAAAAGGCGTGACCGATGTGCTGTTCATTATCGAGGCGGGCAATTCACCTGCGCGTCAATCCAAGAAAATCGCCTTCCCCGTGCCAACTGGCCGTGGTTTGGTGACAATCTCTTTCGCGTTCCCGGTGATTTACCCAGATCCGAATGCACCTGTGATCAATAATATCCGTGTTGGTAATCAGGTGTTGCCAACAGCGCTGGTCACCGATTTTAATGTGATGGCCCGTAAGGCATTGAAGGATGAATTGCCTGGTATTTACACCCGTGCTGCGGTGCGCGCCGTGACTAAAGGTGTGGTGCAGGATCAAGTCAATAAAAACTTTGGTGCACTTGCTGGTCTGGCTGCCAATCTGGCTGTTGCCGCGACCGAAAGCCCTGCAGATGACCGCATGTGGCGCAGTCTGCCAGAGCGCGTGTTTGTGGCACGTGCATTTTTGCCACCAGGCGATTATGATTTGAATTTCGGCAATCGTGGTGACGCAGGCAAGATCACTGTCGATGGTCGTTACATGGTAGTGCCTGTGCGTATTTATCAGGACAAGACTTATCTGGGTGACCTGGCAAAATTTGGCAGCGTGACACCCGTAGCACAATTGCAGGCTGAGCCAGAAGTCAAGGCAGCTGAAGCACCTAAGCCGCCGGTGAAAGGCAAACAGCCAGTCAAGGCAAAACCTGTAGTGAAAACAAATGCAGCGACAGCAACGACAGGCACAACGGCCACAACAAGTGCCACTGGTACCAAATCCAACTGATATTAGAGGATAGAAGAGGATATATGAAACTGATTTCCAAACAATTTGCCGCATGCACTGTTTTGCTTGCTTCCTGCTTTACCACTCCTGTCTTTGCCCAGGATATCCCTAACGCATCTTCCCCTGGTATTGCTGCCAAATTGATGGTACGCGGCACTCTTGAAGGTGTACAGGTGACTGACCTGCGTTCGCAACGCAAAAATGACGTCATGGTGGTGCAGGCCGAGATGGTCAACCTGACTAATCGTGATGTGCGCGTGTATTACCGTTTCCGCTGGACTGATGCAGCAGGCATGCAGGTAGGTGATGGCGAAGTCTGGAAGCCATTGATGATCCTGGGTCAGCAAAGCCAGTTCATCAAGAGCACAGCCTATGGTCCGCAAGCGACGGATTTCAGGATAGAACTGAGTGCTGAGCCACGCTAATTATCAATAGAAAAAAGTAGCAACAAGATTATTTTTAAGGAGTACATATGAAACGCATTTCCTCACTGTCCAAAAGCTGCGCCCTGGTGGTACTGCTTGGCCTCACATTGACAGCCTGCCAGACCAGGTTGTCACAGCCGACTGTTAGCCTGGCACGCCAGGTCAGCTATGGTGACAACAAGGCGGTAGAAACTGTCACTAATGAATTTGGTTCTACCGACCTGCAAATGATTGCAGAAAAAATGGTCGGTTCCCTGCTGGAGGATCCGGTATTGGCAAATCGTCCGACCATGACACTGGCTGGTGTGCGCAACAAGACCAGCGAATACATTGATACCAAGTCCATCATGAACAGTATTCAGACTGCACTGGTGAAAAGCCGCAAGGTGAAGTTCACTCGCAGTGCTGATGAAATGCAGCAAGGTGTGGATGAATTGCAGCGCCAGAACCAGAGTGGTTTGTACAAGGCACAGGGCAAGGCCAAGGTCGGTAATATGAGTGCTGCCAAGTACTCTCTGGAAGGCGAGATCGTTTCCATCGTCAAGCAAAATGCCAATACCAAAGACGTGTTTTACAAAATGACTTTGAAGCTGTATGACGTTGAAGATGGTTCCATCGAATGGCAAGACGAAAAAGAAATTCGTAAAACTTCCAAGCGTTAATTTCGGGCGTCATTCTGAAACGCTCATCTCTTAAAGAGGCAATACGATGTTGAATCTGAAAAAATTGATGGCAGGCTTGTTCTGCTCTGTCGCGGCATTCAGTGCCAGTGCAGTTGAACAAAAAATTACCATCCCAAAAATTGCGGTGACTGACCTGACTTATGAAGAAAAAGTCAGTGAATATTTTCGCGTTGTGTCTGCTTCCAGCAAGAGCAGTGTCAAGGGTAGCTATAGTGAGCGTGAAACTGACCGCAGCTATTCGCAGCGTGGCAATATCAACGCCAAGAGTGAAAGCAATTACTACGAAGCCGAGGGTTTCTATACCTATATCGACCGTGGTGAATTAAAGACTTACACGGCTGACCTGAAAGGCGCATTGATCAAGGGTGGCGGTGTGTCCCTGGTGCAGGCTCGTCCATACGTGGGCAAGCCCATGGAGAAAATTTACGACATCATAGGTCGTATCAAACAGGGTATGTATCCTGGCGCTGACTATGTCTTGTTTGGCACTGTGAGTAATATCCAGTTCCGCCAGGAGAGTAACCAGCTGCAATACGGTAATTCCATGACAGCCAGTCTGTCGCTTGATCTGGTGGCTGATTTCAGCCTGATCAATACCAAGACTTATGAAGTCAAGGCAGCATTCAGCGCCAGCGGTTCTGGTGTCGATACCAAGATCATCAGTCGTGCTGGTGACCGTGTCGTCTTCAGTCGTGGCAAGGTCATGCAAGAAACTTCACGTAGTTTGGCTGACGCAGCTTATGATGAGTTGCTGGTGCAGTTCGGCGCACCTCGCGGTGCCAACCGTGGTCAGTATGGCCGCGTGCAAAATGGCCAACCTGTCGTGCCTGTGCAAAATACTGAACCAGTGACTGTTTACAAGTAGTCAACCGGTAGTAATTGCAATAAAAAAGCCTGGTGTTTTCACCAGGCTTTTTGCATTCTGGAATACCAGATTGTTCGCAGGACTGGCGCTATCAGGTTTCTGGGTGTATATCGACTTTATATAAACTCTTGCCATCTATGTCATGGATGGATACTGTCATTGCCCTGGTCTTCGCATCGATTTTTGCAATGCCAAAGAATTGCAGCAATTCTGCCGGTGAACGGTTTTGCTTCATGCCTTGTGGCACGCTGACATATTTCACATCGGGCCCAAAGGTCTGATCAACTTCATTCGGGCCAAAGGTGCCGGCATTCAGCGGGCCACCGACAAATTCCCAAAAGGGTTTAAAGTCAGTGAACTGGGCTTTTTCAGGTGTGTAATAAGTTGCTGCTGCATAATGGACATCGGCAGTGACCCAGACCACATTCTTGATATTGTGCTGCTTGATAAATTTGAGTATCTCGGCAATTTCGAGTTCACGCCCCAGCGGCTTGCCATGCTCGCCATTAGCCCAGGCTTC
This sequence comes from Undibacterium sp. FW305-107, assembly GCF_058788535.1. NCBI lineage: Bacteria > Pseudomonadati > Pseudomonadota > Betaproteobacteria > Burkholderiales > Oxalobacteraceae > Undibacterium > Undibacterium sp. FW305-107. The sequence continues at coordinate 369,892 of NZ_JBYTAV010000006.1, forward strand.
ATAAGTACCTTTGGGTACATCAGAGTTCAGGTCAGGCACGATGATGGAGATGGGCATGTCGCTGGCGATGACTTTCCAGGTAGAACGTGAACGCAGCAGGGCCTGCTTCAGCCATTGCAATTGCGGCTTGCCCAAAAAGGCAGAATCATCATTCAATGTTGTTTGCAGATTCGGTGAATTCTTGCTACGGTAACTACGCTCATCGAGCATGAATACTTCCAGCAGGGGGCCATAACTGAACATGCGGTAGATGCGGTCTGGATCATGCTGGTCTATGCGGTAGGGATTGTATTCAAACATGGCCCGGCGCGCATTCGCCGCGAGGGTATTCAAATCACGCTGCTGGTAACGTTTTTCTGCTTCACCCATCTGCTGGCCCGGGTACCAGTTATTGCGTACTTCATGATCATCCCATTGCACCAGGAAGGGCACTTCTGCAGCAAAGCGGCGCTTGTTGGTGTCAAGGAAGTTATAGGCAAAATTGCCGCGATAATCGTTCAGGGTTTCTGCTACCTTGGATTTGGCGGGCGTGACGAGATTATTCCAGAGACTGCCATCGTCAAGTTTGACTTGCGCATGTATGGGGCCGTCAGCATAAATCTGGTCACCTGAGTGGATAAAGAAATCAGGCTGGAAGCGGCGCATGCTTTCATAAATGCGGTAGCCGCCAAAAGCTTCATTGATACCCCAGCCCTGGCCAGCTTCATCGCCAGAAAATGCAAAAGTGATGTCGCGTTCTGTACCGCCAGGCAGGAGCAAGCTGCCTTGCACTGCTTCGCTGATAGCAGACAGGTTTTGCACATCCTGGAAACGCACGCGGTAAAAAGTACGCTGGCCTGCGGTCAAACCGCTAAGGTCTATGCGGGCAGTGTAATCCGCGCTGGGCAATGCCAGTGGGCCATTGATGCTCTTGGCATTCTTGAATGCTTCATTATTGGCATACTCAAGCAGCATGCGTGCGGGCCTGTCGGTACGACTCCAGATGATGGCCTTGTCTCTGGTGATGTCCCCACTCATGACACCGCAAGGCAGTTGTGGGCGCAACTTGTCTGTCGTGATGAGTGCCGGTGCAGTAGTTTGCGCACGTGCTATTTTGGGCAGGCTGGTTGCTGCGATGATGGCAGCAGCACTGGCGCTGGCATTGCAGAGGAACTGCCGGCGTTGCAATTCATTCTTGCCTGGCTTGCGATCCTTGGACATGGCTTTTCCCTGTGAGAACTTTAGATGAGCTTTATTCTAAAGTGTCAGTGTTACCAAAGCATGTCAATGCTAATGCAGTGATAATTTAGCTGACTGCCAGAGTTGCGCTAAATAATTGATCGTTCCGCCTGCGCTTGCTAAAGTCAAAGACGGTAGCGACTGTCACTACCAGCATGCCCGTTGGCAGCAGCCAGGCGCACATCAGGATAATCCAGCCCAGGTAGGGTGAGCGTTCAATGGCACCGTGATAGAGCGTAAAGACAGGGGTACTCGCCGCAGCCGGGGCGACTCCATGATGCTGGATATTGATCATGAGCACAGGTAATTTTTCTTCGTTTTTTGCCGCGGGAGGCAAAATAGCTGTAGCGTAAGAAGTCAGCATCATGCTGATGAAAAAGCAGAGGGCACGAAGATAGCTGGAGTGACTGTATTGGCGGTGCATGGCTTGCTCATTACTGAAGTGTAAGTCCATATTTTTAAAAAAACTGCCATGCCAGTCGCGGTGCGAAAGGCAGGCAGCAAAATGGGAAATACATCGGGAAAGACATGCCTTGTTGCTTCCCTTTCTGATTAATCTATCTTCCAGACATACTGCACTTTGGTCCAGCTTTGCTGCGCTACGCCATCGATGGTGCCAGGCGTGAAGCGGCACAGTGACAGGGCCTGGCTGGCGGCCTTGTCGAGATTGCGGTAGCCGCTGCTGCCCTCTGTCCTGGTTTCAAGTACGCGTCCATCTGCACCTATCAACATGGCGAGGGTGACTGTTCCCGCTTCGGAGTTGCGGATGGAGCTTGCAGGATAGACAGGTTTTTCGCATCGACTCATATCAACTACGGCTGCGATATGCACCGGCGCTTTTGTTGGGCCTGTTGCTATAAGCAAAGGACCATCGCCGCTTCCACCAGGATCACTTATTTTTTCTCCCTTGTCTGGAACTGGATTTACTTTTGAAATCGGTGAATCGCTAACTGGATTTTTAACTGCAACCTCAACCTCAGGAATATATGGTGGAGGGTCTTTGGGCAGAGGCAAGTCAGGTTTGAATTTTGGCTCAGGCTCAAGTGGTTTTGCTTTAGGTTCATCAAATTCGACATGGAATGGCTCACTGTGAGGCGGGCTGATCTTGATTTTCATGCTGTTCAGCAAGGCGGCCAGCAAAGCTACATGCAGCAAGGCGACGACACCCAAATGTGACATACGCTTGAAGGGATGCTGTTGGTTTTTTGAAAATTCCATTTTGTTCTCCAGTTTAGGGTCAGGCCCGGCATGTGCGACAACACATGCCGGGGACTAGCTTGGAGATGCATCAGCTAATGCCTTCGCTGCTGTAAGCGCAAGTGAAATGGCAGTAATGTGCAATCCATGTGCTTTAAGATAGCAATAAAAATGTCACTTGAAAAGCATTTTTGTTGATTTAATTATGATTTTTTATTTCTTTTATAGTGAAGCTAAAGAAATTGGCTACTACTTTTATTGCTGAAAAGTAAAAAATTGACGTTCGCTGTCCATTGTTTTTGTTGATCTGCAATAGGTAAAAAGTTCTAAATGCTGGCTACTCTTGCTGCGAGGCGTATTTCAGCACTCTCAATGATGCAATTGCTAGTGAAAAGCATTACTATTGCGTTTAATGAGTAAATTATTCTGCTAAATAATAAGGTGTTGTAATTATGCAAAATGGCATACGGGTATTACTGGCCGATGATCATCCCATCGTGATGACAGGTTTTGCCATGTCGCTGGGTAGTCTGGGTATTGCCGTACTGGGGCAAGCCAGGACGCCGCAAGAGGCATTCGAGCAATATGCAAGCTTGAAACCGGATGTAGTGATACTGGACATACGTTTTGGTGCTGACCTGACTGGTCTGGACGCTGCGCGCGATATCCTGGCGCAATTTGCCGATGCGAAAATTGTCTTCCTCAGTCAGTTTGACCAGGATGCACTGATCAAGGAAGCCTATCGTCTCGGTGCCAAGGCCTTTGTCACCAAGGACTGTGATCCGGCTGATCTGGCAACGGCAGTGCAGCGTGCGCATCAGGGAGAATTGTATTTCCTGCCGCAGATTGCAGAGCGCCTTGCGAATTTATCAGTGCGTGGGGATGAATCACCACAATCGCTGTTGAATGAGCGTGACCTGGAAATCTTCAAGTTCATGGCAGAGGGGCTGACCAATGCCGAGATTGCCGAGAGACTGGACCTGTCGTTAAAAACCATCAGCAATGTCAGTCAGGCCATCAAGGAAAAACTGGGTGTACACAGACCTGCCTACATCACCAAGCTGGCGGTCAAGCATGGCCTGATTGCACCGTGATGCAGTCACAGACACAGATGCAAGCATTGGCACCTGCAATAATGCAGGCAACCACGCAATGAATTTTGCCGCGCTACGCTGGCGTAACTGGGACTTGCGCTCGCGCCTGTTTCTCATCATCTTGCTGCCGGTGATTTATATGTTTTGCGCTGTGGTCTGGTATTCCTATCAGTCTCGCTTGCAGGAGGGCAAGGCAGAATTGCTGGAGCGCGCCTACGTGGTCTCCACCACACTGGCTGAAAGTGTCGAATACAATCTGCTGACCAAAAACCTGGCGGGACTGAAAAATACCATGGCCGATGTCATGCTGTCAGACCGCAGCATTGCCAGGATAGACGTGCTTGATACGGACAAGAAAGACATCCTGCATATTATTTCTACCGAAAAAATTCAGCAAGCGGAACATTCGGTCGAAGTACCGGTCAGACGTCAGCTGGTGTGGGTGAATTTGCTGAAGGAATCCAAGTCCGCGAAATCTGGTGTTTTACCGTTAACGACCACCAGTACTGAGAGCAAAGATGCAGATATGCTGGGCTATGTCAGGGTCACCATGTCGGCTACGCGCATGCTGGCCAAGCATAGCCAGCGTTTCATGTTTGAACTGGCGATGAGTGCACTGGCCTTGTTCGTCAGCGCGGTGCTGGCTGTATACCTGGCTTTAAGCCTGACACGTCCTTTGCAAAAATCCATAGAAACCCTGCGTGAAATACGCGAAGGTGATTATTCGAATACACTGGAAGTGACAACGGGTGGTGAGATAGGTGACTTGCAGACTTCCATCAATGCCATGTCTGTCAGCCTGCAACAAGCCAAGCAGGATCTGGAAAACAAGGTGCAGGAAAGAACACGGGACTTGATGGAGTCGCGCAATGAAGCTTTGAAAGCCAATGCAGAAAAACGCAAGCTGATACAAAAGGTTCACAGCATTGTTGAAGATGAACGCAAGAGCATCGCCATAGAAATTCATGATGAATTGAATGCCTCATTGATTGCAGCGAGGCTGGAGGCACAACGCATACAGCATTTGGCTGCACAGATAGATGTGGTCGACGCGAATGGTGAAGTCGCAGGCGAAATCCAGGAGCGCGCCAAGGCTATCACCAAACTGACTCTGGACTTATATGCCAATGGCCGCAACCTGGTACGCCGCCTGCGGCCTGAAGTACTGGACATGCTGGGTCTGCAAGGTGCGGTCGAAGACATGCTCAGGCATTTCCACAGCAATGTACCAGGTTGCCAGTTTCATTTTGACAGTGACGGAGATTTTTCAGGATTGGATAGCGGTCTGGCGATTTCTGTCTACAGGATCATCCAGGAGGCTTTGTCGAATGTCATGAAGCACGCGCAGGCTACCCAGGTGGAAGTCGCATTGAGCATGCTGGAAGAACAAAAAAGTTTGCAGATAGAGGTCAGTGACAATGGCAAGGGTTTTGACATACATCACAGTTCTGCTGGCATAGGTATTACCGGCATGCGTGAACGTGTTGCGGCATTCAATGGTGAGATAGATTTGCAATCTTCAACAGAGGCGGGAACGCAATTGATCATACGTTTTCCATTGGCATAGAGTGTGGAATTTGCAAGTCTGGCGAATCATGTTTTATGTGCAATGAGTAGTTTTTTGAACGGATATACAAGATGAAACTCTTGTTCAAAATAGCAGGTGCCAGTGCGCTGCTGTTTTTACTGACAGGTATGGCGGTGTTGCAGAACTGGATATCCAGTTCTGCTGCCGCGTATCTGGTTTTCTTTGTCGCATTCGCAGCCTTTGCGACATGGATATTTTTCAGTGTGTTTTCTACTGGCTCGCCACAAAATGCAAACCTGATCGCTTGCCCGAAATGCAGTATGCGTACCGATAGTCAGCGCGAAGAATGCATGTGGTGTGACCAGGGTTTGCCTGGGAGTTAAAAACCGAAACACAACAACTATCCTGCCTGATGTTGTGCTTCGGTAAGGATGGCAATAAATTCTTGATCAGATGGACTAATCCAGACCAAGAAAATGATTCAAACGCACCATTTCACTATGCCAGCTTGCCTGCTGTTGTGGCTTTTGATGTTTGGGTTTGCGAGCCAGGTCAGCCTGCAATAACTCTTCCAGTTCACACAGTCTTTGCAAAGCCTGCTCAGTATCGCTGAGCAAGGTTTCACCAACATTGTTATTCGCTGTAATAAGTTCAACAGGCATGGCTGCAGATGTCTGCTGTTTTTGTCGCAGACACTGATAGGCGCTTTCTGCATCCAGCCATCTTTCCAGGCGACCATCCTGCACTACCCAGAATTCTTGGCAGCTTTGTTCTATCAAATCCCTGTCATGGGAAACCAGCAAAAAACCACCAGCAAATCCAGCCAGCGCCGCTGTCAATTCCTGCTTGCCCTGCATATCCAGATGATTGGTCGGTTCATCGAGAAACAGCAAGTGATAGCTGGCCAGTGAGAGTGCCAAAAACAGCAGACGGGCGCGTTCACCGCCACTCAGCGATGCCACTTTTTGCTGATGACGGTGATACGGGTAGCCTGCTGAAATCAGCGCCTGTTTACGCGCCAGTTCTGTCCTGGCAGTTTCCGAACCAGCGACAAAGGGATACAGCGCATCCGGCAGGCTGGCATCGCTATTCAGTTGCTGCAGAGACTGGTCGTAATAACCTATCTGTGCTGCCGTATGCCAGCGAATTTGTTCAGATATCTCTTCTGATAATATCGCTTGCCAGCATTGCCTGAGCAAGGAAGATTTGCCCGTGCCATTTGCACCCAGTAAAGCGATCTTGTCACCTGGCCGTACACCGAATTGCTCCAGCCTGAACAGGCCGGGCAAACCCGGGGCAGCTCTGACCGTCAAGGCGTCCAGTTGCAACAAATGATTAGCCGCCAATGCCTTGCCATGCAATTGCAAAGTCCATGGCTGGCCTTCAGTGACTGTGGTTTGTTCTTCCTTCAAGCGGTCGGCCCGTTTTTGCATGGTCTTGGCTTTACGTGCCAGCTTTTCGTTGTCATAGACGCTGCCCCAGATAGCCAGACGCTTGCTGCTGGCCGCCAGCCTGTCAATTTCGCATTGTTCTGCGTCACGCCTGGCTTGCGCGGCGTCATCCGCCAGAGCCAGAGATTGCAGGGCTTCTGAGCAGGGCTGGTCAAAGCAGGTGATTTGCCTGTCACGCAAGATCCAGCTTTGTCGTGTCACCCGATTCAACAGGCGCTGGTCATGCGATACCAATACGAATGCGCCTTTCCAGTTCAACAAAAATTCTTCCAGCCATAACAGGGATGGCAAGTCGAGATGATTGCTGGGCTCGTCCAGCAGCAAGAGATTGGGATCGCGTAATAAGGCGCGTCCCAATAGCAGGCGGGTATGCTGCCCACCGGACAGGGATTGCACGGCGACCCCGGCAGTGGCTGCATCTATGCCAAGTTCGTGCAAGAGGCTGTCGACACGCCAGTGCAGTTCTGGCACGTCGTTGATCGCATCCAGCATGGCGTTATACAGACTCAGGGTATGCAGGGCAGGTGGCAAGTGTTGCTCGACATATTGCAGGCGACACAGGCGTGCCATCTGTATGCTGCCGCTATTGGCAGTGCGTTGCCCTGCCAGCAGCGAAAGCAATGTGGATTTGCCACTACCATTGTGGCCTATCAAGCCTATGCGCTGGCCGACTTGCAGGGTGAAGTTAAGATCCTGGAATAAAACGCCATGGCTGGTTTCCAGTTGTAATGCTTGTGCAGATAATAAGGTAGTCATGCTCTTGTCTTTGATTTGGGATGCAGGCATCCACGTCAACAGGAGCGCTAACGATAATGAGCCGAGAACAGGCCCGGAGGGTAAGTGGGATAAGTGCTCTCGTCTTGTTATCGCAGCGCGATGGAACTAGGACAAGAGCTGGCAAATATACCAAAGTTGCGTATGCCGCTGATGGCATACTTTAGAACTTCCATGTTTTCCTCCTTTCATTAAAAAGAGTTGAGGAGTTGATTAGAAGCCCGATTCTATTGAAATACCGGGAGCAAGGCAAGATGCCCATACTCCCGCCATGTCAACACTACGCAGATATGCCTACCGTCAAAGTTACCACATAGCCCAGTGTCGCACTGCCAGTCACGCTGACCATTTGCAGGCTGGTGCCATCGCTAAAGACATTGTCAGTTGCATACGTAATTTGTGCGAGGTTGCGCACACTGGCTGTATAGCCAGTGGCCTGGTAAGCTTCATTCAGGGTTGCCATGGGGAAGGTGAATTGTGAAGTCTTGACCTTGTTATTGGCACTGCTGATTTTGGCGACGCTGGGGTAAACCTCAAAATGCACATGTGGAATACGACCTGAATAACAGCCAGGAAATATCGTGGTAAAACTGACACTGCCGTTGCTGTCCGTCTCCTGCACTCCGCGCAGGTAATTTTCAGCGGTGATGCCGGATGAATACATGGAGTAATTGCCATCCCTGTCACAATGCCAGAGGTAGATTGCATAACCGGCCAGTGAGGCGCAGCTGGTCTTGGTATTCACCAATTGCAATTTGATGGTCAAAGGCACACCCGCTGCCACACCGCTGGCACCAGCTATACTGGAACGTATATCACTGCGCACGATGCCAGACAAGGCCAGCGCATTGGCAATACTTGCGCCATTGCTATTACTGCCGTCACCAGGGTAGGGCCCGGCTGTTTCTTCCGGGATGATGCTGCAGCTTGCGGTACTGGTGCCTGTTGTAGTGCCTGTGCTTGTACCAGTAGTTGTGCCGGTAGTGGTCCCAGTAGCAGTCCCAGTAGTAGTGGTGCCAGTGCTGGTAGATGAGGTCGTGGTGGCATCACTGCCGCCACCACAGCCCAGTAAAGTTGCAGCGCCGCCAACTGATATCCAGCGCAGCATTTGCCTGCGTGACGCGGCTGCCTGCATCAGGGTATGAAGATCGGTTTCCAGTTGATTTGTATGCTTGTCCATGATGTCTCTCCTTACGTTGGTGTTGCTGCATTGTGTCGCGCCGACTTGTTAAGTGCAGTAAAGCAAAGGTAAAGTTAGGTAAGGATTTTGTGTCATGCCAGAAGCAGGACTGTAAAAGCAGGTAAATTTGCCCAAGTATGCGGATGGCTTTGCTATGATCAACATCAACATACAATCTTTTTTCTTTCTTACAACATGACCAAGGTATTGCTCGCAGACGATGACGTCGAACTGGTAGGCATGCTCAAGGAATATCTTGAGCGTGAGGGCTTTGTCATTACTACAGTACATGATGGTGAGCAGGCGGTGGTGGAAGCTCTGTCCGGCCAGCATGCGATTGCCGTGCTGGATGTCATGATGCCGCGCATGAATGGTATCGATGCCTTGCGACGCATACGTGAACATAGCCGTATGCCTGTGCTGATGCTGACAGCCCGTGGTGATGATGTAGACCGCATTATCGGCCTTGAGCTGGGTGCCGATGACTATGTGCCCAAGCCATGTACCCCACGCGAATTGCTGGCCAGGCTCAGGGCCATCCTGCGCCGTACTGAGAGTGGCATGAATGCAGATCAGGACAGACAATGCCTGGTTGTCGGTGCCTTGCAATTGTGGCCGGGGCAGCGCCGTGCAGAATGGAATAATAAAATGCTGGACCTGACCAGCACCGAATTTACCTTGCTGGAATTGCTGGTAAAAAATGCCGGACAAACCGTCAGCAAGAATGAATTATCCGAACAGGGACTGGGTCGGCCACTGGCCAGGTTCGACAGGAATATCGATGTCCACCTGAGCAGCATACGCCAGAAAATCAGCGCCTTTGCTGATGGCCGCACCGTCATACAGACCGTGTACCGCCAGGGTTATATGCTGACGCGCGAGTGACTATGCTGAAACTCGGACGTTTGTTTTGGAAGTTCTTTTTCTTCATCTGGCTGGCGCAATTGACGGCGATCGCTGGTATCAGCATCACCTTCTGGATTAAACACAGTAATGAAGAAATGGCTAAATCGCTTGCCGGAGAGCCGGTTGCCAGCAAGCCACCGCACGAAGACTGGCGTGGTGTTGGAGCTAGGCCTGGATCCAAACGTGGTCCGGGACCAGAGCCAGGGCCAGGACTTGGGCCCGGACCTGGACAAGGCGCAAAGCCTGATTTTCCTGATGGTGCCAGACCGGACCGCCCGCCAGGTGAGCCAGGACAAGCACCTATGGGTATGCGCAAGCCCCCACCTGATGGCGGCGATTCACGTGCCTTTATCCCTATGGTAGTTGCATTGTTCGCCAGTCTGCTGTTTGCAGCCCTGATGGCATGGTATATGTCCAAACCCATACGCAGGCTGAGTGAAGCCTTTCATGAACTGGCCGGTGGCAAGCTGCAAACGCGCATAGGGGATAGCATGGGAAAGCGCAAGGATGAGTTGACAGAGCTAGGGCACGATTTTGACCGCATGGCCGAGCAATTGACAGGCTCCCTGCAAAACCAGCGCCGCCTTTTGCACGATGTCTCGCACGAATTGCGTTCACCACTGGCACGCCTGCAGGCAGCCATAGGCCTGGCACGCCAGCAGCCGGACAAGGCCGAAGAATACATGGTACGCATGGACAGGGAGGCTGTGCGCATGGACAAGCTGGTGGGCGAAATCCTGACTTTATCGCGGCTGGAAGCTGGCGCCAACGCGGGGCAAGACCTGATACACATGGATGAATTATTTGCCGACCTGACCGACAATGCCCATTTTGAAGCGAAGACCGCAGGCAAGGCTTTCAAGACGGAATTTTCTGCCGATGAAATCAGCAAGGTCTGTGTATTGGGCCGTTATGAATTACTGCATCGTGCCATGGAAAATGTCTTGCGCAATGCCATACGGCATACCCGCCCTGACACTGCAGTGACCCTGCAGGCCGAGGTCAAGGACAGTCAATTGCATGTCTCCATATTGGACGAAGGACAGGGGGTGCCGGAAGCTGAATTGCAAAGTATCTTCCAACCCTTTTATCGTAGTGTGCTGGCCGAACAAAGCAGTGAGGGATATGGCCTGGGTCTGGCGATTACCCAGCGCGTGATACAGGCGCATGGTGGCAGCATCACCGCCAGCAATCGCCGCGCTGCGGGTTTATGTATGCTATTGATCTTGCCTATTGCATTTGCCTGAGAGGCCGTTGCAAAATTAAACTGGCCAGGCGTCACCGACGAAGGCAGTACTTTTAGTACGACTGGGAGGTGCAACAACGCCAGGTTAATTTTGCAGCAGCTTCTATGACGGTATAGGCAGGAACAGACTAACAGTCAAGCCGCCGCCTTCACGGTTTTGCAGGCTGATTCTGCCGCCATGTGCTTCTATGATTTCACGCACCAGTGCCAGGCCCAGGCCTGTACCGCTACGCTTGGTGGAATAAAAGGGGATCAGGGCGTTCGACATCACCGTATCCGTCATGCCGCTACCCCTGTCCATGACTTCGATGCGTATGACGCCTTGCAAGTTGCGTATGCCAAGGCTGACCTCATCTTCCCTTGAGCCGGATTCGTGGGCATTCTTCAATAAATTCAGCAAGGCATGTTCCATCTGCGCACGGTCCAGGTTGATGGCTTCTTCTGGCAAATTGTCGATGACGGTGAAGATAACTTGTGACTTCAGGCCTGCGATAAAACTATCCCAGCGCGTACTCTCCAGCCTGGGTGTTGGCAATTTGGCGAAGCGCGCATAACCATCGATAAAACTTTCCAGATGGCGGGTGCGTTCTTCTATTGTTTGTAGGATAGTTGGCAAGCGCTCGGTCTGGCCACGTCCTACCAGTACAGCAGCAGAATTTGCCAGTGAAGCAATCGGTGCCAGAGAATTATTCAATTCATGACTGATAACGCGTATGACTTTTTTCCAGGTCTGTACTTCCTGGCGGCGTAATTCCACCGTCAGGTGGCGTAGCAAGAATAATTCATGATGGCGACCGTTAAGGCTGAAATGACGGCGCGCCAGGTGATAGACTTCTTCCTCTTCTTCCGGGTCTTTGGCGGCCACTGTGAACAGGCCATCACCCCCGCGCAGTATGGCTTCGCGCAAGGAGGCCGAGACTTGCATCATCACTTCATTAAAGCTGAAACCTTCCAGCTTGCGTCCCTGGTTCAGTAATTGCCTGGCAGCGATATTGGCAAACACAATGGGGCCATGGTCGGCTACCAGCATCATTGCTACTGGCGTATTTTGCACCATGGTATCAAGCAGCAATTCGCGCTGTACCAGATTCAATCGCTGCTTGCGTAATACATCGCCCAGCGCATTGTGGGCCTCTACCAGTTCACCCAGCTCATCTTGTAGCGGCCAGTGCACACCGATGGAAAAATCATTGTCCTGATAACTGATGACCGTGCCTGCCAGAGTATGAAACAAACGTATCATGGCTTGCAACTGGCTGCGCAACAGACTCACGCCTATGGGCAAGATGATCAACAGACTGAGGCCAGTAGCCAGCCAGAGCTGGTCTGGCAACAAATGCAGCATGAGCATGCTGATAGCGACTGCCAGCAATAACATTGCCGCCATCAACAGGCTCAACCGCGTGAGCATGGAAAACAGCGGGCGTTTACCGACCGCGCCAGTTGATGGAGGCACCTGATCTGTCATGCGCTGCGACTGATGCCCAGCCTGTCCATACGCCGGTATAGTGCCTGGCGGCTCAGGCCCAGCTCGGCGGCGGCTTGCGCCACCACGCCATGGGCTTTTTGCAGGGCGCGTTCTATGGCATCCTTGTCTGGCTCCTGCTCACTGACCCAGCTATTCACCAATGGCAGGCCAAGATCGCTTGGCATGATCTCGGACTTGGCTGCCAACAGGCAGGCGCGTTGCATGACATTTTTAAGCTCCCTGACATTACCTGGCCAGGCATATTGCACCAGTGCTGATGCTGTACTGGGATGCAGGGTCTTGCCATTGCTGAGAAAGTATTCTGCCAGCGGCAAGATGTCGCCGGTGCGTTCTGCCAGCGTAGGTAAATGTAATTCAATGACGTTGAGGCGGTATAGCAAATCCTGGCGGAAGCTGCCAGCCCTGATCATGGCTGGCAAGTCAGCGTTGGTGGCGCTTAAGACGCGTACCTTGACCTGTCTTTCCTTGTTCGAGCCCAGCCTTTCAAAGCGCCCGGTCTCCAGCACACGCAATAATTTCATTTGGCCTGCCAGCGGCAGATTACCAATTTCATCGAGGAACAGCGTGCCGCCATCTGCTGCTTCAAACTTGCCTTCGCGCGCCTTGCTGGCACCGGTATATGCACCAGCTTCTGCGCCAAACAGTTCTGCTTCTATCAGTTCTGCAGGCAGGGCACCGCAATTCAATACAACAAAAGGGCCGTCCTTGACACTGGAATTGGCCTGTATGATTTCGGCGATTCTTTCCTTGCCTGCGCCATTCGGCCCGGTGATCAGCACGGGCACATCGGCGCGGGCTACCTGGCAAGCCATGCCCAGTACCCGCTCGGTGGCCGCATCATTCCATACCAGATTGCAGAGATTGAATTTTTGTTCAAGCTCGCGTTTTTGCTTGCGTTCACGTTGCAGTCTTTGTTGCAGGGCACGGTTGCTTTGCCCCAGTTCTATCAGATTCCTGACCGTAGTCAGCAGTTTTTGATCATTCCAGGGTTTGCCGAGATAATCGGCAGCGCCTGACCTGATCAGTTCCACCGCCGCATCCAGATGTGTCCAGGCTGTCAGCAAGATCACGGGCAGGTCAGGATAGCGCTTGCGTATTTCAGTGAACAGGGCACGGCCTTCATCACCAGAGGTGGTGTCGGCCGTGAAGTTCATATCCTGTATCACCAGATCAATAGACTGATGTTCCAGCATCGCCAGACCCTGTTCTGGCGATGTGGCGCAGACCGCATCAATATCATGCAGGGAAAACAGCACTTCCAGTGCCACTGCGACGGTGGCGTTGTCATCAATAATTAATACGGTAGGCATTGTCAGTGTTTGAGTTTTCACGGCTTCAGGTTTTCAGCACATCAGGTACTGCGGGTAGCAGTGGCAGGTGAAATCGACGCAGCACGCGCCGCCGGTCCCACCACCGCGATGATACCAAGTATCCAGAAAATTACACTGCCTCCCAGCAAATAAGGGACAGGCAATTTCGTTAATTCCAGTTTGCTGACCAATAATTGATTCAAGGCTACCGCCAGTGCCAGGCCGCAAGCAATGCCAAAACTGGTGATCATCAGGTTTTCTGTGACAAAGTAACGCAGCACATCTATCTTGCGCGCACCCAATGCACGGCGCACACCGATATGCTTACGGCGCTGCGTCACCCACAGGCTGGAAATGCCGACGATGCCGCTGGCGGTTACCAATAAGAGCAAGACGCAGACTGCAATCAGCATCCAGGCCAGGCCATTGTCAGCACGGTAGCGTCTGGTCCGGTCTTCCTGGAAGCTACGCATATTGATGACGATGGGTGTGGCAGATGCTTTCCTGAGCGCCATCTCAACATCCTTCATGACACGTTCACGCTGACCGGGTTCAGCACGTATCGAATATTTGGAGTAAGGGTCATTCGACAGACGTGTCGGCAAGACAACCGAAATTTCACCTTTTGCACCAATTTGGGCTCCATGGGTTTGCAAGCGGTCAAGCACGCCAATGATCCTTGTCCCATTCGCATCGTCACCAGTACCAAAATAAATTGTTTTCCCTACCACGCTAGCTTGGCCGGGGAAAAGTTTCTCTGCGAGGCTCTTGGTAATGATGACGACATCAGGAAATTCCTTGCTGGTGCTGGTGTCAATTTCGCGGAATTCATCCTGATTGAAGTCGCGCCCGTCAGCCAGCTTCAGACCCCAGAGTTTCATCACGGATTCTGACGCGATATACATCGACACGTTGGCGCTGGTAGCAGCCTGTTTTCTGTCCAGCGAAATACCAGTGGTACTGCCTGACCACGATAATGGTGTCTGGCTGACCCGGGTGACGCCTTGTACGCCAGGGACACCGCGTATTGTTGCTTCTTCCTGCTTTTGCGTAGCGATCTGTTCTGCATGATCAGCAACTTTGCGGTTGCTGATATTGATGGAAAACAGATCATTTTCTTCTGTCAGGCCGCTGGGGCGTGCCACCACTTCCATGCGCAGTTGAACGATGTAGACAGCGTTGGTTAAAATTGCCAGGCTGATGGCAACTTGCAGGGCTACCAGGATGGCACCGGTCTTGCTGCGCAGCAGTGCAGATAATATGGGGCGAATTTCCAGATTGAGTTTCATATTGTTCTCATTGTGATTTGAGTTGTATCGCAGGCGTTACCTGGCATGCACGCCAGGTCGGGAACAATCCCGCCAATATGGCCGCAGTGACTGACATCACAAAGGTAATGCTCAGCATTTGCCAGTCCATGTGTGCCACGACAGTAAGCTGTTTCGATTGCTTGGCTATGAGGGCAAGCGCACCAAACGCCAAAAGCAGGCCGGCAACACCGCCAGCCAGGCCAATGACACTGCTTTCGATGAGGAATTGATTGAATATCTCTTTGCGGGATGCCCCCAGCGCGCGCCGTACGCCGACTTCCGATGCCCGTGCAGAAAATTTTGCCAGTAAAAGACCCACGGTATTCACCAGACACAATAACAGGAAACCAAATGCCAGCCATGCAGACAGCTTGTTATCATTGCCTACCACTTTCGACTCATCCAGCCATTCCATGACATTGAATAGCTTATTTTTAGCCTGACGCATGTAACGCCCAAGCTTGCGCTGTTCAGATGCATAATTATCGAGGTAGCTTTGCAGTTCCTGGCGCTGGCCTTCCGACTTTAATTCAAACCAGAAGCTCAACCATGTGCATTCAGAATCCAGTCGTCCCTGCCAGCCGGGAGCAGTGTCGCCAGTGCAGCCCATGCCGCCTGCGTGGGTAATTTCATGCCGGATGGCGCTGGCAAGAGGGATGAAGAAATCTTCCTGCACACCAAAAGTGGCGTTGCGGTAAAAGCGGGGACTTGGCTCCCAGGTGTCGAGTACGCCGACTATCTGGAACTGGTGGCCTATCATGGTCAGGTACTGACCAACAGGATTGGCATTGCCATACAGTTTATCCGCCAATTTTTTCCCAAGTACGACAACGTCTGCGGCTTTTGCATCATCATTTTCAGTCCATCCCTGTCCATGCAAAAACGGTGTATCAAACATGGCGAAAAAATCCTTGGTGACGGCGGCGCCTTCCGGCTCTATTACAGGCAAGTCTTTGCGTGCCGGTTCTATTGCCATTAATATGCCGTACATAGCCGCACGTCTTTCTCCTATCCTGGCTGACAAATGATTCATGACGTCCCGGTAACTCATCTGGGTATCATTCGGCTTGTCATCCGGAGAGTAGCCTTTCAGTGGACCATTATCCATCAGGGGCGTGAACAGGCGGCTGCTCTTGTGTGGTATCGGGTCACCCGACATCACATGCAAGATCGTCAGGGTGGAAATGCTGGCAGCGACGCCAACTGCCAGGGTAAGCACCATCAGGGCAGTTAGTGCCGGGTTACGGCGCAGGCTGCGTATGCCAAGTAAAAAATAATAACGAAACATCATGCGGCTCCTCAGGCGACTGCCGAACTGTCAATTTCATTGGCAGAATCAGCATCTGTATGCCCATCTGCTTTGGCATCATAGAGTGAAGGCACTTTGCGCACCAGATCACTAACCTGGCCATCAATGATGTGCACATTGCGCTGGGCACGTACGGCCAGTTCCGGGTCATGCGTTACCATCAAAATAGTCGTGCCCTTGGCATTGATTTCTTCCAGTAATTCCATGACGCTGCGCGCCATCTGGGTATCCAGATTTCCGGTCGGTTCATCGGCCAGCAAGAGTTTGGGTGAGCCAGCCAGGGCGCGGGCAATTGCCACACGTTGTTGCTGACCACCAGACAATTCGGCAGGATAATGTTTCATACGCGAAGCCAGACCCACCTGGGCCAGTGCTGCTTCTATGCGGTCCTTGCGTTCGGTGGTATTCAGGCCGCGATAGCGCAGCGGCACATCGACATTGTCAAACAAATTCAAATCAGGAATCAGGTTGAAACCCTGAAAGATGAAACCCAGTTTTTCATTGCGCAGACGGGTGCGGGCGTTGTCGTCCATGCCTTTGACATTGATGCCGTCGAGCAGGTAATCACCATCATTAAATTCTTCCAGCAAACCGGCGATATTCAGGAAAGTGGTTTTGCCAGAACCGGAAGGCCCGGTCACGGTGACGAATTCACCTTGCTTGACATGGATGTCAAAGCCACGCAGGGCATGGGTTTCTATCAGGTGGGTGCGGTAAACTTTGCTCAGGCTTTTCATGCGTAACATGGGATATTCCTTTTTAAATTAATTGTTGATGTTTTTATCGGTATCAGTTATTGATGGAAACACTGTTCGCGCTTTCAAATGTATCGGTACCGGATATCACGACTTTGTCGCCGTCTTTCAAACCACTGAGAATTTCTACTGCAGAGATACTGGTTGCACCCATTTTGATAGGACGGCGCTGGGCGACACCGTTTTCAACTACATAGGCAAAACGTCCACCGTCTGCCTCAACAAAGGGGCCGCGCGGCAAGATCATGACGTTGGCTTTTTCTTCCATCAGCAATCTGGCTGAAACGCGCTGGCTTTGACGCAAGCCTTCAGGCTGTTTGTCACTGAAGCGTACCCTGGCGAGTATCTGGTTCTTCACCACTTCTGGCGAAATGGCTGTCAGGGTACCCATGATCTTGTTATTGTTGATCATGATTTCTGCCTTCATGCCCAAGCCCAGGTCTGTCATATAGGATTCAGGGATTTCCACTTCAACTTCAAGCTGAGACAGATCCACCAGGGTCATCAGTGCGGTATTAGCGGCCACCACACTGCGGTTGGAAATTGCCAGGCTGCCGATGATACCGTCTACTGGTGCACGCAACTTCAATTCATCGACACGGCGTTTGGCAAAATCCAGGGCGAGGCGCTGGCGTTGCAACTGGCTCATCTTGGTTTTTAATTCCAGCGTCACATCTTCGTTTTCCAGATCGGCCGCCTGTGCTGCATGTTTGGAGCGGATTTCTGTGGAATGCATGGCATCCTGGGCTTTCAGGAAGTCATTCTTGGCAACCACACCAACAACACCCGCTGCTTCTATGCGCTGGAAGGCACGCTGTGCCGCTATGCGCTCTATCTCGGCCTGGTCGGCATCGCGTCTGGCGATCAGTTTTTGTTTCTTGGCGAGGATTTGCTGACGTGCGACTTCAGCTTCGAGTTGTTCGGTATTCGATTGCTCGCGTTTGAGCTGGTCGTTGAGATCAGGCGATTCTATCTCAGCGACGATATCGCCTTTCTTGACGGTGTCGCCAGCATTGGCTTTCAGTGTCACCGTACCGCCAGCGCTGGAATACAAGGTCGGGCTGATTGCTGCGACTATACGGCCATTCACCGACGCATCCCTGACCAGAGTGCCATGGCCGACTGTAGCAATGCGCAAACGTGCCGCATTCACAGACTGGCTGCTGCCGCGCCAGGCTGACATCAGCAATACCAGACCTGTGATGCCCACCAGAGTAGCGACGCCTGCAATGATGACACGCTTGCGTTTTTGTCCTTTATTGGCGGACAGCACCGTGTCCTGGCCTGAAGTGTCTCTTATCATGATGTTTCCATTAAACAGTTTGCATACTGTTTAGCAGAAACCGTGCCAGACTTAAGTTGTTGATTTGTATGGGTATTTTTTATTGTGTTTTTGTCCGCACTGTCCGTACTCTTGTCCGTACAGTGTGTCGTACACAACATAAAAAAATCCCGCCTGCAGAGACGGGATTTTCAAGGGCGTAAATACCAGAGATTTACTGCAAGGATTGCTGATGGCGCATGACTTGATGCCGGTGCCAGTAATGACCAGAGACATTCTTGAATTCTTCCCGCACTTTCTTGATGCCGGCGAGTTTCACCTTGGTCGATTTGGCACCCAGCATGCCTTTTTCAGGATGCTTGATGGTCAGTGTGTCCGACAGCATGCCATCTTCGTATTCATAAGTATCTACCCTGTCCCATGACAATGGTTCAGCTTCATCAGGCAAGACCCAGCCTGCATAAGTCACTTGTATGGCTTTTCCTTCGCTCAGGGAAAATTCCACAGGTGGGAAATAACGTAGCACCAGTGCTGCCTCTTCTTCATTGGCAGGCTCATAACGGTAGGCCAGGCTATGCTCATGCGCCTGAGAAAAATCTTCTTCATAGCTGGCCCACAAACGCGCTTCAATTTCGTCGGCAACCTGTATATCCGTGGCCCAGGTTTGTGCGGGTACACTGGTGACGATAGCACCGTAATCAGTTTCGGCAATGACATGACCGACATTTTTCATGCGCTCAGTCATCTTGGGATGGCTGTCATACGGATGCGGTACGCTGGCATCCTTCATGGTATCTATGAACGCTGAAGAACGTGCGTAAGGGTGCAGGCCGGAAGCCACAAATTGTGCTATCCCCAGGCTGGCACCATGTCTTTCATTACGCGAAAACAACTGGTTTTCGATTTCGTTTCTATAGTTGGCGTATGCGGCAATCTTGATCAATGAATAGGTGACTGCGGTTGGGGCAATCACTTTTGCAGCGATGCGGTCAGCCAGAAATTCACGGTCACGGCTATTGTGGGCAGAGGCAATTTCAAAAATCATGCGGTACAGACACATGAGATAAAACACCGTAGGTACATGGGCGCTGCGCATCTCAAAACAATATTGATCATATTGTGCAAGCTTGGGGCCAAGCGCTGCACTATTTGCCGTATCGCCACCACGGAAGTGCGCAAGTTCATGTGCCAATACTGCATCTGCCTCAGACTGGCTCAGCAAACGCAACAAGGGGATGCTGATGAACAGACTGCGTCCACGCAAACTCCTGCCGCTGACATTCAGGGGCGATTCGGTGACAAAGAAATTGGCATCAATACCTGCGACGATATTGTCTGGGGCAGCAGTTTTTAAACGTGTCGCCAGATCGCGTATGCGTTGCCACAGGCCGGGTGCTGCCTGTTCAGAAATCAATTCACCCTGAATCTGATGATTGTTATTAACACGTTTGAAGATACTGACGATCACATAGAAAACCGCAATCGCCACAAAGATGACGGCGATGCCAATCAGCTTGACGGAATAGCGGTTCATGAAATAGGCAGTGACCCAGAACGATAGCCACATCAGCATCGCACCCTGGGCAATTGTCCCGGCAGTACAACTCAACGTCAGCACGCGCCAGCCTGTGACAAAACTCAGGTACTGGGCTTTTTCGTTGAGGAAGGCAAGGGCACCCAGCAAGAGTACACTGATCAGCAAGACCACACCACCGGCCATGGTCCAGGCCGAAACTTTTCTGGCCATGATGAATTGCCAGTTATCTGAATAGCGGGCGCATACACGTTCTCTGTAACTGGCAGCTTCGGCTATATTACTGTCGCAGATTTTCGAAGGCGGATACTGGCGGAAAAATTCTTGCTGCTGAAATTTCTCGTCTGCAGTCAATTTGCTGTCTGTATCAATTTGCTGTGATACAAAACTCAGGAATTTCTCATCCTGCTTATTTTCCACATGTTGGGAAAACCAGTAAGTAAACGCGGGTATCAGGAACAGTGACAGCAGCGAATACAGCAGTATTTTTGCTAAATCTTTTTTTAGGGAGAGTCCGGCGGACATAAGCGTAATTTTTCCTGTTCATCAACATGCGGGGGGAACGATGCTGATGAACAGCCGAGATGTAACGGCGGCAGATAGCTCAGCAGACAGGATTCCAGAGGATCTGGAAACATGGTCGTCATCAGATCAACAAAAGTATAGGGACATAAATTTGCTAAAACAATCAAACTAAAGTCTGCTTACAATTAATACAATTTGTGCTTTGCTGAAAAGAAATAAAACTTATTTCCCATCTATCCACAGCTTATGTACAGTTTCTCCACAGGCAAAGGCAGGCTTGTCTACAGCTTGTCCACCGACTTATCAACAGTACCCTGTTTTATGCTGCGGCGCGGCGATTGTAAACATACCCGATACTCAGCGCTGCCATGCCCAGCATGATTTGCCATATGACGGAATGACTGTTTGCCACGCCATTGAACCCAAATATATCAATCATCGGTGCTTTGCTTGCATTGATTGCGACATAAATGCCGAACAGGAATAGCGACAAAAAGGTGCGAGGCGTTTTCGATAAGCGCCCCAGCAGGCAGGCTACCGCACTCATGCTGAAAATGCCGGTCAGTAATGCCAGTGCACGTACAGGCTCATGCATAGCCCAACGCAAGCCGATGACACCCATCAACATTAAACCCAGCAAGGCAGTTGCCGCAAACTGGCGCAAATAACGTTGGGCAATGCCGCCAGATAAAGCACCGGTCATTTCATCAGTCGCAGTCTGATGGTCACGGCTGCTCAGGTCACTGATGAGTATGCCCCAGATGGCAACACTGATCGTTAGCAAACCAGGCAAAGCACCTGTGCGGAAAAACAGAGACAACAAGGGAATGAGCAGCAATGCCAGTCCGGCGACAGGTGTGCTTGCCACTGTCAGTGCAATATCTGCACATATTTGTCCAGGCAGGCCTGGCAAGGCTTGCGCCAGGCGAAACAGGGGCTGGGCCATGCCAGCGAAAGGACGCAACAATTGATTCAGGAAATTCAAAGGTGAACGGCGTTTGCGGGTTTGGCTGACTTTGACACGATCAGGTGAAAACCTGTGGAACAGGACGATCGCTGGCAGCAGCGGCAATAAAGCCAGCATGGCAGTGGCGCCACGCAAGGCCAATAATTTGCCCGACCACATGACGGCAGGTAAAAGTATGGGGGTGAGCTTTGCATCAAAAGTGGCCGTACCCAGAGACATGTACTTGGTACTCATATACAGCTTCAGATGCGCTATCGATGTTGCTGAGCCTATGAAATCGATATACATATAGGGATTGATTTCTCCTGCGATACTGCCATCCACTTTTTCCATCAGGGCGATTTGCGCAACCCAGATAAAAAAGAAAATCACGTCACCCAGCTTGCCCATCAATGGCGAAAAACTGTCAAACAAAATGGCGCAACTGACGGCAAAAAATACCATGGGCAAGAGCAGGGCCAGATAGGTTTGCAGATAGATGAACAAGTCTATCGGCCCTTCGCCACGCACTAAATGACAGACCAGCATCGCACCCATGAATGCACCGGTCAAAGCCAGCAAATACACCACCCCGCCCATCCAGCGACCCAGCAGGAAGTTGCCATTACCTATAGGCGTGGCAGCGATAACACCGCCACAACCACTGCGCATGTCTTCTGCGATACGACCACGTACCAGATAGAAACCGGCCAGGCCAAACAGCAGGCTGGCCAGTGCCGCACTGCCATATGCGAGGGCAGAACTGGTGTACAGCACCCGGGTATTTTTAATCACCATCAAAGCCGTACCTGTTTGCGGATCAGGGATCATGATCCAGGCTAAAGCGATGACTGCCAGGACGGCGACCACGCTGCTCAAACGACGCAGGCGCAGGCGGGCTTCATTCAATACCAGGATAGTCAGCGTATTCAGCAGGGAAGGGCTCATGCTGCCAGCTCCTGTACCGCATAGCGTTGTGCCATCAAAGCTTCTTCGAGACTGGGAGCTGCATGCCGGGCACCGGCACAAGGCTGGTGTGGGTGGGCGATACGCAAGCTCATTTGATTGCCTTGCTTTTGCGTTTGCAATACATGTACCTTGTTGCGCAAGGCATCATATTCATGGCTGGCGATTTCGGCAGTCCAGATTTGCCCATGCGCCTGCGCCAGGATTTCATCTGGCGTTGCATGAGCAATCAGTTTGCCCTGACGCATGATGGCCAATTGACTGGCAATGCTTTCTACGTCAGAGACTATATGGGTGGACATGATCACCAGTTTTTTGAAGCCCAGCTCACTCAATAAATGGCGGAAGCGCAAACGTTCTTCCGGGTCCAAGCCGGCGGTTGGCTCATCAACGATAAGTATGTCAGGATCATTCAGCAGCGCTTGCGCTATGCCCAGACGCCGCCGCATGCCGCCAGAGAAGGTCGATGCCTGACGTTTGGCCTGGTCATGCAAGTTCACCATTTCCAGCAAGTGTCTGATCCTGGCCGGATCGCGTACACCTTTTAGAGCAGCAAAATACTGCATGAATTCCAGCGCTGTCAGGTTTGGATAAATACCAAAATCCTGTGGTAAAAATCCCAGGCGCTGACGTATGGCTTGCGGCTTTTTAATAATGTCCTGCCCCTGGAAAAATATGCTGCCACTACTGGGACGCGTCAGGGTAGCCACCATTTGCATGAGCGTGGTCTTGCCCGCGCCATTGTGTCCTATCAGGCCGACTACACCTTGGCCCAGATTGAGTGACAAGTCATGTACTGCGGTCAGTTTCTTGCCAAAGTTTTTTGTGACATTCCGGATTTCCAGCATCTTGTCCCCCTGGTATCGTCATTTTTTTGAATAGGGTGACTGTAGAGAAAAGCAGCTTGCTTTGCCTCGACATTGAGACAGATTGCTTAAATCGCGGTATGAAGTGGCTTTAAAATGACTTTTAAATGCAAGGACTATATTTTTTATAAAACGGTTAATACGATAATTGAAGCTTATACTGGCTTATCACCAAGGCCTTGGTGTTCCCGGGAGCAAAATCATGAGTAAAGTTCAGCAAAGCAATAAAGAGACAAAGAAGCAGGCAGCCAGTACGCCTAAAGAAAAGAAAGCCGCCAAGCAAGCCAAGAAGGAAGCTGGAACGGCAATTCCATGGACACAGCGCACAGGCGCATAGTTTTGAACAGCACCAGGGAGAATATTTCAGCCTGGTGTGAATGTATCTGAATCAAAGATAATCTATGTCCGGAGTTCATTTTGAAATGAACTCCGGACATCAGCAACGCACATTAGTAAATCACACGGGCATAAATCTCGCCAGATACTCAGGTGAATTAATAAACTGCCCGATCAGCGTTACCACATCCGTGCCTGATTGTGCCAGCAGTGCATCAAAGGTCACCTGATCCGGCGCATGACCCAAGAGACCGATGTAATCCAGCGTCAGTGATACTTTGGATTGCGAATTCGCCTTGAACTCGGTCGACTCGGTAAAGCCCGCCAGCATATCGCCACGAGACAGACCATTACCCAGTTGCCCCAGCCAGTAAGCCTTGCCTGCTGCATCTGAACTGCGGTGCAAGACATTCTGATAGACCCGGTCTACAAAGGCCGTATTGTCCAGCGCCCCATAGGTTTTCTGGAACTCTGCACTGGACACAAAGGATGCACTGATCTTACTCAGGTTCATGCCATCCTTTTGCGCCTGCATCCAGTAAGCCAGGCCTTCACGGTCTGGCAAGCGGTCGAAGGCACCAAAGTAAAGACGCGTGATACCACCGATACCGCCCTGGAATTCAGCCGACTCCATGAAGGATGCCGCTACCTGGGCACGGCTCATCTTGCCGCTGTCTATCTGCCCCTGCCAGTACTGTACCCCTGCCGTATCGGCTTCACGGAACAGCACATCACGGTAGAGCTGCATGGCAAACAGGTCAGAGCGATGCAGCACATCATTATCTTTGACATCCAGCTTGGTACCT
This sequence comes from Undibacterium sp. FW305-107, assembly GCF_058788535.1. Taxonomy (NCBI): domain Bacteria; kingdom Pseudomonadati; phylum Pseudomonadota; class Betaproteobacteria; order Burkholderiales; family Oxalobacteraceae; genus Undibacterium; species Undibacterium sp. FW305-107. Next base: position 393,920 of record NZ_JBYTAV010000006.1, read on the forward strand.
ACCCTGGCTTCGATGGCATCCGGGATACCATCGCCATCCTTGTCGCCGGGCAGGGATGTATTCGGGTTGGTCGGGATCGTGGTTTTAAAGCCCAGACCACCGTTGAGAGTGATCTTGCCATCCACCTTGCCATCACTGTCATACAAGCCACCATCGGCTATCTTGAAGTCCACTTTCAGCTTGCCGTTCACCGTCGCAATATTAGTGGCGATATTAGTCCAGGTACCGGTTTTGTCTTGTACCCAATAGCCATTCACCGGACCCAGGGCATCGGTGTACAGCGACATCGTGGTTTCCTGACCTGCGGCAAGGCCTGTGAGCTGGCTGGTGATCATGCCATATTGCATGGTCAGTTCGGCTGGCAGCGTAGCTGGCGTCACCGTGGTGTTCACATTGGTTTGCGACAGGAAATTATTATTGGACAGCGTCACATAATGATTAATCGCTGCTGTGTTGTTATGCCATAACAGTGAACTGACATTCTTCTGCGATTGATCCGGTATGCCGTCGCCGTTACCGTCGCCATTGCCTGAACCCAGCAGATTAGGTACTTCTGCTTCTACACGCTGCAAAATGCCATCGCCGTCTGCATCCGAGCCACCCGTGCCAGGATTGTCATTGTTAGGGTTGATGCTGAAAGCCTGGGAGAACGTCGCCCCGCTATTGCCAGCCAGATCTGCCACCCTGACTTTAAGGGTATTGCTGCCAGTCAGCAATTGATTTGGCAAACTCCAGCTTGTGCTACCCGCTGTCGCCAGGGTATTAATCCAGTTGACACCATTGTCAAGCGAGACTTGTACGGTTTCACCTGCGAGCAGGCCAGCACTCAGGCTGCCCGAAATAGTTTGATCGCTGATAGTCGTAATGAAGTCAGTGTTGCTGGCACCATCATCATTGGATAGGCGCACAGAACCTATGCCAGTCGTCGGTGCCGTATGATCCACCTGATACAACTGCCCGGTAAAGCCGCCATTCAAGGCCAGGCTGGCGGTATCCACAATCCCGGTTCCCGCATTCTT